>JADYYK010000096.1 GCA_020853705.1 Deltaproteobacteria bacterium
AGCTGGCCCGAGCCGAGGTAGCGCTGAGCGATTCGCGCCGAGTGTTCCAGGACCCGCTGCTTGTCACGCGCCATGAGACGACACCTCCCCCTGGGCGACTGCCCAGACAGGGAGGGTCTTCGTCAGTGCAGCGCAGTTGTTGCGTGCGAGGCGGGTGGTGCCGGGTGGTGGTGCCAGGGTGCGTGGTGCGTGGTGCGGGAGGCGGGGACTAGGCAGCGAAGATCGAGTCGAGCTCCTTCTCGATCTTCTGCTCCTTGGTCTTCTTGGCGACCGCCAGCTCCTTGACCAGGAGCATGCGGGCGGTGTCGAGCATCTTGCGCTCGCCGAACGAGAGGTCCTTGTCGCCCTTGAGCAGGGACAGGTCGCGCAGAACCTCGGCGATCTCGAACACGGAGCCAGTCTTGATCTTCTCCATGTACTCGCGATGCCGGCGGTTCCAGGTCTGACCCTCGACCGAGATCTCCTTTGAGCGAAGGATATCGTAGACTTCGCTCACCTCAGAGGAGTTGATCACGGCCCGCAGCCCGACCGTGTCGGCGTTGCGCGTCGGGACCATGATCTTCATCCCAGTATCGAGAATCTTGAGGATGTAGAAGGTGTGGCTGGCCCCGCTGATGTTGCGGGTCTCGACACCGACGACCTCTGCGACACCATGCGCGGGATAGACCGCCTTGTCGCCAATCCGGAAGTTCACCATTCGTGACTACCTCCCTGTAGAAGGCACAAAAATCGAGCGACGAAGACGATAACACGGCGCGGCAATCACTTCAATCATTAACCCATGACGAAGTGCGCGTAGCTGCACGGAGAACGCACCGCGGCGTGGCCGCGGTCACTGCGTCAAAACTGGCAAATTCGGTAATGGTTTCAGTGGCCCACGGGGAGTGTGGGTCAGACCAGATGCTCGATGATGGTGGCCACCGCGAAGCCAGTGCCGCCCACGGACAGGTGGCCCCACTCCTTGGTCGTGGCCGAGGGGCCGGCCAGGTCGATGTGGACCCAGGGCACGTCGCCGACGAACTCCTTGAGGAACAGGCCCGCGGTCATGGCGCCACCATAGCGCTCGCCGGTGTTCTTCATGTCGGCGACCTCGGACTTGAGCTGCTCCTTGAGGCGCTCGGGCAGCGGCAGCTGCCACATGTCTTCACCGGCGCTGCGCGCCGCCTTCAGCCAGGCGTCGGCGAGCGGCTGGTTGTTGGTCATCACACCCGCGATGTGCGGGCCGAGAGCGACCACACATGCGCCAGTCAGTGTCGCGAAGTCGAACATCTCGTCCGGCTTCAGGCCAAGGGCGTACGTCAAGGCGTCACCCAGGGTGAGGCGACCCTCGGCGTCGGTGTTGTTGATCTCCACCGTCTTGCCGTTCATTGATCGCAAGACGTCGCCCAGCTTGTAAGCGCCGCCGCCGATCATGTTCTCGGTGCAGGCGGCGATGGCGTGGACCTCGAAGGGTGACTCCAGGTCGGCCAGCGCAGCGATCGTGGACAGCACCGTCGCGGCGCCGGTCATGTCTGTCTTCATATCCTCCATGCCGGGCGACGGCTTGAGCGACAGGCCGCCCGAGTCGAAGGTCACGCCCTTGCCGATGAGCGCGACGCGCTTGCCGTTCGGCTTCTTCGGCTTGTAGGTGACATGGATGAACCTGGGCTCCTGGGGCGAGCCCTGGGCCACGGCGACGAACATGCCCATGCCCAGCGCAGTGCACTCGGCGCGACCCAGGACCTTCAGCTCGAGGCCGTGCTCACGAGCCATTTCACCGGCAAATTCAGCCAGGCGGGTCGGGGTCGCGGCGGCCGCCGGCTCGTTGACCAGGTCACGGGTGCGCGCGATGGCGGCGGCGGTGTGCTCGGCGCGGGTCAGGGCGGCGTTGCTGGCGCCAGGGGCGACGATGCTGGCCGACTCCAGCTTGTCGCGCTGGCGACGGTCCTCGCTGAGGTACTTGTCGAAGCGGTAGCGCCCGAGCAAGATCCCCTCGGCGCTGAAGCGGGCCAGGGCGTCGGGGCTGGCGTCGGTGCCGGTCGGCGGCGCCACCGTGACCGAGCGCGCCGAGGTGGTGGCGGCGGTGCGGGCGGCGCGGGCGCCGACCAGGCGCAGATCGGGCGCGCTGAAGTCCTTGCGCGCGCCGAGTCCGACCAGGAGGATGCGCGCGGCGGGCAGCTTGCCGTGGCTGTGCAGGGCGAAGCTGGACAGCTTCTTTGCCTTGAACTGCTCCTCGTCGGCTGCGCGCAGCAGGACGCCACCCAGTGCGGCGTCGAGGTCGGTGACCCGGCGATCCTCGCGGTAGTCGTCGAAGACCCCCAGGGTGAGGAGGTCGGTGGTGATGGACGTGAGGGGTTGCTCGCTCGAACTGACAGCCAGTTTCATGGAGCGGGAAGGGTAGACAGCGGTATTTGCTTTGTAAAGCGTGTTCAGGTTCGGAACCGTCGAGGCCAGCAGAATGGTCGCCGGGTGAGGCTTTGATCGCGATCATTTAGCAAATGATCGATCAATTGATGCAAAGTGATGGGTCTCTGGTGTTGACGCGGTAATGGCCCATACGCTAAGTTGGAATCACCCGAGGGGTGGACCGCCATGGCCAAGCCGAAGAAGAAGCCGACCAAGAGCGCAAAGAAGCCGGCCAAGTCGAAGCAGCCCGCCAAGGCGAAGCCGAAGGCCAAGCCGAAGAAGCCCGCCAAGCCCACCAAGCCGGTCAGGCCCGCCAAGCCAGCGAAGAAGAAGCCCGCCGCGAAGAAGCCGGTGGCAGTGAAGAAGCCAGTCGTCTCGATCAAGGCGCCGGCCCCGGCCGTGGTGGAGCCCGAGATCGACGAGCAGGCGCCCGGCGCGCCGCCGCCGCTGCCGACGCCGAGCTTCTCGTTCACCATCTCCAACTGAGCGCGCTACGGCCTGGCTGCTGGCCGCTGCGCCAGCAGGCGCGCCAGGCGCTCTTCGTCCATGCGGATGCGGATGGTCTTGGCGCTGGCCATGGTGACGAGGCCGGGCGCGTCGCGGCCGGCTCGGCGCACGTGCTTGCGATAGGTGTAGCTGACGTCGACGCCTGACTCGGGTGCGGTGCGCGCCTGGCTGTAGTGCGCGGCCAGCGTGGCGGCGTCGAGCAGGGTGGCCTCGACGATGGCGCGACCGGCGCCGAGGCGCACGATGACGTGGGAGCCGGGGACCTCGCGGGCGTGCAGCCAGAGGTCATTGCCGCGGGCGTGGCGGAAGGTGAGCTCGTCGTTCTGGCGTGCGCCCTTGCCGACCAGGATGGTGTCGCCGGCGGCGGAGACGAACTCGTGGTAGGGCAGCGCGGCGCGCTCGCGGACGTCGCGCTGTTCGCGGGCGCTGCGCGGGGGCGCGGCGGGGAGCGTGGTCTCGACGGTGCGGGCCAGCGCGCGCAGGGCCTCGAGGTCGTCGTGGACCTCGGGGGCGGCCAGCTTGGTGGCGAGGTGGTCGAGGTGGGCGGCGCGCGCGTGGGCCTGGGCCAGGCGCTGGTCGATGGTGGCCAGGCTGCCCGCCATCTTCTTGTGCAGCTGGTAGAAGCGCGCGGCGTTGTCGCGCGGGGCGCGTGCGGGGTCGAGCGGGATGTCGAGCGGGGCGCCGTCGGTGAAGTCGTCGGGCAGCGTGACCGCGCTGGCGCCGCGCGGCACCTCGCGCAGGTGGGCGAGCAGGAGGTCGCCATACTTGCGGTACAGCTGGGCGGCCTCGGCGCGGGCGCGGTCGGCGTCGAGCGCGGCGATGAGGCGGGTGGTGCGGGTGCGCGCGCGGTCGACCGTGGTGGTGAGCGAGCGCAGCAGGGTGGTGCGCTCGAGCTCCTCCTCCAGGACGGAGTAGGCGGCGGCGATGCGCGAGGAGGTGCCGGGCGGTGGGCCGAAGCGATCGCGACCGCGCCACGACGCGGCCGGGGCGGCGGGGTCGGCGAGCAGCGGCTGGTAGGGCTGGCCGGCCAGCAGGGTGCGCTTGCCGGCCGTGGGGTGCAGCGCGGCGACGATGCTGTCGTCGGGCGCGACCAGGATCAGGTTGGGCAGCGTGCTGAGCTCGGCGATGAGGCGAATCGAGCCGAAATCGAGGGTCAGGACGCGGTCACCGGGGGTGGCGCTGGCGGCGACCAGGCGGCCGGTGCGCAGCTCCTTGCGCAGCGACAGCGCGAACGGGGACGGCGGGGATTCGACCGGCTTTTGGTGCGGGACCAGGTGGACGCGGGCGACGCGGGGGCGGGCGCACAGGAGGAGGTCGTGATCACGCGTGGTGAGCAGGAAGGTCAGCTCGCCCAGCTGGCGGACCCGCGCCACCGAGGCGCCGAGGAGGCTGGACGAAAGCTCGGTCGCGACATGCGCGAGCTCGACGTCCGACAGGCTCACTCGTCTTCGTCCTCGTCGTCTTCGTCGTCTTCGTCCTCGTCGTCCTCGTCCTCGTCCTCGTCGTCGTCGTCCGCATCGTCCGCATCGTCCGCGTCGTCGTCATCCGCGTCGTCGTCGTCGTCCGCGTCGTCTGAGGCGGCGGCCAGCAGCTCGTCCTTCAGGGCCAGGAAGCGCTCGGCGTCCTTGGTCGCCATCGGGGTCTCGAACAGGACATAGGCCTCGCGCGCGCCCGCGCAGGCCAGCAGCACCTTCTCGAGCTGGCGCTCCGAGATGCGGGAGTTGCCGAGGCCGCGCACGCGCAGCACGACGACCTCGGCGCCGCTCGGCTCCAGCTCATCGGCGGGGTCGCCCAGGGGATCCTCGGCCAGCACCACCCCGGCGTCGGTTGCCAGCTTGAGCGCGGCCTTGCGCTCCCACAGGCCGCGCGGCTCCCACACCAGGGTGCGGCCGGCGCGCTCGACACCCTTGAAGAAGCGCAGCACCGCCTCGCGGTTGCTCGCGGTCGGGGTGAAGCTGGGCGGGGTCTCGACGATGATCAGCTGCGCCTCCAGGGCCTCGGCCGCCTTCAGCGTCTCGGCCCAGCCGGCGCGCACCTCGGCGCTGTCCTGCAGGTGCCCCATCTCGAGGGCCGCCTGCGGGGTCGGCTTCGGGACCAGGCGTGCGTGCGGAGGCGAACCCACCGGGTGGGTCACCGTCTGCAGCGCGCGCATCGCGAAGACGCAGTCCTTGGGAGCGCCGACCCGCAGCTTCTTGAGGGTCGCCGCGCGCAGCGGGCTGAGGAACGTGTCCGCGATCTCGACGAAGGAGAACTTCGCGAAGTAGCGCGCTTTCGGGATGTGGAAGCCAACGCAGCCGACGTGCAACATGAGGCGCTCGTGTACCACGAAACGCACGTTGACTTCGCCCTGCCTCGCGGGTATCCCCGAGGTCGGAGGGGCGCATGAAGTTCTTCATCGACACCGCGGACGTCGCCGAGATCAAGGAAGTCAACGCGATGGGCCTGCTGGACGGGGTGACCACCAACCCGTCGCTGGTCGCCAAGACGGGGCGCAAGTTCAAGGACGTCCTGCTCGAGATCTGCGACATCGTGAAGGGCCCGGTGTCGGCCGAGGTCACGTCGACCGACTACGCCGGCATGTTGAAGGAGGCGCACGAGTTCGCCGCCCTGCGCACCAACATCGTCATCAAGGTGCCGCTCATCCCCGAGGGGCTGAAGGTCGTCAAGACGCTGACCGGCGAGGGCATCAAGACCAACGTCACGCTGTGCTTCTCGCCGACGCAGGCGCTGCTGGCCGCCAAGGCGGGCGCGACCTACATCTCGCCGTTCGTCGGGCGCATCGACGACATCGCCGACGCCGGCATGGATCTGGTCGCCAAGATCTGCAAGATCTACCGCAATTATGGCTACACCACGGAGGTCCTGGTGGCCTCGGTGCGCGGCCCGATGCATGTCGTCGAGGCCGCCGAGCTGGGCGCCCACGTGGTGACCTGCCCGTTCGGCGTGCTCAAGCAGCTGACCCAGCACCCGCTGACCGACATCGGCCTGGCCAAGTTCCTGAAGGATTGGGAAAAGGTCCCCAAGTAGGGTAAGGATCGGTCACCCATGGCGCTCGGCATCGGCGAACAGAAGGGCTTTTACGACGACAAGCGGCAGTTCCAGGGCAAGGACCTGTCCGCCGCGGCTCCCAAGAGCGAGCCGAAATATGACAGCGTCATCAGGCTGTCGTTCGTCGTCGCGGGCCTGGTCGGCTTCCTGATCATCGTGGCGTTCTGGTCGCGCGTGCTGCGCAAGCCGCAGCACCACCTGCCCGACCCCGACAAGGTCAAGAAGCAGTACTCGGTGCCGCTGTACCAGGTCTCCGACCCCGAGGCCGACCGCAAGAAGCCCGAGCCGCCGAAGAAGAAGTAGGGCGCAGGCGCTCCGCCCGCTCACCAGGTGAGGCGCAGCCCGGTGAGCTTGGTGTCGTCGCTGGCCTTGGTCAGCGTCGGGGTGCAGAAGCGCGGATCGATGCGCAGGAGCTGCAGCGCGATCAGCCAGGCGCCGGCCTGCAAGGTGCCGCCAGCGATCTGGAAGGTGTCGGGCTTGATGGTGGCGTCGATGGCCCCGGCGGCGTCGAGCGCCCAGCCGCCGAACACCGCGGTGCCGCCGACCGCAGGACCGATCAGCGCGACATAGAGCGGCCACTTGTGGCGCTGGGTCAGCCCCACGAAGGTCGCGCCATAGAGCACGCCGCCCCCGATCGACACGTAGTACTTGTCCTTCCACGGCAGGTCCCCGGTCGCCGCGGCGATGGGCTGCACCGCGTGCATCACGGTGATGCCCGCCATCAGGCCCTGGATCTGGCCCCAGCGGGTGTTGACCAGGGTGGGGCTCGCGTTCTTGCGCAGGCACCCGCTGGCGAGACACAGGACCAGCACCAGCCCACTGATGCCTCTCATGGCGAGCCCGTCATGACGACTCCTGGTCTGGCGTGGGCCTGCTGCGCGACTAGCGCGCGCGCAGGCCTTCGAAGGCGATGAACAGCATCTGATCGACGACCTGCTCGGGCGGCGGCAGCACGCCCGGGGTCTCCAGCATGGTCAGCAGCACGCGCTCGACCATGCCGATGTGCGCGTAGGCCGTCAGCATGGGGTCGACCGCGCGGAACATGCCCAGCGAGATGCCGAGCTTGATGTTGTCGGCCTCGACCTCGGCGATGTCGCGGTAAAAGCCCTGGATCATCTGCTCCAGCTCGCGATCGAGGCCCATCGACTCGCGGTAGGTCAGGCGCGCCAGGTCGCGGTTCTCGATGAAGACACGCATCAGCTCGCGCGCGGCCTGCTGGGCGCGGGCCAGGAAGGCGGCGCCGTCGGCGACGTCCTGCGCCACCGAGCGACCGACGTCCTTCACCAGCTGCAGGAAGTGGCGCACCACCTCGTAGTAGATCGCCCGCTTCTCGTCGAAGTAGAGGTAGAAGGTGCCCTTGGCGACGCCGGCGGCCTTGGTGATGTCGTCGACCGTGGTGGCGTGGTAGCCCTTCTTGGCGAACACGTCCTTGGCGGCGGCGATGAGCTGGGTGGTGCGCTCGTCGCGCGGCACCGGGCGGGCGCGCTTGGTCTTGGGGGGCACGCGGCGATGATTGCCCTGGGGCTGAGCCGCGGTCAAGAACGGCCTGCCGAAAACCGCCGGTTTGACGCGGTTTTGTGCGGGTGTTAGGGTCCGGCCCGATGCGCTCACGGCTGATCATGGTGGCGTTTGCGGCGCTGTCCGCGCTGGCGCTGGTCGGCTGTGGCGACGACGACGGCGATTCCGACCTGCCGCGCCTCGACGAGCTGGCGCCCGCGCGCGGCGTGCCGGGCGAGTGTGTGCACGTGCTCGGGGTGCGCTTCGGCGCTGGCGGCGACGACGGCGGGCTGCGCGACGGCGGCAGCGCCCTGGTCGCGGACGCCGGGGTGCGCCTGGACGGTGGGCCGTCGCGTGACGCCAGCACCGCGCTGTGCTTCGCTGGCGAGCCGGCCCCGGTGGGCGGCACGGTCAGCTTCGGCGGCCGCGCCGCGCGCGTGCTGGGCTGGAGCGACACCCGCATCGTGGTGGTCATCCCGGGCGGCGCCAGCGGCGCGACGCAGGTCGTGGTCAACGCCGACGGCCGGTCGTCGAACGCGCGTCCGTTCCAGATCGAATAGCTTGTCGTCACGCCTTCGCATCCGGCAGCACGTCAACCCGCTGCGCGCCGAGTACCAGAAGGTGCGCGCCACCGCGGTGGCGCTGCCGCCGGGACGTCCGCTCGAGGTCGAGCTGGGCTGCGCCGACGCACGCTTCACGCTGGAGCGCGCCAGCGCCGAGCCCGAGCGCACCTTCGTGGGCCTCGAGATCCGCGAGGAGATGGTCCACTTCGTCAACCGCAAGGCGCGCGCGGCGGGCCTCGACAATGCGCTGCTGGTGTTCGCCAACATGAACTTCGACCTGCCGGCGCTGTTCGCGCAGCACCCGGTGGCGCGCTACCACCTGCTGTTCCCCGACCCCTGGTTCAAGAAGCGCCACCACAAGCGGCGCGTGGTCAACCCCGAGCTGATGGCCGACCTGCACAGCACGCTGGAGCCGGGCGGCGAGGTCTCGTTCGCCAGCGACGTCTGGGACGTCGCGCTGGATGCCATGGCGGTGTTCGAGGAGCGCGACGACCTGTTCGTCAACATGCGCGGGCCGTGGAGCTTCTGGCCCGGCAGTCCGTTCGCGGCGCGCTCGCGACGCGACCTGGCCTGTCAGCGCAAGGGCTGGCCGGTCTGGCGCATGCGCTATCTGAAGAAGTAGGGAGGGTCGAGGGCCGAGGCGACTACTGCGCGGCGGCGCCGAGCACGAAGATCAGCTTGCGTGCGCCACCGTCGATTGACAGGGCGTCAACCACGTCCTGCGTGGTGACCCCGGCCTCGGCGCCGAGGTGCAGCACCGCGGTGGAGCCGGCGGCCAGATCCTGCAGCGCCTTGCCCAGCGAGGCGGCGTCCAGCGGCCCCAGCATGGTGCCGGGCTTGTCGCTGACGAAGGCGGCCAGCGAGGCGGCGTGGCCCGGCATCAGGGTCAGCTTGAAGTCGCCCGCGCCGGGCGCGGCCAGGGCCTGACCGCGGCAGCTGCCCACCATGGGTGCGCAGGCCAGCAGCGTGGTGTCGCTGCCGGGGCCGGCCACGCGCAGGTGCAGCTCGGGGCGCGCGGCGCTGGCGGCGCCCTGGGCCGCGACCTCCAGCATGGTGAACGAGGTGTCGGCGCTGGCAGCGATGACGACGCTGGTGCCGGGCGCGGCCTTGGCGACCGCCTCGGCGATGGCGTCGCCCCACACGAAGGCGCCCTCGCCGGCGGGCGGCGTGGTGAAGGCGCCGATGGCCTCGTCGCCGACCTTGATGGCCAGCGGCTCGAGGTCGACCACGGGGGCGCCCATCGGCGCCGGCACGCCGGCCAGCGTGGTCCTGGCCAGCACCTTGGGCGCGTCGGGGACCACGGGCTCGGCGCTGCCGGCGTCGGGGTCGGCGCCGCTGACCGGGCGACGGTCGCCGGGACGCAGGTCGACCTCGGTCTGCTTGGGGGCCTTGTCCTTCTTGCAGCCAGCCAGCGCGCACAGCGCCAGCGCGATCGCGATGCTCGATTTCACCTTCACCGGGGCTCCTTATCGCATGGTGAGCTCGAGCGTCTCGAGCTCCTTGATCTGATCGCGCAGCTCGGCGGCCTGTTCGAACTCCAGGTTGTCGGAGTGCTTGGCCATGCGCTTCTTCATGTCGGCGATCTTCTTGGGCAGGTCGGTCATGCTGTCGAGATCCATCTTGGCCAGGCGCTCGGCCGCCTTGGCCGACGACGAGGCGCCATAGTCGAGCGCGCCGTCGGCGGCGCCGCCGGTGCCGCCCATGTCGAGGATGGCGCGCTTGACGGTGGCCGGCGTGATCTTGTGTTTCTTGTTGTAGGCGGCCTGGATGGTGCGACGCCGGTTGGTCTCGTCGATGGCCTTCTTCATCGAGGCCGTGATGCGGTCGGCGTACATGAGGACGCGGCCGTTCAGGTTGCGCGCGGCGCGGCCACAGGTCTGGATCAGCGACTGCTCGCTGCGCAGGAAGCCCTCCTTGTCGGCGTCCAGGATGGCGACCAGCGAGACCTCGGGCAGGTCGAGCCCCTCGCGCAGGAGGTTGATGCCGACCAGGACGTCGAACTCGCCGCGGCGCAGATCGCGGAGCAGCTCGACGCGCTCCAGGGTGTCGACGTCGGAGTGCAGGTAGCGCACCTTGACGTCGAGATCGGCGTAATACTCGGTCAGATCCTCGGCCATGCGCTTGGTCAGCGTGGTGACCAGCACGCGCTCGCGCACGGCGACGCGCTTGCGCACCTCCTCCAGGAGGTCGTCGACCTGGTCCTTGATGGGGCGGACCTCGATCTCGGGATCGAGCAGACCGGTGGGGCGGATGACCTGCTGGACCACGACGCCCTCGGCCTTGGCGAGCTCGTAGTCACCGGGGGTGGCGCTGACGTAGATGACCTGGCGCGCGCGCTCCTCCCACTCCTCGAACTTGAGCGGGCGGTTGTCGAGCGCGCTGGGCAGGCGGAAGCCGTAGTCGACCAGGACGTCCTTGCGCGAGCGATCCCCGCGGTACATGGCCGCGATCTGCGGCACGGTCTGGTGGCTCTCGTCCACGAACAGGAGGTAGTCCTTGGGGAAGTAGTCGATCAGCGTGGGCGGTGGCTCGCCCGCGGTGCGGCCGGTCAGGTGGCGCGAGTAGTTCTCGATGCCGTTGCAGAAGCCCATCTGCTCCAGCATCTCGAGGTCGAACATGGTGCGCTGCTCGAGGCGCTGCTTCTCGAGCAGCTTCATCTGGTTGCCCAGCTCCTCCAGGCGCTGGCGCAGCTCGACCTTGATGCCGTCGATGGCGGCCAGCAGCTTCTCGGCGGGCGTGACGTAGTGCGAGCCCGGGAAGATGGTGACGCGGTCGACCTTCTCGCGGGTCTTGCCACGCAGCGGGTCGACGCGCGAGATGGACTCGATCTCGTCGCCCCACCACTCGATGCGGATGGCGGTCTCGTCCTCGGACGGCGGGAAGATCTCCACCGTGTCGCCGCGCACGCGGAAGGTGCCGCGGTGGAAGTCGACGTCGTTGCGCTCGTACTGGATCTCGATCAGGCGCTTGAGCACGACGTCGCGCTTGAGCTCCTCGCCGACCTCCAGCGTGAGCACCATGCCGTAGTAGGCCTCGGGCGAGCCGATGCCGTAGATGCACGACACCGAGGCGACGATGATGACGTCGCGGCGCGACAGCAGCGAGTAGGTCGCGGCGTGGCGCAGCCGGTCGATCTCGTCGTTGATCCGCGCGTCTTTCTCGATATAGGTGTCCGACGTCGGAACATAGGCCTCGGGCTGGTAGTAGTCATAGTAGGAGACGAAGTAGTGCACCGCGGCTGCGGGAAACAGCTCCTTGAACTCGCCATACAGCTGGGCGGCCAGGGTCTTGTTGGGCGCCATGATGAGGGTCGGGCGCTGCACGGCCTCGATCACCTTTGCCGCGGTGAAGGTCTTGCCGGAGCCGGTGATGCCGAGTAGGACTTGGTGGCGATCACCGCGCTCGAGGCCCGCGATCAGCTCCTTGATGGCGGTGGGCTGGTCGCCCTTCGGCTTCATCTCGGAGACCAACTTGAACAAGCTCTTGGCCACGGCTGGGACAATATAGACGACCGACGATGAGCTTGCTCGACGATCTCCTGCGCATGGTGGGCACCAGCCGGATCAGGATCCGCTGGCGCTGGGACCGCTTCAAGGCGGGGCTGGGACGCAGCGCGCGCAGCGCCGAGAACCGGTCACGCGCCCTGCGCTACGAGCACAAGGTCTGCCCCAAGTGCCAGCACCCGGCGGGACGCGACGAGGTCAGGTGCAGCCGCTGTGACACCGAGCTCGGCGGGGTCATGCGCAACCGGGCCGGGCGCGCGCTGGCCGGCGTGCTGCCCGAGGGCACGCCGCTCTACACGCTGCTGCTGGTGATGGTGTGCGGCGCGCTGTACTTCGTGACCGTGCGCATGGTCGAGGGCGGTCAGATCTTTCGCGGGCCGACCGGCATGGCGTCGATGCGCGCCGGGGCGCTGATCCCGGACTGGGCGCTGAACCATGGCCAGTGGTGGCGCTTCATCACGTCCTGCTTCCTGCACGGCAGCCTGCTGCACCTGGCCTTCAACATGGTGGCGCTGGCGCAGCTGGGCGCGGCCTTCGAGCAGCGCTGGGGGCGCCAGCGCTTCCTGGCGGTGTTCGTGATCACGGGGATCGCGGGCATGCTGGTCAGCGCGTGGTGGCGGCAGCGCCAGGGTCATCCGGCGCTGGTGCTGGGGGCGTCGGGCGCGGTGTTCGGGGTCATGGGGGCGGGCATCACGTCGCTGCTGCGGCGCGGGTCGCGCGGGATGGCCCACATGAAGGAGCGCCTGGTGTCGTGGGCGGTGTTCGGCCTCATCATGTCGTTCCAGGGCAACATCGACATGATGGCGCACCTTGGCGGCCTGGTGGCCGGCCTGGTGCTGGGGCTGGTGATCGCGGACCACGACTCGCCGCGGCGCTGGATGCGCTGGCGCTGGCCGCTGTGGGTGCTGGAGCTGGCGCTGATTGGCCTCGTCATCGCGGCCTTCGTGTGGAACCAGCGCTGGGTGTCGTCGTGGATGTGATGGCCTGGCACAAGTTCCGTGGCCTCTACGGCATGGTGGATCTGTCGCCTGCGGACGCCGAGCCGACGGCGCCAGGCCAGCCGGTGCTGCCCATGCTGGAGCGGGCGCGCACGCTGGCTCTGGCGCTGGTGCGTGGGGGCGCGCGCATCGTGCAGCTGCGCATGAAGGCGGCCAGCGCGGCGGAGCTGATGGCGGCGGCGGCGGTGGTGGGGCCGATCGCGCGCGAGGCCGGGCGGCCGTTCGTGGTCAACGACCGGGTCGACGTGGCGTTGGCGTGTGACGCGGACGCCGTGCATGTCGGGCAGGATGACCTGCCGCTGGCTGCGGTGCGTGCGCTGATTGCGAAAAGTGGCCGCAAGATGCTTGTCGGGGTGTCAACACACTCGCTCGACCAGGTGCGCCAGGCGGTGGCCGGTGGGGCCGACTACCTGGGCTTCGGGCCGGTGTTCGCGACCCGCAGCAAGGACAACCCTGATCCGGTGGTGGGGGTGGAGCTGCTGCGCAAGGCCTGCGCGCTGGCAGCCCCGGTGCCGGTGGTGGCCATCGGGGGCATCGATCTGGAGGGCGTCTCGGCGTGTGCGGGGGCGGGCGCGACGTGTGTGGCGGTGATCAGGTTCGTGAATCGCGCGCCTGATGTGGAGGCCGCGGCGCGCGCGGTGTCGCACGCGTTCGCGGCTGGATTTCTGGGCTAGCGCTTCGACTCAATCGTCGTCGGCCGAGAGGTCGACCTCGTGGTCGTCGTCCGACAGGTCGTCGCGCTCGGGGCCGGCCTCGTCGTCCTCCTCGTCGTCCATCTTCTTGCGCGGCGGCAGCGTGGTCGCGGAGTTCTTCTTGCCGCTGCCCTTGGGGCGACCGCGCTTGGCGACCGGCTTGGGCGGGGCGTCGTCGTCGACCACGGGCTCGGCGTCGTCGTCGTCATCGTCGGCCGCGGCCGCCTTGCCCTTGGGCGGCGCGTCCCCGTCCTCGTCTTCCTCCTCGTCGTCGTCGTCCTTGGGCTCCGCGGCGCGCGGCTTGGGCGCACCCTCGGGGCGGCCCGGCATGCCGGGCTTGGGCGCGTTGGGATCGACGGCGGGCGCCACGAAGGTCTCCCACGACGCGGCGCGAGCCAGCGCCTCACCCAGCGGGATGCCCTTCTTGACCATGTCGTTGACCGCGGCCTTGGCCTCCGCGGTCAGCCGGCGCGCCGGCACCACGGCGGGCGGATCCTCGCCGACCTGGCCCGGCCGCAGCGGCTTCTTGGCCGCGACGGGCGCCGCGGTGGCCGACACCGGCGGACGCATCGGGACCTGGTCGTCCCGGTTGCGAACCGGAGCGGCCTCCTCGTCCCCATCGTCGTCGCCATCGTCGTCGTCGTCATGACGGGCGCCCGGCTTCTTGACCGGCTCGGGCGCCTTCCGGGGGCGTCCGACCTTGCCGGGGGCCGGCGCAGCGTCGTCGTGAGCTGCCTTCGCCTTGGCGGGCTTTTCGGCCGCTTCGGCCTTTTCGGCCTCCTTCTTGGCCGGTTTTGCCGCCTTGCTGGGCGCCTTGTCCTTCTTGGGCGCCTTGGACTCACCGTCGCTGCGTGCCATGGGGGCAGCTTTATCTAACAAATCTCCCGGTCGCAAGGACTTCGCGGACGGTCCGGTTCAGCGTGCTAGATTGCGCGCGATGGCTGAGCGCAATGGATTCTCGATCGCGTCGGTGATCCTGAGCTACCTGCTGGTCGCCGGAGGCGTGGTCCTGGCCCTGGTGGGCGAGTTTGCCGGCAAGTTCGACCTGGGTCGCTACACCATCCACATGGTGATGGGCGCGGGCGCTGTGGTCGGCGGCTTCCTGGCTGCCCGGGCCAGCCGGGGCAGCACCATCCTGGAGACCGCCATCGGGGGCGGGCTGGTCATCGTCAGCCTGGCCGCGCTGCTGTACTCGACCTGGTTCGGCGGCATGATCTTCGCCCTGGGCCAGGCCAAGAAGGGCGCGCTGATCGCGGCCGGGCTGTGCGCGGTCGGCGGCGGCCTGGGCGCCTTCGTGGGCGAGCGCCTGGGCGAGTCGGGCAAGTCGTCGCTGCCGTTCCTCGTCTATGCCGCGGTGGCCGTCCTGGGCGGCTGCTTCCTGACCTACCTCACCGTGATGGCGCTGAGCGCGCGCAGCCTGGGCGGCCTGCTGTCGGCGCAGCGCAGCGTGGTCGGGGCCCAGCTGCTCATCGGCCTGGGTGCGGGGGCGCTGGTGACCGGCGCCACCTGCGGCGCGCTGGCGCGCACGCGGATCCTGCTGGCGTCGGCGCTCGGTGGCGCGGCCGGGGTGTTCGGCTTCTTCTTCCTGGTGGTGCGCCTGTTCGGCAACGAGATGTCCGGCGACAACCTGCGCGGGTCGCTGGTGCTGGCGGCGGGCGGCGGTATCGTCGCCCTGGTGGGCTCACTGGTGGGGTGGAAGACGTTCGGTCAGCGCAACGCAGCCTAGCTTCAGCCTTCGGAGGAACCCATGTCAGCCAGCAATCGTCGCAGCCGTGCCCTCCTCGCCGGCCCGTCGCGCGCCCCGACGCGCGCCATGCTCAAGGGCATCGGCTTCACCGACACCGATCTCGAGCGGCCCCTGATCGGCATCGCCAACACCTGGATCGAGACCATGCCGTGCAACTACCACCTGCGCGACCTGGCGGTGCACGTGAAGGAGGGCGTGCGCGCCGCGGGTGGTACGCCGATGGAGTTCAACACCATCTCCATCTCCGACGGCGTCACCATGGGCACCCAGGGCATGAAGGCCTCGCTGGTCAGCCGCGAGGTCATCGCCGACTCGATCGAGCTGTGCACGCGCGGCTACCTGTTCGACGCGCTGGTCATCCTGGTCGGCTGTGACAAGACCATGCCGGGCGCGGCCATGGCGCTGGCTCGCCTGGACATCCCGGGCGTCATCCTGTACGGCGGCTCGATCGACGCCGGCCACCTCGACGGCAAGGATCTCACCATCCAGGACGTCTTCGAAGCCGTGGGCGCGCACGCACAGGGCAAGATCGGCGCCGCCGAGCTGAAGGCCATCGAGGATCACGCCTGCCCGGGCGCCGGCGCCTGCGGCGCGCAGTACACCGCCAACACCATGGCGATGGCGCTGGAGTTCCTGGGGCTGTCGCCGATGGGCAGCGCCAGCGTGTCGGCGGTGTCGCCGCGCAAGGCCGACGTCGCGCGCGAGGCCGGCCGCCTGGTCATGGACGTGCTCGAGCGCGATCTGCGCCCCAGCGCGCTGCTGACGCGCAAGTGCATCGAGAACGCCATCGCCGCGGTGGCCGCGACCGGCGGGTCGACCAACGCCGTGCTGCACCTGCTGGCGCTGGCCTGGGAGGCCCGCATCGAGCTGGCCATCGAGGACTTCGATCGCATCAGCGCGAGGACGCCGCTGATCGGCGATCTGCGCCCGGGCGGCCGCTTCGTCGCGGTCGACCTCGAGCGCGCCGGCGGCACCCAGCTGGTGGCCAAGCGGCTGTGTGACGCCGGGCTGTGCGACGGCAGCGCGCTGACGCTGACCGGCAAGACCCTGGGCGAGGAGGCCGCCAGCGCGCGCGAGACCCCGGGGCAGGAGGTCGTGGTGCCGGTCGACAAGCCGCTCAAGCCGACCGGTGGCCTGGTCATCCTCAAGGGCAACCTGGCGACCGAGGGCTGCGTCATCAAGATGGCCGGCCACGAGCGCAGCTACCACAAGGGGCCGGCGCGCGTGTTCGACTGCGAGGAGGACGCCTTCGCGGCGGTCGATCGGCGCGAGATCAAGGCTGGCGACGTGGTCGTCATCCGCTACGAGGGGCCGCGCGGCGGCCCCGGCATGCGCGAGATGCTGGGCGTCACCGCGGCGCTGGTCGGCGCCGGCCTCGGCGAGCACGTCGCGCTGCTGACCGACGGCCGCTTCTCGGGCGCGACGCGCGGGCTGATGGCGGGCCACGTGGCGCCCGAGGCGCAGCTCGGCGGCACCATCGCGGCGGTGCGCGACGGCGACACCATCGTGTTCGACATCGACGCGCGCACGCTGACGCTGGAGGTCAGCGAGGCCGAGATCGCGCAGCGCATGGCCAGCTGGCAGGCGCCCGCGCCGCGCTACACGCGCGGGGTGTTCGCCAAGTACGCCGCCATCGTGTCGAGCGCCAGCAAGGGCGCCATCACCGGCTGATCAGCGGTTGAGCAGGGCCTGCAGGAAGGCGGCGTACTCGTCGCGGCCGCGGACGCCGTTCAGGGTCTGGGCGTACTCGCCGCGACGGTACAGCAGCACGCAGGGCAGGTCGGCCACCGCGGTCGCCTTGAGCAGGTCGGAGAAGTTCCAGTCGTCGCCGTCCAGCTTGGCGAAGCGGACGGCGGGCAGCGTCACGGCCAGCGCGGCGAGGTCGGACTCGATGCTGCGGTAGCGCGGGTCCCAGGCCGCGAACAGCAGCACGCCGGCCACGGTGGCCTCGCGGATGAAGGGCCAGTAGGTGTCCTTGTCGAGCTCGGGCAGGGTGGCGGTCATCGGTGGCGTCAGGCGTCAGACGTTGAACTTGAAGTTGACCACATCGCCGTCGCGCATGACGTAGTCCTTGCCCTGCATGGCCAGCTTGCCGACGGCGCGGCAGGCGGCCTCGGACTTCAGGGCGATGAGGTCCTCCCACCAGATGACCTCGGCCTTGATGAAGCCGCGCTCGAAGTCGGTGTGGATGACGCCGGCGGCCTGCGGCGCCTTGAGGCCGCGCTTCAGGGTCCAGGCGCGACACTCGTCCTCGCCCGCGGTCAGGAAGGTGATGAGGTCGAGCAGCTGGTAGCCGGCGCGGATGACGCCGTGCAGGCCGGGCTCGGTGAGGCCGATGCCAGCCAGGAACTCGGGGCGATCCTCCGGCGGCAGGGTCGCGATCTCGGCCTCGACGGCGGCCGAGACCAGGACCACGGGGGCGTTCTCGGCGGCGGCGTGCTTGCGCACCGCGTCGACCAGCGGGTCGCTGCCGGGCGCCTTGCCGAGCTGGGCCTCGGAGACGTTGCAGATGTACATCACGCGCTTCGAGGTCAGGAGCTGCAGGGCCTTGACCCGGGGCAGCTCCTCCTCGGTGAAGGTCAGCGCGCGGATCGGCGTGCCGGCGTCGAGCGCGTCCTTGAGCTTCTGGAAGAACTCGGCGTTGGCGGCCTCGTCCTTGTTGGTCTTGCCGAGCTTCCTGGCGCGATCCAGGCGCTTTTCGACCGACTCCAGGTCCTTGAGCGCCAGCTCGGTGTCGATGGTGGCGATGTCCGACAGCGGGTCGATCTTGTTCTCGACGTGGATGACGTTGTCGTCCTCGAAGCAGCGCACCACGTGGGCGATGGCGTCGGTCTCGCGGATGTTGGCCAGGAACTGGTTGCCCAGCCCTTCGCCCTTGGAGGCGCCGCGCACCAGGCCGGCGATGTCGACGAAGTTGATGGTGGTCGCGACCGTGGACTTCGGCTTGTACAGCGCGACCAGGGCGTCGAGGCGCGGGTCGGGCACCGGGACCACCCCGACGTTGGGCTCGATGGTGCAGAACGGGTAGTTGGCCACCGCGGCGCCGGCTGCGGACAGAGCGTTGAACAGCGTCGACTTCCCGACGTTGGGCAGACCGACGATACCGCACGAAAAACCCACGAGTGCCTCCTCGAAGCCTGGTGCCTATAGCACGGATCCACCATGCTTGACCAAGCCGGCCCCGCCCCCTATTTTGCGCCCCGTGAGCACCCCCGACGCCGCCACCGACCCAGCGCCCGAGCCTGCGGCGCCGTCTGCACCCGCACCGGCGTCGGAGTCGGAGCCGGCGGCGACCCCGCCCGCCCGCGCGCCGGCGCGTGGCAAGCCGTGGATCACGGCCAACCAGGTCACCTTCCTGCGCCTGATCCTGCTGCCGGTCGGCGCCGGCTGCCTGTACGGCCCCGCTGGCGCACGCTACTTCGCGCTGATCTTCATGACCCTGGTCGGGTGCACCGACTTCGTCGACGGCTACCTGGCGCGCAAGTACGGCACCACCAAGCTGGGCAGCCTGATGGATCCCATCGCCGACAAGGTGTTCGTGGCGGTCGTCTTCGTGCCGTTCGCGGACCTCGGCTGGATGCCGACCTGGGTCATCGCCGGGGTGTTCGTGCGCGAGTTCCTGGTCACCGCGGCGCGCACCAGCCATGAGCGGCGGGGGATCGTGCTGAAGTCGTCGTACCTCGGCAAGGTCAAGACCTGGTTCCAGATGGCCGGCGCCGCGATCGCGTTCCTGCTCATCGGCGTGCACGACCGCGAGCGCATGAACCTCCTGTTCGGCATCGGGGTCGGGATCTCGCTGGCGGGCACCGTGCTGGCGCTGGTCCTGCAGCGCTGGAACCAGGTCCGTGGCGGCGCCATCTTCACGGTGTCGTTCGCCATCTTCCTGGGCGTCAACGCCGCCGGCGGGCCCGACAAGATGCTGGCCTTCATGGGCTACACCATCCTCGGCATCACCTGGCTGTCGGGCCTGGACTACCTGGCCAGCGGCGTGCGCCGGCTGGGGCGCCAGCTCGACGGCGCCGACCACGTGCGCTTCGTGGCCGCGGTGACCATCCCGATCCTGGCCCTGCTGTGCGTGAAGTACACCGACGCGCCGGTGTGGGCGATGATCGTCGTGGTCGCGTTCGAGCTGTCGCTGGGCGGCCTGGATCAGCTGCTGGCGCACTACAAGGCGCAGCCCTCGGGGCTGGCCTGGGGCGTGCGCAGCTTCGCCATCATCGCGCTGCTGGCCGCCATCCTGGTCGAGCAGCCGGGCGCCGCCAGCATGCGCTTCATCATCGCGGTGCTGATGACGACCCTCAGCACGGTGACGACGTTCACCATCTTCTGGCAGAGCCGCGCGCACTATGTCGACGAGCGCCCGGCCAAGGTCGCCGGCTGATGGCCACGCCCCCGAAGCCGCCGATGCCGCTGACGCGGTTTCTCGACGCCGGCCGCGCTGGCGACCTGGCCAAGCTGCACGGCGTGATCGACTGGGGGCTGTCGACCGCGTGCGTGATCGTCAGCGCGCTGGCGGGCGTCAAGGATCGCGATCGCGAGCAGGTCGCGCGCGCCGGCCTCAGTGACATCGACCAGGCCTCGCGCAGCGTCGACCGCTCGCGCAAGCTGATGCTGACCGAGCTGTGCAAGTTCATCACCCAGGTCACCGGCACGCGCAAGGCGAGCGCCGAGGAGTCGACCTGGGCGCTGCGCGAGGGCGTCGTGGTGGCGCCGCCGCCCAATGGGCTGAGCCCCGGGACCGCGCAGCGCCTCGACACCCACCGCGCGCGCGCCGCCCGCGTCGCCGAGGTCTGGGTCGCCGAGCGCGGCGCCGAGGCGCCGATCTGGCTGGCCATCACGCCCGAGCGCGATCGCGTGGTGCTGGTCTCGAAGCTGTAGCCCCGAGCTCGCACCCGACGAGCCCGAGCCCGCCCCCGACCCGGTTGGGGCCTAGCCGAGCGCCGCCTTGCGAGGGGGTGCTTCACGGCCGAGCGCCGCCATGGCTGTCTCCGGGTAGCGCAGCCCGGCGGCGCAGCCGATCGGAAAGGCGGCTTCGAGCGCGGCCATGTCGGCATCGTCGAGGTGCACGCGTGTGGCCTCCAGGTTGCGGTCGACGTTCTCCGGGCGGCCCATCCCGACGAGAGGGATGAGGTCTTCGCCCTTGCGCAGGATCCAGGCGAGCGCGACCGAGGACATCGAGACGCCCTTCCTGGCAGCCATGTCCTCGAGGGGCCCGAGGCGGGCGACGTTCGCCGTCAGATGCTCGCCTTGAAAGCGGGGGACCTGGGCGCGCCAGTCGCCAGCGGGGAGGTCGCTCGGCGTGCGGATCTTGCCAGTCAACAGTCCGCGATGCAGCGGCGAGTAGGCCACGAACGTGATGCCGAGCGATCGGGTGAGCGGGAAAAGGTCGCGCTCCGGATCGCGCTGCAGGAGGGAGTACTCGGTTTGCAGCGCGGCGATCGGGTGGGTCGCGTGCGCGCGGCGAATGGTCTCGGGCCCCGCCTCGGAGAGGCCGATGGCACGGACCTTCCCTGCGCGAACCATCTCGGCCATCGCGCCGACCGAGTCCTCGATCGGGACCTCGGCGTCGACGCGATGCAGGTAGTAGAGATCGACGTGATCGAGTCCCAGGTGCTTCAGGCTGCGGTCGATCGCCTCCTGCAGGTAGGCGGGGCTGCCCATGCTCGCCTTGGTGGCGACGACGGCCCGATCGCGCCGGTCGCGGACCGCCCGGCCCACGAGCGCCTCGCTCTTGCCGCGGCCGTAGACCTCGGCGGTGTCGATCAGCGTGATGCCCTCGTCGATCGCGCGCTGGATGGCGTGCACGCCGGCGTCGTCGTCGCTGCTGCCGTACCAGCCTGCGAACGCCATGGCGCCGAGCGCGATGGCGCCGACACGAACGTCTCCCTGCCCGAGCTTGCGAGTGTCGATCATGGTGCCTCCCGTGGTCCGATGCGAGTCTAGCCCACCGCCCGTCGCCTGCGGGCCCGTCAGGCCTTGAGGCGGTAGCCCGACTTCAGGAGCCAGCGCACCACCAGCAGGCACAGCACCATGAAGGCGCAGGTCATGCTGACGCTGACGCGGACCGAGACGTCCGAGGTCCCGTAGAAGGCCCAGCGGAAGCCGTTGATGAGGTAGACCACGGGGTTGAACAGGGTCACCTTGCGCCACAACGGGGGCAGCATCTTGATCGAGTAGAAGCTGCCGCCGAGGAACGTCAGCGGCGTGATGACCAGCATGGGCACGAGCTGCAGCTTCTGGAAGCTGTCGGCCCACAGGCCGATGATGAAGCCGAACAGGCTGAAGGTGACCGCGGTCAGCACCAGGAAGCCGACCATCCACACCGGGTGCGCGATCTCATAGGGCACGAAGACGCGCGCGGTGATGAGGATGATGGTGCCGAGGATGATCGACTTGGAAGCCGCGGCGCCGACATAGCCGATGACGATCTCGACGTACGAGATGGGCGCCGACAGGACCTCGAAGATCGTCCCGGTGAACTTCGGCATGTAGATCCCGAACGAGGCGTTGGAGATGCTCTCGGTCAAGAGCGACAGCATGGTCAGGCCCGGGATGATGAAGGCGGCGTAGGACACGCCCTCGACCTCGGTCATGCGCGAGCCGATGGCCGAGCCGAACACGATGAAGTACAGCGAGGTCGAGATCACCGGCGCCGCGATGCTCTGCATCAGGGTGCGCCAGGTGCGGTGCATCTCGAACAGGTAGATCGCGCGGATGGCGTGGCGGTTCACGCGGCGCCTCCGTTGCCGCTGACCAGGCCGACGAAGATCTCCTCCAGCGAGCTCTCCTGGGTTTGCAGATCCTTGAAGTCGATGCCCTGCGCGGCGAGATCGGTCAGCAGCGCGGAGATCCTGGATTGCTCGCGCTCGGCGTGGAAGGTGTAGGTCAGCTGGGTGCCGTCCTTGCCCAGCTCGAGGTGGTAGCCGGCCAGCGCGTCGGGCACCGCCGCCAGCGGCTGGTGCAGCAGCAGCACCAGCTGCTTCTTGCCCAGGCGGCCCATCAGCACGGCCTTGTCCTCGACCAGGATGAGCTCGCCCTTGTTGATGACGCCGATGCGATCGGCCATCTCCTCGGCCTCTTCGATGTAGTGCGTGGTCAGGATGACGGTGACGCCGGTGGCGCGCAGCTCGCGCACCAGCTGCCACATCTCCTTGCGCAGCTCGACGTCGACGCCGGCGGTGGGCTCGTCGAGGAAGAGGATCTGGGGCTCGTGCGACAGCGCCTTGGCGATGAGGACGCGGCGCTTCATGCCGCCCGACAGGGTCTGGATCTTGTTGTCGCGCTTGTCCCACAGCGACAGCGAGCGCAGCACCTTCTCGATGTGGGCGGGGTTCTTCGGCTTGCCGAACATGCCGCGGCTGAAGCTGACCGTCGACCACACGGTCTCGAACATGTCGGTCGCCAGCTCCTGCGGGACCAGGCCGATCTTGGCGCGCGCGGCGCGGAACTCGCGCACGATGTCGTGGCCGTCGGCGGTCACGCTGCCCGAGGTCGCGTTGACCAGGCCGCACACGATGCCGATGAGCGTGGTCTTGCCGGCGCCGTTGGGGCCGAGCAGCGCGAAGATCTCGCCGCGCCGGATGTCGAGGTTGACGTCCTTCAGCGCCTGGAAGCCCGAGGCGTAGGTCTTGGTCAGGTGCTGGATGGAGATGATGTTGGGCATGCCGGAGGCGTGACTGTACGAAAGTTCAGTGGCCCCGGCAAGGACAGCAACGAGCGCGGCGCGAGGGCGTCAGTCGTACGTGATGCCGCCCATGTCGACCGGGTTACTCGGCGAGGTGGCCATGACGGAGTCGCCGTCGGTGATGGTCCAGCCGCCGCGAAAGTAGGCCAGCCCGTAGCTACCCAGCGGCACGCCGTCGATGCGCCAGGTGCCGTCGGCCTTGGTGGTGGCCTTCTTCGGGCTCTGGCCATCGCAGGGGTTGCCGCGGAACGACATGCGCGGGCTCGAGCACAGGATGACCTTGACGCCCTTGGCCGGCTTGCCGCCCGCGGTGACGTGGCCGGTCACGCTGGTGGTCAGCTTGCCCTTGCCGGGCGGCGGCAGCTTGGCGGGCCCGTTGCCCAGGATCATCATGTCGAAAGTGCCGGCGCCGAGCTCGGCCAGCGACGACGTCGGCCACGAGGTCACGCCGCCGGCATCGACGACCGCGAAGCCGCCGCCCAGGATCCAGACCCGGCCGCGCCCGTCGGGGACGATGCGATTGATGTAGTCGAGGCCGAAGAAGCCGGCGCGCAGGCTGCGCACGCTGCCGTCGGGCTTGATCTCCTCGGCGGTGTCCTCGTCGGCCAGCCACAGCGTGCCGTCACTGGCCTGCGTCACGCTGCGCGGGCTGCCGTGCGTGCCGTCGTCGTAGCCGGTGCGCGTGACCTCCTTGCTGGTGATGCGATAGACGCCGCCCGAGGTCGCCAGCAGGACGGCGCCCGGCACCTTGCCGAGCGCGCCCAGGCTCTCGTTCTGGCGGGTGTCGTCACACTCGCCGAAGCGCTGCCAGCCGGCGGCGCCGCGCACGAACACGCCGACCGGGCTGACCACCCAGACGCGCCCGTCGTCATCGACCACCAGGTCGGCCAGGCTGGTGTCCTTGGAGCCGACGACCTCCTTGTCCTCCTTGCTCCAGGCGGCGCCGTCGTAGTGTCTGACCGCGTCGTACTCGGCCACCCACAGGGTGTGGTCGGGCGCGACCGCGGCGGCGGCCACCAGCCCGAGGTCGCTCTCGCCGGCGACCTGGTCGACCTTGCCGTCATGCAGGTGATCGACGCCGTTGCGGCCGACGATCCACAGGGCGTCGCCATCGGGGACGAGGAGGCCGCTCTTGCTCGGGCGCGGCGGCGCGAAGCCGCTGTCGCCCAGCGCGACCAGCCCGAGGCCGGCGGCGGCGAACAGCGCGACATCGGGCTGGGCAGCAGCGGTGGCCGGCACGGGCGGAATCGACGACGGCGCCGGGGGCGCGGGCGCGGGCAGCGCGGGGTTCTGCGCGCACACGCTGGTGGTGGCGTGGCCCTTCGTGACCAGCGGTCGCTTCTTCGGGCGGTCACAGGCGGCGGCGGCGACGACGATGGCGGCGGCGACGAGGAGTGAGCTGCGTTGCGACATGGCGAAGCGATACGCCAGCCGGGGTGCAACGTTCCCGCCAGTTGGTGGGCGTGACACGCCACCGCGGGCCGGACATGGGCTGGCGGTCGCGGAGGGGGTGGCTCAGGGCGAGCACAGCTTGATGCCGGTCAGACGCTTGTCGCCGTAGCGGGCCTCGGCCTCCACGCAGGTGCCGCTGGGGCAGTTGGCGTCCTTGCTACAGGTCTGGGTGCAGCGGCCGTCCATGCAATAGCGGCCGTCGCACTCGTTGTTGCCGGTGCAGGAAGCGCCCCAGCCCTTGCGCTTGTGGGGGCGATCCATGTCCTCCTCGGTGTCCTTCTTGAGCCAGATGAAGAAGGGGATGGCGACCGCGAGGAAGACCGCGAAGATGATGGCGTTGCGCTTGGTGTCCTTGGTCATCGCCGCCGATCTTCGAGGCGGCCTGGCCCGCGGTCAAGCGCGGCTCAGGCTGGCGGGGCGCTGGCGGCGGCGCTGGCGGTGGCGGGTGCGGGGCGACCGAGCTCGTGGCGCAGGGCGGTCTCCAGCGTGGGGTGGTGGAACTCGAAGCCGGCCGCGAGCAGGCGGGCGGGCAGCACGCGGGCGCCGCCCAGCAGCAGCGCCTTGCCCATCTCGCCGAACATGGCCTTGACCATGAAGCCGGGTAGCGGGGCGATGGTGGGGCGGCGCAGCACCGCGCCGAGCACCTTGGTGAAGGCGCGGTTGGTGACCGGGCTCGGCGCCACCGCGTTGACCGGGCCGCTGAGCGAGCCGTCGAACAGCGCCTGGTGATAGGCGCCGATGAGGTCGTCGAGCGAGATCCAGCTCATGGCCTGCTTGCCGCTGCCGACCTTGCCGCCGAAGCCCAGCTTGAACGGCGTCAGCATCTTCCTGAGCGCGCCGCCGCCGGCGGTCAGGACGACGCCGACGCGCATCATCACGGTGCGGATGCCGGCCGCGCTGGCAGGGGCAGTCGCGGCCTCCCACTGCTTGCACACGTCGGCCAGGAAGTCGTCACCGGGGGCTGCGGTTTCGTCGAGGATTTCGGCGTCGTCGTGGTCGCCGTAGTAGCCGACGGCCGAGGTGCTGATGAAGACGCGCGGCGGGCGCTTCAGCTTGGCGATGGTGGCGGCGATGAGCTGGGTGCCCTTGACGCGGCTGTCCAGGATGGCGGCCTTCTGCGCGGCGTTCCAGCGCCGGCCCGCGATGTTCTCGCCGGCCAGGTGGATGACGGCGTCGATGCCCTCGAGGGCGGCGGCGTCGATGTCGCCCGTCGCGGGATCCCAGAATATGCTGCTTTCATCCGGTTTGTCCGGCTTCTTGCGGGTCAAGATCTTGACGAAGTGTCCACCTCCGGTGAGGAAGGGGACCAGGGCCGAGCCGACCAGGCCGCTGGCGCCGGTGATGGCGATGGTCAGCTTGCCGGCGCCGGCGAACTTGTGATGACGCGAGAGATCGATGGCTGTCATGGCATGCCTGAATGCGAAGGCCCGCTCGAGCTTCGCGCGAATGGGTGAACCTGCCAGCGCCTGCCCGAGCGGTCCCAGCGGCAGCGCATAGTCGATGTGATCCTCGAGCACGGCGGCGCCGGGGCCGTCGGGGGTGACGCGGTGGCGATGCACCCAGCGGCTGAAGGGGCCCGCGACCTGCTCGTCGGTGAACTCGCGCCCGGCGACATAACCGCTGTGGCGCGCGACCCAGCGCGCGCTGAACGGCCCGACGCCGACCCGCGCGGTCATCATGTCGCCGTCACGGATGCCGGTGCCGCCGCTGACGACCTCGAAGCGCTCCCAGCGCGGGGTCAGGCGCTGAAACGCGCCCGGCCGTTCGTGCCAGGCGAAGACCTCGGCGGCGGGGATGGGGAGGTGCAAGCGCTGGGTGAACTGCGTCGTCATGTGCCTTGTGATGCTTGGGGGTTGGAGATGGATTCGTTCAAATCGTTCACGACGAGAGAGGCAAGGTCAAGGGCTGTTTTCCCGTAGCAGATCCATGCGTTTGGCGATGGTCCTGGCGATGGTGGTGGTCGCGGCTGGCTGTGGTGGAGGCGGCGGGGGGGATGACGTGGAGGCCGACGCGGCGGTCGACGCCGGCGCTGGCGGCGATGCTGGTGGTGGTGCGGACGCAGGTGGTGGTGGCGATGGCAGCGTCATGATGGCGGACGCGGCGTCGCCCGACGCGGCGCCGGATCCGTGTCGCCTGAGCTATCGCGGCGCTGGCGGCGCGCCGGTGCGCACGCTGGGGCCGGTGATGGCGGCATGTCCCGACCTGGCTGCGGCGACCGAGTGGCAGCGCCCCGACGGCACCCGGGTGCCGTACCCGAGCTGGACGGTGACCGAGCGCGCGCGCCTCGACGAGCTGTACCAGGCGCTGCTCGACGACCGCGCGCTGCCGCTGACCTGCCCCGACCCGACCACGCAGCGCGCCACCGGGGTGCCGGCGACGCGGGCGTCGGCGCTGTATTTCTCGGCCACGCAGGG
The DNA here is from genome assembly GCA_020853705.1 of Deltaproteobacteria bacterium. Classification (GTDB taxonomy): domain Bacteria; phylum Myxococcota_A; class Polyangia; order Haliangiales; family JADYYK01; genus JADYYK01. Next base: position 26,491 of record JADYYK010000096.1, read on the forward strand.
CTTCGACCTCTACGCCGCGCAGGTCGCGGGCGCGCTGCAGGTCGAGCTCGGCGGCCTGGTGCCGTGGTCGCTGCACGACCTGGCACCCAGCGAGCGGCGCTGGCTGCTGGCCTCGGACAGCCTGCTCTCGATCGTGGTGCCCAGCCAGGCCACCGAGGTGCCGGCGTACGCGGCGCCCGGGGTCGGCTTCCAGTCACCGGCGCGACGCAGCAACGCGCCGAGCTACCTGTGCGATCCGCGCGATGGTCGCCGGGTGGCGCTGGGGCCGGGTAACCTGGCTGGTCGCTCGCTGCTGGGCGCCAGCGCGGCCGAGACGCTGCGCAACCTGACCTGGTGGGTGGCCAGCAACGTCTACCACGGCGCCGGCGCGACCGACGCGGTGCTGCCGGCCTACGGCTATTCGCTGCGCGAGCGGCTGCGCCCGTGGCCGGGCAGCGCGACGGGCAGCGGGGTCAACGCGGTGTTCGGCTGCCAGTCGGCGGCGCACATCCTGTCCGACCTCGGGCGCAGCGTGAACCTGCCGCTGCTGCTGGTGGGGACGATGGATCTCGACCGCCGCAGCGGCCACTACCTGAACCGCACCCACGCCGGGCTGGCCTACGACTTCGGCCACGCCACGCCGCTGTACCTGCAGCACGTCGACGACCTGTATGCGCTGCAGGATCGCGCCTGGGTGGCGCCCGCCGGCGCCGGGCTGTTCGGCACCCGCGCCACCGAGCAGGCCGCGCTGGTGGCGGCCAAGTGGCAGACCCGCGCGCAGCTCGAGGCCTCGGGCTTCACGGTGGCGCCCGACCTCGGCCCGGTGCTGCCGGGTGTCGGCGTGGGGGTGAACGGGCGCGGGATCTACGAGACCTACGCCGACTATGGCGCCTACCTGGGGGCCTGGCGCGACGGCCGCTCCGACGCGGTGGCGCTGGGCTTCAGCTCGTACGCAATGGGCTACTGGGCCGAGGCCCAGTACCAGCTGTGCGGCGCCCACCTGCTGCGCGAGTACTGCGGGCCGAGCGACTTCGCGACCCGCCTCGACGTGGTCTTCTATGGCGGCGCCCTGGCGGCCGACCGGCCGATTGTGCGCACCGCAGCCGATTATGCCGCCCGGTCGCAGGCCTGCCTGGCCCCCGTGGGCGGCTGCGCAGGGCTGGCTGGCTATGAAGCCAGCTGGCGGACCACGGTGTTCGGGAGCGCGGCCGGCAACTGACCCAGGGTTGACGACCCCCCGGGGGGCGACTACCTTCTGGATCACGGTTTCAAGGAGAACCGGGGGCGACATGGTTTCGACGGACTGAGCAGAGCAGGAGGTTGCGTGTCGTGGCGCCCGAGGCCACGTAAAAACGGGCAAGCAACAAACGCGAACGATAACGCGTACGCTCTCGCCGCTTAACACCGGATGAAGAGCCGGGTCCGCGACTCTCCGCCTGGGGGTCAAAGGAACCGTCATCAATCAGGCTAGCAACCGAGGAACGTCTGTCGCCCCGGGAGCGAAATGCAGGACGGGCTAGGGTCCGGGAAGCCTGTTGGCGGGCGTCCTTAGACCCCAAATAAACCACCAACTACACACGTAGATCTTCCTACCGAGCCAGCCCGGACGCGGGTTCGATTCCCGCCGCCTCCACCAGTTTTAATAGTACTTACATCAGCTTAGCCATCGCGCGTCTCTCCGTGGCCGTCAGGTGGCCGTGGCCTGGAGCAACCCGCTCCGGTCATGGGAGTTGCCAGCCGTTCCCGAGGAGGATGTAGCAGCAGCATGTGAGCGGTTCCGGAGTCGACAGCGTTGCGAGGGTGGCGGCAACCATGTCGGAGTACCGGGCGCGCGCGGCGCTGTCCGACACCGCGCAGGCGGTCTCGAGCAGGATGGATGCGTCCTCACCCTTCTGCAGTGCAGCCACCGTGAGCTCGTCGAGCAAGGCCCTCGCATCGGCCTCGAGGCGGTCGGTCCGCCCCCGGAGCAAGCGTAGCAGCCAAGGATCGGCGTCCAGCAGGTCACTTGCGGTAATCCGCTGTTCTCGCAACTTCGCCCTCGCCAGTCTTGGCAAGCCTATCTGGTAGGTCCTGGTGGAGGACTGCTTGAGCTCGTGCCAGGAGACCTCATCGACTTCGGGCGGGTCCCAGATCATGGACGCAAACCATTCAAGGTTGCCGAAGCGCGCCTGCGAAGGAGTGATAACCCCGCTCGGCGCGACATGGCGGAGGGCAGCTATCCAGGCTCGGTCCCACCATGGCAGCCCGCTCACCTCCTCGGGGAGGCGCCAGGTGCGGGCCAAAGACACCAAACGGTTGATGTCGAATGCAGCCAATGCCTCGACTCGCTCCGGAACGTGGCTGAGGAACGGATCAATCGCGTCGTGGCCCCTATCCAGCTCGCTGGAGCTGAGAGCACGTATCGTGAAATCGACCAAGCCAGGCTCGCCAGCTGCGGTTGCCAAGTACTGCCAATCGCCGTCCATCCTCCGGCGCATGATAGCGCGCAGCGCGTCGGGCGTCATGGCCACCCGATGTTGGCGCTGATCCACTTCTTGCCGCCCTGAGTGCCCTGGCTCCAGCCCGTGATCGTGCCGCCCAGCTCCGATACTGCGTTGGTCACCGACTTGCCAAGCAGGGTCTGCCCCGGCGCAACGCCAGCCTCCAACTCCGCCAACGTCCGCGGATTCACGATGTTCGGTAGCCTGATGAACGATGGCCGCGCGAACCCGGTGCTCTTGAGTGTATCCGCAAGCATCGCACCTCCACTTCCGCTCGGCTGATTTCCCCGGTAGAGGTCGGTGACATCCACGCCACCACCACTCGCCTTGACGCCAACGGCGGCTCTCGGATCTCCAGGCCAGCGAGCCTGAAATTCCTCCGTTCCCGCCCCGGCCCCCCTGATCGTGGGACTCGAGGTGGGGCGCCCGAGGGCCTTCTGTGGTGTCTGCGCAGCCGGTGTCTCGACCGCCGCGGGGCGGGGCCGGGTGAGCAGGGCGCCGCCTTCCGACATCAGCCCCCCGGCCAGCCCAATCGCGCCTCCGAGCGCCGCGCCAGTCTTCCAGCCTGACCATGCGCGGTTTGCGTAGGTCTCCGGTGAGCTGAGGCTCCTGTTCATGAGGTCCTGAGTTGCCTGGGAGCCGACCGACTGCAAGGACATCGCGGCGCCACCACCGAGGGCACCAGCGGTCACCGCCCCTCCGATCCGGCCCGCGACTGGGCCGGCGACTTTGGAGATGATGGCGGCGCCGGCCGACTGGCCGAGCTTGCCGATCGCCCCACCGACGCCCATCGAGATGCCGAACGTGGCTGTGTTGAGGGCCAGCTCGAGGTCGGACGGAGCTTCCTTGCCCTCCTCGCCTTCGGACATCATGATGCCGCCGCCGGCGATGAAGATGACGACGAGCCATGCGAGCCGTCCGTCGGGATCCACGGCGACCACAGGGCGATTCTGCACGTAGGTGTAGGGACTGGAGCCAAGCGAAGCGGAGCTGAGCTCGAGGGGATCGCAGCCGGTCCATCGTGCGAGCCACGGGGCGTAGTAGCGAGCACCGTGGTCGCTAAATCCGCTCTCGTCGTCGCGTTCCTTGCCCGTGAACCGAAACCGCTTCCTGGCGAAGCCCCCGAAGGTGGTTTCACCGAACGGCGCAAACTCCTCGCGACTAAGCCAACCTCCTGTGGCGTCCATCGACACGTTCGCGCTGCCGAGGTGGTCGTTCAGATAGAGGGTGAGCTCGGGGGCCGGGCCGCCGCCCAGTGCGGGCCCGACCCGCCGCAGGGCTACGAGACCCGAAGGGCCCGCCACCGAGATGTAGTTGTTTTGCTGCGCAAGGCTGGCGCCACGAGCCAGCGTGTGGTGCTCGAAGCTATTCCCGGCATAAACGGTCGTCTGGAGCACCGTGCCTTTGCGCATGAACTTCACCACCCGCTCGCCGGTGGCGCCATAGAGATACTGGCCGTCTTGGGCCGCGGGACCGGCTCCGGCTTGCTCCCTGAATGTGCGCAATCGGTTGCTGTGATCCCACGCCAGGTGGCGTGACTCACCCTCACGGACCATGTTGCCCGCGGAGTCGTGCTGGTAGCGATAGCTCGTTCCGGCCACCTCGAGCAGCTGTAGTCGATTCGAGCCAGGCACCGGGGTCAGATTTCGGCGAAAGCTCCCCGCTTCGGCGCGGTGATGGAGCTCGGTGAGGTTCCCGGCGAGGTCATACACGTACGACTCAGCATACCGGCGGCTGCGCGTGGGATCTTCGCAGCGAACCGAGTCGTCCCAAGGAGCTGCCGTCGAGGCCTGGCCACACTCGCGACCGGTTGCGCTGAGCAGTCGATAGAGGGCGTCATGTGTGAAAACACGGTCCAGACGACTGCGATCGTCGGAGGTGCCGCTGCCCGGCGCTCGATCGTGGAGCGCCACGATATTCCCCGAGAGGTCGTAGTCGTATGCGATGTCCTGCAGCACGGAGCCGGCGGGGCGGTGGATTGAGCCGTCGCTGATGACATGCTCGCTGCGCAGCCTGGCCAGTCGAAACGTGCGCGGGTCGTAGGCGTACCTCGTGAGCACGCGGTTGCCGTGCAGGACCAGTGTGCGCTGCCCTTTGGCGTTGTAGGCGACATGCTCGATGATGGGCTGGCCCGCCAGGGTGACGCTCTCTACCGCACTCGCCCGACTGTACTTCGTGACACAGATCTTTCGATCGCCCTCGCCGTCGGTCGGATGCTCGAGCCGGGTCACCCGGCCCAATGCGTCGTAGACGAGGTCGGTGCGGTACTCGTGGAGATCCAGCAGAGTCTCAGCGTGGTCGCGCTCGGCCACTCCAGGGGGTGCCGTCCAGTCCACTGTGAAGAGCTGGCCGGTCGTGACCGCTGCCAGGTGGGAGCCTGCGATCACTCGCCGAATACGAGCCAAGGCATTTCCATGAAAGTCGTACATCGGAAAGAGCACGACACCCGCTTCATCGTAGTGACGAACCGGGCGGCCCATCTGGTTGGCCGAGAGGCTGGAGCTCGGGTCCTCCTGATCCCCGTAGACGATCCGCTCGCGAAGCGTGACGCGTCCGTCCAGGCTGTCACGGGCCCACAGGAGCTCGGGTCGGAGGAGCGCATCGCGTGCTTGCAGGCGCATCGCACCACGGCTGTCGCGCTCTTCGACGGCTGTCCCAGCGGCATCGAACACGGTTGTGGAAACGCCAGCATCCAGTCGTTCAGTCCTCAGAACCCGGTTCGCCAGGTCGTAGGACTTCGAGATCGCGATCCGACCCATCGGATCGGTCACCGAGATCAGATTGCCGCGAATGTCGTAGGAGAATCTGGCACCAAGCTGATCGCCAGGAAGAAGCCCGAGTCGCTCCGTACGGCGCACAACCCGCCCGAGAGCGTCGACCTCAGTATTCGAGGCGGTGTTCCAGTGATGCTCCATGCCGGCAGTGCTGCCCGGATGGGTCCGGCCGGCATTGTCGTTGGGGTCGTAGACGTAGGCTTCCCAGGGAGTCGGTACGGCATCGTCTGGATCCGTCAGCCGGCTCGGAACGCCGTGGACGACCCGCACCTCCGAGCTGTCGGGATTGATGGTGCGGACCATCTCCCCACGTGGGTCAAAGACCAGGGTTGCCTTCGGCGCGAGGGGGCTCGCGCTGGGTCGACGATAGTCCCAGCCATGGTCGAAGAGAGGTTCGTACTTCTCGACCACACGCCCCTTGTTGTCGTAGGTCTGCCAACCGCTGACGACGACACGCTCAGGCTCATCAGGCGTGCGTCTCCTGCCAACCGCGGCCCCGACCGGTGCCTCCTGATCCGCTGAGAGGCCGGAGTCACCCAGCAAGGGGTCTCCAAAGACGAGGTCCTCCGCTTGGCTGCGCGTCTGCAGCAGCCGACCCAGGCCATCTGAGAACTCGGTCACCCGGACAGTTTCGTCCTGAGCCGCCGCCGGGACCGTGGCGTCGTTCGCGTGATGCACGCGACTCAGGGAGGTCGCGGAGAGGGGCTGGCCGCGCTCGAACGCTGTCAGCTCGTACTGGATCAGTGTGCCAGGCGTGTCGAGCGTGTCGCCCGCCGCTTCGCCTGCCTTACCCATGACGGCGACTCTCTCCACGAGACCGAGCGGTGCGAACCCAACGGCGGTTCGATTCCCGTTCGCGTCTTCGAGCTCGCTGGTCAGGAGCACCCGGTAGTCGTTGCGCGCCATCGAGGCGAGCCCGGTGGGTCCCTGAACACGAACGGTGAGCATTGCGAACGGGTCGTACGAGATCGACGTCTCGTGGCCGAGAGGATCCCTGCTGGCGACCAGCAGCCCGCGAGGAGTCCGTGTTGCGGTCTGAAAGTCGTATCGTCGCAGGATGGTGCTGGTGAAGTAGCCTACCTGGGCGGGGTCCGCCGCCGGCGAACGGCGGGAGTAGCCCGCGAAGGCCGAGGTTCGCGTCCTGAAATCTCCGGGATACTCCGCCGGCCAGGGGGCCGCGGCACTGTGTAGACACGCTGGCCAAGCGCCAGCTCCATAGGCCGAGTCCAGAAGCTCCGAGGTCAGCACCAGGGACTCAGCGCGAACGAGCGCACCGAAATCGCCGATCTGGCCCGCTGGCAGACCCTCGAAGGCCTCGCCATCGAAGAAATTGGCCGTCTCGCCGATGATCCTGCGAGCCACCTGACCGCGGAGAACCTGGTCGCTGAGCGCAAACGCGTCGAGCGCACCGTCATTGATGACCTCGAAGCTCGTCGAGGTCGAAATTCTGTCGAGCATGTAGCGGCGCGCGTCGTCTCGAGTGCAAGACACGGTCGTCGTCAGCGTCGCGAGGTAGGGTTCGACAGGTGTGGCAGCGCGCCGCCAATCGCGGCCTCGAGGCACGGCCAGGGCGACGATGGCGCCCGAGCGGCCATACCGGTCGAAGTCTGCCGAGAACGTCAGCCGGCTCATCGGATCAGACCCACGTTCCCACTGGGTCACCCGCTCCGCGACCACATGGGGGAAGAAGATGCCCGCGCGGTCGTCGTCGGTCCCCCGAGGTTCCTCTTCGCGGAGCCCGCACAAGAGCTCGGTGATTGTGTAGGGGCGGGTGGCGCGAGGGCTGCCGTCAAGGGCGTAGAGCTCGGATCGCAGCACTCGGCCGCGAAGCGAACGCAAGGCGGCTGGCCGGCCACGCTCGCCGCCGCCGGGAAGGCCCGCGCTTGACTCTGTTACTCGGTCGAACGCTGGTGGGTCGCCTATCCAGTACTCGGCCGAGGGGTCGAATTCAGTGCATCCCTGTGCGTCGTCGCCAACCGCGCCCAGATGAAACCAGGTCCGCGTCTCGACCGGCGGCGAGGCGTTTTCGCCGCGCACCACTTCGGTGTCCCGCTGGTCGACGCGGCCGAAGCCGCGAAACTCGCGCTCTTCGCCGTCCCAGTAGCCGTGGCGGTAGGCGTATTCCGTGGTCAGCCGGTTCTCGGAGAAGGCCTCCTCGACCACCACCTTGGCGACGACCTGGACCGGGAACGGCAGCGTCGTCTTCCAGCGCGTTTGCGGGTCGTCCTCGTCGGCGAGTCGGAAGCGGGTTGACGGCGCGTATTCGACGCTGGTGGTGGCGCCCATGTTGTTGCGCACCTGGTCGAGCAGGTAGGGCTTCACGCCATGGGTGGGATCGAGGAACTTGTAGGTGCTGTCGAGCTTGGTCCCGCGATCGTAGGTCCACAAGATCCCGAGGGTGCCGGCGCCGAGCAGGTCGACCAGGCGCAGGGCGTCGAGGTCGCTGATGGGCGGCGTGCCGCGGAGGACGATGGGCTCACTCCAGCTGTTACCGCTCTGGTTGATCCAGAGCGTGACCTGGCCGAAGTCGACGTAGGCGAGATCGGCGACGCCGTCGCCGTCGAGGTCGCCGACGAGCAGGCGGCGCGGATCGTAGTGTGGCGGCAGCGTCGGCCCGCCGGTCATCGAGACGCGCGGTCCCCAGTCGCCGTGGCCGAGGTTCGGCCAGTATTCGACCGCGCCGCTGTGCACCAAGACAATGTCGCTGAGACCGTCGCCGGTCATGTCGGCGATCTTCACGCGTGGATCGCGGAAATCGACGTTCGGGAAGACGTCGAGCGGTCGCCGGCGGAGCGGCCGCACCTCGCTCCAGCCGCGCGCGTCTTGAAAGAAGCACTCGAGTTGCTCGCCGGTGCGCAGCGCGTCGGTGACACCGTCGCCGGTCAGATCGAGGAGGCGGACGCTGGGATCTTCGAGGTTGATCGTGGGCGCGGCGCGATACGGCTGGAAGGCGCGCCGGTCCCAGCCGCCCTCCGCGCTGAACGGGAAATAGCCGGCTGCGCCAGACCGGGTGACCACGAGATCCGGGCGACCATCGCCGTTGGCGTCGAGCAGCTGGACGCCGCCTTCCGCCAGCGAGAGCCCGACCGGCGCGCGCTGAAGCGTGCGCGCGTAGTCGAAACGGCCGCCGCCCAGGTTCTTCCAGTAGCGGGGCAGCGCACCGGCCGCCATCTGGAAGACGTCGGGCAGGCCTCGGCCGAACAGATCGGCCAGCTCGAAGTCCGCGCGACCGAGCGATCCCGGCGGGACCTCAGCGCCCGTGATGGGCAGGTACTTCTCGTTGCTCCATGGCTCGTAGCGCGTGTACCCGAGCTCGAGCGGCGGCATCTCGGACGCGGCAGGACCCCATGCGGCGGGTCGCTCGTCATCGCGCCCGACCACGCGCATCCGGGACAGCAATGACACCTTGTTCAGCGGCAGCTCGTGTTCAGGACGACCCAGCTGATCGAGGTAGTCAAGGTGCGTCGTGCGCACCCGGCGCGCCCGGTCGGCGTGCGTAGACACCTCGACGCGTGTGCAGCGTAGCGTCGTCCGCACCTCGAAGCCCGCACGGTGTTCCGAGAACGCGTCAGGCCGTTCGTCGTAGACGAAGCGGACGCGGATGAGGAAGCTCGGGTTCGCGGGATCGCCATAGTCGGCGTAGCGCACCTCCGAGAGATACAGCTGGTCGCCGCGCACGGGAGCGCCAGGCGCCGGCTGTGCGCGCTGATACTCATACTGGATGACGTTGCCGAAGGGGTCGCGTGTCTCGGTCAGCTTCCAGGCGAAGACCCGCCGCGGGTCGGCGGGATCTCGGACAGCACCCGGATCGGCGCCGCGGGTGCCCGGTGTTCCATAGAGGCTGACAAGGCCGTCGCCGGTCTCCACGTTCCAGTAGTCGTCGTCGCCACCCAGGTGGTGATGAATGCGCGCGAACAGCCCCTCCGTGCGCGGCCGATAGCGCGTCGCATGTGGCGGGCTGGTGGAGGTGGGGGCCAGGGCAACCAGGTCCTCTGCGCCCGACAGGACGAAGGTGTCGCGATCGTCGTCGTAGCGCGGCACACCCTTCGATGTCTTGCGGCTGACCCCGGGGACCGAGAGGCTCCAGCCCAGGCCGAAGTTGCCATTCCCTGCCCCCGAGCTGTACTGCAGGGAGAGCGACGGGGTGAGCCCGCTGCGCCCGGGGGGCGTCCAGAGCGGCACGCTGAAGTTCCCGGTTCCGCTGTGGAGGTCGGCCGAGAACTTCTCGCCGATGCCATGGAGCGCGCCGCCGCCCTTCGGGAGGGAGATGACCGACGGATCGATGCCTGACTTCTGGCTCACCCCGAGGTCGCCTCGTACTCGATCGCGAGCACGGCATCCCCGATCTCGGACAGGTCGAGGATCGCTGCGCCATTCCGATTGACCGAGCGAAGGAACGGGTTGGCGGACTCCCGGATTGTGACCCGCCACTCACCGAGGGGGGAGATGGGATTCCCCCCGAGGAGTGCGGTTGTCAGCGCGTTCGGCGCTGTCGTACTCTCGAGGCCTGCGTCGTCGAATGTGCGGTTCGTCGTGAGGAGCAAGCCACGTGTAGTCAAAGGAGATCCCGTTGTGCGCTGCGAGCAGTCCAGCTCGACCACCAGCTCACGGGCGAGCGTGGTGTCAATGCAGTGGAGGCCCGGCGCAAGCTCTACCCTCCAGCTGCCCTCGCCGGTGAAGGACGCGCCTGTGGTTGCTCGTCCGCGCAGCCAGGCCCCGGGCGGACCGGCCAGCTCGAGCACAGCGCCGCCGGCCGCTGCCGGGGAGAACGCGACGGTGGGGAAAGCCAAGAAAGGCGGCGGCAGATCCTCCTGCGAGGACACCGCGACGCTCAGAACGTGGTCCGTCATGACCTGCTGGTGAACCGTTCGCACCGTGATCAGGTAGATCCCCGACCGCGAGTAGACATGTCGCGCGGCACCCGTCAGCGGAATGAAGCGCGAGCCCTCCTCGAAGCGCACCTCGGTCGAGTCGACGGGCCCGCCGAACCGGGCCGTCAGCTCGACGCTGAGGCGGCTGATCGCCATGGTGAGCTGGGGAATCGACGAGCGCAGCAGGGCTGAGCCGTCAGGCTCGACCAGGAGCTCCAATCGGTGGTGCGCGAAGAGCCGACCATGGTCCGCCTCCGCGGCGGGAGGCTGGAGCAGCAAACCGACATTGCGCACCCGTCCCGGACGAATCCCAAGCGGCACATGACCGTCGGTCACGCGCATGCGCAGCTCGCCGCCGCTCACGAAACCATGGAAGGCATCGGAGAAGAGCTCGCGTGCGGACAGCCATGCTTGCTCCACGCTGCGCTGCGGAACGCAGGCCGCCACGCGCTCGGCCAGCTCGCCGTCATAGTAACCGCCCAGCGTCACTGAGAGGATCACGTCAGCGAGCGTCTCCGGCACGACCCGGTTCTCACGCATGGACATGTCGAGCTGCCAGGTCGCGGCGGGGCTCGTGCCCTCGAACGCGCCGCGCTCGTTGGCAGCAAAGAAGGTGTCGTCCTGGAGCTCTTCGACGCGGGTCAGCCCCGAAAAGACGGCGGTCTCGGGGCCGAGGATGCGGAGACTGAGCGGCCAGTCGCGGTCGATCGAAGCGTCCGTGTCCGAGCACCAGCTCGCCAGCGTCGCCGGGTCTGTCGAGCCGCCGACGCTGCTCGCCCCGGAGTTCTTCGTTCGGATGGCGTCGACGCCGAAGTGAGTCAGACGCAAGGAGAACCGCGTGGGATCCATCAGCGCGATGGGCAGGACCGCTACGGACGCCACTTTCAGGTTGAAGAGCCCAGGAAAACGGACCTCCAGCGGCATCAACGTGAGGGGCAGCAGGCAGCGACCGGTTTCGCGCAGCTCGTCCAGTGCGGCCGGGAAGTCGCGCGACAGCGACACGACATAGCGGACTCGTTGCCGGCGTAGGCGCTCATCCGTGAGCAGGGCGTGCTCCAGAGAGTCGAGATCGCGTTTGAGGAAATCGGCAGCGAGGTACTCACCGAACTGGCCAACATCGTAGTCCAGGCGGATCGCGCCCAGATGGCGACCCGTCTCCAGCTCGAACGCGCGTTCGCTGAGGAACGCCAGCTCGATGGCGCGCTCGAGGTAGCTGTCGGCGATGTCCCGCAGCGCGCCCGCCAGCCGGTGCCAGAGCTCAGCGTTCACCGTACGGTTGCGTAGGAACTGGAGGGTGGACCGCGCGAAGTCGTGGTGCATGAGCGCCGCCGCGCGCTGCAATGTGGCGACCTCCAGCGCGGCGGCCTGGGCGTCGACCCGAGTCGCGGCGATGGCGGCCGACCGTCGTGCCTCGCGAGCTGCGAGCTGCAGGTTCCGCTTCTCCAGCCCGCGCTTCCGGCCCTCGACAGTGCGAGCGATATCGCTCTGCCGCTGGTCCGCGTAGGTCTTGACCAGGAGGCCGGCCCCAGCCGCGGCCGTACCTGTGCCGCCAGTGACTGCGGCGACCGCCACGAAGCCTGCGATGCCGCCGACGGTTCCCCAGAAGCTCGATTCAGATTCCTTCTTCTTCATCCAGGCGTCGAACTGCAAGTACGTGTGAAAGCGATCCTCTGTGTTCTGTGCGGCGACGTCGGCAAGCTGGCGGGCTGCTTGGACGGCAAGCAACTCCGAGCGCGAGTGTGCGATCCGGCCCGTCTCCAGGCCAACATTCGCCTGTGCTTGCGCGACCTGGTGGGCCGCCGATTGCTCTTGTTGGTCTTCCCGTTCAGCGTTCGAGAGAAAGGTCAGGTAGCCGCTCTGCGCCTTGGCGGCGTGGTCTGCGAAGTAGCGTGCGCGCTCGAGCAGGAAGCCAAACCGCCACGGCGGCACATAGTCATCCCGGTAGCCTAACCAGTTGAACCCTGCCCTCAGCTGAGCGAGCCGCGCCTCCGCCTGCGCGACGATCGCATAGAGGACGGCATTCCCCTCGCGCAGGGCCGCAGGGTTGGCCGTCTTGAGATGGATCATCGCCTCGTGGGGCGCCCGCGGGCCTCCCAGTCCTGGCGGCTTCCCATCCGCAGACTCGACCTCCGGAATGCGTGGGTCGTCACCCAAGCTGCGGAGCTCGCGACGGTCGTCGGCCGAGGCCACCGCGACGGATGGCAGTGCGAGCTTTTCGGCGACGGGATCGTGCACCAGCGCGAGGAGCCGCCCGAGATCAGAACGGAGCGCAGCCGTCGAGGTGGCGAGATGCGCGCTGGGCCCCCCATAGCTCTCAGCGGCGAGCCAGTCGATCAGCCCATGGTAGGACCGCGCTGCTAGGAGCCCCTGGTGCCGGAGCGCGCCATCGGAGCCCCGCTCCGGCGTTGGATCTGGGACGCGCGCCTTGTACTGGGCGTCGCCCCTCCCAAGCAGGACCCGAGCCTTGACCAACATCGAGAACGGCCGCTCGATGACCTCGCTCAGGAGCTGCGTCGCGGTGTGCAGCGCGAGCACCTGATTCACGCTGGCCTCGGCGCCCGCCCCGCTGCCCGCGCCCGGCGCGTCATCACTGTCATCGTATTGGCGCCGCGCGAGCGCCGCCTCCGCGATGGCGAGTGGGGCCAACGCGAACGTTATCACTGCGACCGGCCCGTCGATGCTCTCTTCTGCTACACCTGGGACATCACGCAGGACATTCAGCAGCATGGCGTGGTTGGCGTAGGCGCCGGCCGAGATAGACCCGCGCGGACGCTGCCAGTCGAGGTGGTGAAGCTCGCGCAAGCCGATCGCAGCGTGGCGACCGCGAACATGAGCCAGCACTCCAGCAGGCGCGACCCGAGTCTCGCCAGCCGCCACCCAGGTGGCGTCCGGCTGAAGTAGGAGGTGAGGATCGGAGGTGCCGTAGCGCGATGCCAGATAGTCCCTACCCACGCGCATCGCCGCCTGATAGGTGCGAATCGCGAACATGTAGTTCTGGCGGTCGAACGCGAGGTTCGCCTCGTTCCAGGTCCGGTGGAGCTCGACGAGCTGCCGACCTTGCCCGACGACCGCGATGTCCGACGGGGCGTTCAGAAGCGCTACCCGGAGCGCTTCCGCCTCCTCGGCGCTCAGTAGTGAGTATCGATACGTGTAGAAGTTCGCGGGATGCGTCTCCCACCGCTCCGCCGCAAGGAGACCAACGAGACGCGCCAGGGTCTCGACTTCGGGCGCGGCCCGGCTCGCAACGTCCACCAGCGTCGAGCGCGCGCTGGCGTAGTCACCGCTCATGGCGTGCAGCCGGCCGAGAAGCGCCCGCAGCTCGAGGCTCGCGCCTCCGTCACTCAGGCGGCCGATCCTCGTTCGCGTGGCGCTCGAATTTCCTTCGAGCATGTACAGGGCGCGCGCCTCGAGGACGTGCGCCCGCTCGACGATGTCCGGGCTCGCGTCCGCGACCCGACTTGGCGATCGGTCGATGATGTCGCGAACGCTGTTCCGGACTGCCTCCCAATCGAATGACCGCGCGAGGCTCTCAGCCCGGGCAATCCCCTCAGCGTCGGTCGGCATGGCGTATCTTGCGCCGCCAACCCTGGGCGGCGTCAAGGCGTCAAGACTCCACCGTCTGGGCGCACAAGAGCGCCCAGACCAGCCGCGCAACAACGCCGCATCACAGCGCCGCTCAGCCCCGCAGCTCGGATGGCAACTGCCCACCGTTGAGCTGCATCTCCACCTCCGCCTCCCCCGCCAGCTGGGCGGACCCAACCGAGGCCGCAATTGCGCCGTGGCCGTCAGGTGGCCGTGACTCCGCGCCATGAGGAGGTACGTGCTGGGACCGGACGGAACGGAAAGGAACATCAAAACCGCAGCCGATTCGGGACGATGCCGGCCAAGGTCGCGTCCCGGCTCAGGAAGTGCGGAGGGGCCAGATTGGGTTCGATTCCCGCCGCCTCCACCGAGGGGCCCCGTGACGTCGTCGCGGGGCCCTTGTTCGTTGGGACGGATGTCCGCGCCGTTGGGTTGCCGAAGTGGGGCGGCAGCGCTGGGTGCGCAGCGACAACGCAGCGAACCTGTCTACGAGATCGGATCAAGACCAGTTTCCAGCTGTCCATGAGTGGCCGGTTTTGGGTGCTGACTACTCCAGCGCAGCGGGCTTGGCGCTGGCCTCGGCCAGTCCTGGCAGCCGCGGGCCAATGACCTTCTTGAACCTCAAGAGGCGGTCAACGCACCACTGGTGATAGCCCTCCAGCGATTCCTCCGAGTCGTCGATGCTCCCCGGCCGATAGCAGGCGACCCGGCACGCGCGCTTGCCATCCAGCCGTTCGAACTCCAGGGGTTCACCAAAGGCCGTCACCAGAGCCGGCTTGTCGGCTTGAAGTCGCTCGAACGCCCCGATGTTGCGGTCCCGGTCGCCGAGGTCGATGTAGAGTTCCGCACGGACCTTTCCGCCGCTTGCGAAGCTGACCGAGTACAGGAAGCCGCCTGTGCCGGTGGGAAACGAGTACCAGTTCTGCGGCTGCCCCGCCTTGGCATTGGTGAACTTGTGCTTCTCGCGCAGCTCATCGATCAGTCGCTGGAAGAACTCCCGATACGCGACGCGCTTTTCGGAGACCTCTCCGCTTGGACCACTGCTTCCAGCCTCCCGAGTCCAGGTGCTGGGCGAGGACACCACCCGAAGATTCACCGCTGGCCGCGAATCATCCACCTGGAGCAGCTCGAGCACGACGCCGAAGTACGCCACCGAAGCCTCGCCACGGTTCAACCAGTCGAGCGCCGCATGGTGTTCGTCGCGGAAGTCCGGCGACACCCAGATGACGACCTGTGCCTCGAGTCCCGCCGCGTAGGTGATGAGCTGTCCGAGGTGCGAGTGGTCCGTCTGGGCCAGCTGGTTCTCGATGATCACGGTGCGGTTGCTACCGAGATCCTTGGCCAGGAGGTCAACGGCGAAGCTGCCGACCGCGCTCTCACGCGCCGTGACCTCGAGGTCCATACCCAGCGCCTCGCCGAGCTCCTCGATGTGCTCCTCGAGCCAGGGCGTGAAGTCGAGGGCCTCGTGCTTCCAGACCGTCCTGGGATCCACCCGCGTGAGCTTCCCGAGCACTGGCTTCATGCGGCCAGGCTAACAGCATCAGTGGCTCATGGTCGATGGCTTGACCATCCATGACAGGCGCCGGCCAGTGACCGCCTACGACGAGGAGCCGCGGTCGTACGCGCTCACGTATCAGGTGCCCGGTAGGAACGAAGCCGAGGATGTCCCCCGTTCGGACTATGAAGACCTCTCGGAAGCCATCGATCCGATCTTCGTCGACATGTGGCAGCGCTTTGCCCAGTCTGGGGACGGAGCATGGCGGAAAGCCATCTTCACGCTCGACCGTTCGGGCAAGGCGCACATAGGGTTCCAGTACCCCCCCAAAGCCTGAGGAACGGACGCCCAAAGTCAGAAAGATGGCGATCAAAGTCGACGATCTGAACCGCCCCGTCCCGGCTCACTCTCGCCCCCAAGAAGAGCTGAAGCGAGCAGAGACCCGACAACGCGATCTGTCAGCCGCGATGGGGGTAGAATGGGTTGACTGGGTAGACTGGGAGGTGGAGGAGAGAATGGGATTGCTCGACTTGCTTGGCCTCGGTGGCAAGATCGTGGGCAAGAAGGTGTCGTGCCAACTGTGTGGCACCATGTGCCTCAACAACCCGCAGTGCTGTGGCCGGTCTGTCTGCGAGCCCTGCCTTGTGAAGCATTGGCTAACTGCGAAGCGAGCCCGAAGGAAGTACGAGTGTCCGGTGTGCGCGGTCCGGTGTAGTAGGTACGTCGACTGGCAAGGCATTGAGCAAGATCTCAAGAAGACGGCGGCCCGCTACGAGCGAGAGGGCCGGTGATCCATGCAGTCGCCGCGCAGTGGCCTCCGGCGGGGGGCGACCGGGATCCTCGTGGGGGCAGAGGATGACGATGCCCGCGAAGGAACCCGAGAGATTGCTCAAGCTGCTGGGCGACCTCGACGAGGTCCGAGACGCGGCGCGGCAACTGGCTGTTCGGCGCCGGACCTTCCACGAGGTCGCCGACCTGATGACGAGCACGCCGCAAGCGACCAGCCCAGGCTACTTCTACCAGTGGATGTGGGGCGTCTACGTTGACTCGGTGACGGTCGCGATTCGGCGCATGACGGACCGAGGGCGGGGCGCCCGATCGCTTGTTCGGTTCCTGCATGAGCTCGGGGAGGTGAGCAGCTCGCTGAGCAGAGCGTGGCATGTCGAGATGTGGGGGCAGGGGATGGAGGCCGAGGGTAATGAGTTCTTCGATGAGATCGCGGGCGCTGGAGCCAGGTCGCTTCCTCGCAGAGTCGCGACCCAGGACGCTGAGGCGATCACCGCGGCGGCCAAGGCGGTAGCGGACTTCGCCAGCACGCGGGTCGCGCACAAGTTCGAGCTGTCGCTGGCCTCTTCATCTGTGACCTTCGTTCAGGTCAACAGGGCGATCGATGCCATCGGGGCGCTGGTTCAGAAGTACGGCATGCTGCTCACTGCCACGAGCCGCGAGCTTCTGCCCCACCGGCTCTACGACTGGCGTGAGCCCTTCAGAGTGGCGTGGGCGCCTCGCTGAGGCTCGCGGGAGCGATGACGTGGTCCGGGGGCGTCTCGGCGATCATGCGCTCAAGCGTGGTCCGGAGCAGGTGAAGTCGCTCGGTCTCCGTGGGTGCGCCGGATCCATCCCTCACTTGTACAGCGCGCCATTTCCTTTGGCCACGCACAGGCCAGGGTAGCGTAGTGGCGTTGTGTCCGTCTGCACCCAAGGAGGACCGCCGCGACGGTCCAGAGTGTGTGGGCCTTCTCAATGGAGCATAGCTGGTGCTGGGCACCGAATGGTCATGAGCGAATGAGCTATGCTTTAGTGATGTCGATGCGCCGATGGGTGATCCTGGTAGCTCTTGCGGGTTGTGGCGGTGGTCGTGACAACCCAGATGCAGCAACAACTGATGCGGCAGCGGCCGACGCGGCATTCAGAGCGGATGCCGGTGCTCCTGCCCAGCTGTCGATGACGCCGACCGCATACAACTTCGGGTCGGTGGCCGTGGCCACAAGCGGCACCACGGTGGATTTCACGATCTCGAATGCAGGCGGCCAGCCCAGTGGTGCCCTCACGGTCGCCCTGGGCGGCCCCGACGCAGGCGAGTTCTCGATTGTCAGCAACGCGTGCGGCGCGGCCATCGGGGCCGGTGCCTCGTGTGTGGTGAGGGTACGTCTCAGCCCGACCACCGGTGGCGCTAAGTCGGCCGCGCTGACCGCCAGCGCGAACCCCGGCGGGTCGGTCACCGCAGCGTTGATTGGGGACACCGGGGCGGGGGATCAAGCGCGCCTCGTGTCAAGCGTCAGCGGCAGGCATGACTTCGGCACGGTGGTCCTCAACAAGATGAGCATGCCGACCAGGATCACCATCCGCAACACCGGCACTGCGCGGTCGGGCGCCATCGCCAGCTCGGCGCTGAGCGGCAGCAACCCGGCCGCTTTCGCCATCGTGGGCAACGACTGCCGGCAGAAGGACATGGGCCTGGCCGTCAACGAGAGCTGCACCGTGACCGTCCAGGCCAACCCGGCCGGCACCGCGGGCCAGTTCACCAGCGATCTGCTCGTGGTCGCAGCTAGTGGGGCCTCGGTCAACATTCCCCTTCAAGTCAATGGCACGGCCACCAGCATGGTCACCGGCGCGCCCGACAACCATGACTTCGGCAACACCACCAACTCGGGTGGCATGTCGGCGCCGCGGACCTTCACCTTCACCAACGCTGGCGCGGCGGCCACCTCCGCGCCCACTGTCACGCTGACAGGGACCGACGCCAGCAGCTTCATGATCACTGGCGTCAACACTTGCGCGGGCAATCCCATCACCGCCGCCGGCACCTGCACCGTCGACGTGCTGTTCAAGCCGACCACGCCGGGCCGTCAGATCCAGGCCCAGCTGACGGTGGCCGCGGGCACTACGGTGACCGCCGTCAGCATGGGTGGCACGGTGCCGTAGCGGTCGAACCAGCCCGGCAGCAGAGCAGAGACCGAAACGACAGGGAACAGTGGGCTGGCCTCCTGTCGCTGGGCCTGTCCTGACTTCCAGCCGATGACGCTCCCCATCCTGCAGGTCGCGGGCAGTGGTGAAGACCTGGCCCTGGCGACGCTGCGCCCCGCCGTCGCCAGGCGCCTCTCGCTCAGCGAGGCCGACCTCGCGGAGAAGATCCCCAGCGGCAGGCAGACCCGGATCCTCAACCGCATGAGCTAGGCGTGCATCTACCTCGCCGGCGCCGGCATGCTGGAGTGGGCCCAGCGTTTGGGCCTCTGTTGTTGGCGGCGCTAGGTTGCTGCGGACGCGGAGCCAGCTGGTTGCACTCGTCGGACGCGCTGCCGCCAGCGGCGAGCAAGCGGCGTGCGGACGCCGGAGCCACACCCGGTTCGCTGTGTGTCGACGGAGCGCAACGCTGCTGGTAGGCTAACGGTGGTCTTCCGGGGCCAGTAGCTGGGTGAGGAGGGGCGCGAGTGAGAACCGTGACGGGGGGGGATCTCTACGACGCGATCGTCCGTCTCTCGACGGGCTCCGACAGGATCGTCTCGAGCAAGCAAGTCCGCGAGGAATGGCGCCGACTGGGATTGAATGCCGGCGAGCGTCGGGACAATCCGGATGCGAGCTGGAACGGCACGCAGTTCCAGGAGGCCGACAACACGGAGTGCAACGCCGGTAGACTCCTGAAGTGGAAGAGGACCGGCGGCATTGGCTGGTCATTGCCCCCCAACCGCCCGGATGATCGCGCACCACTCCTGGAGTGCGCTTCACGTGGCGGCTGGACACTCACCCGAGGAGATCTCCCCTTGCCGCCCGCGGGCGAAAGCGCAGCGACATCTCCACTTGATGCCGGACAACGCGTTGGAAACTACACAGTCGACTCGGAGCTCGGCGCGGGCGGCATGGCGCGAGTCTACAGGGTGCACCACACAACACTGGGCACCTCACATGCGCTCAAGGTCCTTGAGCCGCAGTATCGAGTGATGCCCGAACTTCGCGCACGCTTTCTTGCGGAAGCGCGAATTCAGGCCGGACTGCTTCACGATAACGTGGTACGGGTCACCGATACAGTGAGTACTCCCGACATCGCCGGCTTCGTCATGGAGCTGATTGATGGACCAACACTCGAGCAGCATCTCGCATCGATCCATCGGCCGATGACCAACGCGGAACTCCGCAGCGTCTTCCTGCCGATCCTCGACGCCCTCGGCGAGGCCCACGAGAAAGGCATCATCCACCGAGATATCAAGCCTGCGAACATCCTTCTCGCACAGACCAAGCGGGGGACGATCCCCAAGCTGGCCGACTTCGGGATAGCGAAGATCGCCGACCCGACGACCTCCAGCGCTCGGAAGGCATCAACGCACACCAACGCGCGCATGGGCACGGTGGGGTACATGAGCCCCGAGCAGATCCAGCAAGCGAAGTCCGTCACCGCCCGCTCCGACATCTTCTCGCTGGGCGCGACGCTCTATGAGGCCGCAACAGGCGCCGCCGCATTCGAGGGCCACAGCGACTTCGAGGTAATGCGCAACATCGTCGATGGCCGGGTCGTTGCGCCCATCCAGAGAGCGGCCCATCTTGATCAGAGCATCGCGGCTTGCATCGAACGGAGTCTCGCACCGGACCCAGCTGCCCGGTTTGCGAGCTGCTCCGAGTTCGCGATGGCACTGGCTCGGCAGGAGCGTTCAGCGTTCACGCACCCTTCGCTCCCGGGTCCAGCAGCACCCCCAGAGTCGGCCCGCCATCCAGGACAATGGCCCGCGCTCCAGCCGGCAGATAGCGGCGCGATGACTCGGACCGATCTTCCCAGACACACCCCCGACGCTGCCCCAGTGGTGGCGACTGTCCGTCCCTCACGGCCGCGTATTGGCCCGGCGCGCCAGCCGCGGCGTCGACGTACCTGGCCATACGGGCTGGCCGCTCTCTTCGTCGCCGCCGGCACTGGCATTGCGTTGTACACCTACAACGCATCAGAAGAGTCATCGTCGGAGTCACGATCGGCACCCGGCGCCCCCTCCAGTTCACCTGAGTCGTCGGGCAGCGGGCCGGCGGCATCGGCGTCGCCACCCCCCATCCAGCCCACCGTAGGCAACTCTCCCGGCGCGCGGAGTCGCACGTCAGGGCCACCCCCATCAGTACAACCACGGACCCCAAGGCTATCGAGACGCGACGCAGAGCGACACGAACTCTTCCAAGCCGCGGCGGCAAGTGGCGACGTCGCCTTGATGACCAGGGTCAACCAACACATCGGGATCGCCGACAATCAGGGCGTCCCCAATGACAGCATGGAAGCATTCATGAACGAGCATACGGATTGGGCCATGAGCAACGCCAAGTGGATCATGAACTACGCCACTGACCCCGCCAAGGCCAGCGCCTTCGTTCGAGGGCACATGCCTGTTTCAAACACGTCCCTTACGTTCGACGAGGCACACCGCCTATTTCAGGCGGCTGCGGCTTCCGGGGACGTATCGGTCATGACCAAGGTCAACCAGAGGGTGGGCATCGCCGACGCAAATGGGGTTCCCAACGATTCCATGGAGGCCTTCATGAACGATCACACGGACTGGGCCATGAGAAACGCCCAGTGGATCGTGGACAATGCAACCAGTCCCGCCAGAGCCAAGTCATGGCTGCGCGCCCATCCATAGCGGCGCTGGCGAACGCGTTTTTCGCTGACCCTGACTCAGCGCGCCTCCATCATCAAAGGTTGGGGGACGGGACCTGACGGATCCCCTCGTTTCGTGAGGCCCGGACGGGCGTAAGTGATCGGAATGATCGGGGTCCGGTGCGAGGCGGGATGCGGGCGTGGTAGAGAAGTTGCCGTGGTCGCAGGGAGGTGGTGTTTG
>JADYYK010000097.1 GCA_020853705.1 Deltaproteobacteria bacterium
AGCTGCAGCCGCGCCTCGGCGTACTCGTGGAACGACGCGAACCCGAGCGCCTGGTGCACGCCCAGCGCGTGCGCGTCGAGCAGCGCCGCGACCTCCACGGCCTCGGCCCGCTTGCGCCGCTCCACCGCCTGGACGACCCGGCCGTCCGCCTGCTGGATCTCGCTCGCCGCCCCCATCACCTGCACCTGCGTCATCCGCCGCCTCCTGCTCGTGTGCGCACCTCCTTCCTACCATGCAGATCTGGACCGCTCTGGCGGGGCTCTGGTGCGACGGAGCGCGGCGCTGACGCAGAAACCGACCAGCCGGGTCGCCGGCGCGCCCAGGTGCGAGCTGGTGACGCGCTGGGGGTATCCCAGGACGGAGCCCTGCCTCGGCGAAGGTGTATATGCAGATCATGTCAACAAGAAAGTGCGAAAAAGATGCTAAGGGATGCAAAGAGGGGGCGATGGGTGGGCATGCGCATGGCACGGCGTGTTGGCTGTGACCGCACGAGCGTGGCCGCGTCAGGCGCAGCGGCGAGCCGCGGGCCCTGGTCGGGCCCGCCGCCGCGGAGCCCGTCGCCCGAGCCACCCGACGTCCGTCGGCCACGCGGCCGGACACGCCTCCTGGGTCGACCCGCACCACAACCCGACCGCTGGCTCTCCGGCGGCCGCGACCCTCGCGGACTGTCTGTCCTGGCCGCGCGCCCCTCACCGCGAGCGGCGCAGCGCGGGCTGCGGGCGCCGCCAGCAGCCAGGGCGCCCCCGGGCCTCGATGCTCTCCGGGCAGGCCGTGACGAATCGTCTGAGCGCAGCCCAGTTGTGATCGAGTGAGACCGAGGTCGGCGCCGAACCTAGGTTCCCGTGTGGGCGCGCACCCCGATCGGGGTGTCGACCCTCGCGGCCCCGGCCGCATTTCGCCGCGTTGCACGGGCACTCACCTTGCACCACCCGCGTCCATGGCGAGGCCCCTGCTGCGCGCGCTGCTGATCGTCGGCCTGCTGAGTGCCGCGGCCGCGGCTGGTCCGGTGCGCAAGTCGGGCCTCGCCGTCGGCCCGGTGATGACCGGGGAGACCGGCGAAGAGGTCGGCCTGCGCGGCGGCTTCGACTCCGGCCTCCTCCTGGTCGCGCTCGAGCGCTTCGACGACGAGCTGCACCAGCGCACCCGCGCCGAGGTCGCGCTGCGCGTCCCCATCCGGCTGACGCGGCGGCTGACCATGGCGCCGCAGCTCGGCCTTCTGCCCATCGACTATGCCTACTATGACGGCGGCGACCGCTGGCTGGGCATGTCGGCCAGCGCGACCACGCGCTTCGACCTCTTCATCTACGGGCCGCTGTCCCTGGTGGCCGAGCCGCTGCGGGTCGAGCTGCGCTTCGCCGAGATCACGATCCCGGCGCTGCCGCGGGCGATGCCGGAGATCGAGCGGCCGATGAACTGGGAGGCGCGCGCCTTCGTCGGGCTGCGCCTGGGCTGGTAGCCGGCGCAGGAGGCGCCGCCGGCGCCGGGCAGTGCGCGCGGGCGATGTAGATCTGCGCCGGGTCGAAGCCGCTGTCGTCGGCTGCGATGGCGGTCTCGCCGATGCCGATGCCGTCGGTCCAGGGCTGGCTCGACCAGTAGCGGATCGACGTCGGCGCCCCGCCGGAGTCACGCGAAAAGCCCAGCAGCACCATCGAATGGCCGAGGCCCACGCGTGACCAGGCCTGGACGAAGTCACCCGGGCGCGCGTCATCCAGGCTGACGCGGGTGCCCAGGCCGCTCTGCTCGAGCGCCTCGGCGGCGCCCTGACCGCCGAGCACGGGCACATACCAGGTCGTGCGCAGCCGCCGCGCCGCGGCCGCATCCAGCGCCGCCGCCGCGCCGCCGGGGCAGGCCTCGAGCGCACGCCAGAACACCTCGAACGTGACGCCGACGCAATGCGTGCCGCCAGCGCCGCCGCGCGCCACCACCTCGTCGCCGAGGCGCAGGTCACGCGTCATGCCGTCGCTGCCCGCGGGCGCCGGCCAGCAATAGCCGCCGCTGGCGCCGGGCGCGTAGCTCTGGGTCAGCGCCAGCACACGCTGGTTGAAGTCGGCCGGGGCCGGCCTTGGACGACGTCGCGCACAACCCAGCAGCGCGTGCGCCACCACGCAGGCAATCCCCAGCACGACGCCCCAACCCAGCGCCGTGGCCATCACCGCTCTCGCTCGACAGGCCCCCGCGTGCACGCGCACAGCGTAGCCGATCTTTTCGTTGACATTCGTCAGTGAAACGCCGAGGCTGCGTCCTGCATGACGCTCTACGGGTTCCTGGCGATGTCGGTGGGTGGCGGGCTCGGCATGTACTTCGCCGTCGGCTTCGCCTTCGAGTGGCTGTACTACCGGCGCCGGCGCGCCGACGCCGCCAGCTGGAAGTGTCAGCCGCGCCGCTTCCCGACGCCTGCGCTGTGGCGCCGGGACATCCTGCTCGGCAGCGCCAACCTCCTGGTCGCCTCGCTGGCGTCCGGCCTGGTCGCGCACGACATCGCCACCGCCAACCACAGCGCGGTCTACCTGGACTTCTCGCGCCATGGGCTGGCCTTCTCGCTGATGACCACGCTGGTCTACTTCCTGGTGACCGACGCCGCGCTGTACTTCGCGCACCGCCTGTACCACCGGCCGGCGCTGTTCCGCGCCATCCACCTGGTGCACCACCGCAACACCACGCCGACCGCCTTCACCTCGGCCGCGGTGCACCCGGTCGAGTTCTTCACCTACCAGGCCATCATGATGGCGCCGATCTACGTCCTGCCCATGCACGTCGGTGGCCTCATCTTCGTGCTGGTGTTCCAGCACTGGGTCGCGCTGCTCGATCACTCGGGGGTGCGCCTCAGGTCGCTCTTGCCCTGGCAGCCGCCGCCGCAGTTCCACGACGACCATCACCGCCACTTCCACGTCAACTATGGCCAGAACCTGGGCCTCTGGGATCGCCTGTTCGGGACCTGGCGGCGCCACAACCGCCGCTATGGCGAGGACGTCTTCGGCGGCGCGGGCGCGCCGCTCGCTGGCGCTGGCGCCGACGCCGCGGGCTCGGCTCCGATGATCGACTACGGTGTCCGCGGCGACGCCGCCCGCGAACCCGACCGTGACCCGGGCAGCGCCCCCGCGCGCGACGCGAGGACCGCATGAGGACCTGGCTCGACACCTGGCTGGTCACCATCCACGACCCGACCTCGCTGGCGCCGTCCGCGGTCGGCCTCGAGGTCGTGGTCATCACCTGTGCCGTGGCCACCTTCATCCATGCGCTGCGCGCGCACCGGCGCGGCGATCGCCTCGCGCTGGCGACCTGGCTGACCATCCTCATCTATGGCGTGGCCATGGAGGTCATCTCCTACAACACGGTCGACAACTTCAAGCACGCCCAGTTCACCGTGATGTTCTACGAGCACCAGCTGCCGCTGTATGTCACCGCGGTCTATCCCGCCTTCCTCTACACCGGGATCGCGACGGTGCGGCGCCTCCAGCTGTCCCGCTGGGCCGAGCCCTTCGCCGCTGGTCTGGTCATCGTGGCGATGGACTTCCCGTTCGACATCCTGGGCCCGGTGGCGGGCTGGTGGACGTGGTCGAACAGCGATCCGAACCTGGCCTTCCGCTGGCACGGCGTCCCGGTGTCGAGCTACTACTGGCACCTCGCCTTCGGCGGCGTCCTGTGCTGGCTGACGCGCGCGCTGGGGCCGCGCACCGCCGCGTCGCGGGCACTGTGGCGCGCGGCGCCGCTGGCGCTGCTCACCATCGTGCTCGGGGTGGTCGCCTTCCTGCCGTTCCACGGCCTGCACGGGCTCGGCGTCGCGCACGGCACCACGGTGGCGGTGGCCCTGGTGGTGAGCCTGGTCATCGCCGCGCAGGCCGCCGCGGCGGCGCGCCGCCAGGCCCCGGGCGCCCCCGACCTCCTGCTGCTCGCGGTGCCGGTCCTGTTCTTCGGCTATCACCTGGCGCTGGCCTTCGCGGTCAGCGCCGGCGGCCGGCTCGCGGTCATCTGCGGCGTCACCGGGTTCGCCGCCCTGGTCAACTGGGTCGCGCACCGGCCCGCGGCCGACGTGCGGCGGGCCGAGAGGTTACTATCGCCGGAGTGAACCAGCGCGCCGAACAGAAGCAGGCCACCCGCAAGCACCTCTATGACATCGCCATGGCGCTGTTCGAGCGCCACGGCTATCCGGCCATCAACATCGACGAGATCGTGCGCCGGTCCAGGGTCGCGCGCGGCACCTTCTACTTCCACTTCCCGACCAAGGAGGACGTGCTGCTGGAGGCCATCCGCGAGGGTGAGCGCGCCATCGTCGCGCGGCTCGACGCGCTCGACCCGGCGACGCCACTGCGCGCGGTGCTGGGCGAGGCCTGCGCCGGCTTCGAGGCCGCCTGGGGCGGACGGCGCGAGCTTCTGCCGCACGCCTGCGTGGTGGCGCTGCGGCGCATCGCCGCGGTGGCCGGCGAGCGCGACGAGGATCTGCTGCGCCGCGGCCTGGTCGGCCACGTCGAGCGCGCGCTGGCCTCGGGCGCGCTGAGCTCGCTGCTCCCGGCGCAGATGCTGGCCGACATCTTCCTGCTCGACGTCTTCGCCGCGCTGATGGCGTGGGGTGGGGCGGGGCAGCCGCCGCTCGGGCAGGTCATGCCCGGGGTCATCGATCTGTTCCTGCGTGGCGCCGAGGGGGTTGGCCGTCCGCTGGTCGAGCAGACCGCGACGCCGCCCCGGGGGCGCGCCCGCAAGCCCGCGCGCAGGCCCAGGCGGTCGCCTACTTCTTGAAGGCCGGCGTGAAGCGGTCGAGGAACCAGCGGGTGGTGCCGGGGAACAGCCGCGACATCTTGTAGCTGCCCGGGTAGATCACGCGGGCCTGTCGCTTGTCGACCGCGCGCCGGACCTTGCGCGCCAGCACCTCGGTGGTGCCCACCGGCATGGCGTTCAGCGAGCGCGACTTCTCGTACTTCTCCATCGCGGCGTCGGCCATCGCGGTCTTGACCGGCCCCGGGTAGACCACCACCACGTGGACGCCGGTCTTGCGCAGCTCGCCGCGCAGGCTCTCGCCAGCGGCGGCCAGGCCGGCCTTGGCGGCGTTGTAGTGCGTCATGCCAGGCGTCGGCGCCAGCGCGGCCAGCGACGCGACCTGCACGATGACGCCCGCCTTGCGCGCCAGCATGCCCTGCAGCACGACCCCGGTGATGCGCAGCGGCGACAGCAGGTCGACCGCGAGCAGGTGCTCGCCCTCCAGCGGGTCGACGTCGGCGGTGGGCCCGACGATCTGCACGCCGGCGTTGTTGATGAGGACATCGATGGGCCCGAGCTCGGCCTCGGCCGGCGCGACCCAGTCGGCGGCGTGCACCACGTCGCCCAGGTCGGCGACCACCACGCGGGCACGCTTGGCCTCGGCCGCGATCTTCTCCATCAGCTCGCGGCGCCGCGCCACCAGCGTCAGCGTGGCCCCCGCGGCCGCATACTCCCGCGCGATGGCCTCACCGATGCCACTCGAAGCCCCCGTGATGGCGACGTGCATGGCGGCATGGTACCCGGTGGCCGCTCGCGGCGCACCTGTGCTATGCCCCGGCGCGGAGGGCACATGATGGCGCGATCGAACCTGGTGGGAGTCGTGAAGGGCGCGCTCAGGCCGCTGAGCCAGCTGCGCTGGGCCGCCGACACCGCGCTGTCGCGGCGGCTGTTCGGCAACACCCTCAAGCTGCGCGTCAACGTCGAGGGTTTCGGGCGCGCGCTGTGGACGCGGCAGGCCTTCGCCGCCGACCTCGACCCCGAGGTCAGCGCCTTCTACGCCGAGCACGCCTACTACCGCCCGCCGGTGGACCTCTTGCCGGCCACGCTGGTGACGCGCCTTTGCGAGCGCTTCTCGGCCGCGCTGCGCGACGCCAGCCAGGTGCGCAGCGCCTACACCGACGACGAGTTCTACCGCCAGTACAAGCTGCCGCCCAGCACCGAGCGCCACCTCTTGACCCAGCACGTCAGCGACGTACACCGCTCGCTGCCCGAGATCTACGAGGTCTTCTCGCCCGCGGTGGTGCGCGTCATCCAGAGCTGCTTCCGCTCCAACTTCCGCGTCCAGAGCATGGCCGCCTGGCGCATGTTCGCGCTGCCGCCCGGCCTGATGACCGAGCCCATCATCGACCGCTGGCACTTCGACACCGGCTCGACCACGCGCATGCGCTTCCTCATCCCGCTGACCCCGATGACCCGGGCCAACGGCGCCACCGAGATGTGGGATCGCAGCTACACCCAGTTTCTCATCCGTGAGGGTTTCACCCCCATCAGCTGGGGCGATCCCGAGGGCCAGAACCACGCCATCGAGGAGCGCTACTTCAAGGACAACCCCCGCCTGGTGCGCAACGAAGGCCCCGCCGGCCAGGCCATCCTGTTCAACCCCAGCGCCTGCCTTCACCACGCCGGCCCGCGCGATCCCGGCCAGACCCGCGACATGATCCAGCTCGACATCCGCTTCGCCAGGCAGCTCCAGATCCCCAGCCTCGACCGCCCCCTGGCCACCGGCTACTGATGATCACCTTTCGGTGCTTTTCGGGTTGACAACCCGAACCGTTCCGCTAGGGTACGTCCCGTTTCGCGGGAGTAACTCAGTGGTAGAGTGCCACCTTGCCAAGGTGGACGTCGCGGGTTCAAGTCCCGTCTCCCGCTCCAGGATTCAAGCAAGAGATGCCGGCCGGTCAGCGAAAAGTCGCTGGCCGGCCGAGTCGTTTTCGGCGCGGCAGCGCCTCAGCGCGGGGCGATGGCGATGACGGCGGTCCAGGGCAGGCCGTTGTGGGGACCGTCGAAGGTGGCGCTGATGGGGCCGGTGGGGCCAGCCGTGGGCGCCAGCTTGGCGGCGATGTGCTGCGAGGTCCAGTCCCAGCTCATGTCGCCGCGGTCGCCGAGGTCGGCGATCACGCTGTAGCCGTCGGGCGGCACCGAGGTGTTGGAGCCGGGAGCGCTCTCCCAGTCGACCCCGGCGGCATAGATGACGAGGCAGCCGGGCACCGTGGTGGTCACGCCAGGCGAGCTCGCGACCACCGGGTCAGCGCCGGTGCCGGAGCCGAACTGGGTGCGAAAGTCGACGATGGGGCTGGCGGCGCGGGCGCCCGAGACCGCGATGAGGTGCAGCACCGCCGACGAGCTCCCGATCCCGTTGCCATATGCGCCGGCATAGCTGGTCGGCTCGCCGGCGGCGATCTTCCAGGCCACGACATAGGTCTGGCCGTCATTGCCGAAGAAGTTCTCGGCCAGCTGCGTGAAGCCGGGCGCCACCGGGCTCGGCCACACCGTGCCGCTGCCGTTGTCGACGTTGGCGATGATGAGCAGGAGATCGCCGTCGACCACGCCGTCGGTGCGGATGTGGTAGGCGGTCTTGGACATCTCGGGTGGGTACTCGTAGGTCGCGCTGCCGTTCCAGTCGGTGTAGTACGACGCCGAGATCAGCCGCGCGCTGAGGCCGCTGCCGGCGTCGGGCGTGACGGTGCGGTCGCCGAGGCCGCCATCGCTGATGCCGTCAGCCACACACTCGCCGGCCAGACCGTCACCGGCGTGGCTGCCATAGCGTCGGCCCCCGCCACAGCCCGGATCAGCGAAGCTGCAGAAGCCCGAGGGCTCGCAGGTGCCGGCGCTGCCGCCGCTGCGCGCACACTGGCCCCCGCTGGTGCAGTGATAGGGCTCCTCCGCCACACAGGCGGGCAGCAGCACGACCAGCAGCAGCCAGCGGATTCCCCCCACAGCTCGATGGTAGCCCGCTTGCGCACCGAGGGGAAATCGGTCCCGAGGATCCCGCGGGTGCTTTCGTGCGAGGCTGGTCGGGTGGCGCGCTTCGAGACCTGGCTGGCGAGTCCGGCGGCTGATGGCCCGATCGAGCTGTTTCCGGAGCCGGAGTCGGTGTTCGACGACTGGACCGAGGCGCACGCCGAGCGGCTGCTCCCGGTGGCGCGCTTCGACCTCGGGTTGCTCGGCCAGGCCGACCTGGCCGGGGTCGGGGTGCTGCTGTTCTACGAGGACACCAGCTGCTCGTATCTGAAGTGGTC
The DNA here is from genome assembly GCA_020853705.1 of Deltaproteobacteria bacterium. Classification (GTDB taxonomy): domain Bacteria; phylum Myxococcota_A; class Polyangia; order Haliangiales; family JADYYK01; genus JADYYK01. The sequence goes on from JADYYK010000097.1 coordinate 7,992, forward strand.
GATGCGTGACGGCAAGATCGTCGACCTCGACCCGCGCTGGCGCGAGCTGCGGCCCCTGCAGGAGCGCCAGACGCGCTCGGCGCTTGCGCGCGTCGCGGGTGGCAGCCACGCGCGCCTGGAACGCCGTGTCGTCGAGCTGCCCCCGGTGTCCGAGCTCGGCAAGCACGCCTGGGCGCGCGCGTTCGGGCGCGCGCTGCTGGCCGCGGGCGCCAGCAACCCGATGCTGCGGCTGCGACTCGGCGGCCATCCCTGCTTCGTGCAGGCCGATGGCTATGTCGATGACCAGACCTTCGTGCTCGCGGAGCTGCCCACCAGCGCGCTCGACCTGGCGCCCATGTACCTCTATCTGTTCGGCGACGGGCGCAGCTTCATGCAGATGATGCAGATGACGTGACCAGGCGGACCGCGGTCACAGCCCGAGGGCGTCGAGGCGCGCGCGCAGGCTGGACAGGAACTGGTCGCGGCACAGCTCGGGCGTCTCGTGCGCCCACTGGTGGATGATCAGCACCTTCGCCGCGCCCGCGAGCCGGGCGTCGACGGCGGCCTGCAGGCGCTCGCTGGCGGCAGGCCCGGAGTAGATCGTGCCGGCACCGAGGTCGGGGTCGTCGTCGGCGACGTACTCGAGGCCGATGGCGCGCGTGGCGTCCCAGCCATCGAGCGTCAGCGCGCGCGGCGGGTCGCACACCGCCCCGTCACAGACGATGACGCCGTCCACGACGTGCGCGGTGTCGGTCGCCTGGATGCCGCGCGTCGCGAGCTCGGCGCGCGCGGTCGCCAGCGCCTCGGCCTCGGGCAGGAGCCAGGCCGGGTCACCACATCCAGACAGCAGGAGCAGGCCGACCAGGGCAGCGCGCATGGCTACATGGTGCGCGGCTTCGGGCCCGGCCACCAGCCTGTCGCCCGTGCCCAGGGAGCACCGGAGGACGACCCCGCGCGGGCGGGTGCTACCATGACGAGCGTCATGACGGGGCGAATCGCCGTGCTCGCGGTGCTGCTGGCCGGGTGCCAGCTGCCGCCCGGCGATGGTTCGGCGCGACGCGACGCCGGCGATGGCAGCGTGGATGGGGCCGCGGCCGATGCCGGCGTCCCGCTGCGCGTGCTGTTCGTGGGCAACAGCTACACCTACGTCAATGATCTGCCCGCCGTGGTGCGCGCGCTCGGCGCGGCGACGCCGGGCGGCGGCGTCGAGGTCGACTCGGTCACCGTGGGCGGCGCCACGCTGGCGGACCACTGGAACTCGACCGGGGCGCGCGAGCGCATCGCGAGCGGTGGCTTCGACGCCGTGGTGCTGCAGGGGCAGAGCATGGAGCCGGTGTCCTCGGCCGCCAGCTTCGACCAGCATGCCGCGCTGTTCGCCGGCGCGCTGCGTGACGCCGGTGCGCGCGGGGTCTGGTATGCCACCTGGGCCCGGCGCGACGTCGAGGCCGAGCCGGGGGCGCTGACCAGGGCGCTCGAGCTGCGCTACCGGATGGCCGCGGCGCACAACGGCGATGTGGTGGCGCGGGTGGGCGCGGCCTGGCAGATCGCGCTGCTCGAGCTGCCGGGCGTCGAGCTCTATGACCCCGACCGCAGCCACCCCAGCCCGGCCGGCAGCTTGCTCGCGGGCTGCGTGATCCTGCAGGCGCTGACCGGGAAGACGCCGCGGCTGCCCGACCCGCCGCCGCTGGGCGTGCCGGCCGGTGTCGCCGCCAGGCTGTGCGCGATCGCCGAGGCCGGCGTGCCCTGCGACGCCGGCCAGAGCCTCTGCGGCGGCGCCTGCGTCGACTGGAGCCCCGCCAGCTGTGGTGGCTGCGGGATCGCGTGCAGCCCGGGCGATCCATGTCGTCGTGGCGTCTGTGGCTGTGACGCCGGCAGGACCGGGTGCCAGGAGCAGTGTGTCGACCTGGGCTCCGACGCCCAGAACTGCGGCGGCTGCGGGGTGCGCTGCCCCGCGGGCGCGGTGTGTCGCGACCAGCTCTGCGCATGTCCGTCCACGGGGCGCCAGGACATCACGGGGGCCGAGCTGACCGCGCGCGAACCCGGCTGCATCTCGTGGGACCCCGGCAGCCAGGCCTGCGCGACGGCGGCGCACCGCCACTGTGCGGCGCTGGGCGGCGACCTCGACTGCTTCGCCAGCGGCCTCGGACCGCCCTCTGGCCATGCGCCGTCAGCGCAGGCCGTGATGTGTGGCCCGGGTGACGTGCGCACCACCAGCTATGCCGCGCTGAGCCTGCTGGTACCGGCCTGTGACGGCACCCAGGAACGCTACGGTCCGAGCTGCGTCACCGCGGTTCATCGCTACTGTGTGGCCGCCGGCGCGATCAGCGGCTTCGGCCCCATCGAGAGCAGCGGCGACAGCGCCCAGGTCACCTGCCTGACCAGCGCCAGCGCGACCGTCGTGCACACGACCGTCGCGACGCTGTCGGGCTTCGCCTCGCGCTGCACGCCGGATCCGGTCAGCTGCGGGGTCGCCAGCTGGAACTTCTGCGAGGCCCGCGGCTACCGCGCCGGCTTCGGCCCGGTCGAGGTCGCAGGCCCCGACGCGGACGTGGTCTGCCTGGCCCCGTGACGGGCGCTAGCTGGTCGGCGCCTGCTCGACTACGGCCGCGGCGGCGGCGGTGCCGGAGCTCGGGGTGACCAGGAAGGCTGCGATGTCACCGCGACCCTTGAGCGCGATCCGCCCGCGTGGGGCGGCGTCGAGCGCGTGGCTGATGCGCTGCCAGGTGGCCTCGCTGATCTGGATGGCGCCGACCACGCCGTGTGACTCCAGGCGGCTGGCCACGTTGACGGTGTCGCCCCAGAGGTCGTAGCTGAACTTGCGGGTGCCGATGACGCCGGCGGCGAGCGGGCCGGTGTGGACCCCGACGCGCAGCTCGAGGCGATGGCCGAGCTCCGCGGCGACAGCGGCGACCAGCACCAGCATGTCGAGGCCCATCGCGACCACGCGCGCGGGGTGGTCGGTCGACGGCTCGGGCAGGCCGCCGACGACCATGTAGGCGTCGCCGATGGTCTTGATCTTCTCCACCCCGTGACGCTCGGCCAGGGCGTCGAAGCCGGTGAACAGGCGGTCGAGCAGCGCCAGCGTGTCCTGCGGTGACAGGCGCGCGGCCAGCGGGGTGAAGCCGACCAGATCGGCGAACAGCACGGTGGCGTCGTCGAAGGCGTCCACGATGGTCTTCTCGCCGCGCTTGAGGCGCTCGGCGATCGACCCCGGCAGCACGTTGAGCAGGAGACGCTCGGAGTTGGCCTGCGCCTCGCGGAGGGCGGCGGCCTGGGCCTCGATCAGCCGGCGCTGCGCATAGACGTCGCGCGCCCCGCGCTCGAGCAGGTAGGTCCCGGCCAGGCCGACCCCGATGGCCGCGGCGACCAGGAAGACCTCCAGCGTGCCCGACTGGCCCTGGTGCCTGAACAGGATCGCGGCGCAGCCGGCCAGGTACATGCCGGCCGCGATCAGCCCGAGCACGAAGCGCAGGCGCACGGCGACGAAGGCGAACATGGCGATGAGCAGGATGGCCGGCCCGGCCAGCCGCTCGGCGCCCGACAGCTGCAGCAGCAGCAGCACCGCCAGCCCGGCCAGGCCGTTGAGGAGCAGCGCGACGAGCTGCTGCCGGTTCATGGTGGTGGCCCAGCGCTTGATGGCCAGGAAGGCCAGCCCGTTGAGCAGCGCCATCCCGCCACAGATGAGGTCGAGCGCGGGGGGGTGGAACGCGATGGTCGCGTGGGCGAGCAGATCGCCCAGCAGCCACAGCGCGACCGACGCCAGGCTGCCCATGCGGATCTCGGGGGCATTGGTCACCGCGCTCTCGGCCTGGAAGGCGCGCTCCAGGGCGGGGTCACGAAACGCGAGCGTCAGCGCGTTTCGGCTGCGGTCGAGCGTGCTGCCAGCCGTGGACACCCGGGCAGCATCGCCTCGCGGGCTCACCCCGGTCAACTGGACGGCGCCATGGCGCGGGCGGCCCGCGTCAGCGGCAGGTGCCGACGGTGGGCGGGAAGCCGGCGATGCGGATGCAGCTGCGTGGTGGGCCGCAGTCGGCGGGGACCGCGGGGTTGCACAGGGTGTGGCAGCGGCCCTCGGTGCAGGCGCCGTCGATGCAGTCCTGGTCCGGGGTGCAGCTGTCGGAGGCCAGCGAGCCGGGGGCCCGGCAGGAGAAGCTGTGGGCGGCGAGGTTGATGAGGCAGAAGCGGCCGCCGCCGCAGTCGGCGTTGGTGCGCGGGTCGCAGTCGGCGGTCAGGCAGTAGCCCTCGACGCAGCGGCGACCATCGGCGCAGGCGGTGGTGCAGGGCACGTCCTTGGCGGCGCCCTCCTCGTCGGCGCAGCCGGCGACCGCGAACGAGAATGCAAGTGCGAGTGCGGCGACCACCAAGGCCACGGGCTTCATGCGCGCCATTCTACACATCGGTTCGGGCTCTCGTGGGGCTGGCCGGCCGCGCTCAGTCGGGGCAGCCGTCGCTGTCGTTGCGGCCGTTGGCGGTCTCGGGCTGGTTCGGGCAGCGGTCCTGCACGTCGAGGATGCGGTCCTTGTCGTTGTCGGGGTCGGGGCAGCCGTCCTCGTCCTCGAAGCCGTCGGCGTCCTCGGGGTCGCTGGGGCACAGGTCGTCGACGTCGAGGATGCCGTCCTGGTCGTTGTCGGGCTCGGGGCAGCCGTCGCTGTCCTCGAAGCCGTCCTTGTCCTCGGGATCGTCGGGGCACTTGTCGCTGGCGTCGCCGAGGCCGTCGAAGTCACGGTCACCGGCGTCGCCGTCGGGGCAGCCGTCGTCGTCGGCCTGGCCGTCCTTGTCCTCGGGATCGTCAGGGCAGCGGTCGTCCTGATCGAGCAGGCCGTCGCGATCGTTGTCGGGGTCGGGGCAGCCGTCGAGGTCCTGGTAGCCGTCGCGATCCTCGGGCTCATCGGGGCAGGCGTCGACGTCGACGCCGTCAGCGTCGCGGTCACCGTCGGTCGGGTAGCTGCGCGGCGGTGGCGCGGCGCCTGGCTCGGGCACGAAGGTGGGCTGCCCGGTGTGACCGGTGGCGCCAGCCGGCCGCTGCGCTGGGCCGCAGCCGGCCAGGCCCAGCGGGATGGCGGCGGCGACGGCGACCGTGAGCGTCAGCGTCAGCACGAGGCGGACCGGCGGCGGCGGCGGCGGCGGGATGACGACCGGGAGAGGGTGGCGCATGCGTGGGAACGCTACCAGGTCGGAGCCCCTTACGGGGACGTCGTTTACGACCGAGTCGTGCCATGGATACGCCGAAAACAGCCGTCAGATCAACGTTGTGCGCACATCGTCGCCGGGGCGCAAGACCCCGCAGCGGGGCCCTGACCCTCCGCGCTGTGGATGCCGATTCGGTAACCGGCTCCACGTTTGCGCGCGCGTCGGTGGGGCGCGCATCCCGGCCTTGCGCTCGGGGTGCGCCGGCCCGCGCGATGCAATGGGGCAGTCGCACAGGAGATGACCATGATGATGAAGACGATCACGCGAGGAGGTCTGCTGCTGGCGGTCGGGATCGGCGTCGCGCTGGCGGGCTGCAGCAGCGAGCCCGAGGTGGCCACGTACACCAGCGCGCTCAGCGGCAAGCAGTGTCGGCCCGATCCGCAGAGCCTGATGCCGATGTCGCCGGCCGCGCTGCACAAGCAGAGCGGCAATGGCAACGGCGGCCAGCGCAGCCCGACCGGCATCCCGGGCGACAACCTCGACGATCTGCACAGCGGCAAGATCGACTGTTACTACGACGGCAACAGCGGTCAGGGTGACGACCGCAAGCACCCCTGCACCATGAACGACTTCCCGCAGCCGGGCTGCGACAGCATGGGCTGCTGCGACGACGACGTGCTGCTGCCCGATCCCGAGCAGACCGGGACCGGCACCACCACGCAGCCCGGCGACCCCACCCAGCCGACCGACCCCACGCAGCCGACCGAGCCCACGACGCCAGTGCCCGGCATCGAGCAGCAGTAGTCGCCCCACGGGGGCGACGTCTCGGCTGGTGCGGCCCCGCAGAGCGCGCTGACCGCGCCTGCGCGGTCCGGCCAGCAGCACGGAGCGCTAGAAGTTCGACTCCAGATCGCGCAGCTGCTCCGCGATGTCCGACTTCGACGGCGCGTACGGGCTCCTGCTGCCGGGCGCCGGCGCGGGCTGCATGGCGCGGCGGCGGTTGGCCTCGATGACCAGCTCGGCGGGGTACTCGACCTGGTAGCTGATGCGGAAGTCGCGCTTCTCGCCCGGCTTCAGCGTCAGCTCCCAGTGCAGGAGGCCCTGCGAGTCGGCCTTGTTGGCCGGCGTGATGCTGATCTTCTCGATCTTGATGTCCTTGTTCTCCGACACCGGGATGCGGTCGGTCAGCGTGAACGAGGTCTCCTCGCCGGACAGGTTCTCGACGTTGATGATGAAGACCACCTGCATCTGGCTGCGCGCCTTGCGGATCAGGGTGCTCTGCTTCCTGTCGAGCTGGCGCGTCAGCTTGATGTGGTCGGCCACGCTGAGGAACAGCGAGAAGCGCTCGCCCTTGGCGATGAACTCGCTGTCGGTCATGCCCAGGAAGGTGCCGTCCTGGTACAGCGCGACCTTGCCGGGCAGCAGCGCCTGGCCGGTCGAGTTGGTCATCGCCACGGTGCGCGCGGCGTTCAGGCTCTGCTCCGGCGCGGCCACGATCTTCTGCGTCGAGCCCAGCACCTCGCGCCCGATGAGCAGGCGCACCGGGTGGCCGTCGCCGCGCACGCTGGAGGCCGGCTGCGCCTGGTAGTGCGCGGTGGTGCCGCGCTTCTCCAGGCTCTCGAACAGCGACACCGTGCGGCCCTGCACCACCTGCAGATACTCGATGTTGCTGCGGTAGACCTGCTCGAAGTTCTCGCGGGCGCGCTCGGCGCTGGTGCCGCCGCGGACCTTGTTCCAGAGCTGGCTCTGGCCCTGGAAGGCGGCCTGGGCGCGGGTGAACGACGACATCTGGCTGGTCAGGATCCGGGTCGCGGTCTGGGTGTCGCCCAGGGTCAGCGCCTCCAGCTCGGGGATGCGCACCGACTGCGTGGTCGACTGGGTCGAGAACGACAGCGCGGCGCCGCCCCAGTCCTCGCCGCTGGTCTGGGTCACCGCGGCGAACGAGATGACCTCGACGGTCCTGGAGTCGGTGGTGCTGGCGCGCAGCTCGTGCATCGGCTCCCAGGTCACGCCGGGCAGCATGTAGGTGAGCTCCACGGTGGCCGCGGTCGGAGCGCTGGCCTTCAGGGTCACGAGGACGGTGGTCTCCTCCAGCTTCATGAGGCTGCGCGCGTCGTCGAGGCGGCGCAGGCTGGCGTCGTACTCGGGCGTCAGCTCGTCGAGGCGATGCTGGGCGGCGCGGCGCGCGGCGCTGAGCTTGCGCAGCTCGGCGCCGATGAACTGCACCACGTCGCCGTAGCTCTGCACCTTGATGTCGCCGATGATGGTGTCCTGCGTGATCTTGGCCAGCGAGAAGGCCTTGATGGCCTCGACCTGCTGCTTCTGGGCCTCGATCACGGCCAGCTCGTCGCGCAGCGCGGCCAGCTTGTCGGTCAGCGCCTTGTGCTGGGCCTCGACGCGCTGCCAGCTGGCGTCGGTGGCGCGGGCCAGGAAGCGGCGGTCGACCCGGACGTCGTCGATCCGCCCGGCGCTGGTCGAGACCTGCACCGAGCCGTCGTCGACCCAGCCGGGCAGGCCCCGGAACGCGAACACGGTGGCCTCGGTGCCGGCCTGGGCGCTGGCCTGGCGGCTGATGCGGGCGCGATCGGAGTACACCGTGACCCGGGTGACCCTGGAGTCCAGGGTGCGGGCGTCGGAGTCGGCGTCGGCGACGTCGGCCACCGTGGGCGGCGGCACCTTGGGCGGCGCGGGTTTGGACCTGGTCGTGGGTGCCAGCGGCCCCGGGCCGTGGCTTTTCGGGGTGCAGCCGCCCGCGAAGGTCAGGGTCAGACCGAGGGATACCAGCCAGCCACGCGAGCCAGGTGTCGGGTTCATCGGGCGGGCTGACGTTCGAGACCGCCAAACGGTCTACTTCGTGCTGCGTGTGGCGTGCGCTGGTGGGACGCGCTGCGCTGGTAACCGGTTGCAATGCCACGAGGTGATGGCAACCTCGTGGGGCAATGTCCCAGAGGACGCGCGTCATCCAGCTGGCCGACCCGGGCTGGCGGGCCAATGCCCGCAACCTGGGCACCATGGTGGAGCCGTGCTGGACGGGTGCGGACCGGCAGGGCGAGCTGGGGGCGCTGTTCGTGCGCCACTATGCCGCCATCCGCGGCGTCTGCGAGGGCGTGCGCACGCCTGGACTGGTGGTGGTCGCGGCCGTCGCCGAGCGCGTGGTCGCGACGCTGGTGCTGCGCGCGCGGCCAGGGCAGGTGGCGTCGGCCATCGTGGGCCGCCATGGCAGCGCGGATCTGTGCCTGCCCGATCCAGCGCTGGCGCTGCGTCACCTGTGCCTGCTGGTGCACGAGGTCGGCGCCGGCCGGGTCCGGCTGGGCGTGCTCGATCTGCACACCCACAGCGGCTTCGAGGACGAGGCCGGGCGCCGGCTGGAGGCGCTGGAGGCCGAGGGGCCGGTGTTCGTGCGCTGCGCCGACTATGCGCTGTTCTGCTTTCCGACCGGCGACGGGGCGCCGCCGGGCGAGGTGTGGCCAGACCAGGCTGCGGCCGGCCTGGCCTGCGTGCCGGCGCGGATCTACCTCGGCGAGCGCGAGGCCGAGCCGGACCGCTGGCTGCGGCGCGAGCGGCGAGCCCAGCCCGCCGAGATGGAGATGGAGTTGGAGGTGGCGGGTGCGGCGGGTACCCGCGCCGGGCTGGCCGCGGGCACCACGCTGGTGACCACCCGCCCGGGGCTGGCGCAGCTCGACGAGGCCGCGGTGGCGCCGCACGAGCTGGCCGGCGAGCTCTGGCTGGCCTCGGGGCGCGGCGCGCCCAGGACGCGCTTCGCCATCTCCGAGCAGGCGCTGGGACGCGGCGTGCTGATCGGGCGCTATGCACGCTGTGACACCTCGGCCGGCGCGGCGCGGGCCGACGCCTCGCTTTCGCGCGTGCACCTGCTCCTGCTGCGGCTGGGCGGCGAGGTGCTGGCGGTCGACACCGCCTCGAGCAACGGCTGCCGGGGGCCCGACGGGCAGCCGTTCCGGGTGCTCGCCCTGGAGGCCGGGCAGCGCATCGCGCTGGGCCGGCACACCGCGCTGGAGTGGCGCCCGCGACCTCGCCTGTGGTGCTAGTCCGCGTCCAGGTGATAGCATGGGCGAATGAGCGGCGAAGGCGGCCAGCGGACGATGATGATGGTGCCCGACGCCGTCAAGGCGCCGGTCACGACCAGCACCGAGTCAGTGCTCGTGGTGCTGTACCCGCCGGGGGCGCAGCTCGGGCGGCGCTACCAGCTGGCCAATGACCGGCACGAGATCGGCCGCGCCGACACCCTGGACATCCCCATCGAGGCCGACTCGGTGTCGCGGCGCCACGCCTGCTTCGTCAAGACCTCGGCGGGCTGGGACCTCGAGGATCTGGGCTCGACCAACGGCACCTTCGTCAACGACGAGCGCATCACCCGGCGCGCGCTGCGCGATGGTGACCTGTGCCGGTTCGGCGCCGCCATCCTGAAGTTCCTGTCGGGCGCCAACATCGAGGCCGCCTACCACGAGGAGATCTACCGCACCTCGATCATGGACGCCCTGACCGGGGTGCACAACAAGCGCTACTTCCTGGAGTTCCTGGAGCGCGAGCAGGCCGCCGCGGTGCGCTACAACCTGCCGCTGTCGCTGGTCATGTTCGACATCGACTTCTTCAAGAAGGTCAACGACACCTACGGCCACCTGGCCGGTGACGCCGTGCTGGCCGAGGTCGGCAAGCGCATCCGCCCGCGCATGCGGCGTGAGGATCTGGTGGCGCGCTACGGTGGCGAGGAGTTCGCCTGCGTGCTGACCAAGACCGACGTCATGGGCGCGCGCAACTTCGCCGAGGCGCTGCGCGTGCTGATCGCGAGCCAGCCCTTCGTGTTCCAGGACAAGCAGCTGCCCGTGACCATCAGCCTCGGCGTCGCCAGCCCGGTGGCCACCACGGCCACGCCCCCGGTGGAGCTGATCCGTATCGCCGACGAGAACCTCTACGCCGCCAAGCGCGGCGGCCGCAACCGCTACGTCGGCTGAGCCCGGCGGCGAGGCCGGCGCGTCAGCCGCGCTTGCGGTGGCTCAGCATCATGGCCGAGGTCAAGGTCGTGAGCTTGCCGGTGTCGGCGCACTGGTAGCACGCCTCGACCGGCTTCTTGCAGCCGCCGCAGGAGGCCAGCAGCTCCCGCGTCTGCAGCAGCTCGGCGCGCACGCGGCTCATCTGCTCGATGTCGGCGCTGACCTGGCGCACCAGCTCGTCGACCTCGGACAGCATGTGGTGTGCGCAGGGCGCACCGTCGGGCTGGCCCTGTCGCCGCCCCAGGAAGCTGCGGATCTGGCTGAGTGACAGCCCGGCCTTGCGCAGCGACACGATCAGGCGCAGCTGGATGAAGGCGTCCTCGTCATAGCTCGGCGGCCCGGCACCCTCCCAGCGCGGCAGCAGGCCATGGGCCTGATACACCTGCAGCGCCTTGCGGCTGCACCCGGCTGCGCGAGCCAGACCACTCGCGGTGTAGTGCTGAGTTTCCATGACCACAGCCTGGACCCGCGCCCTGGGCGCGACTTGACCGCTGTCAAGTTCCGACCGGGTTCCGCGCACGCTGGTCAGCGCGTGAGCAAGAACTCGATGAGGTCGGCGACCTCGGTGTCATCGAGCTGCGAGGTGCCGCCGTGGCTGTCGGGCACGCCGTCGCGCTCGTTGAAGCCGGGCGCGCCGTCCAGGGCGTGGTGTCCGGGCGGCAGCAGGGCCTGGCGCAGCGAGCGGGCGCGCCCGTCGTGATAGAAGCGCGGCGCGCGATCCCACAGGCCGCGCAGCTGCGGCACCCCGACGTGGAGGCCCTCGGGGCCCTGCTCGACCGGGGGCACGCCTTCGACCGAGAAGGTGGCGCGGAAGCCCTCGGTCACGGTGTCGGCCACCGCGCCGCCCGGCGCCCGCGTCGGGCTGATCACGGGCGGGCTGCGCAGCGGGCGCAGGAAGGGGTTGAAGGCCGGCTGTGACGCCAGCGTCGTCAAGGGCAGCGGGTGGCAGGCGGCGCAGCCGAGCTCGGCGCGCTGGTAGAGGAGCTCGCCGCGCGCGGCGCCGGGCAGCGCCAGGGCGCGGTTGGGGTTGGGCGGCAGGCGCGGCGCGGCCAGCAAGAACAGGCCGATGGCGCGGGTCACGCCGTCGAAGCCGAGCCGGATGGGGCCGCCGCTGGGCAGCCTGAGCGAGTCGCCGAAGCTGGTGGTGCGCCCGGCCAGCCGCAGCACCCCGGCCTGCATCAGCGCGTCGCGGGTCGCGGTGGTGGCGCCATAGCCGCGCGACGCACACTCGGGCGGCGGGTCGTCTTCGCAGCTGAGGACATGGTCGCAGCCGGGCAGCGTCGGGCTGGCCACGCAGGCGGCGACGCCGGGATAGCGGCTCCACACCAGGGCATCGGCGAGCTCGCAGCAGAAGTTCTCCTTGCGCGCGAACTCGTTGAGCACGGGGAAGAAGTTGTTCTGATCCATGGCCGCCTCGAGGAACCACGGTCGGGTGTCGTAGGCGCCGCGATAGGCCTGGATCTGGCGCGAGCCCCAGGTCCGGTCGGTCTGCAGCGGCATCGCGACCACGCGATCGAGGTTGCCGCCGTCGCGGTGACAGTGCACGCACGACTGGTCGCCATCGACCGTCAGCGGCGCGGTCACCGCGTTGAACAGCTCGCCGAGCTCGACGTCGGTGGCCGGGAAGCGGCCGGCGCTGACATCGCCGACCACGATCTCGCGGCGCGGCGTGGCGGGGCCCACCACGGCGTCGAGGCCGCTCACCGTCTCGCCCAGGCGCTCGACCACCCAGGCGGTGCGGCCGTCGGGGCTGGCGACGACGTCGCTCGGCGCGTGGCCGGTGTCATACAGCGCGCCCGGGACGTCGACGGCGCGCAGCCGGCCGGTGGCCAGCTCGAGCTCGAAGCGCTGGGCCTGGTTGGAGGCCGACATCACGACCAGGAAGCGCGCGAAGCCGGGCTCGGGCGAGGCCACGCGGGCCATCCGGGTGGGCAGCGCACCGCCGACCAGCCAGCGCTCGCGCGGGGGCAGCGCGGCGACGCGCTCGGGCGGCCAGCTCTCCGGCGCGGCGATGGCCAGGCCGCGGGTGGGGTGGTCGGGGTCGACGTCGCGGTAGTCCTTGCAGCAGATGGTGTCGCTGGTGATGAGGTCGACCGACTGGCCCGAGGCCAGCGCGAAGACCTCGAGCTCGTTCTGCACGTCCTGGAACATGACGTTGCCGGTGCCGTCGCCAGGGCGGCCGTCCTCGTCACCATCGACGCCGTCGGCGGGCGGATGGCCGGTGCCGCGACCGATGTGTGTGGCCACCAGCCAGGGCCCGACCAGCAGCAGGCCGCCGATGGGCGAGCCCACCCGCAGGCGCCGCGCTGCGCCGCTGGCGCCCGCGCCGGGCACGAGGTCGATGGCGACGCCGGTGGCCGAGCCGACCGCGACCAGGCTGCCGTCGTCACTGACCGCGAGCTCGCCGGGGTTGGGGGCCAGCGCGCGACCCATGGGCTGGTCGAGGTCCCGCCCGCTGTAGTCGGTGGCGTCGACGCTGAAGCGCGCGCTGGTGACGGTGAGCTGCCAGGTCAGCAGCGCGTCCTTCCAGCGGTTGGCCAGGTAGAGCTGGCGGCCGTCGGGCGCGAAGGCCAGCGCGCTGGTGTAGTAGGGCACCGGCACCGACGCCACCACGCAGTCACAGCGGGTGTCGATCACGCTGGCCCAGCTGGAGTACAGGTTGGAGACCACCAGGAATTCACCCCCGGGGTGCAGCGCCAGCGCCACCGGCGCGCGCCCGACCTGGATGCGGCGGCGCACGCGCCCGGCGCCCACGTCGACCACCGCGACGCTGTCGCCGGGCAGGTCCTCGAGGCCGGGCAGCGCGACGTAGAGCGTGTGGCCATCGCGGCTGGCGACCACCGCGCGCGGGCGATCGCGGTGCGGCTGCGGCGCCCACAGCGGGTCGGCGGGGGTGAACGGGTTGGCCTCGGGCGTCAGCGAGTGCGGCGCCCAGGTGTCGCGCGGGGTGGGGCCCGGGTCGCAGCCGACCAGCGCGGCGAGCGTGGTCGAGGCGGCAAGCGTCGTGAGCAGGGCCCGCGCCGGGGTGGCGGCGCGCGCGGCGACGGGGCTCTTGCGGTGGCTGGTCAGGGCACACCGCCGTCGCCGCAGACCCGGACGCCGTCGGGGCCCTCGACACAGTCGGGGCGGTAGCGCAGCACCAGCTCGCCGCTGTGGTCGGCCTGACAGCCGGCCTGGCCCACGTGCAGGCTGAGGGTGGCGCGGGCGTCGACCAGCGCGGGCAGCGCCTCGTCGTTGAAGAACAGACGCTGCGGCTCGAGGTCGCCGGGGCGCAGGTAGCCCAGCGGCTGGGCGCGCGGCGCGGCGCCGGCGAGCGTGATCTCGGCGCTCGCGAGCAGCGCATCGGGGGGCGGCGGCGTCAGCACCAGGCGCAGATAGACATAGCGGAAGCCCTGGAAACCGAGCACCAGGTCGGCCTCGGTCGGCGCGGCGCCAGGGGTCAAGGGCAGGAAGCTTCCGCTGGGCGTCTGCACCGAGGCGGTGAGCGAGGTGGTACAGGGCCGCGGGCCGCCGTCGGCGCTGGTGGGGTCGTCGTCACCACAGCCGGTCAGCAGCAGCGGCGCGGCCAGCGTCGTGAGGATGAGCGCGAGGCAGGTGGTGAGGCCGAGGCCGGCGGGTCGGGGCAGCTTGCGCATCAGAAGGGCACCTCCAGGGACACCGTGGCCAGCAGCGCGTCGCGCCGCTGCTGCAGCGGATCGCCAGGCCAGAGCAGCGCGAGCCAGGTCGCCGCCGCGGTCAGGTGGGCGCCGTCAGCGGCCGGCACGTCGCCCAGGGCCAGCTCACAGGCCAGGCCCAGCGAGGCGCTGCGCTCGCGGCCGAGGTTGCGGTCGCGGGTGCGGTAGGCCGGCACGGTGTCGGCGCCGAGGTAGCGGGTGCGGTGGAAGTCGGCGGCGCTCTGCAGGTAGCCGCGGGCGCTGGCGCCGAGCACGGCGCGCGGGCTCACAGTCATCAGGGCGCGTGCGCTGACGGTGTGGCTGGTCAGGCCCCAGCCGTCGGCGGCCAGGCGATAGTCGGCGTGCAGAAACAGGCGATCATGGGCCAGCGCGCGGCGCACCCGCAGCAGCGCCGCCAGGGTGGCGCGCAGGTCGGGGGTGCGCTCGGGCACGCTGCAGCAGTGCACCCCGGTGCTGGTCTCGATGGGCACGTAGCGGTATGGGTTGGCCAGCGCACCGACCTGCAGCTCGCCCTCCAGCACCACATCGACATAGCCGGCGCGATCGGTGACGCGGGTCCAGCTGGCGGCGAGCTGCATGGTGGTGCGGCCGCGGCGGTGGCCGGGGTCGTCGGCGCGACCGACCTCGGCCTGCGACAGCGCGTAGGTCAGGCCGACGGTGTCGGCGCGGCTGGCGCTGTCGAGGCTGACCCCGGCGCTGGCGCCGAGCATGTCGAAGTCGGGCTCGGTCGAGCCGAAACCGCGCAGCGCCAGGGTGGCCAGGCGGGACAGCGGCAGGCTCAAGGTCAGGGCGGGCTCGACGCGGGTCTCCTGGAAGCCGCGCGGCGAGGCGCGCGAGACCAGATCGACCGAGGCCGCGCTGACGATGTCGATGACGACCTCGGCGGTCAGCTCGGCGCGGCCGGTGGGAGCCGCCAGCAGCGCGCTCGGGCGCACCACGGTGACGTCGTCGTCGTCGGCATAGACCGCCAGCCCGACCTCGGCGCGACGATCGGCGTGCGCGGCGGGGGTGCTGCCGAGGCTGATGGCGATGGCGATGGCGATGGCGATAGCGACGGGGCAGAGCAGGGCCCGCCGAGCGGCGCATCGCCACGCGGAGGGTGAGCGCGATCGCCGTGCCCTGGCGGACGGGGCGCGCTTCAGTTGCATCCGCAACCTCCGCCGACCTGGCCGGTGGCGCCGCTCATGCCCTCGCGGATCTCGTGCACGTGGCGCTCGCTGCGGGTGTGCGCGGGGAAGCCGGGCGCCGCCAGCTCGCGGCGCGCCAGCGACTCGCGCTGCCACGCCGGCACCGGGCGACAGCCTGCCAGCAGCAGCGCGAGCCCCAGCCCCAGCGTGGCCAGCGCGCCCAGGTGACGCCAGGGCGTCATGGCAGCGCCTCGAGCCAGCTCGCGAGCTGGCGGTACTCGCGGTCGCGCGGGGACAGCCACTGCACCCCGCCCTGGTGGCCACAGCCGCCCGCCGCCAGCGCCAGCGGCTTGCACAGCACCAGGCTCTCGCCCAGCGCGGCGGCGCGCTCGCGGGGCTCCAGCACGAAGACCGCGACGCTGCGCGCGTTGGCCGCCAGCTCGTCGGGGGTCAGCGGCTCGAGCAGGAAGCGCCGCGTGGGGTCGGCGCGGTAGCTGCCGCTGCCATACAGCGCGAGCGGGCGCTCGACGCGGCCGTGACAGGACGGCGAGCCGCAGCGCCGCTCGAGGATGGGCTGCACCTCGCTGGCGAAGCTGGCCAGGTCGACCGCGGGCAACGGGAGGTCAGGTGGCGTGGGGGCGCAGCCGGCGGCGCCCAGCGCGAGCAGCGTCAGCAGCGTCAGCAGCCCGCCGGGGCGGCCCGTGGTGGCGGCGCGCGGGCGCGTCATGGCGTCACCTCGCGGGCGCTGCGCGGGGCGGGCGCGCGGTAGATCGCGCCCAGATCGATCCAGCGCGCGAAGGCCGCCAGCTCGCGGGCGTCGAGGGCGGGCACCGCGGCGCCTGGCGGCGGACAGGCCTCGGTCAGCACACGCGGGGCCTCGAGCTCGCGCCCCAGCAGCTTCTCCATCAGGTAGGAGCGTCGCGCCGAGGCGCCGCGCTCGTCGACATAGCGCTTGCCGCCGCCGGAGCCGTCGCCGAAGGCCTGCAGCGCCTCGTAGGCGCGGTCGTAGTAGGCCGTCGGCACCGGGTCGAGTGTCAGCCCGCCGGCCGGCGTGGCGCCGAGGTGACAGCCCTGGGTCGCGCACGAGCGCGCCAGGATGGGGCCAAGCTCGCGCGCGAAGTCGAAGCCGGGCTCGTCGCCGCTGGGCAGCGCGGCTTGCGCCGCGCGCGGGCGCCGCGGATCCCGGCCCTGGTGGCTGGCCAGCGTCACCGAGGCCTGCGACAGCGCGTCGAGCGCGGCCTCGGGCACCGCCGCGAAGGCGTGCGCGGCGTCGCCGTCGAGCGCGCCATGACAGCCCGCGCACGCCACCGGGTAGGCCGACAGCGCCACGCCCTGGGGCATGACCTCGCCGCCGAGCAGGTACAGCCAGCGGGCACCTTGCGCGCCCACCGCCATGCCGTCGGCGCCCAGCGCCTGCACGCGAAAAGGGCGCCGCGCCGGCAGTGTGGCACGCAGCGAGCCATCGGCCTCCAGGGGCAGCACCGCCAGCGTGGTGGTCGGTCCATGCACGCCGTTGGAGAACCAGGTCGACGCCGCATCATGGTTGGCGATCTGCGCTGCATCGACCGCGGGGGTGTCCGCCGGCGTGGCCGACGACCAGCCCAGCAGGCGCAGCGCCGTGATGTCGCTGCGTGGCGGCTTGGCGCCCACCGGCGCCAGGCCGCGCAGGATGGCCTCGATGGCCGGCGCGCCGGCGTGCACCAGGGTCCCGGTGCTGGCGGCAGCTGTCCACGCGGCCTGGTGGGCCTCGTCCTCGGGCGCGCGCGGCACCAGGATGGCGGGCTGATCGTCGGCCAGGCCGGGGGCGTCCTCGAGCGGCCGCAGCGACTCCAGCGTGGCCGCGCCCGCGGAGGTGTTGCCCAGGGTGGCCAGGTAGAGGCCGCGGTCGGGCGTCGGCGCGCCGGGGCTCGGGGCAGGGGACCAGGCCACGACGACGCGGCCGTCGGGCAGCGGCGCGGGCTCGAAGAAGCGACCGCTGGTGAGCCGGCTGACCGCGGGCAGGAAGCCGGGCACCGAGGCTGCGCCAGCGCCGGCGCCGCCGACGCGATCGGGCCCGAGCTGGCGCTCGATGACCGCGAGGTCGCCACCCGCGCCGGTGGCGGCGCTGTCGGCGTCGAGCAGGATGGCGACGTCGCGCCCGTCGGGCAGCTCGCGCAGGGCCCAGGTCAGCGTCGCGCCCGTGGTCTGGCCATGGTGTGGGTGGTATTCGGGCTGCGCGTGCGCCGGCGCATGATCGAGCGGGAAGCGAAACACCGGCCCCTGCAGGCGACCACCCAGACGCCGCAGCACGGTGAAGGCCAGCGAGCCGCGGAACTCGCCGACCGCCAGGAAGCTGGGCCCGAGCTCCGGCGTGGGCGTCACGGTCAGGCGCAGCGGCACGCCGCCCTCGAGCACATACAGCTCGACGTCGAGCGCACGGCCGCTCTCGTCGAGCTCACCGGCACGGGTCGACGCGAACACCACCCGGCCGTCGGGCGCATACACCGGCCAGCGGTTGCTGGTCTTGCCGCCCCCGGGCAGCACGCCGGTGTCATGGGTCAGCTGGCGCAGCTGGCCGCTGGCTAGCTCGAGTTCGTACAGGTTGTGACAGTCGGCCTCCGAGGTGCGCATCGAAAACAGCACCCGGGTGGCGTCGTGGCTGGGCGCGGGATCGCGGATGTCGGCGGGGGCAGCGTGCAGGGCCGCGGTCAGGTTGCGCGCTGGCCCGTCGGGCAGCGGACGCAGCCACAGGTCGGAGCCGGGCTGGAAGCTCGCCAGGTCGGTGAGCGCGCGCGCCTCGGCAGGGCCGCGCACGAAGACGACGCCGGTCGGCGCCTCGGGCGTGGTGGGCAGCGCAGCGTCACGCTCGGCGCGCGCCCAGGCCACGATGGCCCGCGCGCCGGGGTCGTCGGGGCCGCTGAAGAAGGCGTCGTTGCCGCCGCGGTGCACCACGCCGCCGCGCGCCAGCGGCAGCGCCTTGACCAGCAAGCGCGAGCGCGTCGGGGCGCCCAGGGCCAGGTTGCGCCGCGCGGCCTGGTAGCTGGCGCGCACCTCGGCGCGCGAGAACCCGCCGCCCTGACCCAGCATGGGCGGCGCGAACACGGTGCCCGCGAAGCCCAGCGGGCCGTGACAGCGCGCCAGCATGCAGCCGCGATCACGCAGCACCGGCAGCACCTCGTCGGCGAAGCGCTGCTCCAGCGCGCCGAGCTGCTCCTGACCCTCGCCGCCGCCGCGCTCGCCCTCGATCCAGCCCAGCAGCGCGGCCAGCGCGGGGCTGTCCAGGCTGGCGAAGGGGTGGCCGCCCGCGTGCGGCAGCCCGCCCGCTGCCAGCGCCAGCGGCTTGCGCACCAGCGACGACCACGCTGCGCGCTCGCCGGTGTCGATGCGCGCCTTGACGTTGGCGTAGGCCGCCGCGAGATCGCGCACCTTGCCGTGGCCGTCGACCTCGACGAAGAAGAAGCGCCGGTCGAGGACCTCGCCGCGGGCCTCGGCATCGGGGCTGACCCCGTGGCAGACCGGGGCCAGACAGTGACGCTCGAGGATGGCCACGGTCTCGCTCTCGAAGCGCGCGCGCCCCTGCGTGCGCCCGCAGCCGAGCGTCGCGACAGAGAGCAGCAGCGCGAGCCCAGGGCGCACTCATGATCGATACGCGGTGCGCAAGGCAGCGCTCTTGATCGCCGTCAACCGCGGCCTGGCAGCGCCAAGCAGACTGCTCCGGATGCGGACGTCACGTGTGCCCTCGCTGGCCGAGGAGATCGCCAACGGCGCCACCCACGGCGTGGGCGCCATCCTCAGCGTCGCCGGCCTGACCCTGCTGGTGACCCTGGCGGCGCCGCACGGTGGCGTGCGGCTGGCCAGCGCGCTGGTGTTCGGGCTGGCCCTGCTGCTGCTGTACACCGCGTCGGCGCTGTACCACCTCATCCCCGCGCCGCGCGTCAAGCACGGCCTCAAGGTGCTCGACCACGCCGCGATCTACCTGCTCATCGCGGGCACCTACACGCCGTTCACGTTGATCACGCTACGCAACAGCGGTGGGCGCTGGCTGTTCTGGGTGGTGTGGGGGCTGGCCGCGCTGGGCGTGGCCTGCGAGGCGGCCTGGGTGCACCGGCCGCAGTGGCTGTCGGCGCTGATCTATGTGGCGATGGGCTGGCTGGTGGTGCTGCTGGTTCGGCCGCTCAGCCAGGCACTGCCCGCGGGCGGCCTGTGGCTGCTGTTCGCCGGGGGCGTGGCCTACACGGTGGGCACGCTGTTCTACGTGCTGCACCGGGTGCCGTTCATGCACTCGGTGTGGCACCTGTTCGTGCTCGCCGGCAGCGTGTGCCACTTCCTGGCAGTCGCCACCTACGTGATCCGGACCTGACCGCTTCGGCGGTGCGGTTGACCGCCGTCAAGCCGCGGTGTGCCGGGCACGACATCCTGGGGCCTCGTGCCCAAGACGCAGCGCCAGCGGGATCTCAGCATCGCCGTCGTGGCAGGCCTCATCCTGACCGTGGGGATCGGCGTGTCGCTGGCGCGCAGCCGGGCGCGACGGCGGCAGGCCTCGCCGGCCGCGCCGGCCGCGGCAACCAAGGCGACGGCCGCGGTGCCCGCGCAGCCGCGCGCGAGCTGGGTGGCGCGCTCGCTGCGCCCGGTCGCCAACCCCGACCCGGGCGCCGCCGAACAGCCGGCGCGGGCGCGGCCCTATCACGTGGTGGTCAGCCCCGATGGCGCCACCGCGTGGGTGACGCTGGCAGGCACCGAGGCCCAGCCGGGGCATGAGGTCGTGGTGATCGATGTCGCGGCCCGGCGCGAGCGCGGGCGCATCGAGGTCGGGGCGCAGCCCTATGGGTTGGCGCTGCGCCCCGGCGCGCGCTGGCTGGTGGTGACCAACCGCTTCTCGAACTGGCTCAGCGTGGTCGACACCAGCAGCGCCCGCGAGGTCGCGCGCGTCGCGGTGCCGTTTTACTGCGAGGACCTGACGTTCTCTGCTGATGGACGGAAGGCCTGGGTCAGCAACGCCTGGAAGGACCAGGTCCTGCTGGTCGACTTCGAGGCCGCGGGTCCTGGCGGCCGGCTGCGCGACCTCGGGCCCAGCGCGGCCGACTTCGCGCCCGCGCACGCGGTGCTGCGCGCGAGCTGTGGCGCGGCGGCGTGCCACCTGTACCGCAGCGGGGGCTTCGTGGCCGGGCCGGAGCCAGCCGAGGCGCTGCAGAGCGCGCTGGTGCACGCCTTCCCGACGCAGCCCGAGGACAGCCCGCTGCTGCGGGTGGGGCTGTCGACCCGTCACGGTGGCTTCGCCGACGCCGTCACCGGCCACCACCACGCCGGTGGCGTGGTCTTCTCCGAGCCCGCGCATGATCCTGCGCTGGCGGTGCTGCGCGGCTGGATCGCGGCGGCGCGCCCCGGGCCCGGGCCCGGGATCGAGGTCGGCGCCAAGCCCCGCGATCTGGCCCTGAGCGCCGACGGACGCTGGCTGTACGTGGCCAACACCGCCTCGCTCGATGTGTCGGTGATCGACACCACCACGCTGCGCGAGGTGCGCCGGATCCAGGTGCGCTCGCCGGTCAACGACGTGCTCGAGGTGGACGGCCGTCTGGTGCTGGCCACCCTGGGTGTGGGCTCGGGCCATCAAAAGGCGCATCACCCGGGGCGCGAGAGCCTGGATCGCACCAACCCCGAGGCCGAGTTCACCATCATGCGCGATCTCACCACTGGCAAGGCGCTGCCCATCGAGCGCCAGAGCCCGCTGGGTCGCTTCGACGATGTCGACGGGACGGCGATGCAGCGCTTCCGCGACATGTCCAACGACCTCGTGCTGCTGTCGCCCGAGGTCGACGACGTGCAGGCCTACCGCGCCGAGGAGGGCTTCACGCGCTGGACCTCCGACAGCTTCGAGGCCTTGCCCGGCGACGCCAAGGGCGACGTGCCGGCGGAGCTGCTGCGCGTGGTGGGCGCGTTCCCCGAGCAGCTGGCGCGTCGCGACCAGCACCTCTATGTGAGCATGGCGGGCAGCTTCGAGATCCAGGAGTGGGCCATCGATCTCGGGGCGGCGCCGGCGCAGCGCCTGCGCCCGGAGCGCGTATTTGCGACCGGCCTCAAGCCGGCCGGGCTGGCGGTGGCGGGCGCCACCCTGGTGGTGGCCGACGGCCTCGGCGAGACCCTGAGCTTCATCGACCTCGGCACCGGCGCGCGCAAGGAGCTCAGCCTGAGCCTGCTGCCCGAGCGCTACCCGGCCAACGACTTCGAGCGCGGCGAGCTGGTGGCGGAGACCGCGGTGTTCACGGCCGATCAGGACATCTCGTGCGTGCACTGCCACTACCGCGACGGCTCGGACGGCAAGAAGTGGACGGTGGCGTCGGTGATGGGCCAGAGCCGCGAGCACGACGAGCGCGCCGGCGGCAGCCGCGAGACGCCCGATCTGCGCGCCCTGGTGCTCAAGGTGCCGCTCAACCTCGGCGGCACGCTGTCGATGGACGAGGCCCTGGGTCCGTTCATGGAGCAGAACCCGCTGCTGGCCTTCACCCAGGACGTCATCCCGGCGGGCGACTTCACCGGGGTGGTGGCGACGCCCGGCGAGCTGCCCTACTACACGCGATCGGCGCACTCGCGCTGGAACGCCGCTGGCAAGCCGTGGCCGGACAGCCGCGTCAGCCTGGCCGATGCCGGCAAACGGCGCGATCTCTTCATGAAGCGGGCCTCGCAGCGCTGGTTCGGGGTCGAGTACGATCTGCGCCAGATCCAGCGCATCCTGGGGATCTGGCAGGGCGGCGAGGGGCGCCTCCTGCCCAACCCGGAGGACCCCGCCGACGCCATGATCCAGCGCGGCAAGGCGCTGTTCGAGAGCCCCGAGGTCGGCTGCGCGGGCTGCCATCCCGGGCCGACGTTCACCGACCGGGTGCATCAGCACAACCAGAACAAGGCGTTTCCGCCGCTCATCACCCGCGGCCAGCGCGACGCGCCGCACCAGACCATGGGGCCCGACTATGTCGATCACTGCGAGGACTTCGTGCGTCCGTGGGATCCCAAGGATCGCGGCCGGGTCCAGGAGCACGCCGAGTTCATGGTCGCAGAGTCGCTGCGCGGGCTGTGGGCGCGCCCGCCGCGCTTCCTGCACGACGGCCGCGCCATCAGCCTGCGCGAGGTGCTGGCGCCGCCAGGGCACCCGGCGCTGCGGCCGCTGCTCTGGCCGCGGGCGCAGGCGCCCCGCGCCGGGCGCGAGCTGGGCATGAACGAGCGCGACGGCACACCTGACAGCCATGGCGCGACCTCGCACCTCACGGTCTGGGAGCTGGAATGTCTGGTCCGGTACGTTCAGTCCATCGAATGAGCGTGGGCCTGGCCGGCGTCGCGCTGCTGACCGGCCTCGGGCTGGCGGCACGCCATGTGCGCAGCGCGACGGCGACCCCGCGCCAGCGCGTGCGCGTGGCGCGGGCGCTCATGGGCACCGAGGTCGAGGTCGTGGTGTGGAGCGCGGCGGGCCGCGCCAGCGCTGCCCGCGCGGCGGCCGAGGCCGCCCTCGACGACATCGCGCGGCTGGAGGGGCTGCTGTCGGACTACCGCGCTGACAGCGAGATCGGCCGGCTTGGGCGCGGCGAGACGGTGCTGGTCTCGGCCGACACCCGCGCGGTGCTGGCCGAGGCGCGCAGCTGGAGCGAGCGCTCGGGTGGCGCCTTCGACGCGACCCGGGGTGCGCTGTACCAGCGCTGGCGCGCGGCCCGCGCCGCGGGTCAGCTGCCGGCGCCCGGCGAGCTGTCCGCGCTGGTCGCGCTGGGCGGCTGGGACGAGGTGCGCGAGGAGGCCGGCCGGCTGCGCCTGGGCCGGCCCGGCATGCGCCTCGACCTG
Source organism: Deltaproteobacteria bacterium (assembly GCA_020853705.1). GTDB lineage: Bacteria > Myxococcota_A > Polyangia > Haliangiales > JADYYK01 > JADYYK01. The sequence continues at coordinate 30,711 of JADYYK010000097.1, forward strand.
GGCGGGGTCGCCAAGGGCTTCGCGGCCGAGCGCGCCTCGGCGCTGCTGCTGGAGCGAAGCTTCCCCGACCATCTGGTCGACTGCGGCGGCGATCTGGCGGTGGCCGGCTCACGCGATGGCGCGCCCTGGCGGCTGGCCATCCCGGACCCGCGCGGGCGCGGTGTGGTGGCGACGCTGCTGGTGCGCCCCGGGACGGTGGCCACCTCGGGCGACGCCCAGCGCTTCTTCGAGGTGGGCGGGGTGCGCTACGGCCACATCATCGATCCGCGCACCGGCTGGCCGGCGCGCGGCACGGCCAGCGTCACCGCGCTGGCGCCGGAGGGCGCCGACGCGCTGGCCACCGCGCTGTACGTGCTCGGGCCCGAGCGCGGGCTGGCCCTGCTGGCCGGGCTGCCCGAGGCACACGCCATCTTCGTCGCGGCCGACGGCGCGGTGCGGCTGTCGCCCGGGCTGCGTCGGCGCGGCGCGGTCATCGAGGTGGCGCGGTGAGGTGGCTGCTCGCGGTGCTGGTGCTGGTGGGCTGTCAGGCGCCGCGGGCCGAGGCGCCCGACGCCCTCGGCGTGCTGGAGCGGCGCTGTGGCGCGTGCCACGGGCTGACCTCCCCGGCCTACGCGGTGGCGCAGCGGGACGCCCACGACCGCAAGCTGCTGCGCTGGATCATCGGCCCGGACGGTCGCATCCCCAGGGCGCAGCGTGAGCTGGCGCTGACCCGGGCGCGTGAGGCCGTCGATCACCTGGCGCCGGCGGCGGCGAGTCCGCTGTTGCTGGCGCCGCTGGCGGCGACCTTCACCGGGGGCGCCTACGTGCACCCCGAGCTGTTCGCGTCGCCCAGCGACGCCGACTACCGCGTGCTGGAGGCCTGGGTGCGCGCCGAGCTGGGCCGCGCCAGGCCGGTGACACCGGCGGCGCTGACGCCCGCGCAGCAGCTGTTCGCCAGCACCGTGATGCCGCTTCTGGAGCGGCGCTCGTGCCTGACCGGAAACTGCCACGGTCGGCTGTCGTTCTCGGATCTCAAGTTGACGCCCGCGCTCCCGGTGCTGCCGGAGCGCTACAGCGCGGCCATGCTGGAGCACAACCGGCAGGCCATGCTGGGCGGCCTGGCCGGGCAGCCACGGCTGGTCAACCTCGCGGGCGACGTCGCGCAGTCGCGCCAGCTGCTCAAGCTGATGCCGGTCGCGCACGGCGGGCTGCTGCACAAGGGCGGCAACCAGTTCATCGACGTGGGCGACCCCGACCACGACACCCTGCTGGCGTGGCTGCGCGCCGAGGCCGCCGAGGCCGGGCCGCCGGCCCAGGGTGACGGCCTGCTGTTCGTGCGTCGCCCGCGCGCCACGCCCGAGCGCGCCTTCGAGGACGGCGGCTTCCTCGGGGGGGGCGATCTGATCTGGCGCCACGCCGACGGCCGCGAGGACAACCTGACCGCGGCGCTGCACCAGGGCCCCGCCGACGTGCGCGCCCCCGCGCTGTCGTATGACGCGCGCCGGGTCCTGGTGGCGCTGCGCGGCGGCGCCCAGCTGCCCTTCGACGTCTGGGAGATCGAGCTCGCCACCCGGGCGGCGCGGCAGCTGACCTTCTCGCCCGGGCCCGCGGTGCACTTCCTCGACCCGACCTATGTGCCGGCGCCAGACGGCCCCGGCGAGGTCGTGGTGGTGGTGTCGAACCTGGCCGGCGAGTGGGCGCCGTCCAGCCCCGACGGCCTGCTGGGCGAGGCCGAGCGCGGGACCGCGCTCGAGCTCGGCGATGACGAGCGCAGCGAGCGCGCGGGCAGCTTCGACGGGCGGGCCATCCGCCTGCTGCGTGGCGCTGGCGCCGGCGAGTCGCGCGTCATCCGGCGCTCCACGCCGGGGCTCCTGGTGCTCGATCGCCCGCTGCCGGTGGCGGCCGACTCGACCACGCACTATCTCATCGAGGCGGCGCCGCGCATGGCGCCGTCCTATGACCTGTACCGCCTGCGCCTGGCCGGGGCGGGGCAGGAGCGCCAGGCGTTCGACACCACGCTGACCAGGATGACCCACGCCCTGGGCCAGGTGCGCCGGCCCGCCATGCGCTCGACCGGCGAGATCTTCGTGACCACGCTGCGCACCGGCTGGCAGGGCCAGCGCCCGTTCTTCAACGGCGCCGTGTTCCGGGTCCACCCCGACGGCTCCAACTTCCACACCCACGGCCAGAATCGCTCCCAGATCCCGATCTTGCTCGGCGAGCAGGAGCTGGCCAATGGGCTCGAGGTGCGCATCGGTCAGGACGCCGACTCGTTCTGGGGCGGCCAGCTCATCGTGGCCGACCACCAGGCCGGCCCCGGGGTCGACCCGCGCAGCGCGCTCGACGACCTCGATCACCCGCTCGAGCGCACGCCCCTCGAGCACTCCCAGCACAGCTTCTTCCGGGCCTGGCTCGCGGTCGACCCCACGACCCGGCCGCTCGGGGTCTCGCCCGGCGGCAGCTACCGCGATCCCTGGCCGCTGGGGGACGGCGCCATCCTGGTGGCCTACGCGCCGGGCCCGATCGACCTCGATGACGCGACGGCAGCGCCCGACTTCGACATCGTCCGGGTCGAGCCCGCCCCCGCCTTCCAGGGCGAGGATGGCCTCAGCGCGGGCCGCTTCCGGCGCGAGGTCGTGGTCCAGGGGCCCGACGCCGAGCTGTGGCCGCGCCCGGTGCAGGCGCGCCCGCGCGAGCCCATGCACAAGGCCCTCAAGTACGACGTCGATCGGGTCGGCAAGCCGGTCGAGGTGCGCGGCTTCAGCGGCCACCCCGACGGCACGCCGGCGCTGCTGCAGGTCTACGATCTGCCGCTGCTGGAGGCCTTCTTCGAGCACAGCGTGCCGGCCGGGGTGCGCCACGTCGCCGCCGAGCGCTGTGCGGTGCATGGCGACGAGGTGCCGGGCTGGCGCCAGGTGCGCTGGGCCCGCGTGGTCGGCGCCGCGCCGCTGGGGCCAGGCGGCCAGGGCGAGGCGCCGCGCTTCATCCTGGCCGAGGTGCCGCTGGCCGCCGATGGCTCGTTCCAGGTCCGGGTGCCGGCGCGGGTGCCGTTCGACGTGCAGAGCCTCGACGAGGACCGCATGGCGCTGGGCACGCCGGCACGCTGGCTCTACACCCTGCCGGGCGAGAAGCACACGCTGTCGATCCCGCGCGCGCTGTACTCGCAGACCTGCGAGGGCTGTCACGGCGACATGTCGGGGCGACGCTCGCAGAGCTTCGGCCACCCGGACGTGGTCAGCTCGGCGTCGCGCACCCTGGCGATGTGGGACTCCGAGGCCCGCGTGGCGCGCGCCCCGGCCGAGGTCGCGCCGCTGGCGGTGGGCTGGGACGAGGACGTCGCGCCCCTGGCCCAGCGCCGCTGCGGCGGCGCCGGGTGCCACCCGCGGCTCGACGCCGAGACGCTGCGGCGCAGCATCGATCCAGGTGGACTGGCCACCCAGAGTCGGCTGGTCGAGCTGCTGCTCGGGCGCGAGCTGGGGGCGCCGGGCAGCGCGCCCGCGGAGCCGCACGTCCCCGGGCTGAGCCGCGACGAACTCTTGACCTTGACGCGCTGGATCGACCTCGGGGCGCCGCAGCGCCGGGCGCGGCTGCCATGATCCGGGCCCTCATCATCTCGGCCTTGCTGCTGGCCGCGGTCGTGGCCGGCGCGGCGGCGTGGGCGCGACGGCCGGTGCCGACCCAGACCGCCAGCTGCGCCTGTCACGGCCAGAAGGCCCAGCCGCCGGCCTGGCACTCCAGCGATCTCCGGCTGTACCGGCGCGACATCGCCGCCCGGCTGGCGCACGGTCGCGCCGCGGCGCCGCGCAAGGCCACCTGCGTGTCCTGTCACGCCACGCGCGCCGCGGAGTGCACCAGCTGTCACCGCCCCGACGAGCTGGAGGTCAGGCCATGAGCCTGCTCGAGCGCGCGGCCGCGTGGCTCGGCCTGGTGGCGGAGGTGCCGCGGCGCAAGCACACCGAGGACGTCGCCATCACCGAGCTGGCGCCGCCCGGCTTCGTCACCCTGGCGCGCGGCGGCCTCGAGGCCGAGGTCGCGGCGGGCGACGTCGTGCGGGCCGGGCAGCTGGTGCTGCGCAGCGCCGCGACGGCGCGCTGGCAGCTGCGTCGCCACGCCCCGGTCGATGGCCAGGTGCAGTCGCTCGACGACGACACCCTGGTGCTCGCCGGCACCCCGCCCGCCGCGCCGGCCCTGGCGCCGCACCGCGACCCCGACGGGCTGGCACCCGGCGCCATCGTCGAGGCGGCCCGTGAGGCCGGGCTGGTCGGGCTGGGCGGCGCCATGTTCCCGACCTACGCCAAGCTGCTGTCGGACCATCCGGTCGACACCGTGATCGTCAACGGCTGCGAGAGCGAGCCCTACCTGACCTGCGATCACCGCGTCCTCATCGAGCAGCGCGCCGAGGTCGAGTGCGGCATGCGCCTGGCCATGCGCGCGCTGGGCGCGGCGCACGGCCTGGTCATCGAGCGCGAGGCCTACTACCCGGCCGGCTACGAGCGCTTCCTGGTCCGCGACACCCTGGGCCGACAGGTGCCGCCGCGGGGCCTGCCGCGCGACGTCGGCGCGGTGGTCATCAATGTGCAGTCGGCGCTGGCCCTGCACCACGCGGTGTGTCTCGGGCGTCCGCTGCTGTCGCGCGTGGTCACGGTGGCCGGGCAGGCGGTGCGCCGGCCGGGCAACCTGCGGGTCGCCATCGGCTCCCCGGTCGCGCACCTGCTGGCCAGCGCGGGCTTCCAGGCCGAGCAAGCGGCCGCGGTGATCATCGGCGGCGCCATGATGGGCCGGCTCGCCGAGCCTGGCGAGGCGGTGGGGCCGGGCACCGGCGGCATCCTGGCGCTGACCGCGGCCGAGCTGGCCCAGCGCGCCGAGCGGCCCTGTCTGCGCTGCGGGCGCTGCCAGGAGGCCTGCCCGGTCGAGCTGCCGGTGGTGCTGCTGACCGAGCGGCCCGGCCCCGCCGCGCTGAGCTGCATCGACTGCGGGCTGTGCCAGTTCGTGTGCCCGTCGGCGCTGCCGCTGGTGGAGCGCATGCGACGCGCCAAGGAGCGGGAGCTGGAATGGGACTAGGGCCGACACGGGGACTGCTGCTGACCGGGCTGATGCTGGCGGGCGCGCTGCTCCTCGATCTGCGCTGGCCGCGCCCGGCGCCGAGGTCGACGCCGGGACAGCTGACGTTCGCCGCGCGCGGCGCGCAGGGGCCCATCCGCGGCGTCATCGTGGTCGAGGCGGGCGTCATCGCCGAGGTGCGCATCAGCGAGTCCTCCGAGGGGCTGGACCGACGCGCGCTGCACGACCGCGCGCTGCTGCGGCGCTTCCGCGGCCAGTCGGCGCAGGGGCCCGTCATGGTCGACGCCACCAGCGGGGCCTCGGTGTCGGCGCGCCTCCTGGTCGACGCCGTCAACCAGGCGCTGCGGCGGGGGCGTCCATGAGCGCGCCGGTGCAGTTTCGCGATCTGGTGGTCGAGCTCGGCTTCGTGACCAGCGCCCAGCTGGGCGACGCGCTGGCGCGCCAGGACGAGCTCAATGGCTCGGGCGTGCGCAGCCACCTCGGTCACCTGCTCGAGGACCTCGGCTACCTGACGCCGGCGCAGCACCGGCTGGTGCTGGTGCAGCTCGACATGCAGCGCGCGCTGGCGGCGCTGCCCACGGTGCGGCGCTCGGCGCGCCATGGCTGGGTCGTCGCGGCGCTGGCCCCGGTGGCGCTGCTGAGCTCGCCGCTGGCGATCCTGGCCGCGGCGGCGGTGGTGCTGGTCGGGGCCTGGCTGGCGCAGGGTCGGCCCGGGCGCTGGCTGGCGCTGGGCTGGGCCGCCTCGGTGCTGGTGCCGGGCGCCGGGGCGGCGACCGCTGCGGCGGCCGGGCAGGGCGGCGCCAGCCCGCGCCTGCGCGAGTCGGTGCTGGTGGCGCTGATCATCGCGGTCAGCGCGGCGGTGCCGCTCTTGCCCATCGCGCTGAGCCCTGGACACCTGCTGCTGATCGCGGCGCTGCTGCTGGCGCTGCTGCGCAGGCGGCCGCGATGAACCACTATGACGCCAGCTTCCTGGCCATCGCCTGCGCGCTGATGACCGAGCGGCCGCGGCGCTGGTGGCTGGCCGGCGCCATCCCGGCGCTGGCCTTCGCGCTGACGCTGCTGCCGCTCGGGCACTTCGCGGCCATCGTGGCCGCGCTGGTGGCCTGCACGCCGCCGCTGCGCCCCGCGGCCGCTGCCCTGCTGCTGGCGGCGCCGCGCTATCCCAGCGTGCGCGCCGCTGCGGTCAGCGCCGGGCTGTACCTCTGCGGCGTCGCGGTGCTGGCGGCGCTGCTCGAGGACCGGCTCGATCAGGACGCGGTGCCGGCCTTCTTGCGCGGCACGCCGGCGCGGCTGCTGGTGCTGGCGGTGGCCTACTTCAGCTTGCTGCCGGTGGCGCACCTGTGAGGGGCCCGTTCCTGCACTCGAGCCAGCGCACCGCCGCCATCATGCGGCAGGTGCTGCTGGCGCTGGCGCCCATCACGGTGGCCGCGATCTGGCGCCATGGCGCGGGCGCGGCCCTGCTGGTGCTGGCCGCGCTGAGCGCCGCGGTCACGGTGGAGGCGGTGCTGGCGCGCGCCTCGGTCAGCGACGGCAGCGCGGCGGTCACCGGGGTCCTGTTCGCGCTGCTGCTGCCCGCGGGGGCGCCGCTGTGGCTGGCGGCGCTGGGCGGCGCGCTCGCGGTCGGGCTGGGCAAGCACGCCTTCGGCGGCCTGGGCAAGAACCCCTTCAACCCGGCCGCGCTGGCGCGGGTCGTCCTGATGGGCCTCCTGCCGGTGTACTTCTTCGCGCCGGCCTGGCGCTGGGACGGTGTGACGCAGGCCAGCCCGCTGTCGAAGGCCGCGGGGGCGCTGTTGCCCAGCGCCAGCGCGCTGCTCGCGGGCGACGCACCGGGCGCGCTGGCCCAGGCCGCGCCCTGGGCGGTGCTGCTGGGCGGCCTCGTGCTGCTGCTGCTGCGCAGCGCCGACTGGCGCATCCCGCTGGCCTACCTGGCCGGGGTGACGCTGCTCGTGCTGGTGCTGCCCGCCGGCGAGCGCATGGCCGGCCACGCACCCTGGCTGGTCGGCAACCCGCTGCCGCACCTGCTCTCGGGCGGCACCTTGCTGACGGCGTTTTTCCTGCTCACCGATCCGGTGACGGCGCCGTTCTCGCCGCCAGGCAAGCTGGTGTTCGCGGGCGTGGCCGCGCTGGTCACGGTGGCGACCCGCCTCTACACGCCCTATCCCGACGGTGCGGCGCTGGCCGTGCTGACCGCCAACGCCTGTGCACCGCTCATCGATCGCGCCCTGGTCTGGCGCAAGCTCAGGCGCGCCGGCTGACCCCGGCCTCGATGCGCGAGGTGGTGTCGGCGCCCAGCTCGAGCCGCTCGGCCAGGCGCAAGAGCAGCCGACGCTCGGCGGCGTGGACCTCGCCGTCGAGCCCCGCCAGGGCGACCGCGGCACGGTAGATCTCGGTGCGCGCATCGATGGACAGCCCCTCCAGGGTGCCGGGGGCCAGCTCGACCGGGTGGTCGAGCCAGTCCAGCGCCCGCGCGCGCGTGCGCGCGTCGAGCGCGGGCACGCTGCTGACCAGGCGCCCCAGCGAGGCGCGCTCGGCCGGCACCACCTTGCCGTCGGCCCAGACCATGGCGGCCCAGATCTTGATCACCTCGAGGCGGGCGTCGTCGTCCATCATCTCCTCAGCAGGCCACGCAGCCAGGACAGCAGGCGAGCCCACAGGCCGCGGCGGGGCGCGCTCGGGGTGGTCAGCGCGGTGACCTCGCCCGGCGCTGCGGGGCCGGGGGGCGCGCTGGAGGTGACGGCAGCCAGCGCGGGCGCCGGGGCCGCAGGCGCCGCCGTGGCCGGGTGGCTCGCGGGCGTCGCCGGGGCCAGGGTGCCGGCGCGCGCGATCTCCTCGGCCTGCTGGCACATGGGGTCGCCGCTCGAGACCTCGGTGACCTCGGCGTCCAGGGCCAGCGCGAAGCGCTGGGCGAACTCGCGCCGCATCGCCGGCACCTTGAGGCGCACGATCGACTCGTAGATCTTGCGCAGCCGGCCCTGCGCCTCGACGCCGGCCAGGTAGCTCAGGAAGGTCACGCCGGGGCCGTCGGAGCGCACGTCGAGGTGCACCAGCAGCTGCCCGGTGTCGCCCGGCTGCACCTCGCCGGCGCGGGCGCCGCGCAGATCGGTGATGGTCTGTCCGAGGTAGGACGCCCCGCGCGCCTCGATGCAGGCGCCCTCGCGCACCACCTCGACCTGCATGCGCACCTGGCTCTCGACCGGCACCACCCCGAGGGTGACGCCGACCTTGCCGTGCACCACGCCGCCCTCGATGTGCCACGCCTTCAAGGTCGGGACGCAGCGCGCGAAGTCCTCCAGGTTGGACAGGTAGGCCCAGACCTCGGGCAGCGGGCGCGCGACGCGGAACTGGCCTCTGAGCTCGATCATCGCGCCGGGGCCCCCTCGCCCAGCCACCAGCGTGGCACGCTCAAGGTCTCGGCCACGGCGCCGGCCGCGATGTACCCGGCCGCGCCCAGGATGCCCCCGCCGGGGTGGGCCGCGCCGGAGGCCAGGTACAGGCCGGGCAGCGGCGCGCGCGCCTGCGACCACGCCGGCGCAGGCCGGAAGCAGTCGAGCTGATCCAGCGACGCGCGGCCCAGGAAGGCGCCGCCCTCCTGCATCGAGCTCAGCTTGCGCTCGATGTCGAGCGGGGTCTGGATGAAGCGCGCGATGATGTTGCCGCCACCGAGGTTGGGCGCGGCGGCGCGCCAGCGCTCCAGCAGCCGATCGGCGTAGCGCTCGCGCTCGTGATCCCAGCGCGCGTGGTCGCCGCCCAGGCGGTACGGCGCTGGCTGCCACAGGAAGGCGGTGTGCCGGCCGGGCGGAGCCTGGGTCGGATCGTGCAGCGACGGTGCGGCGCAGTACATGGCCGGCTCGGGGGCGCGGCCGGCGCGGATGTCGGTCCACAGCCGGGTGAAGTCGGCGGGACCGTCGAGGCCGACCCCGACCTTGAGGGCGCGATCGAGCTCGGGCGCGAAGCGGGCGGCGCGGTAGCGGGGCGGCTCCTCGAGCGCCAGGTGCACCGAGAAGATGGAGTACTCGTCGAGCTTGAAGTGGCGCGCGGGCCTGACCACCGCCTCGGGCAGCCCGGCGTCGCCGAGCAGCCCGAGCACGGTCTGCCGGAAGCCGACCGCGGACACCACCGCGCGCGCGTGCACGGTGCCGCCGCCGCGCAGGTCGACGCCCACCGCGCGCCCGTTCTCGACGCGGATGCGCAGGGCCTCGTGCATGCCGCGCACCACGCCCCCGGCGCGCAGCAGGGCGCGCCACAGCCCGTGCGCCAGCGCGTGCGAGCCGCCGACGCACAGGTGCGAGCGCTCGACCTGCGTCACCACCAGCGGCACCAGCATGCCCAGGCCGGCGTAGTCCGACACCACGCCGCGCGGGATGGCGAGCTGGAACAGCGCCAGCGCGCGCACCGGGTCGCTCTGGAACAGCTCGGCGGCGACGTCGGCGGGCGAGCTGCGTCCCAGGCGCAGCCACTCCATGCCCTCGGGCGAGCCCTCCAGCGCCGCGCTGGCGTGCGACGGCGGCGGCGGCGACGAGTACAGCGCGGGCACCACCACCGCCTCGACGAACTCGCGGTAGCGATCGTGCACGGCCTGGTAGGCGCGCGCGTCGTCGGGCGAGATGCGCGCGATCGAGGCCACGCTGGCCGCGACCTCGTCGTGCACGCACAGCGCGCGATCATCGCTCAGCGCCAGCCCGACCTGCACTGGCGGGCGCACATAGGCGACGTGGTGGCGCTCGGCCAGCTCGAGGTCGGTCATGGCGGGCATGATCTCGACGGCGTCGTGGAACACCGAGTGCAGGTTGTGGTAGTAGCCCGGGCGCGTGACCTCCTCGGTGGTCAGGCCGCCGCCGGCCTCCAGGCGCTTCTCCAGCACGCACACGCGCAGGCCGGCGCGCGCCAGGTAGGCGGCGCAGATGAGGCCGTTGTGGCCGGCGCCGATGACCACGACGTCGAACTCGGCGCGCAGCGGGGGGGGGCTCATGCGTCCTCGCGCCAGGGCCGGTCGAGCGCCGGCATGCGCCCACCGAGGTCCAGATCCTCGAGCACCACGCGGGCACAGTTGTAGCCGGGCGAGCCGGTGATGCCGCCGTGCACGTGCATGCAGGCGCCGCCCAGATACAGGCGCGGCACCGGGCCGCGGCAGCCGGCCAGCTCGGGCAACGGGCGCAGCTCGCCGAGCTGCGCCGGGGTCAGGGCGCCGAAGTGAAAGCCGCCGCGCCGCATGTTGATCATCTTGCGCTCGACGTCGAGCGGGCTGTAGGCGTAGCGCCCCAGCACGACGTCGGCGCGCAGGTTGGGGGCGTAGTCGCGCCACACCGCGACGCAGCGCTCGAGATAGTCGTACTTGAGGCCGTCCCAGGCGCTGGCGTCGCCGCCGGGCGCGTAGGGCGCGAACTGCCACAGCAGCGCGGTGTGCTTGCCGGGGGGCGCCTGGGTGGCGTCGAACAGGGTGTTGTTGGAGGCGTTGAGGCGCGGTGTGCGCGGCAGCTCCTGGCGGTCGAGCTCCTCGCAGTGCTCGATGAGATCCTCGGGGCGCTCGTAGCCGAGGTTGAGGTTGAAGACCTGCTGCAGATCGGGGTTCCAGCGCGCGGCGGTGTAGCGCGGCGCCTCGGCCAGCGCCAGGTGGCCGCCCATCAGGACGTCGGAGGGGCCGTACTGCACACGCCCCACGCGCTCGCGCAGGCTGGCGGCGTAGCTGCCCTCGGGCAGGCACTGCACCAGGGTCTGCTCGAGGTCGACGCACGACACCACCGCGCGGCGCGCCCTGAGCTCGCGGCCGCCACGCAGCCGGACCCCGACCGCGGCGCCGGCGTCGTCGAGCAGGATGCGCTCGACGTGGGCATGCTCGAGCAGCTCGCCGCCGCGCGCCAGGAGCTCGCCGCCCAGGGCGTGCGCCAGCTGGTGCGAGCCGCCCCGACACAGCTTCCACTCGGTCAGGAACGACAGGAAGGCCAGCCCCAGGAAGGCCATGCCGGGCTGGCGCACGTCCCAGCCACCGATGGCGACGTGGAACAGCAGCAGCGCCGCCAGCGCCGGGCTCTCGAAGCGGCTCTGCACCCAGTCGACTGGCGACGCCGTGAAGACGTCGAAGCCGAAGTCGCGCGCCAGGGCGTCGGCCATCGCGGCGCGACGCTCCACCGTGCGCGGGGCCGGCGTGTAGGCCAGGCTCAGGAAGGGCTCGCGCCAGCGTCGCAGCGCCTCGCGCAGCTTGCCGTAGGCCTCGGCGTCGCGCGGTGAGAAGCGCGCGATCTCGGCCATCGAGTGGGCGTCGTCGCGGTACAGCACCAGCGCACGTCCGTCCGACAGCGGCATGCCGAGGTTGGCCTCGGGGTGGAAGTAGCGCGTGCCGCGCTGGCCCAGATCGAAGTCGCGCAGCGGCGGGATCCACGGCGGCGAGGCGTGAAAGTTGGAGTGCAGGTTGTGATAGAAGCCCGGCAGGGTGCTCTCTTCGGTGGACAGCCCGCCGCCGAACTCGGCGCGGCGCTCCAGCACACAGACCTCGAGGCCGGCGGCCGCCAGGTACAGCGCCACCGTGAGGCCGTTGTGTCCACCGCCGATGACCAGGCAGTCATAGGTCGACACCGTCACCCGGCCCATGGTGCGGCCAGCCGACCCGGCTGCGCTTGACGTGGGTCAAGTCGCCAGGCGGCGGGCCCAGCGGCGCACCGTCTTGACGCTGGCCTCCAGCGCCGCGGCCTGGTGCACCTCGATGAACACCGGCACCCCGGCGCCCAGGGCGCGGGGCAGAAAGCCGCGCACATCGACGCTGCCGAGCCCGATCCCGAGGTGGCCATCGCTGTGACCATCGTTGTCCGACAGCGCGAACGCCACCGGTGCGCGCGGCAGCAGACCGGCCGCCACGGCCGGCGTGATGGGGCCGCCGAAGGCGTGGGCGTGGGCCACGTTCCACAGCACGCGCCAGTCGGCCAGCTCGGGGGCGGCGCTCAGGGCCAGGAACAGCGGCACTGGATCGTGCAGGTTCTCGAGCACCAGCGTCACGCCCGCCGCGGCGGCCTCGCGGCCGAGGTCGACGGCGTGCTCGAGGAAGCGCCGGCGTCGCCGCGCGCCGCGCAGCCCGGCCTCGGGGTCGGTGCGCACCACGACCCAGCGCGCCCCGGCGCGGGCCGCGAACTCGACGGCGCAGCGCACGGCGTCGGCCGAGCGTGCGGCCCAGGCCGGGTCGTCGTCGCCCAGGGCCAGGTTCCACACCGAGGCGCAGGCGGTCAGGCCGAGGTCATACTGCCCGGCCAGCTCGCGCGCCTGGTCGGCCAGCGCACCCGGGATCGGGGTCGCGGCGCCGGCGCCATCGAGGTCGCGATCACAGATGATCTCGACGTGGCGGCAGCCGATGCTGCTTGCCCAGCGCATCCAGCGCGGCAGCGACTTCAGCAGCCAGACGTCACAGCCGAGCTCGATCACGGCAGCACGACCTCGCGCTGGTGGACCAGGAACGGTGACGCCTCGGCGCGCCGCAGCGCCTCCTCGAGGCGGGCCCTGGCGTCGGGGCGCAGCGTGCGCGTGGCCAGGTCGCGACGGTAGACCTCGACATAGAAGGCGTCGGGCAGGAAGCGCAGCGTGACCAGCGCGCGCCGCGCCCGGGGCGGCACCGTGAAGCGGTAGCTGCGCGACGCGCCCGAGGCGACCCGGGTGTCGGGCGGCCCCTTGGCGATGCGCTCGACCAGCGCCGGGGCGCCGTCGAAGCTGACCTCGAGCCGCGCCTCGGGCGTGCCGGTGGTGGGGAAGTGGTGGCCGCAGCCCAGGTTGGCCAGCGTCACCTGCAGCGCGCCATCGCGGGCCAGCGCCTCCAGGGTGACGCCCTGGCGAACCGCGTCGACGTCATGCGCGCCGCGGAAGCTGTGATCGCCGGCCGGCATGTGACAGTGCTGGCACACGAAGCCGCGCGGCATGTAGGGGCCCAGCAGCCACTCGCGGTAGGTGTCGAGGAAGGGCGCGGCCTGGTGACAGGGCAGGCAGAAGTCGGCGCGCTCGAAGCGGGGCTCGGTCACGATGCGCAGCACGGGATCGGGCAGCGCCGTGGCCTGGCGCCGGGGGCCCAGCTTGCGCCAGCCGCGCAGGTGGCAGCTGGCGCAGGTCACGCCCTCGGCGGGCTGCTCGGCGGTCGGGGTGTGACAGCCACGGCAGGCGCTGCCGCTGGCGCGGGTGCTGGCCGAGATCAGCGCCTCGGGACCGGGCCCGAACGCCAGCGCGTGGCGTGACTCGCGCCAGCCCCGGTACTCCTCGGGGTGGCAGCGCGCACACTGCAGCGCCGACAGCGTGCGCTCGGCGGGCGCCAGACCGGCCGGCGCCGCGCCCAGGCTGATGACGCCCGGGAACAGCGGGTCCGGCGCGGGCGCCGACGGCGCGGGCGCTGGCGACGGCGCGGGCGCTGGCGACGGCGCTGGCGCTGGCGAGCGCCCAGGCGCAGACGCAACCGGTGACCTCGCGGCCCCGGCCGCGGCCGGGCTGGCGGGTCGGCCCACGCGGGCGGCGCGGGCAAACCCGGCCAGCGACCACAGCTCGTCACCGCTCAGCATCTCGAACGCCGGCATGGCGGTGCCGTTCATGCCCGTGCGCAGCGTGCGCGCGAGGTCCTCGACCGGGTCCAGCACCGGGCTGGCGTCACCGGGCCCGTGACAGCGTGCGCAGCCCAGGCGTCGATACAGCGCGCGCCCGCGCACCGGGTCGGTGCTGCCCGCTGGCAGCGTCACCGCGCGCGGCGCTGGCCCCGGGCGGCGTGACGCGAAGGCCTGCACCTCGGCGACCACGGCGTCGAGCTGCGCCGGCTCCAGCACGAAGGCCGGCATGGCGCCTGGGACGCCATGCGTGATGATGCGGGCCAGGTCGCTGGCCAGCGCGGGCTGGCCGGTGGCGGTCGAGCGCCACTTGTACTCGGCCCGGGTGAAGTCGCGTGGCGCCACCGGCAGCAGCGTCGCCGCCGGGCCCCGGCCATCGCCCGCCACGCCGTGACAGGGCAGGCACAGGCGCTGGTACAGCGCGGAGGCCCGGGCCGGCGCAGCGCCGAGCAGGGCCAGCAGCAGCGCGGCGCGCGGCCCGCGGCGACACAGTCGGGACCCGGGCAGTCGCACCAGCACGCTCCCTTGTCGCCCGCGCCCAGCCAGGCCGACTTGACCTCCGTCAGCCCGCGCGGCGCCGCGGCGCGGCACCATCGGGGGCTTGAACCTCCTCCTGCACCTGACCGAGCGCTGCAACCTGGCCTGTCACTACTGCTTCGCGCCCGCCGGGTCGTCGCGCGTGATGAGCCCCGAGGTCGGCCGTGCCGCCGCCGACCTGTGCCTCGCCCACGCCGCGCGCAGCGGCGAGCGCGCCATCCTGAGCTTCTTCGGCGGCGAGCCCATGCTGGCCTTCGAGACCTTGCGCGAGGTGGTCGAGTACGCCAGCGCCCGGGCCCGCGAACAGAAGGTGCCGTGCCTGTTTCGCATGAACAGCAACGGCACCCTGATCAGCGATCAGCACCTGGCCTGGTTCGAGCAGCACGGGCTGCGCTTCACGCTGTCGCTCGACGGCGACCAGACCATGCACGACAGCCAGCGCGTCGACCACGCCGGGCGCGGCAGCTTTGGCGCTCTGGAGGCGCGCTTCGACGCCTTCCTGGGCTTCGATCCGGCGCTCGAGGTGTCGCTGGTGGTGACGCCTCGCAACCTCGAGCAGCTGGCCAGCGGCCTCGGCTACCTGTTCGAGCGCGGCTTCCACTGGCTGACCGTGCGTCCCGACGTGCTGGCGGCCTGGGACCGTGGGGCCATCGCCGAGCTGCGTCGCCAGTACCTGCTGGTGGCGGACGACTATCTGCGCCGGCTGCGTCGCGGCGACGAGCTCTACCTCAACCTGTTCGACGACAAGTGGCGCAGCGCGACCAGCGACGCCGGCCGGTCGGGCTGCGACGCCGGGGGCCGGCGGCTCTCGGTGGCGCCTGGCGGCGAGCTGTATCCCTGCGTACGCTGGGTCGGTAGCGCCGCCGGCAGCCCCGGCGCGCAGCTGGGTGACGTCTGGCGCGGTCTGGATGGCGCGGCGGTCGCGGCCCTGCGGGCCCAGGTCGAGGCGCCCAAGCAGCCCTGCGTCGACTGCGCCTACCGGGAGCGCTGCTCGCACGACTGCGCTTGCGAGCAGCTCTCGGCCACCGGGGGGCTGCAAGGTCCCGCGCCCGCGCTGTGCGAGCACGAGCGCGTCCTCATCCCGATCGCCGATGGCCTGGGCAACCTGCTCTGGCGCGAACAGAACCCGGCCTTCCTGCGCAAGCAGTATGCGGGACTGCTGGCGCCGCCAGGCGCGACCTGACCGGTCAGTTCTCGCGGGCCTGGCCGTCGACCACCCAGCGCAGCACCACCAGGGCGTCGCCATAGGTCATGCCCTGGTGACCTTGCTCGCAGTACTGCACCAGCAGTGACAGCGGATCGCCGGCGATGACGTTGGCGATGGCGTCGCGGCCGTTGCCCAGGCTGGCCTGGTAGCTCTCCAGCGAGTAGCTGCCCGAGCTGCCGTGGCAGCGCCGGCAGCCCACGCGCGTGATGAGCGGGCCGACGTCGCGGCTCCAGGTCGGGGCCGGCGCGGCGTCGCGCAGCTGGCCGTCGCCCCCCGGCCCGCCGTCACGCGCGACCGCGGCGTCGGCCACGCCGGCGTCGGCGCTGCTCGGGGCGGTCAGCGGGGCGCCGGCCTCGATCCAGGCGCGCCAGCGCGCGGCCACCGGATCCGCGGTCGGCACGAGCGCGGGATGGCCACCGGCGCCGGCGGCCTTCTGCAACAGCACGCTGGCGCTGGCGGTGCCGGCGCGCGCCTTGACCTCGGTCCAGTTCATGCGCCAGGCGTCGTCGCTGGCGGGCTGGGCCTTGACCCGCATCGGCGCGCTGCCGCCGTGGCAGGCCGCGGCGGTGCAGCCCCTGGCCTCGAGATCAGCCTCGATGGTGGGGCGGAACACCGGGGCGCCGCCGCCGGGCGGGGCGGCGGCGTCGGCGCCGCCCACAGGGGGCGCGTCCATCGGGGTCAGGTCACCCAGGCAACCACCCAGCGCCAGCGTCACCACGAGCAACTTTCGCATCCGTCCCCGCACTGCAGCGGGCGTGCCTGCGGCGCAGCCCCGGGGCGGCGCTGCAAGCGCCGCCAATCACACCGCTCCACCTGCAACCAGGAGACAGCCGCGGCGGAGGCGAGGCCCCGCATCAGCGCCGTGAGCTGTGGTTCAGGCTCCCCAGCGGCGCCATGATCGCCCGCAATTCATGCGGATCTGCGGCTGGCATCGCCCTCGCATCAGTGGGATCCCATGCGTCTCCCCACTCTGGTGCTGGTCCTGGTCGCGCCGGTCGCCGTCGCGGCGGCCGCCGCCGGTGGCGCCGGCGACACCGTCGATGGCCTCATCCGCGACTACCTGACCTCGCGTGGCGCCAGCCCGCAGCTGGCCCCGTCCCGCCAGCTGGCGCGGCGCATGTCGGTCGACCTCACCGGGGTGATGCCCAGCAGCGCCGATCTGGCCGCCTGCGAGGGCAAGTCGCCGGGCGAGATCTTCGATCACTTCGCCGCCAAGCCGGCGATGGCGCACACCCGCGGCCTGCGCCCCTACGTCTGGGCCCAGCTGCTGCGCGACGCCGACGACTTCCTGCTCTCGAACTCGTCACAGTTCGCCCAGGTCGCCTTCGTGCGCGAGCTCGAGGGCCGCCTCGCCGGGGTCTACCAGGCCGGCGCCAGCTACCGCGACTTCGCGCGCTGGGCCCTGACCTCGCAGTACTTCCTGAGCCGCTTTCCGTCGCCCGCCGACCGCGCCAACGCCGCCTTCTTCATCTTCCTCGGCCGCGACTCGCTGGCCAGCGAGGTGCCCATCGGTCAGATGTGGAACGGCTACCGCCTGCGCAACCCCGGCATCCCGGCGACCCAGGCCGAGACCAGCGCCGACTACCACGTCTACGATCTCGACCCCCAGCGCTGCAGCAGCGGCCAGGTCGTCTGCGAGGCGCGCATCTGGGCGCGCACCGGCAAGACCCCCGCCGAGGCGGTCGACATCATCACCAGCTCGCAGCTGTTCGCCGAGGCCACGGTGGCGCGCTACTGGCAGCGCCTGATGGGGCGCCCGCTGCCGGGCAACGACTTCCCCGAGATCCGGCGCGCGCTGGTGGCCGGCCTCATCGCGCACGACTTCGACGTCAACTGGGTGCTGCGCGAGGTCGCGACCTCGCCCGCCTATGCGCAGGAGATGATGTTCCGATGAAGACCCTCGTGCTGATCACGCTGGTGCTGGCTGGCTGCAGCGGGCTCGACCCCATGAGCCCTGGCGGCGGCGGCGGGGATGACGACCCGCCGGGCTACACCCCGCCGGGCTCGGGCGCGCCCAAGGACCGCACCCTGGCCTTCTACTACGGGCCCATGAAGCTGATGCCCGGCGAGTCCATCCTGTACTCGCTGGAGGCCCTGACCGGCCACGACTTCGGGTCCTGGGACTGGACCGCGCCCGAGCCGGGCTCGCAGGCCTTCAACGACGCCGGCAACGGCGCCGGCACCTTCTACCGGCACTGCCGCATCCTGGGCGGCTGCATGGAGCACCGCATCCCGCTCGGGCGCAGCTCGTTCGTGGGCACCGCCTTCGTCCTCGAGCTCGAGCGCGCGGTGGTCGAGGCCTGCAACGACCGCGCGGCGCTGGCCATGTTCCCGGGCGCGGCGCGGCCGAGCGCGACCGCGCAGCCCATCGACGTCATCCAGCACCAGTACGTCGCCATCTTCGGCGAGCCGCCCGCCGAGGTCGACCTCGAGGCCAGCCTGGCCTACTTCGACGCCCACATGCGCGCGCCCGAGCTGACCGGCGTGTCGGCCCTGGAGAGCGCCGGCCGCGGCCACTGTCGCGCGCTGCTGACCACCAACCGCTTCCTCTTCTACTAGGGAGACGACCCATGAAGGTGACCCGCCGAGGTTTTCTGCGCACCGCGGCCGCCGCCGCCGGGGCTGGCGCCGCCGCGCGCTTCATGTGGCCGCACTTCTGGGTGCCGCGTAGCGCCCAGGCCGCCACCGGCACCGGGCTGTCGACCGGCGCCATCATCATCGTGCTCAACGGCGGCGCGCGCACGCAGGCCGTCTTCAACGGCACCGTGGGCCTCGGCACCAACCCGTTCGGCCAGCTCAGCGGGCTGCCGGTGCCGCTGTCGCAGGTCATGCAGGGCACCGGTCTCGACACCCCGGCCATCAACGCGCGGCTCAACTTCATCACCACGGCGCAGCACCACAACCGCACCGGCAACCACGACACCGGCCGGGTCACCGCGTGCACCGGCTGGGATCCCGAGGAGCAGCGCCCCGGCATCCTGACCATCCTCAACTATGTGTTCTCGTTCCGCGCCATCCCCTGCGTCAACATCGGCAACGACACCCCGACCACCAACATCGGCTCCGAGATCGCGTCGACCTTCGCGCCCATCAAGATCTCGTCGCCGCTCAACGTGCAGGACATCGTGGCCGCGCTGCAGTCGGCCAAGGTGTCGCCCGCCGAGCTGGCGCGCCTCGACGCCGTGCGCATGCCGATGCAGGACCGCTTCCTGCGCAACACGCGCTGGCAGGAGTGTCGCGACATCCCGTTCTTCCAGCGCAAGTCGGCCGAGATCGCGGCGCAGTTCGACAACGCCGCGCTCGACATCCGCAGCGCCGCCGCGCTGGGCAAGTACGCCGACGGCAGCGACGTGCAGAACGCCGCGCTGCGCACCTCGTTCGGGGTCAGCGCGCAGGGCGGCGGCAACTCGATGGGGGCCAAGGCCATGCTGGCGCTGCGGCTGCGCCAGCTCGGCTGCGCCGGCATCACGCTGTCGTCGGACGACAACTGGGACCTGCACTCCAACGAGGACCAGGGGCTGCCGCCACGCGCCGCCAACGTGGGTCGCGCCATCGCCGGCCTGGTCGATCACATGTCGCGCATCCCCGACGCCGTCGAGCGCGGCAAGACCCTGCTCGACACCACGGTCATCATGCTGTGCACCGACTTCAACCGCGGCAACTGGTCGACCGGCACCGGCTTCAACGGCGGCTCCGGCTCCGACCACCTGACCGGGGACGACAAGACCTCACTGCAGTGTCTGCCCTTCATCGGCGGCGGCCTGCCCGGCGGCAAGATCCTCGGCGAGATCACCGGCAACGGCGCGCCGGCGGCGGGCTCCAAGCGCTACGAGACGCGCCAGCTGCTGGCGACCTTGCTCGATCTGGTCGGGGTGCCCCCGGGCAACTTCTTCCCGCCCAGCGTGACCTCGCTGGTGGGGGAGCTGACATGAGCCACGCCACCACGCCCGCGCTGCTGGCACTGCTGCTCGGCGGCGGGATCGCCGGGCTCGGCGGCCTGGCGGGCTGCATCGGCGGCGGCCAGGTCGATGCCATGGAGCACCGCCCGGACAGCGGGCTTCCCGGTGACGCTGACGGTGACGGCGGCGGCGGCGGCGGCGACGGCGGCGCGCAGCCGACCAACTACGACCAGCTCGACCGCGCCCGGGCCCAGGCCAAGTTCCCCGACACCACCGCGCTGATGCGCTACGTCATCGCGCCCGGCTGCGCGGCCGAGCGCAACGAGTGCCACTTCAACGAGGACTTCCCCGATCTGTCGAGCGAGGGCAACCTCCTCAACCTGCTCGAGCTACCGTGCAACCAGCAGGTCGGCGAGCGCACGACCATCGAGGAGTTCTGCGAGCGCGTGGGCGACGAGCTGCGCATCAGCGCCGGCGCCAACGCCGGCTTCCAGGCCCGGGTCGGCTCGATCACCGCGATCACCAGCGCCACCGGCGCCTTCCAGGCCTGGGAGGTGCGCCTCGAGCGCGGCCCCACCGCGGCGCAGAGCAACGCCACCTTCCAGCTGCTGCGCGCGGGCACCGCGTTGCCCGCCCTGGGCGCCGGCAGCTCGCTGCAGGTCAGCGCCGGCCAGGCCACGGTGCGCATCACGCGCGAGGCCGACCTGCCCGATCCGGCCCAGGTGCGCCAGGGCGACGAGAACCAGGATGGCCACTTCGGCGCCGGCACCGGCTTCCTGGTCGCGGCTGGCCGCGCCCGCGACAGCTACCTGGTCCGCCGCCTGCTCGGGCAGGACACCGCGCGTCAGCGCATGCCGCTGACGCTCAACGCCGACACCGTCAACGAGGCCAACCGCCCGCTGACGCCCGACGAGATGTACGCCTTGATGAGCTGGATCAACTGTCTGCAGCCCGGCGACGGGCCCTACAGCCCGATCCGCTACGACTGCCCCGAGAACCAGAGCAACACGGGAGGCTGGTGATGTCAGGCAGGTCAGGCAGGTCAGGCAGGTCAGGCCGGCGCGCGCCGCGCACCACGCTGGCGCCGCTGGTGCTGCTGGCGCCGCTGGCGCTGGTCCCGGCTGGCTGCGGCCCCGGCGACGGCGCCGCCGGTGGCCCCGAGGCGGCCCGCATGTTCGAGAGCGAGATCGCGCCGGTGCTGGAGCACGACTGCGGCACCTCGGCCTGTCACGCCGCCGACGACACCCAGTACCCGACCCTGAACCCGGCCTACTTCGCCTTCCCGGTCGACGCCGACGGCAAGCTGCGCGGCGCCTCCCGACTCGCGGCCGCGCGCAAGCGCGCCGAGGCCAAGCTGTCGGGCGCCGGGGCGCGCTTCGCCGAGCTCATCCGCAAGCCGCTCGACGAGTCGCTGGGCGGGCTGGCGCACCGCGGCGGCAGCCAGTACCGCAGCATGCGCGACGGCAACCTCGACCTCTTGATGGCGTGGGCCGAGATGGCGCGCCCGGCCGACGAGCCCGAGCTGGCGCCGCTGGTCAAGCGCTACGCCGAGGTGGTGCAGCCGGTGATGCTCAAGAAGGGCTGCATGCGCGGCAACTGTCACGGCGCCGGGTCGTCCAACTTCCTGACCTTCGACCCCGGCGTGGTCGGCGAGTTCGACAGCCACGCGCTGCTCGGGAACTACCAGAAGGTGGTGCTGTTCCTGAACCTGGAGGGCCCCGACGCGCTGCTGTCGCGCCTCATCCGCAAGAACATCCCGCAGGCCAAGGGCGGGATCTTCCACCGCGGCGGCAACGCCTTCTTCGATCCGACCGCCAACCCGCCGGATCCCGATCTGCAGGCGCTGGTCGACTTCACGGCCGAGGCCCGCCAGGCCCTCGGCGACAGCGACAAGGGCAGCGCGACCGGCGTGGTCTTCGTGGCCACCGACGCGACCCCGCGCGCCCTCACCGACATCGCGGCCTGGCAGCCCGGCGGTGACGTGTACCTGCTGTCACCGCCCACCGCGGCCGGCACCCTGACCAACCTGAGCGCGGCGCACCACAGCGCGCCCGCCGACATCCGTGACCCAGCGGTGTCCTACGACGGCCAGCGCGTCGCCTTCGCCATGCGCAAGGACAGCACCGACTGCCTCAACCTCTACGTCATGAACCTCGACGGCAGCGGCCTCATCCAGGTCACCAGGGACACCGGCACGCTGCCCAGCGGGGTCAAGATCTCCAGCGTCGAGCCGGTGTGGGGCCCCGACGATCGCCTGTACTTCGTGTCGACCCGCGCCGGCCAGCTCGGCGCGACCGGTGTGCCGGTGGCCAACATCTGGCGCGTCGACGCGGTCGCCGGGGGCGCTCACCTCCTGCAGGTCACCTTCTCGCGCGACGCCGAGCTGGCGCCGGCGTTCCGCTTCTTCAACCAGCCCGGCAAGCTGGGGCCCGAGCAGCGCACGCTCGACCTGACCTTCACCGCGTTCCGCAACGTGGGCGAGCGGCGCCAGGCCCCGCTGATGCGGGTGCCGCCCGACTTTCGCTCCGACTACCACCCGCACTATGGCACCCAGAACCCGCAGTACCAGATCTACACCCAGCTCAGCCAGCTGCCCGATCACCGCGAGATCATCGTGCTGATGGACGAGCGCAACCTCTGGGAGGGTGGCGCGCTGGCCATCATCGATCGCAACCTGGGCCCGGTCATCAAGGACGGCCTGACCACCGCGGTGCTGTCCTACGTCGACAGCTCGCAGCGGGTGATGGAGGCCGGCAAGGAGGTCGCGCACCAGGGCGTCTCCCCCAACGGCTACTTCCGCGATCCGGTGGCGATGCCCGACGGCACCGTGGTGGTGGGCCACGCGCCGTCGCGCATCGATCTGTCCGACCGCCTGGCCCGCCCCGACAGCGGCCTGTACCGGATCACGCTGCAGGATCTGGCGCCCAACACCGTGCGCATCGGGCGCAAGGAGCTGCTGGTCGACGTGCCCGGCAAGGTCGAGACCGATCCCGCCCCGGTCATGAAGCGGCGCCGCGAGGAGATCGGCGAGCCCACGCACCACCTGGAGAACGGCAAGGACTGGGGCGAGGTGCTGAACTTCGACCTGGCGGTGGCGCTGCGCGTGGCCGCCGAGGACAGCCCCTCGGGGGACAAGGACTTCGAGGCCGCGGCCGCCGCCATCCGCGGCGTGCGCTATGTCGAGGAGCTGCCGCTCGGGCCGGCCGACTACCCGGCCTGGCCCGACACCACGCGCAGCCGGATCGGGCGCGGCGGCCATGGCATGCGCCGCATCATCGCCGAGCTGCCGGCCACCAGCGATCGCTCGGTCTATGTCGGCCTGCCCGCGGTGGTGCCGTTCTACTACCAGGGCATCGATGACACCGCGATGTCGACGTTCACCTTCAACCAGTGGTTCTTCGTGCTACCCGGCGAGGTCCTGAAGCAGGTCACCCGGCGCGAGGTCTGGAACAACCGCTGCGGCGCCTGTCATGGCTCGAAGAGCGGCGTCCCGGGCGACACCGTCAGCACGCCGGACGTGCTGACCCAGGCCTCGCGCGTGGCCGCCAACTATGACGCCAGCACGCGCACCGATCTGCCCCCGGTCAAGGTCGGCATCGACCCGGCCGAGCGCCTCGAGGTCGACTTCGAGCGCGACGTGCAGCCCATCCTGGGCGCCAGGTGCGCCACCGCGGGCTGCCACGTCGCCGGCGCGCGCACGCCCGACCTCAGCAAGCGCCCGGGCAGCGCCGGCTTCTCGGGCGCCTACGAGGCGCTGACCGCGCCCGGCACGGCGTCGGGCAACGGCTTCGCCTATGTCGACCCCATGAGCGCCCGCGCGCGCACCAGCTACCTCAGCGAGGTGCTGACCGGCAAGGAGCAGGGCGCCCCGCGCAGCTTCGACTCCGAGGGCTGCGGCGCGCCGGGCCGGCTGACCCTGGCCGAGCTCAAGACCCTGATGCGCTGGATGGACCTCGGCGGAAGCTACCTCGGGATCGGGCCCAAGGACCGGCCCGCGCTGCCGGTGTACTGACGATGCGGACCGGAGGCCCGACCATGCGGCTCGTGTTGATGATCACGCTCGGATTGTATGGCTGTGTCGAGATGCCGCAGCAGGGCCCGGCGCCGGTCGGAGGCGAGTGGCAGAACCTGGCCCCGGTCCCGAACCCCAACAAGGATCTGCCGCGGCAGCCGCTGCGCGGCCACCCCTTCGCGGTCACCCTGGCCAGGGACGGCCAGACCGCCTTCGTGGCCCTGCGCGGCAACGAGACCGAGCCCCAGGACGAGGTCGTGGTGCTCGACGTGGCGGGGCGCGCGGTCATCGGCAAGCTGCAGGTTGGCGCCCGCCCGGTCGCCATCGTGCTGCGGCCGCAGGGCGACTATGCCGTGGTGCTGTCGGAGTTCTCGCCCTTCGCGGCGGTGCTCGACGTGGCGCGGCGCAGCGTGGTCGGCAAGCTGGAGGTCGGGCGCTACGCCCAGGACGCGGTGTTCAGCGCCGACGGCGGCCGGATGTGGATGACCTCGCGCATGGAGGACGCCGTGGTCGAGTGGCAGATCAGCGCCGGCCCGGTCGGGCTGACCGCGACCCGGGTGCGCAGCGCGCCCTGCGGCAATAACCCCGACGGACTCGGCCTCAGCCCCGATGGCAGCAAGCTCTACGTCACCGACGCTGGCGGCATGGGCGTGCACAGCTATGACGTCGCCACCCTGACCGAGCAGGCCTTCATCTTCCTGAACGCCCCGGTGTTCGACGTCGAGCCGATGGGCAAGTGGGTGGTCGCGCTGACCCTGAACGACAGCAACGGCCTGCCCTGTGACAGCGACGGCGACTACCCGGGCGTGCAGGGCGACGGCATCTTCGCCGAGATCACCGATCGCACCTGCACCCGCGGCTTCGCCGACCTGCAGAACGAGATCGCCTTCATCGATCCGGCCACCGACCAGGTCGCCATCCGCTACACCTCCGACAGCGCCTATGCGTCCGAGGCCGATCGCGAGGGCGACTACGACCTCGCGCTGCAGAAGGTCGTGGGCTCGAACCCGCAGCGCATCGTCGTGCTGTCGCCGACCCAGGCCTACGTGGCCATGAGCACCAGCTTCGAGCTGGTCAGCCTCAGCATCGACGCTGGCTCGCCGCCGGTGATGACGATGGAGAAGATCTCCGACACCGGCTTCTTCCCGCGCGGCCTGGCGGTGACCGCCGACGGCAAGACCGCGCTGACCGCCAACAAGCTCAGCGAGGACGTCTCGTTCATCGACATCCCCACGCGCACGCGCAAGGACATCGCGGTCGGCCACGCCACCCCGCGCTTCCCGGCCACCAGCGCCGAGACCGGCGAGTTCATGTTCCACACCTCGCGCTTCGCCTCCGACGGCGACATGTCGTGCACGCACTGCCACCCCAACGTCGAGAACGACGGCAAGGGCTGGAACGTGGACGTGGCGCGCGCCTACGGGCGGCGCTCGGCGATGATGATGCGCGACCTGTTCGAGACCAAGCCGCTGCTGATCGAGGGCGTCTTCGACGAGTACAACTTCAACCTCGAGCTGGAGGGGATCTCGCTGCGCGCCGACTTCCACGACAGCTCGTACACGCTGCAGGTGCAGCGGCGCAACGAGTTCTACCGCAAGGTGTCGCGCGAGCTGCTCGGGCGCGAGATCGACTTCGATCAGATGGCCGAGCACATCGGCGACTTCCTGGTCTCCGAGCCGCGCCTCTTGCCGTCGCCGTTCGACAAGACCACGCCCGAGGTCGAGCGCGGCAAGGCGCTGTTCTTCCGCGCCGACGTCGGCTGCGCGGCCTGCCACCCGGCGCCGACCTTCGCCAGCAAGGAGAACTTCCGCGGCGTGACCTCGATGGGCCTTTATGACCGGCCGCGGCGCGACCTCGACCCCGACATCTCGACCAAGTTCATCGAGAACGCCCGCGACGGCTTCTTCAACGCCAACACCCTGCGCGGCCTGTGGGATCGCAAGGGCGCCCTGTTCCACGACGGCCGCGCGCGCACCATCCGCGAGACCCTGCTGACCCCTGGCCACGCCTGCCTGCAGCCCGGCGAGCGCGCCTTCAACGAGGCCGACGGCCAGGTCGACACCAACGGCGGGATCTCGCAGCTGACCTGCGGCCAGCTCGACGACCTGGTCGCCTTCCTGAAGACCATCGACTGAGTCACCCGCGGCCCGCGCTGGGCCTGGCAGGGCGGGGGTCGCGGGCGAAATGTTGGACGGGAGGCAGCAGTGCTGAGACGCTGCCGGCATGGCCACCCAGCGGCTCATCTTCCTGAGTGACACCCACGTCGGCACCGGGGCGCGCACCAACTGGTACCAGCCGGCGCTGCACGAGCCGCTGCTGGTGGCGGCGCTGGACTGGGTGTGCGCGCAGTCCGCCACCATCGCCGAGCTGGTCGTCCTGGGTGACTTCTTCGACCAGTGGACCTATGCGCCCGCGGTGCGGCCGCCGAGCATCGCCGACATCGTGGCCGCCAACCCGCGCGTGATGGGGCCGGCCGGCGCGCTGGCGCGGGCGCTGACGGCGCTCGACGGCCGCGTCAGCTATCTCAGCGGCAACCACGACATGCTGGCCAGCGCGGCCGACATCGCGGCCATCTGCGACGGGGCCGGGCGCTCGATGCGGGTGGTGACCGACTTCCCCTATCTGCCCGCGGCGGGGCAGGGCCAGGTCGCGTGCGCGCATGGGCAGCAGTTCTCGATCCTGAACGCCGGCGACTGGGGCGCCATGCCCGCGACCGGGCTGCCGGTGGGCTACTTCATCACCCGGGTCGCCGCGCTGTGGTCGCAGCAGCAGCTCGGGCCGGGGCAGACAGTGGCCGACCTCGCCGGCGCGGGCGAGCCGACCGGGTGGCCGGTGGCCAAGGACGCGCTGGCCACGCTGGTGAGCAGCGTGATCGAGAAGAAGCTGGGCCTGGCCGAGCTGGCGCTGGGCACGCTGCTCGACGCCACCGCGCAGACCGACGCACTGCCAGTGGTGATGCCCGACGGCAGCACCATGACGGTCGGGCAGGCGCGCGGGGCCCTGTATGACGACCTGTATGACCGCTACAAGGACTCCGGGCGCTTCCCGGGCGCGGCCTACGGCGACGAGCCGGCCTTCTTCGCGCTGACCGGCACCGACCTCGGCAACTCGCTGCAGCACTTCGCACGCGAGCTCGGCAAGCGGCACCGGGTCGTGGTCATGGGCCACACCCACGTCGACCTGGACCACCCGCTGGACCCCCTGCTGGGCAAGGACTCGATCTATGCCAACAGCGGTTTCGGCTGCCCGGCGGCCCCCGACATGCAGCGCGCACAGCAGCCCCTGCGGCCGACCTTCGTCGAGGTCCAGGTCGATGACGTGGCGCGCCAGCTGACCGTGCTGGTGTGGATGGTGCTGCCGGGCCCGGTGCCGGTGGTGGTGCCGGCGCCGCTGGCGCCGCGGAAGATCGGGTTCTAGCGCTGTACCGGAGCTGCGCTCCGGTCTGGGCGCTAGCCTCACCACGGGGCTGCGCCCCGCCCCACTGGGCGGAGCCCAGCGGGGCCCCACCCGCTCACGGCCGGACTCCCGGCCGGGGCCGCCGTGCGGCCCTACGGCGTTGGCGCGCTAACGACGGAGTCTGGAGCGCGGGCTGGGCTACACTGCGGGCCGGGGCTCTCGTGGGTCGCAGCGGCGCAGACTTTCGTGGCACGGAACGCTTCCAGGTCCTCGGCAAGATCGGGGCCGGCGGCATGGGGGTCGTGTACGAGGCGCGTGACGCCGAGAGCGGGCGGCGCGTCGCGCTGAAGACGCTGACCCACCTCGACGGCCAGGCGCTGATGCGCTTCAAGACCGAGTTTCGCGCCCTGGCCGACCTCAACCACCCCAACCTGGTGTCGCTGGGCGAGCTGGTCGAGACCGACGGCGACTGGTTCTTCACCATGGAGTTCGTCCCCGGCGTCGACTTCATGCGCCACGTCTGTGACGTCGAGGGCGCCGCCCACGACACCCTGCGCGACTCGGCGCCGTCGGATGAGGTCTCGGCCACCGAGGTCACCATGCAGGCCTCGCCGCTGCGCAAGCCGTGGGCGGGCGACGCGCCGCCGCACCTGTTCGACGAGACGCGCCTCAGGTCGGCGCTGGTGCAGCTGGCGCGCGGCCTGTGCGTGCTGCACGCGGCGGGCAAGGTGCATCGCGACATCAAGCCGGCCAACATCCGGGTCACCCCCGAGGGCCAGGTCGTCATCCTCGACTTCGGGCTGGTGTCGGATCTCAAGATGGACGACCGCTCCACCGAGGGTCACATCGTGGGCACGGCGTCGTACATGGCGCCCGAGCAGGCCGCCTCGGCGCGGGTCGGACCCGAGGCCGACTGGTACTCGGTGGGCGTGCTGCTGTACGAGGCGCTGGTGGGTCGGCTGCCCTATGTGGGGTCGCGGCTGCAGGTCATCACCGACAAGCAGAAGTTCCTGCCGCCACGGCCGCGCGCCAGCACCCCATCGGTGCCGCGTGATCTCGACAACCTGTGCGGCGCGCTGCTGGCGCTGGACCCGCGCGCGCGGCCGACCGGGCGCGAGGTGCTGGCGCGCCTGGGCGCCAGCGAGAGCGGCGAGCCGGCGCTGGCCTCGGCGTCGAGCTCGCACGTGCCGCCCTTCGTCGGTCGACGCGACGAGCTGGCCACCCTGGCCGCGGCGTTCGAGGCCACCCGCAAGGGCGACCCGGTGGCGGTGCTGATCGAGGGCGACTCCGGCGTCGGCAAGAGCGCCCTGGCGCGCCAGTTCCTCGACGAGCTGCAGACCTCCGAGCCGCGCGTGGTGGTGCTGGCCGGGCGCTGCTACGAGCGCGAGTCGGTGCCCTACAAGGCCTTCGATGGCGTGGTCGACGCGCTCAGCCGCTACATGCTGCGCCTGGACGGCGAGGCCGCCGGCGCGCTGCTGCCGCGCCAGGCCAGCCTGATGGCGCAGGTCTTCCCGGTGCTGCGCCGCCTCAAGGCCTTCACCGTGGCCGAGCTGCCGCAGGCACGCCCGGATCCCCCCGAGCTGCGTTCACGCCTGTTCGCCGCGGTGCGCGAGATGCTGGGGCGGCTGGCCGATCGCTGCCCGCTGGTGATCGCGATCGACGATCTGCAGTGGGCCGACCAGGATAGCCGGACCCTGCTCACCGAGGTGCTGCGCCAGCCCGACGCGCCCGCGCTGCTCCTGCTGGCGACCGCGCGCACCGAGGGCGCCGACCAGGCCGCGTCGATCGATCCCGGGCGGGTGCGGCGGGTGCAGCTCATGCCCCTGCAGGCCGACGAGGCGCGCCAGCTGGCCGAGCGGCTGCTGGCGCGCACGCCGCACAGCGCCGACACCAGCGCGGCCGACATCGCACGCGAGGCCGCCGGCCACCCCCTGTTCATCGACGAGCTGGTGCGCTTCGCGCGGGCCGGGGGGGTGCAGGGAGCAGGCCTGCGCCTCGACGAGGCGCTGCGCGCGCGGGTGGCCGCGCTGCCCTCGGAGGCGCGCGTGCTGGTCGAGATCGCGGCCATGGCGGGCGGCCCGCTGCGCCAGACCATCGCGGCGCGCGCCGCGGCGCTGAGCCCGACCGCGTTCGCGGGCGCGCTGGCCATGCTGCGCGCCGAACGCCTGATCCGCACCAGCGGCGTGCGCGGCGTCGACACCATCGAGCCCTACCACGACCGCATCCGCGAGGCGGTGACCACGCAGCTCGGCGAGGTCACGCGCAAGAGTCACCAGAACGAGCTGGCGGTGGCGCTGGAGGGCGGCGACGTGCCGCCGGATCCCGAGATGCTGGCCGCGCACTGGCTGGGCGCCGGCGAGCCCGAGCGCGCCACCACCTGGTTCCTGCGCGCGGCCCAGGCCGCCGACGTCGCGCTGGCCTTCGATCGCTCGGCGCGGCTGTATCGCACCGCGCTGGGGCTGATGCCGGGCAGCCACCCCGAGCGGCGCAGCCTGACGGTGCGGCTGGGCGACGCCCTGGTCAACGCCGGCCGCGGCCGCGACGCCGCCGACGCCTTCCTGGGCGCGACCGCGGGGGCGTCGGCGGCCGAGATGCTGGATCTGCGGCGCAAGGCGGCCGAGCAGCTGCTCAAGGCCGGCCACGTCAAGGACGGCGTGGCCACGCTGCGTGACGTGCTCGATCAGGTCGGCATCGACTATCCGTCGACACCGCGCAGCGCGCTGCTCAGCTTCGTGATGACGCGCGTGCGCCTGCGCCTGCGTGGCCTCGGCTTTCGCGAGCGCGACGAGAGCCAGCTGTCGCCCGAGCTCCTGACCAAGATCGACGCCTGCTGGGGCGCGGCGGGCGGCTTCGCGGTGGTCGACACCGTGCTGGGCGCGGCGCTGCAGGGGCTGCACCTCCGGCTGGCGCTGGACGCCGGCGAGCCGTACCGGATCTCGCGCGCGCTGGCGCTGGAGGGCGGCTTCCTGTTCGTGCTGGCGCCGGGGCGGCGCAAGTATGCCCGCGCGGTCATCGACCAGGCCCAGGAGATGGCCAACCGGCTGGGCCACCCGCACGCGCTGGCGATGGCGGTCGCGGCGGCGGGCGTGGCCGCGTACCACATCGGCAAGTTCCGCGACTCCATGCAGCTCATGGATCGCGCCGACGGGATCTTCCGGGACGGCTGCCCGGGGTCACCCTGGGAGCGCGCCATGTGCGAGCTGTTCGTGGCCATCGATCGCTTCTACCTCGGCGAGATCCGCGAGCTCGGCGTGCGCAGCTCCCGCGTGGTCGCCGAGGCCGACGAGCGCGGCGACCTGTTCCAGTCCGACACCGTGCGCGTGCAGGGGCTGTGTGTCGTCGGGCTGGCCCAGGACAGGCCCCTGGAGGTCGACGACACCCTGACCGCGGCCATCGATCGCTGGCCCAACGGCGGCTATGTGCACGACTGCGCGGGGCCCTTCCTGCAGACCCGGGTGCGCCTGTATGTCGAGGACGGCCCGGGGGCGCGCGTCGCCAGCCAGGAGCTGTGGCGGCGCGCCGAGGCCGCCGGCCTGCTGCACAACCAGCACCAGCGCCTCGAGGTGGTGCACATCCAGGGCGCCGCGGCGCTGGCGGCGGCGCTGACCGACGGCTCGCCGCGCGCACTGCTGGCCGAGGCGGCCCGGGCGGCGCGCAAGATCGAGGGCCAGCACATGGACTGGGCGCGACCGCTGGCGGGCCTGTTGCGGGCGGGGATCGCGGCGCAGGGCGGCAAGGCCGAGCAGGCGGCCGCGCTGCTGGCCGAGGCCGAGCGCGGCTTCGAGGCCGCGGAGATGGCGCTGTATGCGGCGGCGGCGCGGCGGCGGCGTGGCCAGCTGCTCGGCGGCGACGAGGGCCGTGGGCTGGTCGCGGCGGCCGAGCAGTGGATGCGCGCGCAGGACATCGCCAACCCGGCGCGCATGACCGCGATGCTGGCGCCCGGCTTTCGCGGCTGACCCGGGCCGTGGCGGCGCGCAAACCGCTTCAGCGCCAGCGAGCTGGCGCGCCGGCTGGGGCTGCTGGTGGTGGCCAGCGAGCACGCCGGTCCGCCTGGCAGGATCCGGCAGCGGGCGGATCATGCGCGAGGCGGTGCACGATCAGGTTGGCATCTCGCGTAGCCTCCTGGCATGGCCAGGCGACCGGTGCTGATCGCTGCAATGACCGTCCTGCTGGCACTCGGCGCCGCGGTGGGATACTGGCGCTGGCGCGCGCGCAGCCGGCAGCCCGAGGCGTTCATCACCGCGGTCACCCCCCTGGAGGGTGGTGGTGCGCTGCTGCTGTGGCACAAGAATCGGATGCGGGGAGGCGCCCTCGGGTGGGTATCCAGCCTCGACGAGACGGGGCGGCTGCGCTGGGCGCGCGCCCTGCCTGACCTGCCTGCGGGCCTGCTGGCGGAGGGGCCGGTGCTCGCTGGCGGCGTGGTCGTGACCCGCTACGGCTATTATGCCGAAACGCTGCGGCTGGTGGGCCACGCGCTCGCAGATGGCGCCAGACGGTGGGATGTGCCGCTGCTGCAGCCCCACGCGCGCGGGACGGTGCCGGTGCTGTCGCGGGCCCAGCTGCTGGGTGACCGGCTGCTGCAGTGGATCAACGAGTCGGAGCCGGCGCAGGGAGCCGACGCCCGCCTGGTGCCTTCGCTGCGCACGCTCGATCCGGAGACCGGCCGCGAGCTGGCTCGGGCGCCCGCCCCTTCGACGCCGGTCGCGCGCTGGAGCCTGGGACAGCGGTTGTTCGTGCACGAGACCGAGACGCTGTGGATCTACGAGCCGGCACGGGCGCAGCCACTGCAGCTGGCCAGCCCCGGTGGCGGCTGCGTGGTGGGCGCCGACTACATCACCATCCTGGAGCTCGACGCCGGCCCCGCGCTGGTCACCTTGAAGCAGGGCGATCCGACGGCGCGTCACATCATCAAGCAAGGCTTCCACCCGGTCGGGGACCCGGGTTCATTTCAGGCGCTGCTCAGCTGTGGCCGGCATGGCGACCGACTGTTGTTCGCGCTCGAGGCCAGCGTCGCCCAGCCTGGCGGAGCCATCAGCAGGGGCACCTCTGTCGTCGTCACCGACCTGGCCGGTGACACCCTGCACGAGCTTCGGCTGGCCACCTCGCCCGCGGGCCTGGACCGCGGGCTCACCATGCGCGACGCGCCCTCGGCGCCGCTGAGCGGTGAGCTGCCGCGGTTCGCGCTCTTCGTCACGACTGTGCCCGGAGCGGGGCTGTCGCAGCATCGACTCGAGCTCCTGGACGTGGAGGCGGCCCGGGTGGTGTGGCAGGGCCGCCCTGACAGCGAGCTGGCCCGGCATGGTCGCGTGTTCCGGGTTGGGCAGCGCTGGCTCGCGGTGCTCGGCGATGGTGTGCGAGTCACCCTCGTGCTGTTCGACGGCGACAGCGGCGCGCTGAGCGCTGCGGTCGAGGTCGCCAGCCCGACCGAGATCATCTGGGACGTGATGCCGGAGCACGTGGCCGGCGGCAAGCTGTGGCTGGCCAGCATGGACATCACGGCGCTGGACGCGCCGGCGCTGGCCGTCCTCGACACCACGAGCTTGCGTCCGCTGCGTGTGGGCCGTCCGCTGCGCGTGACCGACGTGACTGCGGCGGTGCGTGCGGAGCTCGGCTACCCGGGATCGCCCTTCGCCGCGCCTTGACGGCGGCCCCTTGGGCTACAGCGGCGGCGCGGGCGGCTGCTCGAGCTCGCGCTGCAGGGCGTCGCGCAGCCCGGGGTCCATCAGCTCGCGGTAGATCCGCTCGATGAGCAGGCCGGCGCCCATCCACAGCGGGAAGATGTAGAACGACGTCATGTTCAGCACATTGCCAGCGTCGAGATACTCCCAGATGGCATAGCCAGTGATCTGCTTCAGGGCCAGCCCGGTGGTGCACTCGAAGAACATGATGAGCAGGCCGTACAGCGGCGCGCGGAGCCACCACGGCCACTTGAACAGGCCCAGGCGATAGACCTGCTCGATGGTCAGCGCCGGCAGCGCATACACCGGGATCATCCACAGCGACGACTGCCCGAACAGCACCTTCAGCGGCGTGTACCAGGGCCCGCTGAGGCCGAGCCGCGGGTCGACCTGCCAGTCGAACTGGAACAGGTACTTGATGAGGGGAATCTCGCGCCCGGCGCGCGCGGTCGGGTACAGGCCGACCTCGAGCGCGATCCCCAGCACCGCATACAGCGTGAAGCGGAACAGGAGGAAGAGGAGCCTCAGCTTGAGATCGCGCGGCCGATTGGAGTGCGCGATGTACTTCGGCGTGCCGTAGAGCGCCATGGCGGTGCGCCAGGGTAACACGCGTGTTTGCGAGGGCCGTAGTTCGGCTCCGCAGGTCCCCGCCGCGGCGAGGCCGCGGATGGGGTAGGGTCTCGGCGATGTGGCGCTGCTTGTGGCTCGCGGTCTTCATGCTGGGGTGCCGGAAGGCGCCGCGGAGCGGGCCCGGGGCAACCGGGGCGGGGCGGGCGCCAGACGCCGAGGTCATCGGGGCGCCGGCGTATGCCTCGTTCGCGGAGGTGGCGGCGGCGGGCAAGGCGGCGCAGGGCAAGCTGGCGCTGCTGGAGCTGCGCCGGGTCGTGGTGCGACCGCTCGAGCTGGTCGCGGTGCCCTGCCCGGGGCAGTTCAATGATCTGGTGTTCCTGGGCTTCACCGCGGAGCAGCGCGGGCTGGTGCGCGCGCTGCCCATCGACGAGGACGGCTACCCGGACCGGGCGCCCGAGGGCGGCGCCGACGGCGGCCTGACCGGCTGCGCGCGGGTGCTGGTGCGGGTGGTGTCGGTGGGGGCGCCCGGGTTTCACAGCGAGCCCAACGAGCAGGGCGAGCTGGTGGTGAAGGTCGACAGCGGCACCGTGGTCGAGGCGCGCGCTCTCGAGTTCCCGGGGCTGACGGCGCGACCGGCGTCAGCGCCGCCGGCGGGCGCGGACTATGGCGATCTCGACGAGCTCGGCTTCGCGGGCGCCGCCGCCAGCGGGCGCATCGCGGAGATCTCGGCCCGCCTCGAGGCCTACGCCGGGCTGCTCTCGCTGCGACCGTGCGGTCGCCCCGGCGTCATCAACCTGCGCCCCGCGCCGGGGGCGACGCCGCCGACGCCGCACCGCGACTGTCGGCCCTGGCGCTTCCGCGTCAGCTACTCGGACTTCATCATGAGCCCGCGGCAGCTCAAGATCCATGCCGAGGGCCTGCCGTGAGCACGCAGGCTCAGGGCCGCGAGCGCAGCACCATGTTGCCGCACTGGGCGACCAGGTGGCCGTTGTTGTCGCTGGCCAGCGCCACGCAGGTGTCATTGACGGTCACGGTCAGGGCCAGCGCCACCGTCCAGGCGGTCGCCCCCGCAGGCAGCTTCATCAGGGAGTAGTTGCTGCCGGTGTTCACGGTCGGCCGCGCGATCATCCAGCCGTTGTTCATGGCGTCGAACGCGATGTTGCTGACGCGCGGCGAGTTGACGTCGAAGCGGTCGAGGTTGGTCATCTCGACCCAGGTCGTGGTCCCGGCGGCCAGCTTGTAGACGCCGGCCAGGTCGATGCCAGCGCTGTTGACGGTGTACAGGTTGCCCGCGCCGTCGAAGCGCAGGTGCAGCACGTTGCCCGGGTTGCCGGTGCCCAGCGCGGTCCAGGCGCCGGCGCCGCCGGTCAGCACCTTGACGCCGTCGCTGTCGCCGATGAAGACGTCGTTGCCGCGCGTCGCGGTGGCGCGCACCGCCCGGTTGGCGCCGGTGCCGCTGTCGGTCCACGCGCCGGTGCCCCCGGTCAGTTTGAACAGCCCGGGCAGGCTGGCGAAGCCGATGTACAGGTTGCCGCCGGGATCGATGCCGATGGTGTCGAAGTTACACGCGGTGAGATTGCTGCCCGTGAGGCCGGTGCCGACGGTGGCCCAGGTCGTGGTCCCTGCTGGCCGCTTGTAGACGCCGGGCGTGCCGCTGCAGCCGACGTTGGTGTACAGGTTGCCGGCGCTGTCGCGCAGGATGCTCGACGGCGAGTTGGAGACCAGGCCACTGGTGGGGTTGCCGATGATCGTGGTGGTGGTCGCGCCGGGCGCCAGCTGGTTCACCGTGGTGCTGTGGCCGTAGCAGGTGCCCGCCGGATCGCAGGTGATGTGGTAGCCGAGCGTCCCGCTGAACATGTCGAAGCCCGACACCGTCAGCGGCCCGCCGGTCGAGCCATCGACCATGACCGCGCCGTCGACGCCCGTGCTGCCGTCGCCCGTGACCGCGGCATCGACCACGGTGTTGCCACCATCGTCATCGTCGTCGCCGCCAGAGCCGCCGCAGCCAGCCCACAGCCCTGCCGCCAGCAGCGCACACGAAACCCAGCCCATCCTGATCATGGTCAAACCCCCGGCCCGGGACTGTGGGGCCAGACCGCCCCGCTGTCGAGCCAGATCTAGGCCGGGACCTCGTCGCAGATGACCTTGAAGCTGTCGAGCGTGCTGGGGCCGAAGCTGGTGCTGATGGCGACGTCGGCGGCGTCGCGGCCGCGCGCGATGAGGATGCGGCCGATGCGGGCCTGGTTGTTGCGCGGGTCGAAGATGTGCCACTGGCCGCCCAGGTAGGCCTCGAACCAGCCCGCGAAGTCCATGGCGCCGTAGGGGCCGGGGATGCCGATGTCGCCCAGGTAGCCGGTGCAGTAGCGCGCCGGGACGTTCATGGCGCGGCACAGCGCGATGGCCAGGTGCGCGAAGTCGCGGCACACGCCCTTGCCATCATTGAAGACGTCCCACGCGGTCTTGGTCGAGCTGGCATGCTGGTAGCCGAACGTGATGTGCTTGTGCACGAAGTCGCAGATCTTCTGGACGCGCTCCCAGCCGGTCGGGGTCGGCCCGAACAGCTTCCAGGCGGCGTCGAGGAAGCGGTCGGTCTCGCAGTAGCGGCTGCCGAGCAGGAACACCAGGGTGTCCTCGGGCAGCGCCTCGACCGGGAACTGCAGCGCGCCCGGGTTGATCGGGTCGGCGGCGCCGTCGTCATTGATGATGGCGTCCGAGAAGATGCGCAGCTGGCCCCGGGGCGCCACCAGGCGGCTGCACCAGTTGCCGAAACCGTCGCGGTAGGCGCTGATGCGCACCGCCGGGCTGGTCAGCATGTGATCGGGGCGCACCAGGTCCGACGACCGCGAGTAGTGCACGTTCAGCATCAGCACCATCGGCGTCGGCTGGGGCAGGGTGTAGCAAAGCTCGTAGCCGACGCGGATCTGCATGGGGGTGGCTTCCTTCTACACCTTGTGTGGGGCTGGCGGGAAAGTCTGGGTGTCTGGCGTATTGCAGCGAGGCGCCAGGTGGTAGAGCGTGGGCACGGGTCGAGGAGAGCAACATGCGCGCAACAGGTTTCGGGATGATGCTGGGAGTGCTGGTGCTGGGCGGGGGCGGCTGCTCGAAGCGGTCGGACTCGAAGTCGGCGCCGGCCAAGGCATCGCCATCGGGGGCGGCGGCGCCGGGTCAGGTGCCCTGCCACGTGCACACGGCGCCGACCCAGAGCCTGGACACCAGGCCGAGCTCGACCACGATGACCTTCGCGCTGCTGCGCAAGGGCGTGCACGTCAGCGACGAGCAGTTCACCCAGACCGTGGTCAAGCTGGGGCGCCTGACGTCGTCGCACATCGTGCTCGAGGACGAGCAGGCCGGGCGCATGCACGCCCTGATCGAGATCGAGGCCAGCGGGAGCATCTTCATGAACGACCTGGCGTCGGAGCTCGGCACCCTGGTCAATGGCACCCGCACCATGCGCCAGCAGTTGAAGGACGGCGACACCATCAGCATCGCTGACACCCAGCTCGTCCTGACGCTGGGCGAGCGGCCCTGTCAGCCGTGAAGCGCGCGGGTGGAGCGCTGGCGCTGCTGGCGGTGGCGGTGGGGCTGGCGGCGCTGGCGGCGTGCAGCAAGCGGCGGCCTACGCTGCGTCACCCCCGGTGCGCCCTGGTGATGCCGCCCCAGGTCATGGAGGACCTCACCCCGGGCTGGCGGCTGGCGGCTCCCAGGACCGACGACATCCCCGGGGTGTGCACGCTGGAGTCGGAGGACGGCTCGCCGCGCGCGATGGTGCTGCTGGCGTGCAGCCCCGAGCTGACCGAGTCGCGCTTCGAGAGCGACCAGTCGATGCTGGGGCTGCTGAATGGCGACGCTCCGGTGCCGGTGCCCGGCCTCGGGCGCGCGGCGCGGCGTGGCGAGCACGACCTCATGGTGCTCGACGACGACACCAGCTGTGTGATCGCGCTGACCACCATCGGCGCCGAGGTCGAGCCGCTGCAAGGCTTCGTCGAGGAGGTCGTGCTGCGGCTCAACAGGCGTACCGCGCGCTGAGCGCCTCAGCGCGTGAAGACGAGGACGGCGTTGAGGACGAGGAAGCCGATGGCGAAGAACCAGACGCTGGCCTTGTCGAGCTTCTGCGAGGCGGCCTCCTTGCCTGACGTGAAGAGGCGCAGCGACACCGTCGATTCGACCACCGACAGGAAGATGAAGCCGATGCCGAGGGCGTTGATCTTGTCGGCCAGGGTCATGACCTGGGTGTCGGGCAGCGACTGCGTCACCACGTAGGCGCTGGCCATGGCGGCGAACAGCGCGCCGACGCCCAGACCGAAGCGCGGATCGAGGTCCGTCGGCTTGATGAACATCGCCAGCAGCGCGACCAGGGTGGCCAGCCAGCCGCCCCAGAACAGCTTGATGTAGTAGCCCAGGCCCCTGCGCTCGAGCGGCAGCTTGAAGGACATGCGCGAGTAGTTCGACTTCGCGTTGGGCCCCAGCGAGATGTCGCCATAGTTGGTGGTGTAGGTGTGGGTGTCGACCGTGACCTCGGCCTTCTGCACGATCCAGCCCGGCGCCTTGACGCGCGGATCGGCGACGCTGTTGGCGGCGTCGGCGACGAACTTGACCTCGTGATCCTCGTGGCCGGCGTCCTCGATCTCGATGGCCAGGGTGTGGTTGTCGAGCGGGAAGTGGGTGACGTCGAAGAAGTGCGTGATGGTCGCCAGCACGCGCACCGCGGCGTAGTGCACGTCGCCCTCGAGCAGCTCGGTGACCTCGCCGGCGCGCTCCTCGATGCGTCCGCCGACGATCTCGAAGCTCTCCAGCGGCTTGACGTGGTCGCCCTTCCAGCGGAACCAGATCCAGAAGGTGGCGGTGTAGGCGTTGTTCTTGATGTCGATGGAGTGGATCTGGTTGAGGTAGATCCCGACCGTGACCTCGGTCAGCGGGAGGTCCTCCGCGGGGGCCTCGGCGGCGCCGGCGGCGTCAGCGGCCGGCGCGCCGGCGGCGCCATCCGCGGCACCATCGGCGGCGGCAGCCGCGGGCGTGGCCTCGGGGGCGGCGGCCGGCGCGGGCTTGCCCGGCGGTCCCTTGTCGGCCCTGTCCAGCTTGGCGGGGGCCTCGGCGGCCTGGGCGCCGCTGCGTGTACCACGGACGAAGAGGAAGCAGGCGACCCCCAGCAGGGGCAGGACGATGGCGAGGCGGGCTCTCATGGGGGCGCACGATAAGGCAAGACCCGCCACGCGGTCCAGCCGGCGCGCCGGAACATCTGCGCGGGGGCGCGCGTTAGCCAGAGGTGCGGCGCAGAAACGCACCGAACTGTGGCGGTCTCGGGATCGGGCTGGCCCTGCTCCAGCTGGGCGCGGGTGCGCAGGGCTGTGCCCGCCGCGGCCTGCGCGGCGCGACCACGGCCCTGGCCGACGCGGCCGTGACCGACGCGGCCGTGGCCGACCCGGCCCTGGCCGACCCGGCCGTGGCCGACCCGGCCCTGGCCGACCCAGCCCTGGGCCAGGTGACGCCCGCGCCCGCCGACGGCGGCACCGCGGTCGCGCTGACCGTGGTCAGCTACAACATGCTGTGGCGGCGCGCCGGCAGCGCGGCCAGCCTGGCGGCGCTGCGCGCGGCGGGGGCGGACATCGCGGTGCTGCAGGAGATGACGCCGGAGTGGCAGCGCGCCCTGCGCGCGGAGCTCGGCGACCGCTATCCCTACATGCGCTTCCACGCCGCGCGGGCGGGCGGGGTCGCGGTGCTGTCGCGCTGGCCGCTCGACGAGCCCCGCCTGCTGCCGGCACCGCGCTGGTTCCCGGCACTGCGCGTGGTGGCGCGCACGCCGGACGGTCCGGTGCAGGTGGTGGCGCTGCACCTGCGGCCGCCGCGCTTCGATGGAGCACGGCCCCTCCAGGCGCTGGCCGAGACCGCCGCGGCCCGTCGCGCCGAGGTCGAGGCCTACTGGGAGGCGCTCGAGCCGGGGCTGCCCACGCTGATCGCGGGCGACTTCAACGAGACCGCGGCGGACGGCGCGGTCGGCTTCCTGCGCGCGCAGGGGCTGGGCAGCGCGCTGGGCGACCCGGGGGTGCCGACCTGGCGCGGCGACCGCAGCCAGCCGGGCCTCGGGCTGCAGTTCGATCATGTGCTGTTCGACCGCCATTCATCGCGGTCTCGGCGCGCGTCATCGACGGCGGCGACAGCGACCATGTGCCGCTGGTGGCCGAGCTCGGGCGCAGCGCCACGGCGCGCTGAGGCGCCGCCCGCGTCGCCGCGCGCGGTCTCAGTCGATGATGGGCAGAAAGCCGCGCACCACGATGACGCGGTCGAGGCCGCTGCTCCAGGTCGAGAAGAAGAAGTCGCCGGTGTCGGGGTCGCGGTAGGCGCCCTCGGCGCCGGTCAGGCCGGTGAGGAAGCTCCTGCGCGTGGCCGGCACCGGGTCGCCGGTGGCGTCGATCTCGTAGGTGGCGATGGAGTTGGCACTCCACTCCGACACCAGCACCGAGTCGGCGGCGAAGTTGGGGCTGCCGGCCTTGACGTAGGTGAAGCCCTCGGGGCCGCCCGTGATCGGCGTGCCGGCGCTGGCGGCGGTGATGTCGAAGCTGCCGACGGCGTCGGGGGCGAGGCTCAGCGTGTACCACTCGCCGCCGGGCCACGACACCAGCTTGAGGGCGCCGGCGCCGCCGAAGCCGGTGGGCACGAAGTTCATGCCGCCTGGCGACGACGTGATGCCCAGCGGGCCGAGGTCCACGATCTTGGTGCTGCTGCCCCCGGCCGCCACCATGCCGAGCTGGTTCGAGGGCCAGCGCGCCAGGAACAGCACGCCGGTGGGGCCGAACACCACGCCGCCGTCGGTGTAGGCGGCGTCGAAGCCGAGCGCGCTGGCGCTGCCCGAGAAGCCGCCGATGTGGCCGCGCCCGTCGCGGCGCACCGTGATCGAGTACAGCTTGCCCTCGGGATAGTTGGCCTCGCCACCGATGAGCAGCGTGGTCTGGCAGCTGCCCGGGCGCAGGGTCAGGCCGCCATACTTCTGTGGCGGCACCCCGGGCACCGCGCCGAGATCGAAGCAGCTGTAGCGCGCGGCAGAGAAGGGATCGATGACCACGCCGAGGCCGGCGCAGCTGGCCGGGGCGGGCAGGGTGGAGTCGCCCGGGCAGGCGCTGGCGGCGTCGGCGCCGGGGGCGCCGTCGGCGCTGGCCGCGGCGTCGCCGCCGCCCCCCGCGTCGGGGCCGCCGCCGCCGGCGTCGGGCTCGGGGCCCGCCGAGCCGGGGCCGCACGAGGCGGCGGTCGCCGCCAGCACCAGGAGCCCGAACCACGCCCGCGTCCGCATCCGGGCAGAGTAGCAAGGCCGGGCCAGCGCCAGCGCGGCTTCGCCTCAGGGGCCGCCCTGGCGGGGCCGGGCAGCCGACCCTTTACAACGTAAGTTTTACGGTGTACATATTTGGAATGCCGCGCAGCCCGCTGCAGGACAGTGACATCGCCGGTTTTCGCCGCCAGGCGGCGGACGCGGCCATGCACCTGTTCGCGGAGCAGGGCTACCAGGCGGTGACCATGCGCGCGCTGGGTGCGGCGCTGGGGGTCAGCGCGATGACCGCGTACCGCTACATGAGCGGCAAGGAGGAGCTGTTCGCGCTGGTGCGCGCCGAGGCCTTCCGCCGCTTCGCCGAGCGGCTGGAGGCGGCGCTGGCCGAGGCCCCACGCGGCCGCGCCGATGACGCCCGCGCGCGGCTCGACCGGCTCAAGCAGGCCTACATCGCCTTCGCGGTCGATCAGCCTGACGCCTACCGCATCATGTTCGAGCTGCGCCAGCCCGCGGGCGCCGACTCGCCCGAGCTGGCGGGCGAGAGCCGGCGCGCCTTCGCGGCGCTGCATCGCACCGTCGCCGAGGCGGTCGCCGAGGGCGTGCTGCACGGCGACGCCCTGACGGTGGCACACCTGCTGTGGGCCAGCACGCATGGCCTGGTGTCGCTGCACCTGGCCGGCAAGCTGGCGATGGGGCGCTCGCTGGCGCAGCTGGCCGCGATCGAGCACGAGCTGGTGGCGTTCCAGCAGCCCGGGGTCGCGCCGGCGCCCCGCAGGCCCAGCACGAGCGCGAGGCCGAGCACGAGGCCGAGCACGAGACCGAGACCGAGACCGAGACCGAGCACGAGACCGAGCACGAGCACGAGCACGAGCACGAGCACGGGCACGAGACCGAGACCGAGACCGAGACCGAGACCGACGACCACAAGGAGCACGCGATCATGAGGCTGGGCACGTCATACAAGCAGCACCCCGAGGCGGTGCGTGGACCCTGGGATGTCATCGTCATCGGCTCGGGCCTGGGCGGCCTGACCACCGCGGGCCTGCTGGCGCGACACAAGGGCAAGCGCGTGCTGGTGCTGGAGCGCCACTACACCGCGGGCGGCTTCACCCACGTCTTCACGCGTCCCGGCTTCGACTGGGACGTCGGCGTGCACTACATCGGCGACGTGCACCGCGAGCGCTCGATGCTGCGGCGCGCCTTCGATCACCTCAGCGATGGCGAGCTGGCGTGGGCCGACATGGGCAAGATCTACGACACCATCATCATCGGCGACGACCGCTACGAGCTGCCCGCCGGGCGCAAGGCCTTCCGCGAGGCCATGGTGGGCTACTTCCCGTCGCGTGCGCAGGAGATCGACACCTACCTCGCGCGCATCCACGCCACCGTCAAGAAGGCGATGCCGTTCTTCGGCGAGAAGCTGCTGCCGGGCCCGCTGGCCAGGCTGGCCGGCCCGCTGCTGCGCTGGCCCGCCATGCGCGACGCCCGGCGCACGGTCAAGGACGTCATGGCCGAGATCACCAGCGATCCGCGGCTGACCGCGGTGCTGACCGGGCAGTACGGCGACTACGGACTGCCGCCGGGGCAGGCCAGCTTCTTCATGCACGCGCTGCTGGTCGAGCACTACCTGCCCGGTGCGGCCTACCCGGTCGGCGGCTCGGGGCGCATCGCCGAGACCATGATGCCGGGCATCGAGGCCAGCGGCGGCCAGGTCGTGACCAGCGCCGAGGTCGCCGAGATCCTGATCGAGCGCGGCCGCGCCGTGGGCGTCAAGCTGGCCGATGGCGCCGAGGTGCGCGCCCCCGTGGTGGTCAGCGACGCCGGCTGGGCGCTGACCTTCAACCAGCTGGTCGCGCCCGAGCACGCCGCGCGGGCCGGGATCCAGACCCGGCTGCCCGGGGTCGAGCCGTCGTTCGCGCACCTGTCGCTGTACGTCGGGCTGGATCGCGACGCCCAGCAGCTGGGGCTCAAGCCGTCCAACCTGTGGGTCTATCCGGACCAGGATCACGACCGCAACGTGGCGCGCTACACCGACGATCCCGCCGCGCCGATGCCGGTGGCGTACATGTCCTTCCCGTCGGCCAAGGATCCCGACTTCGCGCGCCGCCACCCCGGCAAGGCCACCATCGAGGTCATCGGGGTGGCGCCGTGGAAGTGGTTCTCGCGCTGGCAGGACTCGCGCTGGCACAAGCGCGGCGCCGACTATGACCAGTTCAAGGCCGAGCTGGCCGCGCGCCTGCGCGCCGAGCTCATCCGCCAGTGCCCGCAGGTCGAGCCGCACATCGTGCACGCCGAGCTGTCGACCCCGCTGTCGACGCGCCACTTCGCCGGCCATCCCCAGGGCGAGATCTACGGCCTGGCGCACACCCCGTCACGCTTCGAGGTGCGCTCGCTGCGGCCCGGCACCGCCATCCCCGGCCTGTACCTGACCGGGGCCGACATCTGCACCGCGGGCATCGGCGGTGCGCTGATGGGCGGCATGCTGACCGCGTCGCTGCTGGGTCGCAAGAACATGATCAGCGCCGTGCTGAAGGCGAAGCTGACCCCGCGGCCCCGCAAGCCCGAGGTCAAGTCACAGCCCGCCGCCGCCTGAGTCGGCTGGCCGCGCGCTGCCAGGCTACGGGCCGGCGACCTGGAGAGGGTTGTGGCCGGCCTTGCCCGACAGCACCACGAAGCTGCCGCTCCAGACTCCCCACGATGACGACTGCACGCCATGCTGGGCGCTGGCGGCGTAGCTGGGCTGGCCGGGGCGCGCCTCGACCAGCACGGTGCCACCGCGCGCGAAGTCGATGAGGCCAGCGTGCACCGCGGCGGTGCACACCGAGGAGTCGTCGGTGTAGAGGCCGCTGCCCCACACTGACCCTGCGCTGCCCGCGGGCGAGCACTCGACCAGCCGCGCGCCGGTGCCGGTGCCCAGGCTGGCGAAGTCGTCGCCCCAGCCGATCGCGGTCGCGGCGCTGGAGGGTGCGCTGCTCAGCGGACCGGCGCTGACGACGACGAAGCTGCCGCGCCAGGCCGCCCAGCTGCCCGAGGTGACGCCGTTCTTGGTGGTGCCGGCGTAGCTCGGCTCGGCGGGGCGGATCTCGATCACGACCTCGGCGCCGGCGCCGGGCACCAGCACGCCGGCGTGCTGGGCGGCGCTGCAGATCGAGGAGTCGTCGGTGTACACCCCGTTGCCCCACACGCTGCCGGGCCGGCCGCGAGCGGGGCAGTCGACGCTGAAGCGGGCGCCGTTGCGGCCGCGCGCCGCCTGCGCGTTGGCCTTCCAGCCGGTGCCCAGCCTGGGCAGCGCGGCGACCCCGGCCGGGCGTGGGCGGAGGCGCACGATGCTGCGCGCGCTGGCGGGGCCCAGGCCCAGGGCGGTGCAGGTGAGGGCCAGGGCGGCGGGGGCGACGAGACGGTGCCAGCGCATGGCCAGTTGTACGCCCCGGGGCGAGGTTCGATCCGCCGCCGGGGGGCCCTCAGCTGGTAAGCTCCGGTCGTGGCGGACAAGCCGAAGCAGGCATCGAGGTGGGCGTGGCTGCTGGTGATTCCCGTCGGGGCGGCGGTGGCGGGCTACAT
This sequence comes from Deltaproteobacteria bacterium, assembly GCA_020853705.1. GTDB lineage: Bacteria > Myxococcota_A > Polyangia > Haliangiales > JADYYK01 > JADYYK01. Next base: position 74,427 of record JADYYK010000097.1, read on the forward strand.
CCTGTTCAAGCAGTGGTTCGACAAGCGCCGGGCCCTCCACGACAAGGGCACCATCTCCAGCACGGTGCGCCTGGATGACGGCACCATGGTCGCGGTCGAGTCGGTGGTCATCACCGACCGTCACAAGGACACCACCACCGACCAGTGGGTCGATACCGAGGAGACCTTCTGGCGCCTGCGCTCGTGGCAGCCCCAGGACAACAAGGTGCTGGCGCGCAAGCTGATCGACGGCCAGGCCGAGTGCGTCGCAGCCCGGGCGGCGCGGCTGTGGTGTCGCTGGGATGACACCGTGCGTCTGCTCGACGCCAGGCTCGAGGTCCGGGGCGAGGTCCACAAGGCGCGCGCCGAGCGGCTGCAGGTCGACACCGAGGGCCGGCTCATCACCATGGGCGCCGACGGCACCCCGCAGCGCACCGACCCGGTCACCATGCAGGTCAGCGGCGGGGCCGCGGCGGCCGCGGCGCCCACGCGCGGCAACGGTGGGCTGTCGCCGATGATCCAGGTCGGTGGCGCGCTGTACGAGCTGTCGGTCAAGCCCGGCCAGCTGCGCGCCGTCCTGCACCGGGTCAAGGGCAGCAGGTCGAAGTACATCCAGCCGCAGCAGAGCTTCCTGGCCGACGGCTTCCTGACCGACGACAGCGGCAAGCCGGGGGCGGGGCTGGCGCTGCCCGACGGCTTCTTCCTGGTGCACCACGACACCGTGGACGCCGACACGCCGCGCAAGCTGTCGCGGCTGAACCTGGACGGCAAGGTGATCTGGACCGCGCCGGTGCCCGAGCTTCCGCGGCAGGGCGCGCTGGAGAAGGACGGCGTGGTGCTGACCGGGGCGCGCTGGTCGGTCAAGCTGGCGCTGAAGGACGGCCGCAAGCTGTGGCAGAACGAGCTGAATTGAGCAGCGACCCGGGCGCGGGTGGGATGACGGCGCGGGTGGCGGTGGCGGCCGACTTCGCCGGGGCCGAGGTGCTGGTCGAGAACGCCGGCGATGCAGGCGCGGCGTGGCAGCAGCTGGAGCCGCTGCTGGCAGCGGCTGCCGGCGACGGCGACGGCCGAGACGGCGACCGCGACGACGACGACGACGACGACGACGACGACGACGACCGCGAGCGCACCTGGATGGCCTGGGTCGAGCTCGGCGGCGACGCCGTGCTGGTCAAGGCCGAGGCCGGCACCTGGTCGATCTGGGCGCCCGCGGGCAGCGACCCCGACGACGTCGCGCTGGCGGCGCGGCGGGTGCACGGCCGGCTCGGGGTGCAGCACGCCGGCTGGGATCTCGACCGATAGCTGGCACTGCTGGGCGAGGAACCCGTGGATGACGGGTAAGATGATCGTCATGAGTGCATGGCGGTGGGGCTGGGTCGTCGTGATGCTCGGGCTGGCGGGGCCGGCGGGGCCGGCGGGGGCGACGCCGGTGGCGCCAGGCGGCACCAAGGCGGGCACCAAGGCGGGCGCCAAGGCGGGCGCCAAGGGCAAGCCGGCGCCGGAGCCCGCGCAGTCCAAGGTGATGCAGCGCGCGGTGGCGGCGTTCCACAAGGGTGACCTGCAGTCGGCGTCGATCGAGTTTCACAAGGTGACCAGCGGCGAGACCGCGGACGTGCCGCGGGTGGTGATGGACGCGGAGCTGTACCAGGCGCGCGCGCTGACCCAGCTCGGACTGAGCAGCGCGGCGCTGATGATGTTCGACAAGATCATCACTGCGGGGCCCGGGCATGCGCACCACGGCGAGCTGGCGCGCTGGCTCGGCGAGCTGGCCGACCGGTCGGGTGCAGAGTCGGACGCGACCTACCGGCTGGCGACGCTGGGGCCCGAGGCGCTGGATGCGCCGGGGCTGGCGGCGGCGCGCCCGCGCCGGCTGCTGCAGATCGCGCGTCAGGCCCTCGACAGCAACGACTTCGAGGGCGCGGCGAGGTCCCTCGGCCAGGTGCCCGGCGGCGTGCCCGAGTGGGGCGAGGCCCAGCTCGCGCTGGCGACCGTGCTGTTCAGGCAGGGCCAGCCGGAGCGGGCCGTGCCGCTGCTGGAGACGTTGGCGCAGGGGCAGCCCGAGCCGCTGCGCACGCGGGCGCTGTGGAACCTCGGCGTGGTGCTCGATCTCGAGCAGCCGGCCAGGGCGGCCGAGGTCTTCGAGCGCATCGCGCCGGGGCCGCAGTGGGCCGCCGCGCAGCTGGCGGCGTCGCTGGCGCGGCTGCGCGCGGGGACGGGCTTCGTCGGGGTCGAGGTGCCGGGGCTGGTCGGGCTGCGCCTGGATGGTGACCCTGGCCTGCTGCACGCGCTGATCTACCTCGACTACTGCCGGAAGCGCGCCAAGAGTCGGCCGCTGCTCGGCATCGCCGCGCGGCGCGGGGCGCTGGGCAAGGCCATCGCAGAGCTCCTGCAGCGCTTCGCCGACGAGGACGGTGAGCTGCTGCGGTCGGTGCGCACGGCGCTCGGGCGCCCGCCCGCGTCGCGGCCGCCGGGCACCGAGCTGGATCACCTGCTGGCGGCGCTGCTGACGTCGCCGCGGGGACGCGCGGCGCTGGCGCGGGTGGCCGAGGTCGAGCGCGAGGATGCGACCTGGAAGGCGCTGGATCCGGCCTACCGGACCACGCAGGTCGCGGCCGAGGCGCTCGAGGACCTGACCATCAACCGGGTGCTGGCCGAGGATGTCGCCGGCAAGTGGCTGCGCGGGCAGCTCGAGCGGCTCGCCGAGGTGTTGCCGCAGTTCCAGCCCGGCAAGGCCCGGCTCGGCGTGGTCGAGGTGGTGGCGGGCCGGCCGGTGGCCCCTGGCAAGACCGGCCTCCGGGTGACCGCGGCGGCGTGTCGACCGCCAGTTCTGGCCCCTTGAGCCAGGACCGGGGAGTACCATCGGGCATGGCTGAAGCTCAGAGCGACCAGGGGCTGCTGGGGCCGGACTCGGTGGCCTGGAAGGTGATCGGGCATCCCGCGGCGACCGGGATCGGTGGTCTGCGCACCTTGATGATCGAGGCGCTGCACCCGCTGGCCATCGCCGGGGTGGCCCAGCACAGCGCCTACCAGCAGCGGCCGCTGGAGCGGCTGCAGCGCACCTACTACTACGTGGTGGCGACGGTGTTCGGTGACCGCGCGACCGCGCACGCGGCGGCGCAGCGGGTGCGCATGGTGCACAAGCGGGTGCGGGGCATCGATCCGGTGACCGGCGCGGCCTACAGCGCCGACGATCCCGATACCCAGGTCTGGGTCCACACCGTGCAGTGGTACTCGTACCTGGTGGCCTATCGCCGCTTCGTCGGGCGCCTGAGCGCGGCGGACGAGGATCGCTACATGGCCGAGGGCGTGCGCATCGCCACGCTGGTCGGCACCCCGGCCGAGCGGGTGCCCGCCACGGTGGCGGCGGCGCGGGCCTACTTCGCGTCGGTGCGGCCGCGGCTGTGCGTGTCGGACGGCGCGCGCGCGGCCATCGATCTGGTGCTGCACGGCCGCTTCAGCCTGGAGGTCGCGCACATCTACTTCCTGGTCCGCATCATGGCCAGCGCGGCGCTGGCGACGGTGCCGCGCGATCTGCGCAAGCTGGCGGGGATCGATCGTCCCCGCGAGGCCGACGCGCTGGCGGTCACGGCGGCGCGCCCGCTGCTGGCGGCGCTGACGCTGCCCTGGGTGCGCGGCAACGAGTGGATCGTGGTCGGCAAGGACGCCCAGCGTGTGCGCGAGCGCGCGCAGCAGGGGCGGGGGCGGCGCGCCGCCTGAGGGGGTGGGGCGGTTCGCGCGCGGTCAGCGCGGACGTCGGCGCTGGGCGCTGGGCGCGCGCGCGCGGGCGCGGTCAGCTGCGGCGCAGCTTGAGGGCGAGGTGGCTGCGCGACAGGCGGACCTCGCCGGCGGGGGTCAGGCCGGCGTTGCGCGCGGCAGCGGTGAAGTCGGCCTCGGGCAGCACGTCCTCGGGGTGCACCAGCCAGAGCAGGCCGCCGCCGGTGCGCAGGCGCGCGGCCAGCGCGGGGATGCCGGCGAGATCGGAGCGATGCTCGACGCCCAGGAAGGCGACGTCCAGGGTGCCCTCGGGATCCAGGTCGGGCACCCGCTCGCCGAGCTCGCGCTCGAGCTCGGGGTCGAGCACCGCGAGCAGCGCGACCTTGCTGCCACGCTTGACCCCGAGCTCGTCGAGCAGGCCGCTGCCCTGCTCCTCGATGAGGCGCTTCCATTCCACGGCGTGGCGACCCAGGTGCAGGACGACGTCGCCGTGCTCGCGCGTGGTCAGCGACAGCTGGCCGCTGTGGGCGTCGACCTCGATGGACTCGATGTCGCTGTAGGGGATGTGCAGGTGGAAGTCGCTGCCGTGGCGGCCGGTGCGGTCGGTGCGGAAGCGCAGCTCGTCCTCGCCGAGTACGGCCGAGCCATTGCGCAGATCGCGCGGGTTCTTGCTCTGCTGCAGCTTGCAGCCGGTCTCGCGCGGGGCCGGCTTGCGACCTTTGCGCTGCGACTGGTACGGACCGTCGGGGACTCGCGAACCCATGGCCCGAGGCTACCCGAAATCGGGCCCGGCGCTCAGGTCTTGACGTTGGGCTCGCGCATCAGGAACGGCGAGGTGACCTGGAAGTCGACCGCGCGCTCGCGGCCGTCGATGCGCAGGGTGACCGAGAGCGTGAAGTGCATGCCCATGGTGTTCCAGGGGTTGCCGCCGCCGATGGCGGTCCAGTTGGGCGCGGTGAGGTCGAAGCTGGTGCGCAGCTCCTGCCCGGGCGACAGCGTGAGATCCCAGGGAATGTAGCTGTTCGAGTCGGGCGACCACTGCTGCGGGTTGCGCGCCTGGAGCTGTGACAGCTCGCGCTTGCTGCCCTCCTCGTCGAGGCGGACGCTGACCAGCTCGATGCGCGCCGGGGTGTCGCCGGCGCTGGCGCGCAGCAGGAGCTGCACGCGCGACTGCTCGCAGGCGGCCTCGGCGGCGTCGGACTTGGCGCTGACGCCGAGCGCACGCTTGGCCTTGGCCTTGCCAGCCCCATCGGAGATGTCGGCGGTCTGGCAGTCGTCGGCGACCACGGCGGACAGGATCGAGGCCTCGACGGTGACCTCGTGGGCTGCCGGGCTGGGCGAGGCCGTGGGCGTCGTGCCGGGCGGGCCGGCCTGGCGGTCGACCCGGCTGCAGCTGGTGGCGAGCAGCGCGAGGGTGAGGGTGCCGAGGGCGGGGCGCAGCAGGGTCATGGAGGTGATGATACGCATGATCGAGGGGGGCGATCTCGCGCGAGGGGCCTCCATGTCAGCCGGACGGGTCGGTGGCGCGGGGTTCGGGTACAATGGCGCGGTGTCGGCCACCGGGCGGTTCGTACAGCGTGTCGCCGAGAGGCTGCAGACGCTGGATGGGCTGCTCGGGGTGGCTGACCAGCAGCTGACGCAACTGCGCACGGTCGCGGCGCTGGCAGCCGACCAGGCTGACGTGCTGGCGCGCGCGGTGGCGCAAGCGACCGAGCTGGCAGCCGAGCTGACCGCCGAGGTGGTGGCGGCGGCCGAGGCGCAGGGGCTGGCCGCCTCCTGGGCGGATCGAGAGGGCCTGCTCGCGCTGGCGGAGCACATCGAGCGCCGCGCGGTCGAGCGTGAGCAGGCGGGCCCGCGCGCCAGGCTGCGCGCGCTGGCCGGGCTGCTGGAGCGCGGGACGATCAGCCATCGCACCAGCCGGCGGCGCGACGAGCTGGGGCGCGTGCGCCAGGCCGCGGTCGACGCGCTGCGCGCGCGGGCGGACGGGGAGGGGGCTGGCGTGGCGGGGACCGCGGCGCTGGCGCCGCCGGGGCCGGAGCGGGCGGGCAGCTGGCTGGCCTGGGCGTGGGGGCTCGAGGAGCCACGCGACGCCGAGGTACTCGAGCAGCTGCGGGCGGGCTTCCCGGAGCTGGCGATGATGGTGGAGGAGGTCGAGCCGAGCCAGTGGGCGGCGGGCGAGGAGGCCGAGCCCGAAGCCGAGACCGAGCACGAGCCCGCGAGCGAGCACGCACACGAGCACGAGCACGAGCACGAGCACGAGCACGAGCACGAGCCCGAACCCGAGCCCGAGCCCGAGCCCGAACCCGAGCCCGAACCCGAGCCCGAACCCGAGCCCGAACCCGAACCCGAGCCCGAGCCCGAGCCCGAACCCGAGCCCGAGCCCGAGCCCGCACCCGAACCCGAGCCCGCACCCGAACCCGAGCCCGAGGCGACCGTCACGTCCCCGGTCGCCGCCGGACCCGCGGGATCCTTCGCTGCGTTTCGCGAGCAGCACTGGGTCGCTTCAGATGGCCGCTGCGTTCGCGCGCCGTGGCTCGAGGCGACGTTCGTGCAAGAGCTCGATGATCGGCTGGTCAGGGAGCTCGGCAAGGGGCGGCTCGCGCTGGCCTGGCTACTGGCCGCGGCGGCGCAGCGGCTCGGCCATGCCGTCGTGCTCGACAGCGCCGACGTCGTCGCCATCGGGGCCCTGGCGGTCGGGCCGGTCTCACCGCTGTGGGGCCTGGGCGCCGAGGCGGTCGCGCTGCCGGCGCTGCTGGCCAGCGGGTCGCTGCAGCCGAACCCGACCTGGCGGGTGCGCGCGTTCGCGGCGGTGCTGCGCCAGCGCGGCGAGAGCCCGGTCGACGGCGACGCGCTCATCGAGGCGGTCGGGCTGCAGGCCAAGGGGCTCGTCACGGTGGTGCGCGGGCTCTGTGCGCTGGCGCGGGCGGGGCTCGATCCGCTGCTGCACCTGCGCGACGAGCTCGAGGGACCCTTCGACGTCAAGAAGGGCAAGCGCCGGCTGGATGCCGGCCGCAAGGAGCTGGCCCGCGAGCTGGCCAGCGTGCGCGCCGGGCTGGGCGAGCTGGAGGCGCCCGATGAGGTGGCCCGCAGCCTGGCCGAAGGGCTGGCGCCGCTGCTCGCCGAGGGCGGCCTGGCGGGCACGCTGGCGCCCCGGCTGCGCCAGCTGGCCCGGACCACGCTGGCCGGGGTCGCCGGGCTGGCGGCGCCGGCGCGGCGGCAGGCGTCACGGGCGCTGCAGCGGCTGCTCGAGCTGGCCGGCGGCCTCGATGACGTCGCGCGACGGATGGAGGCGGCGCGAGCCCCGCGCGGCAAGGCGCCCGCGGCGCCGGTGGCGGAGACGCGTGCGCTGATGCACGCGCTGTCGCCGCTGCCCCGGGCCGAGGAGGAGCTGTGCGTGCAGCTGCTCGCGCAGCAGATGGCCAGCCTCGACCCCGAGCGGGCGCGGCCCGGCGCGCGCGAGCTGACCCTGCAGGACCTGTGTATCAGCCCCGGGCTGCTCGGGCTGATCGCGCCGGTGCAGGCCGACGTGATCGACGACGGCACCGGCGGCTGGGTCGCCGAGGTCGGTGAGGTCGACGCGGTGCGCGCCGCGGCCGCCATCCTGGCCCACGAGCCCGACGAGGCGCCGTCGCTGGCCCAGGTGCGCAAGCAGCTGGTGCAGGCGCAGCGCGACGATCTGCTGCACGGACTGGCCAGCCTGCTGGGACCGGCGGAGCGGCGCTGGCTGGGCGAGGCCCAGGCGGCCCGGGTGGCGCGCATCCTCCAGCGCTGCGCCGAGCTCGAGGACGCCAGCGCCAGCGAGGCGCGCGCGATGGCCGGTGACGGCAGCCGCGAGCTGCGCCTGATCGAGGCCTGGCTGGGCACCACCGCGACGTGACCCTGTATGCGCTGATCCTGCTCGTGCACTCGTACCTGCGCTGGGGCGTGGTGGCGCTGCTGGTCACGGTGCTGGTGCGCAGCCGGCGCGGCTGGTCGCGCGATCTCGGCTGGGGTCCTGGCGACGAGCGCAGCCAGCGCGCGCTGCTGGTCGCGGTCGACATGCAGCTCGTCCTCGGCCTGCTGATGTACCTGTGGCTGAGCCCCATCGTGCGCGCCTTCATGTCGGATCCGCGCCACGCCGTGAAGGAGGCCACGCTGCGCTTCTTCGCCATCGAGCACATCCTCGGCATGGTGGTCGGCGTGGTGGTGCTGCATGTCGGGCGGGTGCGCTCGCGGCGCGCGGCGACCCAGCGGCTGCGCCACCGGCGGGTCTGGGTCAGCACCCTGGTGGCGACGCTGATCATGGTGGGGTCGATCCCGTGGCCGCCGCTGAAGTATGCCCGGCCGCTGCTGCGCGACGGCAGCGTGCTGACCGCGGCGCGCGCCACGGCGCCGCCGCGCTGTCCGCCCAGCTTCCAGGTGCGCTGTGTCAGCTGTCACGGCGCCAGCGGGCGCGGCGACGGGCCGGCGGCGTACTCGCTGCATCCGCGGCCGCGCGACTTCACCGACCGACGCTGGCAGGCCACGCGCACCGCGACCGAGCTGGCCGCGGTCATCCGGGACGGCGGCGCCGCGCACGGCCTCAGCGTGTCGATGCCGTCACACCGCGAGCTGTCGCCGACCACCATCGACACCCTGGTCGGCTGTGTGCGCGGCTTCGGCGCGCCGTTCTGACGCCTGACGCCTGACGCCTGACGCCTGACGCCTGACGCCTGACGCCTGACGCGGGCTACAGCACGGTGTTGCCCGCGGGCACCAGCTCGCGCAGGGCCGCCGCGAAGTCCAGCGTGGGCGACAGCGCGCCCAGCACCGCGGCGGCGCCCAGACGCTGCCGCCACAGCAGCAGCGCCGGCGCCGGCAGCCGGAGATCGCCGCCGGCGGCCAGCGTGCGCGTGAAGTCGACGAAGCGCGCCGCCCACGCCGCGGTCCAGGTGAAGCGGCCGCCGCGGAAGGGCGCCGCCAGGTGGCCCTCCCAGTCGCGGTAGCTCGAGCGATCGAAGCTGCGCGCGGAGACCACCAGCCCCTCCTCGTGCAGGGCGTGGCGGAAGGCCTCGCCGCCGCGGTTCCACTGATCGGTGGCCAGCAGCGCGCGCCACAGCCGGCGCTCGCAGTCGACCACGGCGGGCGCGAGCTCCACGGTGCAGCCGTAGTCGAGGCAGGCCACCACGCCGGGCTGGACCAGGAAGTTGCCGGGGTTGGGATCGGCGTGCAGCAGGCCGTGCGCCAGCGGGCTGCCCCAGCTGAAGCGGAAGATGGCGCGCGCCGCGACCTCCGCCTCGGGGCTGCCGGGGGTCAGGCTACCCAGCGGCTGGCCCGCCATGCGCTGCATGGTCAGCACGCGGCGCGACGACAGCGCGGCGCTGACCTCGGGGATGGCCAGATCGCGAGCGCCGGCCCAGGCGCGGCGGAAGCGCGCGGCGGCGGCGGCCTCGGCGCCATAGTCGAGCTCCGCCAGCAGGGCGCGGCGCAGCTCGGCCAGGGCCTCGGCGTCGAGCGCGCGCGCCACCGCGACGCCGGCCAGCTCGCGCAAGAGATCGCGCGCGGCGAGGTCGTCGCTCAGGGCGGCGGCGACGCCGGGATACTGCACCTTGACCGCGAGCTCCGCGCCGTCATGGCCGGTGGCGGCGTGGACCTGGCCCAGCGAGGCGGCCGCGAACGGCGCCGGCTCCCAGCGCGCGAACAGCTCTTCGGGGGGGCGCCCGAGATCCTCGATCACCACCTCGCGCACCGCCTCCGCGGGCAGCGCCGGCACCGCGTCACACAGCGCGGCCAGCGCGGCGCGCGCCTCGGGCGGGGGCCCGGCGCCGAGGTAGCCCAGCAGCTGGGCCGCCTTGGCCACGCCGCCCTTGAGCGCCCCGGCCTCGCGCGCGCGCGCCAGCCCCTCGGCGCGCGCCCCGGCGCCCCGGCCATCGACGTCGTCCTGGCCCTGACCGCGGAAGATGGCGACCAGCCGGGCCGCGGCGCGGCTTCCGGCGACGCGCAGGCCGGCCTTGAAGCGCTCTCCCTTGCGACTCACGACGCGTAGAATGCCACGACTGGCCGGTCCGACGCGCGGCCTCCGCGCTGACCACGCTCGGCGGGCGGCGGTCAGGCCGGCGCGGCCTCGGCCGCTGGCTGTACTTGGGCTGGCGGGGCACCATAGGGGCGCCCGTCAGCGTGTCGGAAGCCGAAGCCATGCTGCCCACGTGGGTCACGGCTGACGATGATGCGGCCGTCGTGCACGGCGCGGTGGTGGAGTGAGCAGACGAGGAGAAGATTGGCCGCGTCGTGGCCGCCGGACTGCGAGCGGTAGACCTGGTGGTGCAGGTCGACCCAGGCGGCGTTGCGACAGCCCGGGACCTTGCAGCGGCCGTGATCGCGGCGCACAACGGCGGCGCGGGTCGCCGTTGGGACCTCGCGGGTGGCGGCCACACCGGGGCGTGTGGTGTCGATGATCGACGCGTCACACAGGGCGACGTGGAGCTCGGCGGGGTCGATGTCGATGACCTGGCCGGCGCCGTCCTGGGTCACGCGCTCACAGCGGTCGCAGACGTTGATGGCGATCTGGTAGCTCGGCGTGCCCGGTCGGTGCTCGCCGCCGGCGAGCG
>JADYYK010000098.1 GCA_020853705.1 Deltaproteobacteria bacterium
CAGGAGCTCGGGCAGCGCCTGGGCGAGCTCGGCGACAAGGCTCGACCCATCGTGGTGTACTGCCGCAGCGGCAAGCGCAGCAGCCGCGCCGCCAGCATGCTGAAGGGCGCGGGGCACAGCGCGACCCACGACCTCGGAGCGATGAGCCGCTGGTGACCTGACTCAGCCGGCGGGCTTGCGCGCGATGACCTGCAGCACGGCGCTGAGGCCGCCGTGGTGGGCGCCCTCGTGGACCTCGCGCAGCTTCTCCTCGCCGTGGATCAGCTCGAGGCCGGCCAGCTCGGCGCGCACCGCGTCGAGGGTCATCAGCATGTCGACGTTGCGCGGTCCGCCGGTCTGGTACTCGAGCTGGCGTGGCGTGTAGGCCTCGAGGATGAACACTCCGCCGGGGCGCAGCGCCAGGGTCACGCCGCGGTGCAGGCGCGCGCGCAGCTGGCTCGGGGTGTGGCACCAGATCGAGACGACGCCGTCCCAGCGCGCGACGCCGAGGTCGAAGTCGGCCAGATCGGCGACGACGGTCTGGATGGTGACGCCGCGCTCGGCGGCCAGGGTGCGGGCCTTGGCGAGGCCGACCGCGGAGCCGTCGACGCCGGTCACGCGGAAGCCGCGCTGGGCCAGGAACACCCCGTTGCGGCCCTCGCCCTCGGCCAGGCTGAGGATCTCGCCGTGCGCGGGGAGGTGGCCCACGCTGGCGGCCAGGAAGTCGTTGGGCTCGGTGCCATAGGCGAAGCCCGGCTCGGCATAGCGCTGGTCCCACATGGCGCCGAGTATAGCGACCTCGGGCGCCGCGTCACTTCCTGGGTGGCACGCCGGGAACGGTCGGTGGAGTCGGCGGACCCGGTGGAGTCGGGGGACCCGGTGGAGTCGGTGGGCTGGCTGGCGCGGCCGGCAGCGCCGGCTTGCGCCGCTTCATGAGCCCGCGGGGCAGGTGGGTCGCGCTGCGCAGGAACGACGCCATGCGGGTCTCGACCAGGGCGTTGACGCTGCCGGTCGGGAACTTGCCGGTGTCGTCCCGCGCACCCGCCGGCTTGCCGGTGAGCAGCGCGATGGCGTCGTCGACGTCCTCGATGGCGTGGATCTGGAAGCGACCCGCCGCGCAGGCGGCGACGACGTCGGGGCGCAGCATCAGGTTCTTGACGTTGCTGCGCGGGATCAGCACGCCTTGCTCGCCGGTCAGCCCGCGCTGCTCGCAGATGTCGAAGAAACCCTCGATCTTCTCGTTGACCGCGCCGATGCTCTGGACCTGGCCCATCTGGTTGACCGAGCCGGTGAGCGCGAGGCCCTGCCGCACTGGCAGCTCCGACAGCGCCGACAGCAGCGCGCACAGCTCCGCCAGCGACGCGCTGTCACCCTCGACCGAGGTGTACGACTGCTCGAACACCAGCGTCGCCGACAGCGCCAGCGGCAGCTGCCGGGCATAACGCGAGCCCAGGTAGCCGCCCAGGATGAGCACGCCCTTGCTGTGGATGGGCCCGCCCAGCTCGACCTCGCGCTCGATGTCGATGAGGTCGCCCTTGCCCAGGCGTACCCGCGCGGTGATGCGCGCGGGGTGGCCAAAGGTGTGCTCGCCGAGCTGGAACACGGTGAGGCCGTTGACCTGGCCCACGCTCTGGCCCGCCGTCGACAGCAGGATGTCGCTGCGACGCACGGCCTCCTGCAGGTGCTCCTGCACGCGTCCGGCGCGGACCCGCTGGGCGTCGAGGGCGCGCTCGACGTCCTCGGCGCGCGCGACCTCGCGACCCGCTTCGCCGGCCCAGTAGCTGGTCTCACGCAGGAGGTCGACGATGCCGCGCATCTGCACCGACAGCCGCTCGGCGTCGCCGGCGACGCGCGCGGCCTGATCGATGACGCGCGCGACGGCGCCGCGATCGAACGCGCGCAGCCCCTCCTTGACGACCAGCGCCGCGACCAGCCGGGCGTACAGCGCCTCGGCCTCGGGCCGCCGCTCCATGCTCTCCTCGAAGTCGACCAGCACCTTGAACAGCTCGAGGAAGTCGTGATCGAGCGCGGCCAGCAGGTAGTACAGCGTGCGCTCGCCGCACAGCACGATCTTGGTCTGGCCCAGCGGGATGGGCGCCGGCTCCAGCGAGGTGGTCGCGACCAGGCCCAGGGCCTGGCCGAGCGACTCGATCCGGATCTCGCCCGAGCGGATGGTGCGCTTGAGGGCGTCCCAGGCCAGCGGCTGCTGCAGGACCTTGACGGCGTCGAGGATGAGATGGCCGCCCATGGCCCGGTGCAGCGCCCCGGCGCGGATCAGCGTGAAGTTGGTCAGCAGCGAGCCGAACTGTGACTCGTGCTCGATGCGCCCGACCAGGTTGGCGTAGCTCGGGTTGTCCTCGTAGACCACGGGCGCGCCGTGCAGGCCGCGGCGGTCGACCAGCAGGTTGACGCGGTAGCGACGGAAGCTCGGCCCGCTGTCGTGGTCGCGGCGCATGGCGCGCTGGAACGCGGCCTCGACCCCCTCGGAGGGGCCCTCGAGGAACTCGTCGGCGCTGTCGATGACGTCGAGCTCGAGCCGGGCCAGGTGCGCCTGCAGCGCGGGGAACTCCTGGTAGCGCTGGCGCACGCCGTCGAGGACGCGGTGGGCGGTGGTGGTGGCCATGTCCCGGTCCAGCGCCACCAGGGCCTCGTGGTGCTCGCGGGCCCAGCCGTGGAAGCTGCGCAGGAGCTCGTGCAGCTCGCCGCCGACGCGGGTCATCTCGGCCTGCACGCGCTCCTGCTGGTCCTTGCGCAGGGCCTGGAACTTCTCCGGCTCGAGCACGCCGCCGTCGCCCAGCGGCGCCACCACCAGGCCGGTGTCGGTCTCGACCACGGCGACGTCGCGCAGCTTGGCGCGCTCCTGGATCTCGGCGAGCGAGCGCTGCTGGCGCTCCTTGAAGGCGTCGATGAGCTGGCGCTTGCGGGTGCGGTGCTCCTCGCTCTCGAAGGCCGCCCGCATGGCGACGCGCAGCTCGGCCACCGCCTGGTCCATGTCGGTCTGCAGCCGGCCGCCCACGCCGGCCGGCAGCTCGAGCGCGCGCGGCCGCTCGGGCGCCGCGAAGTCATGCAGGTAGCACCAGTCGGACGGGACCGGCTGGCCCCCGGCGTGCTCGCGCAGATACTGCTGCAGCAGCGTCTGCTTGCCGACGCCGGGCGGCCCGCTGGCGAACAGGTTGTAGCCGTGGCTGCGGATGCCGATGCCGAAGCGCAGGGCCTCGACGGCGCG
>JADYYK010000099.1 GCA_020853705.1 Deltaproteobacteria bacterium
GGCCGCCGGGATCCGCGCCCTCGGCGCCGCCTGGGGCTTCCGCGGCCGCGCCGAGCTCGAGGCCGCCGGCGCCGACCGCGTGCTGGCGGCGCCCGAGGAGCTGCTGGAGCTACTGTAGCGCCGGGGACTTCAGGGCAAGGTGCAGCTGGTGCCGGTCCAGGTGCCGCCGATGACCTGGGTGCACTGGTTGGCGACGGTGAAGACCTGGTTGTAGATCTTGAGGTCGTCCATGGCGACGAAGCTCGGGGCGCCCAGGGAGATGGTGTCGGTCACGCCCGCGGTGAACACCGGGTTGTTGGCGGCGTCCTGGGTCGCCGTCGCCATCAGCACGTTGTCGAGATACATCTCGACCGGCGCGCCCTGGCCCACGCCGGAACCGAGGCCGGCGTAGCGGACCAGGTAGTGGTGCCAGGTGTTCAGGCTGGCGCTGAAGGTGGGGCAGCTGCCGGTCAGCAGCGAGTTGGTGGTGCTGGCGGCGCACAGGCTGGCGCTGGTGCCGGTGTGGCCCACCGAGACGCCGCCGTAGGGCGCGGTCGAGCGGTTGATGTTGTAGAAGGTGGCCTGGCTCGCCAGCGAACCTGACAGGTAGACCCAGAACGCGATGGTGTAGGCGGGGTAGCTGCTCATGATCGTCCGCGTCCCGGTCACGGTGGCGTAGCCGCCGCCCCCGAACTGGATGGCCTGGCCGACCTTGCCAGTGATGTAGCTGGTCGTCCCGTTCAGCGTGGCGGTGTAGCCCGCCGAACTGCCGCTGTTGGCGGCGGTGTTGTCCCAGGTCCAGCGCAGGATCGGCGTCGCGCCCGGGACCACGCCGCTGCCGGCCAGGGTCGCTGACCGCGAGCCGCCGGTGGCCGCCACCACGTTCAGGGTCGCGCTCTTGGCGCCGGTGGTGGTGGGGGTGAAGGTCACGTTGATGGTGCAGGGCGCGCCGAGGGCCACGCCGGCGCTGCAGCCGTTGCTGCTGATGGCGAACTGGTTGGCGTTGGTGCCCCCCAGCGACACGGTCGGGGTGCTGGAGGTGACGTCGCCGCTGTTGCTGACGGTGAACGAGCGCGCGGCGCTGGTGGTGCCGGTGTTCTGGTCCAGGAACGTGTGCGAGGTCGGCGAGATGCTGAGCAGCGCCGGGGACTGGCCGGTGCCCATCAGCGAGGCCGCGGTGGGGCCGCCCGGGGTCGCGGTCAGGTTCAGCGTCGCCGTCTTGGCGCCGCGGGTGCCGGGCTGGAACACGATGGTCGCGGTGCAGGTGGCGCTGGGCGCCAGGGTCATGCCGTTGCAGGTCTGCGCCGAGATGGCGAAGTCGCTGGCCGAGGTGCCGCTCAGGCTCAGCGTGATGGCGCCGCTGGCAGCCCCGCCGGTGTTGCGCACGGTCAGGGTCATGGCCCCGCTCGGCGTGCTGATGAGCTGGTTGCCGAAGCTCAGGCTGCTCGGCGTGAAGGTCAGCGCGCTCGGCGGCAGGCCGGTGCCCATGAGCATCGCGACGACGCTGCCGCCGGGCGTCGCGTTGACGGTCAGGCTGCCGGTCTTGGCGCCCGCGGTGGCGGGCTGGAACTTGACTCCGATCATGCAGGACACGCCGGGCGCCAGCGCCGCGGTGCAGGTGTTGGTGTCGATGGTGAAGCTGGTGTCGCCGGCCACGGCGACGCTCGGCATGCCGCTGCTGGTGCCGCCCACGTTCATGACCGTGAAGATCTGGGTGGCCGTGTTGCCGGTCACCACGTTGCCGTAGTTCTGCGACGTCGGCGCCAGCGACAGCGCCGCCTCGGCCGGGGCATCGGCGGGCGCGCCGTCAGTCACGGTGCCGCCGTCATCGATCGCGGCATCGACGCCGCCGTCCATCGGGGGCGAGCCGCCGAGGAAGATCTCGAGGTTGACCGACTCGCCCGGGACCAGCGTCACCATGCCGGTGCTGGTGGCCAGGACGGCGTCGCTGGCGTCGAGCGCGCTCACCATGAAGGTGGCGGTGCCGCCGCGATCCTTGGGGAAGTTGACCGAGAACGTGGTCGGCAGCGTGATGTCACGCGGCGTCTCGGGGACGTTCAGCGTCACGGCGCCGCCGCTGGAGGAGACGTCGACGCGGAGCTGGCGCACGCCCGTGATGGTGGCGCCGACACCCGCGCGCACGGTGACCACGGCACGGGTCAGCCCGTCGCCACCACCTCCGCAGGCGGGCAGCAGCGCGAGCACGGGGAGCAGCAGTGCAAAGCCAAGGTTACGCTTCTTCATCGTCATCTCCTGGCTGCTCATGGGGCGCGGAAGTCTCCCAGCGCGGTGTCGGGGGCGCCGCCACTGTCGCTGCTGGCGACCACGGCGATGATGACGCCGGTGGCGACCACGGCGCCGATGCCGCCCCAGAACCACCACTTCTTGTAGATCGGCTTGCCGGCGGGGCGATCGGTCGGGCCGCTGCTGGTGGCGCCGGTGTCGGCGCCCTCGGCGACCTTGTCGGGCGACGGGATGGTGGTGCCCTCCTCGTCCTCGTCAGGCTCGGTGCCCGGCTCCTCGCCGGTGGGCGTGGTCACCGGGCCGATGGGCGGGGCGGTCGCGCTCTCGCGCTGCTTGGCCAGCTGCGCCTCCAGGTCCTTGATGCGGCCCTCGACCTCGGCCTGGTTGGCCGCCGTGGCGTTGTTTCGCAGGTAGGACTTGTAGAAGAAGATGGCCTGCTGGAAGTTGTTCGACAGCCGGTAGGCCTGGGCGATGTTGTAGAGGAACACCGGGTCGTTCTTGACCTCGTAGGCCTTCTTGTACTTCTCGATGGCCTTGGGGAAGTCCCCGAGGTCATAGGCCGTGGTGGCCTCCTTGAAGTACTGCTTGGCCAGCGTCCCGGCCTCGTCGTTCTTGGGCGCCGCGTGCACCGGCGCCGCAGCGGCGACGACGACCCAGAGCGCGAGCACCGAGAGCCACCCAGTCCTGCGTAGACGCATCAAAGTCCTCCGAAACCCCAGCGTAGCTCTCCAGCATCGCCGCGGTCAATCGCATCGACGTGCGCGTCTCCCCGATGGCCGCTCGTGCTACCGTCGTTTTCGGGGGGTTCATGACACGACGACGCTTGGTCCTTGGCCTGCAAGTGGTGGCGGTGTGTGCGATGGCGGGGCTCTCGGCCTGTGGTGGCGATGACGACGACACGCCCGCGGTCGACGGTGGGGGCGCCGCCGATGGCGGCAGCACGGTGGACGCGGCGGCGTCGGGCTGCCAGCCCACCGGAGGCCTGGCCATGACGGCGGTGGGCAAGGCCACCATCATCGCGACCTTGTCCGACCCGGCGGGCGGCTACAACGGGGTCACCACGCCGTTCACCGGCGTCGAGCTGTTCGGCGCCGCCAGCGTCGGCAACTGGTTCAGCGACAACGAGGCGCCCTCGACCAGCGACGCCAACCATCGCCGCATCCAGTTCACCTTCACGCCGGCACCCGCGACCGCGTGCGCGAGCTTCACCACCACCAACATGTCGGGCCTGACCCAGCTGACCTATGACGAGGGCGGCCCCATCAGCAGAACCTTCAAGAAGTGGTGGTGCGCCGGCACCGTCATCGTCGACACCGTCAGCCCCGACGGCAAGTCGAACACCTTCCACTTCGATGGCCTGTCGTGCAAGGCGATCTCCGTCGTCGGCAACAACGCCACCGGCACCGTCAAGCTGACCGGCAAGGGCTCCGCCACCGACGTGCGCTGAGGCCCTCCAGCCCCTCCTCGCCTGAGCACCTCAGCCCGGCGGCGCCGCGGGCCCCGGCTGGGGCAGCCCCGCCGCCTTGCGCGCCCGCCAGGCGCCCAGGTCGGCGGTGGCGTCGGCCAGCAGCTGGGCGACGGCGCGGGCGGCGCGGGCGCGGGTGGGGCGGGCGGCGGCGGTCGGCGCCAGCAGGCTGGCGAGGTAGCTGTGCAGCGCCTCGGCAAGCTCGCCGGGCAGGCCGTCGAGGACGGCCTCGCCAAGCGGGGCAGGGCTCATGCCGCGCTCGCCCTCGCTGAGCAGGACGCTGGGATCCCAGGGCGCCTCGCCGGCGATGGTCTGGTACAGGATGACGCCGGCGGCGAACAGGTCGCCGGCGGGGGTGGCGCGCTCGCCGCGGCGCTGCTCGGGGGACATGTAGAGCAGGGTGCCGACGGCCTCGCGACCGCCCTGGGTGGTGCCGCCGGTGCCCGCGCCGTCGGCCGCCAGGTGGGCGACGCCGAAGTCGGCCAGCACCAGGGCGGCCTCGGCGTCGTCGGGATCGCCGCGGAACAGCAGGTTTCCAGGCTTGAGGTCGCGATGCACGACGCCGCGGTCATGCACCGCGGCCAGCGCGTCGAGCAGCTCGACGTGGCGCACCAGGCTGGCCGCCACGCCGAGCGGGCCGCGCCGGAGCCGCTCACGCAGCGAGCCGCCGGCGCAGTGCTCCATCACGATGAGGCGCGCGGCCTCGTCGACGTCGTAGATCGCGATGATGGCGGGATGGCGCACCGCCGCGGCGATGCGCGCCTCGGCGAAGAAGCGCGCGCGGGCATCGGCGCGCGCCGACGCCGCCAGGTGGGGATGCAGGAGCTTGAGGGCGATCTCACGGCCCAGCTCCTCGTCGCGCGCCAGGTACACGGGGGCCGCGCCGCCGCGGCCCAGCTCGCCCAGGATGCGGTAGCGCGCGCCCGCCGCGCGCAGCCCCTCGCCACCGGCGACGGTGGGCGCCAGCGCGGCCGGCGCGGGCGCGGCGTCCCCCAGGCGGGTGCGCAGGCGCGAGGCCCGCCCGCGCGCACCCGGCCAGTCGAGATCGATGGCCAGCACGGCCTCGAAGTGGCGCAGGGCGCGGCCCAGCTCGTGCTCGCGCTCGTAGCACTGGCCGAGCAGGAAGTGCGCCTTGCACAGGCGGTTGCGCTCGGCGCTGCCCAGCGACTGCCCGGGGGCGTGGGCGCGCTGGGCGTCCGCGATCAAGAGGTCGAGGTGCGGGCGCGCGCGGGCCTCTTCACCGCGGTCGACCAGCAGCTCGCACAGGCGCACGCGCAGGAGCGCGGTCTGCGGCGCGCGCGCCAGCAGCCGCTCCAGCAGCTCGCAGGCGATGGGCTCGTGACCCTCACGCACCAGCTGCTCGAAGCCGGCCGCCAGCTCGGGCGAGTCGGGCCCCAGGGTCGGCTCGGGCGCCGCGGCCTGGTCGGTGCGCTCCAGGCTGTCGAGCAGCTTGCGGATCTGCTGCTCGGCCTCCGACTGCACCCGCGTCGGCGTCGCCTCGGCGGCCGCCGCGCCCCGGGCCAGCGCGGCCGCCTCGGCCTCGGCCTCACGGCGCCGCTGCGCGGTCGCCTCGGCCAGCCGTTGCGCCGCCGACTCCTCCTCGGTGATGACGAAGGCGCGGCGCAGGCGGGTCCAGAAGCCGACCCGCTTCGGCGGCGCGGCCTCGGCTGGCACCGGCGGCAGCGGCGGCGTCGGCGCCGGAGGTCGCGGCGGGAGGCCCCCTGGGGGCTGCGAGGCCTGCCGCGGCGTAGGCGGCTGTGACGCCTGCCGCGGCGGAGGCGGCTGCGACGCCTGCCGCGGCGGAGGTGGCTGTGACGCCTGCCGCGCAGGCGGCGGCTGTGACCCCAGCCGAGGCGGCGCCGGCTGCGACGCCTGCCGCGGCGGTGGCGCAGCCTTCTTGCTGTCGTCGTCCTCCTTCACCTGGTCACCTGGTCACCTGGTCACCTGGTCACCTGGATACCCCGTCGCCCGCGACCTGGTACCGATACCCGGCCGCCTCGACCACGTCGCCGCGGACCAGCTGGACCACCGCCCCGGTGCGCCCGCCGTTCAGCCGCACCGCGGTGCCCTCGCCCAGCTCCAGGTACGGCCGCCCATCGCGAAAGCGCACGTGCGCCGCGCCGTCGGGCAGCTGGATGGCCCGCCCCACGCCCGCCACCAGCACGCGCCCGCGATCCATCCCGCGCCGCACCTCCAGCCGCAGCACGCCGCCGGCCTCGTGCCACATGATCTCGGAGTCGTCACCCAGCTCGAAGCTGCCCTCGCCGACCACCGGCAGCTCGCCCTCGATGCGCGCGCCCGCGATCCGCGTGCCGTTGCGCGACCCGGCGTCGCGTACCCACCAGCCGCCGGCACCGCCCTGACTGCCCTGACCGCCCTGGCCGTCACCCGCCGCCGGCTTCCACACCACCTCGGCGTGCCACCTCGAGACCCCGTTGCCGCGCAGCGGCAGCTCCGCCGCGGGCTCCCTCCCGATGCGCACCGTGGTCAGCCCGACCACCGTCACCGGCTGCTGCGCGCCCGCCGCCTCGCCGCGCGACACCGTCACCTTGACCACCCCCGACGCGATCCGCCTGGCCTCCAGCTCCTCGCACAGGCGCCGGTAGTCGCCCTTGCTGTCGCTCAGCTCGATGCACAGGCGCAGCGCGCTCAGCGCCAGCTCGCGATCCCCCGCCGCCATCGCCAGCTGGTACTCGTCGAAGGCCTCCCGCAGCCGGCGCCCCTTGCGGTCGCGCTGCTCGTCGCGCGCCAGCGCCTGCTCCATGCGCTCGATGAGGCCCGCGGCCCCGAAGGCCCGCGACGCCGCGGCGTCCTCGCCCAGCGCCTCCAGGCACTCGCCCTCCTCGCCATGCAGGCCGATCTCGGCGAACAGCGCCGCGGCCTCCTTCCAGTGCAGCCGCGACGGCTCGCCGGGCACCGCGGCCGCCGCCGCCAGGGCGCGCAGCGCATCGGCCAGCCGACGCCGCGCCTTGCGCCCGGCCTCGGTGGTGGCCGCCGCCCACTGGCAGGCCGCCCGCAGCGCATCGACCTCGTCCTTGCGCGTGGTCGAGGCCTCGGCGCGCAGCAAGTTCATCTCCGCGACCTTCTCGCGCTCGCCCGCCAGCGCATAGGCGCGGGCTGCGCCGTCGTGGTCGCCACGCGCCTCCGCCTCCAGCGCACGCCGGTAGGTCGGGGACAGCAGCCGTTTGAAGAAGCTCATGTCGATTGAGGAACTGGCTCTCACATCATAATGTAGTGGCGCGATGCTCGATCAGATCACCCTGGGGCAGACCCGGTTTCAAGTTCCGGGCCTCACACCAGATCCCCGTGGGGTCGCCATCGGGCCGAAATTGTGCCTGCTCTTGTCCTCGATCGACCGCGTGGTCGCCTTCTTCCGCATCATTTCGGCCGAACAGAGCCTCGACGAGCTCCTGCCCACCCTGGCCATCCACAAGGTCAAGTCCGACGTCGGCGCCCTGTCCATGGTGGTCAGCTTCGACACCGGCTCATCGTACCTGATGGATCGCGCCGCGCGCGCCGCCCGGTTGGCGGGCGGCCTGGCCTTCACCGGCGCCAGCAAGCACTTCGTCAAGTGCCGCGACGATCGGGCCCCTTTTGGCTACGACGCCGAGGTCGCCGCCAGCGCGCGCGGTGACTTCATCCTGTACGGCGACGACTTCACCTCGGCCTTCCTCAAGCAGGGCGAGGTCGCCTTCAGCCAGCTCCTGCTCGGCCTCGAGCTCAGCCTGAACCCGGCCGGCGCTCCCGACGATCTCGACGAGTCGCCGACCCTTTACCTGGCGGTCGCGCTCGGCCTGGGCGAGAACATGGTGCGCTACCTGGTGCGCAGCCGGGTCGCCGCCGAGGTCGCCCTGGTGACCCCGAAGTCGGAGGGCACCTTCCGCGCCGATCGCGGCGGCTTCCTGCTGGTGCGCGCGCGTGAGCTGCCGCCGCGCATGGTGCGCCTGTTCACCGCGGTCCCCGGCGTCGAGCTGTTCGCCGCGGTGGCCGACAACGTCGCGGTCGAGGTCGGCTACAAGCACCCCATCCATCTGCCCTCGGTGGCCGCCCTGTTCCCGCGTGAGCGCTTCTTCATCTTCGCGGGCAAGCGTCGCACCGTCGAGGTCATCCCCGGCCCGCTGGAGCTGACCCGCGCCGACGCCCTGACCAAGGTGCGCTACCTGCCCTCGGGCGGCACCGTGGGGCAGACCCACGCCGGCGCCGAGATCCCCAAGTCGATGGACGTCTCGCTGCGGCTGGCCCAGACCAGCGCGCCGCCGACCCGCGTCGTCGGCGCCCTCATCCCGTTGGCGCAGGCGCCCTGGCTCAAGAAGCTGGTCTATGCGCTGCCGCCGTCAGCGCTGCGCGATCACCGCGCCGCGCTGCTCGACATCGGCATCGTGGTGCTGTCACGCAGCGGCGCCGACGTGCTGC
This sequence comes from Deltaproteobacteria bacterium, assembly GCA_020853705.1. GTDB lineage: Bacteria > Myxococcota_A > Polyangia > Haliangiales > JADYYK01 > JADYYK01. Next base: position 8,102 of record JADYYK010000099.1, read on the forward strand.
CGCTGGGGCAGCTCCTGCGCGACTCTGGCCACGGCATCCTGGTCCCGGTCGGCTACGAGCTGCGCCCGCGCATCTCGCCCGAGGTGCTGGCCGAGCGGCTGGGCCACGGCGCCGGCACGCTGACCCTGTTCGCCCTCGGGCTCGACAAGCCGGCGCGCTTCGATGACGCCGATCTCAAGCCGCTGGAGCGCAGCCTGCTGGTCGACCTCGAGACCCAGCGCGCCACCCCGCTGCCGCCCTCCAGCGAGCCCGCCCCCGGCGAGAGCCAGATCGTCAACGACCCGGTGGGTAGCTTCGCGCTGTGGGGCTTCAAGGCAGAGCCGCCGCGCGCGGCCTTGCCGGCCGCCAGCCTGCCGGCGCTACCGCCCAGGTCCGACTCCGACGGGGGCGGCGAGTGAAGACGCTGGGCGACTTCCTGGCTCGCTTCGTGGCGCCGCTGATCGGGGCCGGCGAGGTCCACATCGCGGCCCCGGTGCGCCTGGCCCGGGTCGCCGAGTGGGCGCTCGAGCTGGCCAACCACTCGGCCGAGCTGGAGGCCATCGATCAGCTGCGCCAGCGCGCCGCCGCCACGCTGGTGGTGCAGCGTCCCAGCCTGCTGTTCGGCGAGCTCGAGCTGCGCATCATGGTCGGCGTGCACAACCTGCTCTACCTGTCACACCCCGAGGCCGACGGCACCATGACCACCAGGGCGCAGCGCGCGCGCGTCGCGCTGGCCTGCCTGCAGCTGCTGCGCGCGCCGGCCGCCACCGGGCAGGCCGCGCTGCTCTCCCGCCACACCCTGATCGAGCCGGTGTTCGAGCTGGAGCGCCGCGACATCGACCTCAAGTGGTGGACCGGGTCGCGCCGCTTCCACGGCCAGAAGGTGCCCGGCCGCCTCAAGCTGTGGCCGCGCCTGCGCAACGTCACCGAGACGGTGCGCCGGGTGCCGTTCTGGGAGATCTTCAGCGACGACGCCGCCGCCGCGGTCGGCGAGCTGTTCGCCCTCAGCCCGCTGACCGATCTGCTGTGGCCGGCGCGCGGCGCGCTGCCCTTCAGCTTCGAGCACCGCCACCTCGCGGTGCTGGCCGATCGCGAGCTCGGGCGGCTGGTGTGCTACCACCTCGGCCGCGATCTGGCCGCCCACGCCCACACCCTGGGCGGCGCCCTCGGGCGCACCCTGGGTCAGTCCAGCGTGCCCGCGCGCCCCTTCGTCGAGCTCCTGCTGTACCTGCACTACCTGCACGCGCAGGCGGCGTCGCCGCTGCAGCTGGCACCGCTGGGCCCCGGCACCGCCGCGCACGCCGGCCTGTTCTGGGCCCTGCCCGCCGCCGCCGCCAAGGCGCGGGGCCACATCGTCGGCCCGCCAGGCTGGGACGACGACCCCACCAGCCCCAGCGCCACCGCCTGGCGCGCCTACCTGGCGCAGGCCGGCGCCGCCGCCGGGCTCGACGTGGTCGAGTCGCTGGCGCCCCGCCTGACCGCCGTGCTGGCGCCGCCGCTGGCCCCCCCGACCCCGCTGGCGCGCACCGCCTAGCGCCCACCTAGAGCCCAGAGCCAACAGATAGAGGAGCCATGTCGCAGCCGCCCCGCCCACCGATCCCGTCAGGCCCCGGAGCCAGCTCTGGCCCCGACGTGCAGCGCATCGCCCTGCGCTTCCAGGAGGCCTCGCGCCAGCTCAACAAGAGCTTCCTCGACAAGCAGGAGATCGTGCGCCTGATGCTGATCTCGTGCATCGCGGGCGAGCACATGGTCATCGTCGGCCCGCCCGGCACCGCCAAGTCGGCGCTGATCCGCATGATGGCGCAGCTCATCGACGCGCGTTACTTCGAGTACCTGCTGACGCGCTTCACCGAGCCCAACGAGATCTTCGGCCCGGTCGACATCAAGGCCTTCCGCGAGGGCACCTACACCCGGCGCACCCAGGCCATGCTGCCCGAGGCCGAGATCGTCTTCCTCGACGAGGTCTTCAAGTCGAACTCGGCGATCCTGAACTCGATGCTGACGCTGCTCAACGAGCGCCGCTTCTCCAACGGCGCCGAGGTGCGCAAGGTGCCGCTGATCTCGCTGTTCGGCGCCTCCAACGAGGTGCCCAACGACGAGGCGCTGGCCGCCATCTTCGACCGCTTCCTGGTCCGCGCGGTGTCGCGCGATCTCGACAGCTACCACTTCCACAACCTGGTCCAGCGCGGCATCGATCTCGAGAACGCGCGCTCGACCGGGCGCGCCGAGGCCGCCGCCCCGGTGCTGTCGTCGGCCGATCTCGGCGCGCTGCACCGCAGCTTCGATCGCTACCTGCGCTTTTCCGACGACTTCCTGGCCAAGTACAAGGGACTCATCTTCCAGATCCGCAGCGAGGGCATCACGGTGTCGGATCGCCGCGTGGTCAAGCTGCTCAAGCTGCTGGCCGCCAGCGCCATCCTGGACGGGCGCGAGACCGCGTGTGACGCCGACTTCTTCATCCTGCGCCACATCTGGAACAACCTCGATCAGGTCGACCTCCTGGCCGAGATCGTGAACCCCGTGGTCGACGCCTACTACCGCGCCCACCCCGAGGAGAAGCGCCTGATCGGGCCGCAGGCCTCGCTCGACGATCTGCTCAGCGAGCTGCGCATGATCCGCGACCTCGTGACCTCGGGCCACGAGCTCAGCGACATCCAGCTGTTCTCGCAGCTCAAGAACCTGAACGAGATCAAGGCCGCGCTGCAGGCGGTGGCCAGCCCGACCGCGCGCGAGATGGTGGGCCAGGTCGACCAGCTGCTGGAGACCGTGTTCGCGTCGTCGAGGTTCGCCGGCTAGACATGCCGCTGCCCGCAGACGCACGGCGCTCGCCCACGGCGCGCGCCATCGGCACCATGGCGCTGAGCCAGGTCGAGACCGCCAGCCCGATGGCGGTGGTGCGCGCGGCGTCGTGGCACAACCTGATGGCGCGTTTCGGCGTGCGCGTGCCGCTGTTCCTGGTTCACGACCTCGGCACCCTGTTCAGCCAGCCGCGCGGCGCCTCGGGCTACCAGTTCGCGCCGCGCCCGGAGCTTCAGCGCCTCGGCCTCGACGAGGGCGACCGCCAGCTGGTGACGCGCTACCGCGAGCTCCTGCAGTCGATCGCGGAGTCGGAGGTGCCCGAGCGCGCGGCCTCGTTCCGCCTGCGTGACGAGCTCATCGCCGTCATCCTGGTGCGCCTGCTGTCCGACCTGGTCATCCGCTATGCCCAGCCGCGCGCGCTGGGCGCCGCCGCCGACGGCGAGCTGCCGCTGGATCCGACGCTGTACGAGGGCGCCGACCTGGCGCAGCACTTCCGCGACTTCGACCACAAGGCCACCCTGCGCTTCCTCGATCACGCCCTGCGCATGGGCCTCCACGTCATCACGCAGGTCGAGATGATCGACCTCGATACGTTGCGCCTGATCGGCCTCTTCAAGGAGAGCCAGTCCGAGGGCGATCCGCTCGATCTGGCCGACCTGCACGCCGCGCTGGCCTCGCCCGAGGCCAACGACGTGGTCAACTTCTCGCTCGAGCTCTTGCCCTCGATCCTGGAGACCAAGCGCGCCTCGGGGTCGCAGACCTTCTCGGTCGATGGCTATGCGTCGATCGAGCGCCGCGGCAACCTGGACTCGCTGATGCTCAGCGAGCTGGCCCACGACGAGGAGCTGTTCACGCAGAAGGTCATCGACAACGAGCTCTACTACTACGGCCACGAGAAGTCGCGCGAGGAGGAGCGCCGCTACCAGCTGGTCCTGATCGACGCCTCGGCCTCGATGCGCGGCGACCGTCAGGTCTTCGCGCGCGGGCTGGCGCTGACCCTGGTCAAGAAGCTGGCGCTCAAGGGCGACGAGATCGGCATCCGCTTCTTCGACTCGCGCCTGTACGACCTGGTCAAGGTGACGCCGGGCGGCGCCTTCCCGGTGCCCTATCTGCTGTCGTTCAAGAGCGAGCGGGGGCGCAACTATGGCCGCGTGTTCCGCCACCTGATGATCGACCTCGGCCGGCTGCGCGCGGCGCGGCGCCGGCGCATCGTGGTCACCTTCATCACCCACGGCCAGTGCCACATCCCCATCGAGCTGGTGCGCGATCTCAAGCGCCTGGCCACGCTGTACGGCGTCTTCATCCTGCCCTCGCGCGAGGTCGAGCTCGACTACCTCGGCGAGCTCGACAAGTACCAGGTCGTCAGCGCCGAGGTGCTGGCGGACCGCAAGGTGCGCGCCGACCGCGCCAAGGAGATCGTCGAGGACGCCAGCGAGCGCGCGCGCTTCTCCGGGGCCGCCGCCTATGTCCGCCCGGGGGGCCCCTAGCCGTGGCCGATTGGGTCGTCGACAGCCTGGCCGCGCAGGCCAGCCAGGCCGCCGCCAAGGGTAACTTCGTCGAGGCCGAGCGCGCCTACCGCAAGCTGGCGCAGAACACCCACGTCGTCGACTTCGAGTATGACGAGTGGATCCGCGGCCTGGCCGGCGTGTACCGCGGCATGCGCGCCCCGCGCGAGGCCGGCCACTGCTTCGTCTACCTGCACCAGCTCGACGCCGCGCGCGATCTGTTCGTGCAGGCCGGCAGCGTGCTCGACAAGGCGCGCACCGACGAGCTGTCCAAGCAGCACCTCGCCGCCGCGCGCGCGTACCGCGACGCCGGCGCCAACGTGCACGCCGCCATCAACTTCGAGCAGGCCGCCGAGGAGGACGAGGCCGGCAAGACCTGGGAGCGCCTGCTCGCCGGCCAGCGCCTGCAGGACTTCGGCTACGAGCGCGCCCTGGTGCACTTCAACCTGGGCACCCTGGCGGCCCGTCGCGGCGGCGACCGCGCGGCGGCGGCGCGCCACCACGCCGCCTGCCAGCGCCTGCTGGAGTCGGTGGCTGACGACTTCGAGCTGGCCGGCCAGCGCGAGCGCGCCTTCGACTGCTACCAGATCCTGCTCAAGCTGGGGCGCGACTCCGGCGCCTTCGAGAACCTGGCCGAGGGCTACCTGAACTGTATCCGCGTCCTCAAGGACGACGGCCTCAAGTTCTACGTGCTGCAGTACTACGAGGACTTCGTGCGCCTGGCGCTGGAGCGCGAGGAGATGCACGCGGCGGCCACGCTGTACCGCGAGGCGGCGGAGTTCTCGGCGCGCGCCGGCCTCATCTATGACCGCCACTACCTGCGCCGCAGCGCCGACACCTGGTGGCTGGCGGCCGACAAGCTGCAGCGCGCCGGCTCGCCGCCCGAGATGGTCGAGAACGCCTACCTGGCGTCGATCGGCTGTCTGTCGTCGATCGGCGACCACTTCCGGGTCCGCGAGGCCTACCGACGCCTGGGCGCGCTGGAGCTGGGCGACAAGAAGCAGGCGCGCTTCGCCAAGATCCTGGAGCGCTACTCCAGCGTGCGCGAGGAGTCGATCGATCTGGCGGCGTTCCCCGAGTACATGCGCCAGCCGCACGCCTACGCCGACGTCTGGTACGTCGACCTCATCGAGTGGGAGCTCGGCGGCGATCCCGACGCCGTCTGCGCGTCGCTGATCGGCGACCTCAAGTACCCCGACTCGATCCGGCGCCACGCCCTGCTGACGCTGCTGGGGTCGCTGAGCGCGCGGCGCGCGGGCGGCGGCCGGGTCGACCCGGGCGCCACCGCGGTGGTCGCCGAGGGGCTGGGCTCGCTGCAGTCCTACGTCGCCCTGCGCCCGCTGGAGCGGCTGTGGCAGGAGCCCGACCCCGAGGTGCAGCGCAGCGTGCTGCGCGCTGCGTCCCAGCTATTCTTCAAGCGAAGCTTCAACATCGTGGAGGACGGCCTCAAGCAGCCGCCCGGGCGGGTGCGCGAGGCCGCCCTGGAGGCGGTGCGCAAGCTGTACTTCCCGCACGCCTTCAACCGCCTGGCCAAGATCTACGAGACCCCACCCGAGGGCGAGGGCGGCGACGCCGTGCGCGCCGCCGCGCTGGAGAGCATCGGCAAGATCCACACCCTGGAGGCCGGCGAGTACCTCATCGGCGTGCTGCGCCACGGCGAGCCGGCTTTCCGCGAGCGCGCCAAGAAGAGCTTGATGGCGCTCGACCTGCCGGACATCGTGCCCATCATCCGCCAGCACTACGAGGTCGAGACCGGCCCCGCGCGCAAGCACCTGGAGGAGATCCTGAGCCGCCGCCGCTGACCGGCCTGCGGTCAGGGACCAGCGGCCCTGGCCAGCACTCCCTCCAGCCGGCGCTGCGGCGCCAGATCCTCGGCCAGCTCGCAGACCTCGACGATGGTGCGCTGGAGGTAGCGGCGATCGAGCCTGGCGCCCTGGCGCCGCACGATCCCGATGGCGTCGAGCAGATCCTCGATCGATTGCCGGACGGTCAGCGCCGCGAGCGCGCGCCGGGCCGGAGCCTCGCGGAGCAGCTGGTATGCGGCCTGATCCTTGATCACCGGGTCGAGCATACTCCGGGACCGAGACCGGGGCTGGCCATGTGATAGACCTTGGCCATGACCAAGCGTGCGCTGGTGGCGATGCTCGTGGTGGCTGTGGCGGTGGGTGGGTGTGGCGGCAAGAAGAAGGGCGGCGGAGGCGGCGGCGAGGGGCCTGCGCCGTCGGACAGCCCGACCCCGGTGGCGTCCCCCGCGCCGACCAGCGCCTTCCACGTCACCGGCAGCGTGAGCTACGCCGGCGAGGCCAAGCTGGAGACCTCGCGCGCGGCGCAGGATCAGGCCACCTGCGGCACCAGCGTGGCGGTGCCCGGCAGCGTCCGCGTCGAGGCCGGCAAGCTGCGCGACGTCGCGCTGTGGCTGGAGGGCACCCCCAAGGGCAGCGGCGGCGAGGCCCGGGTCGTCATCGATCAGAAGAAGTGCACCTATGACCCATGGATCGCGACCGCGACCGTCGGCGCCGTGCTCGACATCGGCAACAGCGATCCGGTGATGCACAACGTGCACGGCTACAAGGACGACAGCACGACCTTCAACGAGTCGACGCTGGGCGGCAAGCACCTCAAGCAGAAGCTCGAGGAGCTGGGCGACGTGGTGCTCAAGTGCGACGTGCACCCGTGGATGGAGTCACACGTGAAGGTGTTCGATCACCCGTACCATGGCGTGGCCGCGGCGGACGGCAGCTTCAGTCTGCCCGCGCCGCCTGCTGGCGACTACGAGCTGGTGGCCTGGCACCAGAAGCTGGGCGAGAAGCGGGTCAAGGTGACGGTGCCGGCGGACGGGGACGCGAAGGTGGACGTGGGGTTCTGACGGAGGCGGGAGCGGACGGACGGAACGGAAACGGAGCCGGACGGGGACGGAGCCGGACGGGGACGGAGCCGGACGGGGACGGAGCCGGACGGGGACGGAGCCGGACGGAAACGATTGGGCCCTACGGGCTCAATCGTTTCCGATATCCGTGCCGACCTTGGGCGCGACCATGAAGAGGTGGAAGAAGGTCGCCAGCGCCAGCACCACGGCGATGATCGCGGTGACCGGGTTGATCGAGCTGTAGTGGCCCGGGGCCAGCATGCCGAACAGCATCGGCGCCGACAGGTAGGTGTTCAGCTTGGAGGCGTTGCCGGCCATCTTGACCATGGCGGCGTCGGGCGCCTTGCCGTCACGCACGGCGCGGATGATCTTCTGCTGCCGCGGCCAGATGATGAACCAGACGTTGAACCACATGATGATGCCGCAGGTCATGCCGATCATGATCCAGATGGCGCGGTCGGTGATCTTGTCGTTGAACTTCCACAGCGCGCTCGGCCCGAACTTGCCGTCGCCCTTGTACATGTAGAGCAGCGTGAACAGCGCCAGGCCCATGATGAGGGTGAGCATGGCGCCCCAGCGGAACCAGAACAGCGCCCGCGGCAGCAGCTGCGGGTTGACCTTCTGCTTGACGTCCTTCTCGATCTTGGCCTGGAAGTTGGCGTTCACGAAGTTGAAGAAGTACAGGTGACCGATCCAGATGATGCCGGCGATGACGTGCAGCCAGCGCAGCAGGAGCTCGAGGTTGCCCTCCCAATCGGAGCGGGCGAGGATGGATGCGAACATGGAAGCGGACCTCCCAGGGGGGGTGGTGGTGGTGGAGAACTTGACCGGCGTCAAGTTAACGAAAGTGCGTCGGGGGCGCAATGCTATGCTGCCGCCCCATGAGCAGGCTTCATTTCGGGGTATTTTCTCTCCTCGCGGCCAGCGCGTTCGGCCTGGTCTCCTGCGGTGACGACGCCGCCCGCGAGGGCGTGACCAGGCCCAAGCTGGCCATCGACGCCCTCCCGATCGCCAAGGTCGTCACCACGCGCGTCGCCACCGGCCAGCTGGCCGGCACCGTCGACCTGGTGCGCGACAAGCAGGGCGTGGTCCACGTCTATGCGGCCACCGAGCGCGACGCTGCCTTCGGCAACGGCTGGATCGCGGCGCACGACCGCCTGATCCAGATGCAGGTCTTCCGCCACATCGCGGCCGGCCGCCTCAGCGAGCTGTTCGGGGCGCTGCAGCGCGACGTCATCGAGGGCGACTTCACCATGCGCACGCACATGCTGCGCGCCAAGGCCGAGGCCTCGTTCGCCGAGCTGGCGGCGTCGACCGACGCCACCGACCAGGGCATCGTGCGCATGCTGCAGGGCTACGCCGACGGAGTGAACGCCTATGTCGAGGCCCAGCGTCGCAACGAGTTCAAGCTCGATGACTCGATCGACATGTGGTTCGACATCGAGAAGTGGGAGCCCTGGACGCCGGTCGACACCCTGGCACTGGGCCGCCTGCAGCAGTTCTCGCTGGCCTACAACGACTTCGAGCTGCGCCTGACGCGCGCGCGCGAGCAGTCGGCCGCGCTGTTCGACAACGCCGCCGCCGGCACGCCCGAGAGGGCGCGCGCCGGCGCCTTCCACGATCTCTACAACGTGCACCCGATGGACACCGTGCCCACCGTCGACGGCTGGCCCAACCTGGGCACCGACACCGGCTCGCGCGCCTCGGGCGTGACCGCGCCGGCGTGGCTGGCGCGCATCAAGTCGCCCGAGGTGCCGCTCGAGCTGCTCGACGCGCTGCTGGCGTCGCGCGGCAACAACTGGCTGCAGCGCAGCCTCAACCACTCGGTCGGCTCCAACAACTGGGTCATCGCCGGCTCGAAGACGCAGTCGGGGCGCGCGGTGCTGGCCAATGACACCCACCTGCCGCTGCTATCGCCGTCGATCTGGTACTCGGTGCACCTGGTGGTCCCGGCGCAGCCCGACAAGGGCGAGCCTGGCCTCGACGTCATCGGCGAGTCGTTCCCCGGCGTGCCCGGCGTGCTGCTGGGCATGAACCAGCACGTGGCCTGGGGCGCCACCGTCGCGGTGCACGACGTCAACGACATCTACAAGGAGGACATCGTGCCGTGCGCCGCGGGCGGCGGCGACTGCGTCAAGTGGAAGGGCACCGAGGTCAAGCTCGAGAAGCGCACCGAGACCTTCAAGATCGGCGCGGTCGGCACCATCACGCAGACCAAGACGTTCGAGTTCGAGGTGGTGCCGCACCACGGCCCCATCCTGCCGGTGGTGCAGAACTACGAGGTCAAGGCGCGCACCCCGGGCGCCGGCACCGCGCTGTCGGTGCGCTTCACCGGCCACGACATCACCCAGGAGGTGCGCACGGTGTATGGCCTGAACCGGGCCAGGAACAACGCCGACGCCTTCAAGGCGCTGAAGAGCTTCGAGTTCGGCGCCTTCAACTGGGTCATCATCGACGACGCCAACACCATCGCCTGGTCGACCGCGGCCAAGCTGCCCTGGCGCCCCCTGGCGGCCATGACCTATGACGCCAAGCTGCGCCCCGACGGCACCTCACCGGTGTTCGTGCTGCCCGGCGACGGCAGCGCCGACTGGGACGGCTACATGGACGGGCGCTACATCCCGCACGCCATCAACCCGGCGCAGGGCTACCTGGTCAGCGCCAACTCCGACCCGGTGGGCGAGACCTTCGACGGCGACGCGCTCAACGGGCCGATGGTCGATGGCAAGCACCTGTACATCAGCGCGACCTACGACGTCGGCTTCCGCACCGGGCGCATCACGCGCCTGATCCAGGACAAGACGGCCAACGGCGCCAAGATCAGCTTCGCCGATCAGGAGAAGATCCAGGCCGACGCGCACTCCAACTCGGGCGAGCGCATGCGGCCGTTCCTGGCCGCCGCCATCGTCCGCCTGGAGGCCGAGCTGGCCACGCCGGGGACCCACGCGGATCTGACCGCGTTCGCGACCACGCTGGCGGGCGACGCGCCGCGCCTGGCCCGCCTGCGCGAGGCCGCGATGCGCATCAAGGACTGGACCCTGGACACCCCGGCGGGCGTGGCCGCGGGCGCGACCGACGCCGAGATCAAGGACAGCGTGGCCACCATGCTGTTCAACACCTGGCAGACCAAGGCGGTGCGCGGCGCCATCGGCGACGAGCTGGGCAAGATCGGCGACGGCGTCGACCTGCAGCTGGCCGACCGCGCCTTCTTGCAGCTGCTGGAGCGGCCGACCGAGCTGGTGACGCTCGACACCAGCACCGGGCAGAGCGCGATGTGGGACGACCTCGGCACGCCCACCGTGACCGAGTCGCGCGACCTCGTCCTGGTCAGCGCGCTGGACCAGGCGGTCGCCTTCCTGGCCGGGCCGCCGCAGCCGAACGGGCAACCCGGGTTCGACTCCACCGACATGAGCACCTGGCGCTGGGGCAGGGTGCACAAGCTGAAGCTGGACTCGCGCGTGGTGCCCAACGACAGCCTGGATCTGCCGGCCGCCAGCGAGACCGATCCGCTGAACCAGGGCGGCTTCCCGCGCCACGGCGAGAACCACACCGTGGACGTCGCCAACAACGGGCTCGGGCTGGACTTCACCTACAGCGACGGCGCGGCGCGGCGCTGGGTCTGCGAGGTCGCCGAGGGCGGCGGCTTCAAGGCCAAGAACGCGCTGCCGGGCGGGCAGATCTTCAACCCGACCGACCCGCACTATCGCGATCAGCTCGACAAGTACTGGCTGAAGAACCAGTCGTTCGACGTGCCGGTCAAGGACACCGAGGTGGTCACCGCGGCCGAGGCGCGCTGGCAGCTGAAGCGGTAGCCGGTCAGGCGCCAGGCGCCAGGCACCAGGTGCCAGGCGGTCAGAGGTCAGGGGTCAGAGGTCAGGGGTCAGGGGTCAGGAGTCAGGAGTCAGGAGTCAGAGGTCGGCGGACATCCGCACGGCTGCGGGGGACGGTCGCTCACAGCGCCGCGGCTGCGCCGGCGCCTGCGCAGCGATCGGCCTTGACCTGGACGCGGACCTGGATCTTGTTCATACCTCTGACCATGAACTTGCGCGTGCCGATACGGGTTCCGGGGAGCCTGCGCTTCCGGGTCCTCCTGGTCATCGGGCTCGCGACGCTGCCGGCGCTGGTCTACATCCTCTACACCGCCTCGCGGACGCAAAGGCAGGCGCGCCGCGCGGTCGAGGCGCAGGCGCGCTACCTGGCGCGGCTGGCGTCACGCCAGCATGCCGCGCAGATCTCCAGCGCGCGGGCGCTGCTGACGGCCATCCGCGGCATCCCCGTGGACTGGCGCGAGCGGTCGACGCCGTGCCCCGACTTCTTCCCGGCGCTGCGGGCCAGCGTGCCCCACCTGGCCAACCTGGGCATCCTCGGCGTCGACGGCCGGGTCACCTGCAGCGTGGTGCCGTCGCCCGAGCACGTCGACATGAGCGCGACGCCCGCCTTTCAGCGCGCGCTGACCTCGCGCGGCGTCGAGGTGGGCGAGTATCGCATCGGCCTCATCGTGCGCCGGCCGGTCCTGGTGATGGCCCACGCCATCCGCGATCCCGCGGGCACCGTGCGGGAGGTCTCGTTCGCGGCCCTCGAGCTCGACTGGCTCGGCCACCTGGCCGCCGAGACCGAGATGCCCGCGGGGAGCGTGTTCAGCATCGTCGATGGCGCCGGGCGCATCCTGGCGCGCTCGCTCGAGCCGGCGCGCCACCTGGGCGAGGCGTCCCCCGCCGCGCTGGCCGCCGCGATCGCCGCCCATCCCGACGGTGTGCTCGACGTCGACGACGTCGATGGACGGCGCCGGCTGTCCGCCTACGTGCCGCTGGAGGGCGTGCCTGGCGTCTTCGTCAGCGCTGGCATCCCGCACGACGTCGCCTTCGCCGCCGCCGAGCGCGCCCTGCACGTGCAGCTCGGCGCGCTCGCGCTCCTCATCGCGTTCGTGGGGCTGGCAGGCTGGGGCGGCACCACCCTCGCCGTGCTGCGCCCCATCAGCGAGCTGTCGCGCGCCACCCGTGCGCTCACCGCCGGCGACCTCGCTGTCCGCGCGCCCGAGCGCTCGGGCCAGGGCGAGCTCGGCGACCTCGCGCGCAGCTTCAACCTGATGGCGGACGCGCTCGAGTCGCGCGCCAGCCAGGCGGTGCGCACCCAGGCCGCGCTCCAGGAGGGTGAGGAGCGCCTGCGCGCGCTGTCGCACCGGCTACAGAGCGTCCGCGAGGCGGAGTGCGAGCGCATCGCACGCGATCTGCACGACCAGCTGGGCCAGGATCTGACGGCGCTGGAGCTGGATCTGCGCTGGCTGGCGCGCCAGAACGCCAGCTCGACGTCGCTCGGCGGCGAGCTCGCGAAGCTCGCCGATCGCGTCAATGGCACCATCGGCCAGGTGCGCCGGCTGGCCACCGAGCTGCGTCCCGGCGTGCTCGACAAGCTCGGGCTGCCAGCCGCGCTGCAGTGGCTGGCGCGCGAGCACTCCGCTCGCACCAGCGTCCCCGTCGAGCTCGCGCTGGCCGACGTGGCGGTGCCGCCCGCGCTCGCCACCGCGATGTTCCGCATCGTCCAGGAGGCGCTGACCAACGTGGCGCGGCATGCCGACGCCCACACCGTGTGGGTGACGCTGAGCGAGACCGCCGACGCGTTCGTCATGACCGTCGCCGACGACGGCCGCGGGCTGGCCGACGGCGCCCTCAGCAGGCCGACCTCGCTGGGCATCGTGGGCATGCGCGAGCGCGCCCACCTGGCCGGTGGCAGCCTCACGCTGGCCAGCCGCCCCGGCGGTGGCCTGACCCTGACTGTCAGCATGCCGCGTCGCGGCGTGCCCGAGGAGAGCTGATGCTGCGCATCCTGCTGCTCGACGACCACGCCATGGTGCGCGAGGGGCTGCGCCGCATCCTGGCTCACGAGCTTGCGCCCGATCGCCTCGGCGAGGCCGCCACCGCCGAAACCGCCCTCGAGCTGCTCGCGCGCGAGGCCTGGGACCTCCTGCTGCTCGACCTCAGCCTGGCCGGCCGCAGCGGCCTCGACGTCCTGGTCGAGGTGCGCCAGCGCTGGCCGGACGTGCGCGTCCTGGTCGTCAGCATGCACGCCGAGCGCGAGTTCGTCCTGCGCGCCCTCAAGGCCGGCGCCAGCGGCTACATCACCAAGGATCAGGCCTCGGCGGAGCTGGTCCAGGCGGTGCGCAAGCTGCTCGCCGGCGGCCGCTACCTCAGCGACGCGGTCACCGGGCACCTGGTCGAGGATCTGACCCACGACCGCGGCGCGGCGCCGCACGAGGCGCTGTCCCCCCGCGAATTCGAGATCCTGCGCGCCCTGGCCTCGGGTCGCACCGTCTCCGAGCTGGCCCGCGACCTCGCCATCAGCGTCAAGACGGTCAGCACCTACCGCGCCCGGGTCGCCGAGAAGCTGGGCCTGACCTCCAACGCAGAGCTCATCCGCTACGCCATCGAGCACGGCCTGGTGTAGGACTGGTCTGACAGGCGCCGTCGCGCTGGCTGACGGCGCCTTCGCCGGCCCGCCGATACCGGCCGCGTCGCGGACCAGCCATGCTGGCACCATGAACGCTGACTTTCGCATCCGGGTCTCGCACCGTCGTCTCTGGGGTGGCCTCCTCCTCATCGCCGCCGCGGCCGGCGCGATGGCGCTGGCGGTCGAGCTGCCGAGCTCGGGCCTGTGGCTGACGCTGGCCGAGATCCTCGTCATGGTGGGCTCGGCGGCCGCCATGATCACGGGCGCGGTGCTGATGTTCGGCGCCGTCTTCGAGGCCTGCGCCACCTGCGGCACGGCGGTGGTCGCCGCCACCACCCAGCTCGAGGCGGCGGAGTACGAGGCGCTGATGCGCGACCTCGCCAGCGACGCTCCCCTGCGGCTCGGGGCGCGTGAAGAGGTGACCGTGGTCGCGGCCAGCCAGGCCGGCGCCGCCATCGAGTACACCATGTGCCCGCGCTGCCGCGGCGCCGGGCGCCTGTTCCCGTGTCGGCTGCGCTGGAACGAGCGCGCGGCCCGCCTCGAGAGCTACGAGCTGGGCGAGCCCATCATGGCCTCGAGCTGGCGCATGGCCCAGTTCCTGCGCATCACACGCGCCGCGGCCCCGCGCACCTGATGGCGGCCCTGCTCGCGGCGCGGCTCGAGCGGCTGCACCCGGCGTACTTCGCCATGGTCATGGCCACCGGGGTGCTGTCGATCGCCGCCCGGCTGCAAGACGTGCCCTACCTGCCGCGGCTCCTCCTGTGGTTGAACCTCGGGCTGTACGCCACCCTCTGGCTGCTCACCCTGGCGCGCGTGGTGCGCTTCCCGCGCAGCTTCCTGGCCGACTGGAGTGATCACCAGCGCGGCGTCGGCTTCTTCACCACGGTGGCCGCGACCTGCATCGTGGGCACCCAGCTGGTGGTGCTCGACCACGCCGTCGCCGCCGGCCGGGTCCTGTTCTGGATCGGCCTCGGCCTGTGGGCCACCTGCATGTATGCCATCTTCACCGCCCTCACCGTGCGCGAACACAAGCCCACGCTGTCGGAGGGCATCAACGGCGGCTGGCTGGCCGCCATCGTGGCCACGCAGTCGCTGTGCGTGCTGGGCGGCCTGCTGTCGCCGTCGTTCGTGGCCTCGCAGCGCGAGCTCCTGCACTTCATGTTGCTGGCGCTGTGGCTGTGCGGCGGGATGCTCTACATCTGGACCATCTCGCTGATCTTCTACCGCTACACCTTCTTCCGCTTCCTGCCCTCCGACCTGATGCCGCCGTACTGGATCAACATGGGCGCCATGGCCATCTCGGCGCTGGCCGGCTCGACCCTGATCCACATCGCCCCCGACTCGAAGCTGCTGACGTCGATGCTGCCCTTCCTCAAGGGCTTCACGCTGTGGTACTGGGCCACCGCGACCTGGTGGATCCCGATGCTGGTCATCCTGGCCATCTGGCGCCACGTGGTGAAGCGCTTCCCCCTGAGCTACGACCCGCTGTACTGGGGGGCCGTCTTCCCGCTGGCGATGTACACCACCAGCAGCCACCGCCTGGCCGGGGCCATCGAGATGCCCGCCCTGCTGGCGCTGCCGCACGTCTTCCTCTGGGTCGCCCTGGCTGCCTGGGGCCTGACCTTCACCGGCCTCGTGGTCCACCTCGTGCGCGCCGTGCAGGCCATCCCGGGCCCCGCCACCGAGCTGGCCGAGAAGGCGGTCGACCTGGCGGTCAAGGACCCCGAGGTGGTCACCGCGGCCGAGGCGCGCTGACAGCTGAAGCGGTACCGGGCAGGGCGGCCTGGGTCAGGCGGCACTTGTCCCGTCAGGAGTCAGGCGTCAGAAGGCCGGCTGACAGTCGCGCGTAGGCGGCGTCGTCGATGCCGAGGCGCTCGAGCCAGAGGCGGAAGTAGCGCTCCAGCGCGGCGCTGCGCGGGTGACGACCGCGGTGGTGCAGGATGAAGTCCTTGTAGTTCTGGATCTTGTCGGCGACCAGCATCTGGTTGACCTCGGCCAGCGGTGACAGCGCGATGTCGGCGGCGCTGGCGAGAGCGCGCTGCGACAGCGCGGCGTTGGCGACGGCGCGGTACTCGAGGGCCAGCGCGAGGACCTGGGCGTCGTCGCTGAGGGTGGCGAGGCGTGGGTAGCTCGCGGCCAGGTCGGCGTCGCTCTGCACCAGGGGGTGCAGGCAGAAGGCGCGCATGGCCCGGTCGGTCGCGCGCTGGCGACGCAGGATGGTGAGGCCCTCGTCGATGTGCTGCATGTAGGGCACGCGGGAGCGCGAGGCGGCACGGCCGGCATAGTGCGCGGCGATGGCGCGGTATTCGCGCGACGCGGTGATGTCGGCGCCGTCAGCCATGGGGTCGACGATACACTGCGCTGTGATGACGCGGCTGCGGGGACGGTTGCGGTGGCGGACCAGGGGTGCCGTCGTGGGGGCGTAGGGGCTGCTGCTCGCCGCGGCGGGGTGCAGCAAGAGCTACCCGGGCGAGCTACGGCGTCGGCTGACAGGCGTCGTCACTGCCCAGCGCACAGGCCCGCGTCAGCAGCGTCTCGGCCCCCTGCGGTGACGCCGCCGTGCCCAGGCCATACAGCACGCGCCAGCCCAGCTCGCGACAGGCCTCGGCGTCGCCGAGGTCGCAGCCGCGCTGGAAGGCGTCGTTGGCCCGCGCGTCGGCGTCCGGATCGGCCACCGTCTGCGCCGCCAGCAGCAGCGCGCGCGCCTCGGCCGCGCAGGCCGCACCGACGCCGGTGGCGCAGGCGCGTCGCGACAGCTGGGTCGCGCGCTCGGCATCGGGCGGGCCACCGAGGCCCTCGCGCAACAGGCGGGCGGCGTCGTGGCAGGCGGCGCCGCCGCTCTGTTCGCAGTGCGCCAGCCACAGCCCGCGCGCCCGCGCATACAGCAGGCGACGCCCGATCCGGCGCGCCGGGGTGCCGGCCTGGTTCTCGTAGTCGAGCGCGACGCGCTCGCAGGCGCTGGCCTCGCCGGCGTCGCAGCGCCCGGTCAGCAGCGCGCGCGCGCGGCGGCGCAGCACCTCGCCGTGGTAGCGCAGCGAGGCCGCGCTGCGCTGCGGCGCGCCGGGCACCAGCGCGCCGGGGCCGGCGAGGTCCAGCTTCTGCGCGGCCTCCTCGCAGCTCCAGGGATCACCCGCGTCACAGCCGGCCACGAAGGCGCGCAGCGCTGCGGCCGGTCGCCCCAGGTGCTGGTGCATGCGCCCGACGAAGCCACAGTCGTCGGCCACGCCCAGCTCGCAGGCGCGCTGGAAGGCCGACACCAGCGAGGTCAGATCGGCGCCGCGGCGACGCACCAGCCCCAGCTCGTGACAGGCCGCGCCGTCGCCGGCGTCACAGCCGAGCTCGTACAGCCAGCGCGCGCGCCGGGTCAGCTCGGCGGCGCGCCGCGCGCTGGGCGACACCTCGCGACCGACCTCGTACCAGTGCGCGAGCTCCGCGCAGGACGCGGCGTCGCCGCCGTCGCAGCCGCGCGCGAACAGCTCGGCCGCGCGCGCGACGTCGAAGCTGTCGGCGCCGGCCCGCGCATGCAGCACCGCGGCGGCGCCACAGGCGGCGGGGTCACCCAGCTCGCAGGCGCGGCGGAAGCGCAGCGCGGCCGGCGCGGCGCGCCCGGCGGCCTCGAACATCCTGGCCAGCGACACACACGCGGGCGCCTCGCCGTCACTGCAGGCCTGGTGACAGGCGGCGGCGTCGCCGCACGCGGGCAGCGCGGTCGGTGCCCCGGCGGCGACCTCGTCGCGCACGGCCGGCGCAGTGGCCTCGGTGGCGCGCGGGGCGGCAGGCGCACCCGCGCGACCGCTGGGTCCGCAGCCAGCGAGCAGTGCGAGCCAAAGTCCTGCGAGCAGCCCGCCGCGCATCGGACCCCCGTGGATCCCGAAAAGCATGCGGGACGCGGCGCACCTGGGCCAGCCGTTTGATGAAAATCGTCCAAAACGTTCAGGGCTCGGTCATACTCCAATGGTCCATGAAGCCGCTGCTTTCCCCTCGCGAGCTGGCGCAGGCCATCGGCGTCAGCGAGTCATCGCTCAAGCGCTGGGCCGACGCTGGCCAGATCCGGGTCGCGCGCACCGCGGGCGGCCACCGCCGCATCAGCATCGCCGACGCCGTGCGCTTCATCCGCGAGTCGCGCGTGCCCCTGGTGGCACCCGAGCGGCTGGGGCTGCCCGGGCCCGGCGGCCGCGCCACCCCGACCCTGGCCGACGCCGCCGAGCTCCTGTTCCGCCATCTGGCCGAGGGCCACGGCGCGCGCGCCAGCGGCCTGGTGATGTCGCTGTACCTGGCCGGCCACAGCGTGGCCGAGATCTGTGACGGCCCCATCCAGCAGGCCATGGCCCGCATCGGCGAGCTGTGGCGTCACGGCGAGTCGGGGATCTACATCGAGCACCGCGCCACCGACCTGTGCATCCAGGCCGCCGCGCAGCTGCGCGCCACCTTCCAGGCCGCGACCGAGGCGGCCCCGTGCGCGCTCGGCGCGGCGCCCAGCGGGGATCCCTACCTCCTGCCCTCGGTGTTCGTGGCCAGCGTGGCCGCCGAGGCTGGGCTGCGCAGCATCAACCTGGGGCCCGACCTTCCGGTGGCGGCGCTGGCGGTCGCGGTGCGCGAGCAGGCGCCGGCGCTGATCTGGCTCAGCCTGTCGTCACAGCAGGCCGCCGAGCGCGCCGCGCCCGCGCTGCTCGAGGCCGGGGCGGGCTGGACCGCGCGCGGGCTGCGCGTGATCGCGGGCGGCCACCACCGTGACGTGGTGGTGGGGCAGGGGGGGATCGAGGGCGCGGCGTCGATGGCCGAGCTGGAGGTGGTGGCGCGCGCGGTGCTCGCGGCCGAGGCCGCCGAGAGGCAGGTGCCGTGAGCGTGCCGCGCCGACGCTTCCCCGGCGCGCGGCGCGCCCGCGTGGTGGTCGGCAGCGCGCTGCCCATCGACGTGGCCGAGCGGCTGCCGGCCTGCGACGTCGTCGCGCCCGCCAGCGGTGTGATGGCGCAGCACGCCCTCGACGCCGCGGTCGCCGACGCCGATGCGGTCATCTGCCTGCTGCAGCACCGCATCGACGACGCCTTCCTGGCCCGCGCGCCGCACCTCGGCGTGGTCGCCAACAACGCGGTCGGCCACGACAACGTCGACGTGCCGGCGGCCAGCGCGCGCGGCGTCCTGGTCGCCAACACCCCCGAGGTGCTGACCGACGCCACCGCCGATCTCGCCTTCGCGCTGCTGCTGGCGACGGCGCGCCGGCTCGGCGAGGGCGAGGCGCTGCTGCGCCAGGGGCGCTGGCACGGCTTCGATCCGGCAGAGCTGCTGGGCGCCGAGCTCAGCGGACGCAGGCTCGGCCTGGTCGGCTTCGGGCGCATCGGGCGCGCGGTCGCGGCGCGCGCCCGCGGCTTCGGCCTGCGCATCCTCTATGCGGCGCCGCACCCGGCCCCCGCCGCCGTCGAGGCCGAGCTGGGCGCGACCCGGGTCGAGCTGCCCGCGCTGCTCGCCAGCAGCGACTTCGTGTCGCTGCACTGTGCGCTGACCCCGGCCACCCGTGGCCTGATCGACGCCGCCGCGCTGGCGCGCATGCGCCCGCACGCCATCCTGATCAACACCGCGCGCGGCGCCGTGGTCGACGAGGCCGCGCTGGCCGCCGCCCTGCACGCCGGCCAGCTCGGCGGCGCCGGCCTCGACGTCTTCGTCGACGAGCCGCGGGTGACCCCCGCGCTGCTGACCGCGCCGCGCACGACCCTGCTGCCCCACATCGGCTCGGCCACCGTGGCCGCGCGCACCCGCATGGCCGAGCTGTGCGTCGCCGCGGTCGCCGGCTGGCTGGAGGATCGGCGCCCCACCAACCTGGTCAACCCCGAGCTGTGGCCGCCCGCGACCTGACCCCGCACGAGCACGAGCACGAGCACGAGCACGAGCACGAGCACGAGCACGAGCACGAGCACGAGCACGAGCACGAGCACGAGCACGAGCACGATGACGGGGCGCTACCCCTTCAGCGCCGCCTTCAGCCCGGCCACCCTGTCGCCCACCGCCGCCGCGGGGTCTCGCCCCGCCGCGACCGCCTGCTCGATCTCGCGCACCAGCGCGCTGCCGACCACCACCGCGTCCGCGAACCCACCCACCTGACGCGCGTCCTCGGGGGTCGCCACCCCGAAGCCGACCGCGATGGGCTGCTTCAGCACCTGGCGCAGCTCGGCCACCTTGGCTTCGGCCTCGGCCAGAGCCGGCGCCAGGGCCGCGCCGGTGACCCCGGTCATTGACACATAGTAAACAAAACCATCCGCGACCTCCGCGGCGCGCGCGATGCGCGCCGGGGTGCTCGTGGGCGCCAGCAGGGGCACCCAGTCGAGGCCGGCCGCGCGCGCCGGCAGGCGCAGCTCGTCGGCCTCGTCGAGCGGCAGGTCGACCACCAGCAGGCCGTCGACCCCCGCGGCGCGGGCGTCGCTGGCCAGCCGCTCGCAGCCGTAGCTCAGGATGGGGTTGAAGTACCCGAACAGCACCACCGGCACGTCGCTCTCGCGCCGGAACGCCCGCATCAGCTCCAGCGACCGCCCCAGCCGCATGCCACCCGCCAGCGCGCGCAGCATGCCGCCCTGGATGGCCACGCCGTCGGCCGACGGGTCGCTCCAGGGCACGCCCAGCTCGATGATGTCCGCGCCGCGCCGCGCCGCCTCCAGCAGCACGCGCAGGCTGACCTCGAACGACGGATCGCCCGCGGTCAGGTAGGCCACCAGCGCGCGCTCACCGCGCGCCCGCGCCGCCTCGATGACGTCTCTCAGGCGGCTCACAGCGCGATGCCCCGGCGCGCGGCCACGGTCGGGATGTCCTTGTCGCCGCGCCCCGACAGCGACACCACCACCACGTCGTCCTTGCTCAGCGTGGGCGCCAGCGTGGCCAGGTGCGCGATGGCGTGCGAGCTCTCCAGCGCCGGGATGATGCCCTCGCAGCGCGCCAGCAGATCGAACGCCTCCAGCGCCTCGTCGTCGGTCACGCTGACATAGCTCGCGCGTCCGCTCTCTTTCAGCCAGGCGTGCTCGGGGCCGACCCCAGGATAGTCGAGGCCGGCGCTGATCGAGTGCGCCTCCGCGATCTGCCCGTCCTTGTCCTGCAGCACGTACGACTTGGCGCCGTGCAGCACACCCACGCGCCCACCACCCAGGGTGGCGGCGTGGCGCGGCGTGTCCACGCCGTCACCGGCGGCCTCGACCCCGATCAGCGCCACTCCGGCGTCGTCCACGAAGGCGTCGAAGATCCCCATCGCGTTGGAGCCGCCGCCCACGCACGCGACCACCGCGGCGGGCAGCTGGCCGGTCTTCTTCAGCACCTGTTCGCGCGCCTCACGCCCGATGATGGCCTGCAGCTCGCGCACCAGGGACGGGTAGGGGTGCGGCCCGGCCACGCTGCCGATGAGGTAGTAGGTGTCGCGCACGTGGGTGACCCAGGCGCGCAGCGCCTCGTTCATGGCGTCCTTCAGCGTCGCGCTGCCGCTGTCGACCGCGTGCACCGTGGTGCCGAGCAGGCGCATGCGGAACACGTTGAGCGACTGCCGCGCCACGTCCTCGCGCCCCATGTACACGGTGCACTGAAAGCCCATCAGCGCCGCCACCGTCGCGGTGGCCACGCCGTGCTGCCCGGCGCCGGTCTCGGCGATGAGGTTCTGCTTGCCCATGCGCTGGGCCAGCAGGGCCTGCCCGATGCAGTTGTTGATCTTGTGCGCGCCGGTGTGGTTGAGGTCCTCGCGCTTGAGGTAGATCCGCGGCCCACCCAGCCGTGCGGTCAGGTTGGCGGCGAAGGTCAGCGGCGACGGCCGGCCGACATACTCGGTCATCAGCTCGTTGTAGGCGGCCCAGAAGCTGGCGTCGTCACGCGCCGCGCGCCACGCGGTCTCCAGCTCGTCGAGCGCCGGCATCAGCGTCTCCGCCACATAGCGCCCGCCGAAGGGGCCGAACCGACCGCTGTCACCTCTGTGTGCCGTGATCACGAGAAGTCCTCCGCGCGCGCTGCCTGGATGAAGCGCGCCATCAGTGCCTGATCCTTGATCCCGGGTGCCGTCTCGACGCCGCCCGCGACATCGACGCCCCAGGGCCGGGCCGCGCGCACCGCCGCCGCCACGTTGTCGGGCCCGAGGCCACCGGCCACCAGCACCCGCACCCGCGTCGCCACCGCGCGCGCCAGCGTCCAGTCGAACGACTGCCCGCTGCCGCCATAGCCGGCGCTGGCGCTGTCGAGCAGGAAGGCCTCGGCGCCGGGCCAGCTCTCGATCTCGTCCAGCGAGGCCGCGCCCGCGACCCGCACCGCGCGCCACAGCGGCCGCGTCAGCTGGGCCGCCAGCGTGGGCGCCTCGTCACCGTGCAGCTGCACCACGTCGAGGCCGACGGCCGCCACGACCGCGTTGATCGCGGCCGCCTCGGCGTTGACGAAGACGCCGACCAGGCGCGCCCGTCCGCGCACCAGCGCCGCCAGCGGGGCCGCCGCCTCGGGCGTGACATGGCGCTTCGAGCTCGGCCAGAAGTTGAGGCCGATGGCGTCGGCGCCCGCGGCCAGTGCGGCCTCGACGTCGCCGGCCCGGGTCAGCCCGCAGATCTTGACCAGCATCAGGCCACCAGCTCGGCCAGCGCGGCGCCGGGATCGGGCGCCCGCATCAGCGCCTCGCCGACCAGGACGGCGTCGGCCCCGTGGGCGCCCATCAGCGCGACGTCGGCCGCGGTGCGGATGCCGCTCTCGGCGACATAGACACAGCGCGCCGGCACCAGCGGGCGCAGCCGCTCGGTCAGCGAGGTGTCGACCACGAAGGTCGCCAGGTCACGGTGGTTGACGCCGACCACCTTGGCGCCCGCGGCCAGCGCGCGCTCGAGCTCGCGCGCGTCGTGGGCCTCGACCAGCACGCCGAGGCCGGCCGCGCGCGCACACGCCAGCAGGTCGGCCAGGCGGACGTCGTCCAGCGCGGCCACGATGAGCAGCACGGCGTCGGCGCCCGCGGCCCGGGCGCGCCACAACTCCCCCTCGTCGATGAGGAAGTCCTTGCGCAGCACCGGGATGCTGACCGCCGCGCGCGCCGCGGTCAGATCGCCGAGGTTGCCGCCGAAAAACGGCCCATCCGTCAGCACCGACAGCGCCCGCGCGCCCGCCGCCGCGTAGCTCCGCGCGATGGCGACCACGTCGGCGTCGGGGCGGATCGGCCCCAGCGACGGCGAGGCCCGCTTGATCTCGGCGATGACCCGCACCGCGGTGTCGCCGGGCCCGCGCCGCAGCACGCTGGCGAACGGCCGCGCCGGCGCCTCGCGCGTGA
This sequence comes from Deltaproteobacteria bacterium, assembly GCA_020853705.1. Lineage (GTDB taxonomy): Bacteria > Myxococcota_A > Polyangia > Haliangiales > JADYYK01 > JADYYK01. The sequence continues at coordinate 30,954 of JADYYK010000099.1, forward strand.
CCGCCTCGGCGCGCGCGCGCACGCTGGCCAGCGGCTCCGCGGCCAGGCCCGCGGCCAGCTCGGCGCGCTTGCTGGCGAGGATGCGGGCCAGGATGGAGCTCGTCGCGGTGTCGCTCACGCGGCGGCTCCGTGCGAGACCTTGACCAGCCGGTCGAGCACCTCGCGCGCCGCGCCGCTGTCCAGCGCCGCCTCGGCCCGCCTCGCCGCCGCGCGCAGGTCGGGTGCCACCTCGGCCGCGAGCAGCGTCGCCGCGGCCGCCATCACCACCGCCGCGCGCGGCGCCCCGGCCTGGCCGCCGCCGCCGTGCAGGACCTCGAGCGCGATGGCGGCGTTGTCGGCCGCGGCGCCGCCCGCCAGCCCCGCTGGATCGGTCTCGGCCAGGCCGAACACGCGCGGCGACACCGCGTACTCGTGGACCTGGCCGCCGCGCAGCTCGGCGACCTGGGTCTCGCCGGCGACGGCGATCTCGTCGAGGCCGCCGGCGCCGTGCACGACCAGCACGCGCTCCGACCCGAGCTGCCCCAGCGCCTGCGCCATCGGCGCCGCGAAGGCCGAGTCGAACACGCCGATGACCTGGCGTCGCGCCCCGGCCGGGTTGGTCATCGGCCCGAGCAGGTTGAACAGCGTGCGCGTGCCCAGCTCCTTGCGCGGCCCGCCCACATGGCGGGTCGCGGCGTGGAAGGCCGGCGCGAACATGAAGCCCAGCTTGACCTCGCGCAGGCAGCGCTCGATGACGGCGACCGGCGCGGCGACCGCGACGCCGAGGGCCTCCAGGACGTCGGCGCTGCCACAGCGCGACGACAGGGCGCGGTTGCCATGCTTGGCCACGGTGACGCCGCAGGCGGCCACCACGAAGGCCGCGATGGTCGACACGTTGATGGTCGCCGCGCCGTCGCCCCCGGTGCCGCAGGTGTCGACCACCACGGCGGCGTCACACTGGATGGGCGTCGCCCGCGCCCGCATGGCCCGCGCCGCGCCGGCCAGCTCGTCGGGCGTCTCGCCCTTCATGCGCAGCGCGATCAGCAGGCCGCCGATCTGCGCCGGGGTGGCCTCGCCCTCCATGATGCGGCCGATGACCTCGGCGGTCTCGGCCTGGCTGAGGTCGCGGCGCGCCACCACGCGCGCGATGGCCTCCTGCAAGGTCACGCCGGCACCCGACGGAGGAAGTTGGCCAAGAGCTGCTTGCCGTCGGGCGTCATGATCGACTCGGGGTGAAACTGCACGCCCTCGACCGCGTGCTCGCGGTGGCGGAGGCCCATGATCTCGCCCTCGGCGGTCTCGGCCGTGATCTCCAGGCAGGCCGGCAGGGTGGCGCGCTCCACGATCAGCGAGTGGTAGCGCGTGGCCTGCATCGGCTGCGGCAGCCCCGCGAACACGCCCAGGCCGCGGTGCTGGATGGCCGAGATCTTCCCGTGCATCGGCGCGCGCGCGCGGATGACCTTGCCCCCGAAGGCCTGCCCGATGGCCTGGTGACCCAGGCACACGCCCAGGATGGGCAGCCGCCCGCTGAGCTCGCGGATGACCTGCAGCGACACCCCGGCCTCGTTGGGCGTGCACGGCCCCGGGGACAGCACCACCGCGCTGGCCCAGCCCGGGATGGCCGCGACGTCACGCACCGCGGGGGCGTCGTTGCGCTCCACCCGCACCGTGGCCCCGAGCTCGCCGAGGTACTGCACCAGGTTGAAGGTGAAGCTGTCGTAGTTGTCTATCACCAGGAGCATCAGACGCCCCCTCGCGCGGCGGCCACCGCGCGCAGCACCGCGCGGGCCTTGCTCATGCACTCCTCGTGCTCGGCGGCCGGCACCGAGTCGTGCACGATCCCGGCCCCCGCCTGCACGAAGATCTTGTCACCCTGTGTGACCAGGGTGCGGATGGCGATGGCGAAGTCCATGTTGCCGGCGTACGACAGGTAGCCCACCGCGCCGCCATACAGGCCGCGCCGGGTCGGCTCCAGCTCCTCGATGATCTCCATGGCGCGGATCTTGGGCGCCCCGCTCAGCGTCCCGGTCGGGAACGACGCGCGCAGCACGTCGAGCGGCCCCAGGCCCTCGGCCAGCTCTCCGGTCACGTGCGACACCATGTGCATGACGTGGGAGTAGCGCTCGACCACCATGGTCTCGTCGACGTGCACGCTGCCGACCTTGCTGACGCGGCCGACGTCGTTGCGCCCGAGGTCGATCAGCATGATGTGCTCGGCGCGCTCCTTGGGGTCGGCCAGCAGCTCCGCCTCCAGGCGCGCGTCCTCGGCCTCGCTGGCGCCGCGCCGCCGGGTCCCCGCGATGGGCCGCACGGTGACCCGCCCGGCCTCGAGGCGCGCGACCACCTCGGGCGACGCCCCGGTGACCGCGGCGCCCGGGAAGTCGAGGTGGAACATGTAGGGCGACGGGTTGATGACGCGCAGCGCGCGGTAGACGTCGAACGGATCCAGCTCGCCTCGCGCGACCTCGAAGCGCTGCGACAGCACGACCTGGAAGGCGTCGCCGGCCAGGATGTACTCCTTGGCGCGCACCACCGCGGCCATGTACTCCTCCGGCGTGCTGCGCCGCTTGACCTCGACGTCGGCCGACGGCGCCGCCGCGGCGTCGACCACGCGCAGCGCGGGGGCCGGTCCGCGCAGGCGCGCGATCACCGCGTCGATGCGCGCGCAGGCCGCCGCGTGCGCGGCGTCGCCGCCGTCGGCGCGCGCGGTCGCGACCACCTTGAGGGTCTGGCGCAGGTTGTCGAACACCACCACGGTGTCGGTCAGCACGAACACCGCGTCGTCGAGGCCGAGCTCGTCGGGCGCGCGCGCGGGCAGCTTCTCGAACGCGCGCACGGCGTCATAGGCCAGACAGCCGACCGCTCCACCATAGAAGCGCGGCAGCCCCGGCGGTGCCCAGACCCGGAAGCGCGCCAGTACTTCGGCCACCGCCGCGGCGGCGTCGGGCGCGGCCAGCTGCTCCTCGCGCGCGGGCGCCTCGGGCTCGCGCCACTCGACGCGGGCCTGGCCGGCGCGGGCGCGCACCACCGCGCGCGGCGCCACGCCGACGAACGAGTAGGTCGCCCACTTCTCGGCGCCGACCACGCTCTCGAGCAGGAAGCTCCACTCCGAGGCGCGCAGCTTGGCGAACGCCGACACCGGGGTGTCGGCGTCATCGACGATCTCGCGGTACACGACGATGAGATCGTGGCCCTGCGAACGTGAGCGAAATTCAGCTAGATCTGGCACGTATTGCATGGACGGGTGGACCTTAGCACATGGCTCTTGACGCGCGAGGTCGCGGCCAACACAGTTCGCTCGTGACGACCTCGACGACCTCGACGAATAGCGAAGCGCTGGGCAGCACCGATCCCGAGATCGCGGATCTCATCGCTCGGGAGGAGCGCCGCGAGTCGGCCAAGATCCGTCTCATCCCGTCGGAGAACTATGTCTCGCGCGCGGTGCTGGCCGCCACCGGGTCGATCCTGACCAACAAGTACAGCGAAGGCTACGCCGGCAAGCGCTACTACGAGGGCCAGCAGTTCATCGACCCCATCGAGACGCTGGCGGTCGATCGCGCCCGGAAGCTGTTCGGCGCCGACCACGCCAACGTGCAGCCGTACTCGGGTTCACCCGCGAACCTGGCGGTGTACCTGGCGTTTTGCCAGCCTGGCGACACCGTGATGGGGCTCGGCCTGCCCATGGGTGGCCACCTGACCCACGGCTGGAACGTGTCGATCAGCGGCAAGTACTTCAAGGCGGTGCAGTACGGCGTCGATCCGGTGCACCACTTGATCGACCTGGACCAGGTGCGCAGCCTGGCGCGTGAGCACCGTCCCAAGGTGATCTGGGCCGGCGGCACCGCCTACCCGCGCCTTTGGGACTGGGAGTCCTTCGCCGCCATCGCGCGCGAGGTCGGCGCCAGGTTCGTCGCCGACATGGCGCACATCGCGGGGCTCATCGCGGGCGGCGCCCACCCCAGCCCGGTGCCCTTCGCCGACGTCGTGACGACGACCACGCACAAGACCCTGCGCGGCCCGCGCGGCGGCATGATCCTGTGCAAGGACGAGTTCAAGTCGGCCATCGACAAGGCCATCTTCCCCGGGCTGCAGGGCGGCCCGCACAACCACACCACCGCCGGGATCGCGGTCGCGCTGCGCGAGGCCGCCGAGCCAGGCTTCAAGGACTATGCGCACCAGGTCGTCAAGAACGCGCGCGCCATGGCCGACGAGCTGGCCTCGCGCGGCTTCCGCGTCATCTCGGGCGGCACCGACAACCACCTGGTGCTGATCGATCTGACCGCCAAGGGGATCGGCGGCAAGCCCGCGGCCAAGGCCATGGATCGCGCCGGCCTCGAGGCCAACTACAACACGGTTCCGTTCGACCCCCGCAAGCCGTTCGATCCCAGCGGCGTGCGCCTGGGCACCCCGGCGATGACCTCGCGCGGCATGAAGGAGACCGAGGCGCGCAAGGTCGCGGCCTGGATCGACCAGGCCGTGCAGGCCGCGGGGGATGACGCCAAGCTCGACAACATCGCCGCCGAGGTGGCGGAGCTGTGCAAGGGCTTCCCGGCGCCGGGCATCGACTGCTAGCGCGCACGAGCACGAGCACGAGCACGAGCACGAGCACGAGCACGAGCACGAGCACGAGCACGAGCACGAGCACGAGCACGAGCCGGGCAGGGTAGAGTCCCCCTCGTGGACGTCGGCATCATCGGGTGTGGCACCGCTGGCGCCGCCAGCGCGCTGGCCCTGTCCCGCGCCGGCCACCGGGTCACCGTCTACGAGCGGGTGCCCGCACCCGCCGCCATCGGCGCCGGCCTGGTGCTGCAGCCCACCGGCCTGTGGGCGCTGGCCCGCCTCGACCCCGCGGTCCACGCCGAGGTCGCCGCCGCCGGCGCCCCCATCACCGCGCTGCGCTGCGAGACACCCCGGCGCCGCACCCTGGTCGACGTCAGCTATGCCGAGGTCGCGCCCGGCCTGTGTGGCCTGGGCATCCACCGCGGCGTGCTGTTCCGCGCCCTCTTCCGCGCCGTCCAGGCCGCCCCGGTCACCCTGCGCCTCGGCGTCCACATCGACACCCTGGTGCCCGACGGTGCCCGCCACGCCCTGACCACGCCCGACGGCGAGCGCCACGGTCCGCACGATCTCGTCATCGTCGCCGACGGCGCGCGCTCGTCGCTGCGCGACGACACCCAGCGCGCGCTGCACACCCGCATCACCGAGTACGCCTGGGGGGCGCTGTGGTTCGTGGCGCCCGACCCCGACGGCGTCCTGGGCACGCGCCTTCACCAGATCGCCGACGGCACGCGCCGCCTGCTGGGCCTCTTGCCCACCGGCCAGGACCCCGACGGCGCCCGCGTCGGCAGCATCTTCTGGTCCATCCGCGGCGATCGGGTCGACGCCTGGCGCGCCGCGGGTCTGGCCCCGTGGAAGGCCGACGTGGTGCGCTATGCGCCGTGGACCGCGCCGCTCCTGACCAGCATCGAGCGCCCCGAGCAGCTGATCTACACCAGCTATCGCCACGTCAGCATGCCGCGCTGGCACCTGCCCGGCGTGGTCTACCTGGGGGACGCCGCCCACGCCATGAGCCCGCAGCTCGGCCAGGGCGCCAACCTGGCCCTGTTCGACGCCATGGTGCTGGCCGACTGCCTGGCCGATGTCCGCCCCGATGCGCCGCCGCCGCTGGCCGCCCTGGCGCGCTACTCGGCCCAGCGCCTGCGCCACCTGCGCTACTACCAGCGCATGACGCGCCTGCTGACCCCGCTGTTCCAGAGCGATGGCGGTCGCGTCCTCGGGGCCCTGCGCGATCTGTCGATGGCGCTGGCGTGCAAGATCGGCCCGCTGCGCCGCATGATGGTGACCACCGTGCTGGGCATCAAGCGCGGCGTCTTGCGCCGCTCGCTGCCGCTCGGGCCGCTGTACGACCCGCCGCGGCTGCTGCCCTGAGCGTCGTCAGCGCGCGCCCGCGCCGCCCAGGCAAGCCAGCCCGGTGCGCAGCGCCGCTGACAGGTCCAGATCAGCCGGATCCACCGTGTTCGTGAGCAGCACCTGATCGCGCAGCGGCAGCTGACAGAAGCCCAGCTGTGAGTAGCACGCCACATGGGACGCCAGCGCGCGCTGCTTGACACCTCGCGCTGCTGGCGCCGTCGCTCCGAAGCGGCCTCACGGGCGGGCCGACAGTGGTCCGGTGGTCCTGGCGTCAGTCCTCTGACAGGTTCACGACCTCGATCGCCTCGTCCTGCACGGTGTCGAGCATGAACATGATGTAGCCGATGGTCCTGGCGTACTCGCGCAGCTTCTCGGGATCGGGGTTGTCCTTGCGGTACTCCGTCATCCACTTCAGGTAGGCGCCGTTCCTGTCCGAGAACTCGGTCTGCAGGAAGAACATGGTCTCCTTGAAGTCGCGACGGAGAAGCTGCTGCTTGGCGATCAGCTGCTGGCTGGCCGTGGGGGCCGGAGGCGACTGCGGGGCGCGGCGACCCATCCCCGACGACGCCGGCGCCGCAGGCTTTGGCCCGCGGCTGTCCCACCACGGCGGCTTGACCGGCTTGAAGGGCAGGGTGCCGGCGTCCTTGTTGCGCCCGCGCACGATGTCGCTGCCGATCGACGCCAGCGTGGTGCCCTCCAGGATCTCGCCGGTGGAGTCACCGGCGAGGGTGCCCACCATGCGGAGCGCGACGTCGTGGATGATGCGACGATCGCCCCGGTCCATGTACTCGGCGAAGCGATCCCAGGCGTCGTAGTCGGTCCCGATGTTGGGCGGTGGCGGCGGCGGCGGTCCTGGCTCCGGCGCGGCCGGCCCCGCGGGCGCCGCGGCCTCGAGCACCTCGGCGTCGAGGAAGATGTCGGCGCGGCGCAGCGTCGCCAGCGCGCTCATCTCGATCTCGGGGCCGCTGGGCACGGGCTCGTCGGCGCCGGCGCCGCTGTGCGGAATGTCGAAGTTGCCCTCGATGAGGCCGGCCTCGACCGCCAGTGCCCGGATCAGCATGCGCGCCACCAGGGCGGCCCGCTGCACCGACAGCTCGGTGTTGTTGGGCTCCACCGAGCGACGTGGATCGGCGTGACCCACGACGCGGCCCCTGAGGCCCAGCTCGGCGTTGGGCTTGCCCAGGTTGCGCCTGGCGTACGGCGCATAGGCGCGCGCCAGCTCCTTGATGCGCGCCAGGTCCTGGTCGTCGAGGTTGGACTCCTTGGTCCTGAAGTACATGACGCCGACCATGGACTGGGTGCCGGCCCGGCCAGCCCCCGGGTTGACCCAGCTGACACCCTGGTGGGTCGGGCTCTCGAGCGACCGGCCGGCGTCAGCTCCGGCACCCTGCGGCTGGCGCGCCAGCGCCACCGGCTGCGCCGACAGGGTGCGCGGCGCGCCACCGAACACCACCGCGTCGGCGAAGCCATCGGCCTCGCGCTCGGCGCTCGCGCTGGCCGGAGGGCCGTCGGTCCTGAGCTGTGCCACAGGCTCCGCGCCGCGCTGCTGCACCGTGTGCGCGACCTCGTGGGCGATGAGGTGCTGGCCCCCGGCGGTCTCGGGTTGATACTCGCCGGCGCCGAAATGGATGTCCTGCTGCACCGTCGCGGCGCGGGCGCCCAGCGCGCCCGCACTGGCCGCCGCGGCGTCACCGGTGTGCACGCGCACCTCGCCCAGGTCGACCCCGGCGGTGTCCTCCAGCTTGCCGCGCAGCCCGTCGGGCAAGCGGATGCCATGATCGGCGGTGGCGCCCCCGGTCGGCAGCCCGGGGCCGGTCAGGGCGTCGGTCTGTGCGCGCGCGCCCGCGTGTGACGGCGTCGCAGCGCCGTCCTCGCCGGTGACCCCGGCGTCCCGTCCCTCCCCATGCAGACGCATGGATCGATGTTACACCGTCTGGCGAACGCCGGTCGGCGCGCCGACGATCGCTGTGGTGGCGGCTACTTCGACTTCGGCGCGGGCGGGATCTTGATGGGCTCGACCTCGGGCTCGCTCAGGCGCGGACGCACGGTGTCGTCCGTCGCCGCGCTGGCCTCGGCCGGGGGGCGCTCGAAGCCGACGCGGATCAGCGTGCGCGTGACCGGCGCCTTGGGCTTCTCGCCGGGCCTCAGCTGGTGCGGCGGCACCGGATCGAGGTCGCTCTGCTCGCTGCCCATGGTGTAGGACGGCGCCGCCTTGGGCTTCATGATGATGGTGATGAGCAGGCCGGCGCCCGGCATCGACGGCCCCGCGACCTTCTTGCCCAGACACGCGGTGCAGCCCTTCTTGCCGATCTTCTTCACGGTGACCGCGGCCACCGGGGTCTCGAACCAGCGCGTGTCCAGCGAGCGCGTGTTGTTGCGCTTGGCCGGGACCACGCCATCCAGCATGAGATAGATCCGGTCGCCGATGACCTGCTCACGCGGCTTGACCGGCTGGGTCACCAGCATGAACAGCTCCGAGGTGCCGGCCTCGCGCGGTCGGAAGCCGATCCAGTCCAGCGCCGGCGGCCGGGGCCCAGCGTCCTTGGCCACAGCCTCGCCCGCCGCCAGCACGAGCAGCCCGAAGCCGAGGAGCCACTTCCCAGATCGCCTCATGCGTCCAGGATACCGGGCCCCGGGTCGGGGGCAAGTTCGTCGCCACCGGCCGTCCAGCGCGTGACGATCCTGGCGCGCGGGGGCGTGGCTGCAGGGTCCACCCTGCAGGGGCGACCCGACACCCTGCAGCCGCCGCCTGCGCCGGCCGTTTCAGGTCGCGAGGATGGCGTGGCATGATCCCTGCTCAGGTCTGGGTCAGCCCAGGGGGGGGACATGACGCCGACTGCTTGGTTGTGCTCGATCTCGATGGTGGTGCTGCTGGCTGCCAATGGCTGTGGAGGCGGCGACGGCCGCGGCCGCGGTGACGGCGGCCTCGACGACGACGCCAGCGTCAGCGTCGACTCCAGCGTGACCGTGGACGCCGCGCCGCAGGCTCCGGCCAACATCGATGACGTCGTGCAGTGTGGCGCCGCGCCGCCGGTGGGGCCCGGCAACGTGGCCGAGTTCCAGCGTCATGTCCTCGATCAGGCCGCGTTCCCCGACGCGCTGTGCAACGACGGCAGCCCGGCGGCGATCTACTTCCGGCCCTACACCGGCGCGGCCAACCGAAACAAGTGGGTGCTCAACCTGCATGGCGGCGGCGGCTGTGGCAGCGGCGCGTCATGCATCGCGCGCTGGTGCGGCTGCAACAACACCACCGAGTGTCCCTACACCACCGCGCCGACCAACTTCACGCGCTCGACCATGACCAACGACGGGCCGGCGCAGAAGGCGGCCGATGGGATCTTCCTGCGCGGCGACGCCGTGCGCGTCAACCCGCTGGGCGACTACAACCAGGTCGAGTTCTCGTACTGCACCTCGGACGGCTGGCACGGCAACCAGCGCGCGGTGTCGTTCACCACCGTCAACCCCAAGACCAACGCGCCGGTCACCTTCACCATCCACTTCCTGGGCGCCAGGGTGCTCGACGCCAACATCGCCACGCTGCGCCAGGCCGGCGTGCCCGCGCTGGTCTACACCCGCGGCGGTGCCCAGACCGCGATGCCCGATCTCGACGAGGCCACCGAGATCGTCGTCACCGGCGACTCCGCGGGCGGCGCCGGCGTCATCACCAACCTCGACTACCTGACCGACACCCTGCGCGCCAGCAACACCGCGTGCAGCGGCGGCGGCGCCTGTCCGCTGAAGACCTACGGCCTCATCGACGCCGTGGTCGGCCCCGAGCGCAGCAAGCTCGACTATGGCACCCACGTGGTGCCGCAGATCCGATCCTGGCTGGACTACATCACGCTGGCCTCGCAGAACAGCCACAACGTCGGCGCACGCATGGACGCGAGCTGTGTCAGCTGGCACGCCGCCAACATGCCGGCCACCGCCGGCGCCTGCAGCGACGATTCTCACGTGGTGCGCCACCACATCACGACGCCCTTCTTCGTGCGCATGGCGCTGATCGATCAGCTCATCTCGGGCAACTACCTCGAGGAGGGGCTGCGCAACGCCGACATGTCCCCGATGACCGTGGCGACCTTCGCGCGCACCCTGCACGACGAGCTGGCCAGCTTCGCCAACCTTTCGGCCACCGCCGAGGAGGGCACGCTCATCACCAGGCAGCCCGGCGTGTTCGCCCCCCTGTGCAGCAAGCACGACACCATCCACAGCACCGCGGACACCTTCGGCACCACCATCACGCCCAGCGGCGGCACCGCGCAGCGCCTGCTCGGCGTGTTCACCAGCTGGCAGGCCGGCACCACCCCGAGCAACGTCCTGACCCAGAGCCCGACCGGCGCCGACACTGTCTGCCCGTAGCACGAGCACGAGCACGAGCACGAGCACGAGCACGAGCACGAGGCGCGGGCTCAGCGGCCCGGCGTCAGCGCCTCCGCCACCGCGACCTCGTCGGCGGCTTCACCGAGCAGCTGCGCGCGCGCGCTGGCGACCAGGAAGATCGACCCCGCCACCAGCACCCAGCCGCCGTCGCCCGCCGCGTGCGCCCGCGCCGCGTCCAGCGCCGCGCCCGGCGCCGCCATGATCACGACGTCCGCCCCGGGCAGCGCGGCCGCCAGCAGCTCTGGCGCCAGCGCGCGCGGCGACGCCGGCCGGGTCACGATCACGCGCGCCGCCAGCGGCGCCAGCACGCGCGCGATCCCCGCCGCGTCCTTGTCGTCCAGCGCGCCCAGCACCAGCGTCAGCGGACCGGCGCCAGCGTCACCTGCGCGCACCGCCGCCGCCAGCGCCGCGGCGCCATCCGGGTTGTGCGCGGCATCGACCCAGACCTCGGGCGCCTCGGCCACGCGCTCGAGCCGCCCCGGCCAGCGCACCGTCGCCAGCCCGGCGTCGCAGGCCTCCTCGTCGACCGCGAAGCCCATCACGCGGCCGAGCTCGCCGGCCGCGGCCAGCGCCAGCGCCGCGTTGCCGCGCTGGTGCGCGCCCCGCAGCCCGAGCGCGCCGACCGGGAAGCGCGGTCGCGCCGCCATCTCCAGCGCCGCCTCGTCCGACGGCGCCGCCAGCAGCCCGTGATACAGCAGCGCGCCGTCGCCACCCCAGGGCCGCAGCCCGAAGTCCTCGCCCAGCACCGCCAGCCGTGCGCCCGCCGCGCGTGCGGCCTGGCTCAGCGCGGCGCGCACCTCGGCGCGTCCCGGCTCGGCGGCCGGCAGCGCCACCAGCGCGGTGCGCCCGGCCCGGAAGATCCCGGCCTTCTCGCGCGCGATCTCGCCCAGCGTACCGCCCAGCTGCGCGACATGATCCAGCGCGATCCCGGTCACCACCTGCACCGCGCCATCGGCCGCGTTGGTGGCGTCGAGGCGTCCGCCCAGCCCGACCTCGATGACCATGCAGTCGACCCCGGCGTCGGCGAACAGCACGAAGCCGATGGCGGTCGCATACTCGAAGAAGGTCAGGGGCTCGCCCAGCGCGCGGCGCACCTTGTCGGCCGCGGCGACCACGGCGTCCTGCGAGGCCTCGACCCCGGCGATGCGAAAGCGCTCGGTGAAGCGCAGAAGGTGCGGTGACGTGAACAGACCGGGCCGTCGCCCCAGCGCGCACAGCAGGCTCTCGGTGAAGGCGGCCGTGGAGCCCTTGCCGTTGCTGCCTGCCACGTGCACCAAGGGCGCGCAGCGCTGCGGGTCGCCCAGCCGGCCGAGCACCCGCTGCATGCGTTCGAGGCCCAGCTCCATGCCGAAACGGCGCAGCCCGAACAGCTCGCCGAGCAGGGCGGGGTAGTCCACCGTCAGCGCGGGGTGCTGGACGACGCTGGCTTGACCGCGACGTCAGCGCTCGCGGCCGCGGCCTCACCATTGCCGGAATTGCCGGAACTCCCCGAACTCCCCGCGCTGGCGGACGGCGTCTCGCCCTTCGCCGCTGGCGCCACCGTCACCGCCGACGCCGACGCCGACGCCGACGCCGACGCCCCTGCCGCTGCCGCGACCTTGCCATGGCTGCCGCCGTTGACCGGCGCGGCCGCCGCCACCGGGGCGCTCGCCGGGGCCGTGGTCGCCGCCAGCTCGGCCGCCGCCACCGCGACCGCCACCGTCACGGTCGCCGCCACCGTCTCGGCCATCTCGCTGCCCTCGGCCTCGGCCTCGGCCTCGGCCTCGGCCTCGGCGTCCGCCGCCGCCGCGTCGTCGTCGTCCGCCTCGTGCGCGGTCTGCGCCGCCGTCACCGAGGCCGCCACCGGCACCGCGCGCGACACCACCTCGGGCACCCGCGCGTCCGCCATCAGCAGCGTGATGACCTGGATCAGCCACGCGCGCAGTTCGTGCCGGTGCACGATGGCGTCGAGCATGCCGCGCTCGAGCAGGAACTCCGAGCGCTGGAAGCCCTCGGGCAGCTTCTGCCGGATGGTCTGCTCGATGACGCGCGGCCCGGCGAACCCGATCAGCGCCTTGGGCTCGGCCACCGCCAGGTCGCCCAGCATGGCGAAGCTGGCCGCGACGCCGCCGGTGGTCGGGTTCAGCATCACCGAGATGTAGGGCAGGTTCCTGGCGCGCAGCCGGGCCAGCGCCGCCGAGGTCTTGGCCATCTGCATCAGCGACAGCACACCCTCCTGCATGCGCGCGCCGCCCGAGGCCGACAGCACGATGGCCGGGCACCTGCGCTCGATGGCGCGCTCGAACTGGCGCGCGATCTTCTCGCCCACCACCGACCCCATCGAGCCGCCCATGAACTCGAAGGCGAACAGCCCGAGCTCGACCGGGCGGCCACCCATCAGGGCGCGGCCGGCGCGGTAGGCCTCGCTGTGGCCCGACACCTTGCGGGTGGTCTTGAGGCGGTCCTTGTACTTCTTCGAGTCCTTGAACTCGAGCGGATCGGTCGGGTCGAGGCCCTCGTCCTCCTCGACGAACGAACCCTCGTCGACCAGCATGCGGATGCGCTCGCCGGTGGGCAGCGCGAAGTGGTGCTGGCACCTGGGGCAGACCCGGAGGTTGGCCTCGAGGTCGGGCCCGAACAGGATCTCGTTGCAGCTGTCGCAGCGCAGCCAGATCCCCTTGGGGACCGACTTCTTCTCGTCAGCCGGAGGGGCTGCCACGGGCACAGGTGCGGCCCCCTCCTGAGGGGTGCGCTCCAGCGCCTTCTTGGGTCGGCTCCACCAGGCCATCGTCGAGGGCACAAGTATCGCTTGCGCCCCCCCGTCGTCAAGGGAACCAAACTCCAGTCCTGTTGACGCGTTGCGCCACTCGCGCGACGCAGACCGTGCGTCAGCCGCTCTGCCCGAAGCGCTCCTTCATCTCCAGGAACTCGAGGAAGTCCTGCAGGCGGCCGACCTCGGGGATGACATAGCCGCTCTGCTCCTCGCCCTCCAGCGCGTGTTCGGGATCGACCATCATGATGAGCTTGGCCTGGGCCAGGCGCTCCAGCACCTCGGCCACCTCGTGGTCCTGCAGGCCGACGCGCCCGGCCAGCTCGCCCAGGCTGATGGGGATGTACACACCGCCGTCGCTCTGCCGCCCCAGGGACTCGGCGACCTTGCGCAGCACGTGGACCACGCGATGGTTGGCGTCGCGCAGGAGCAGGGTCTCGATCTGCTGGTTGCCCTGCTCGAGGCGCCCGGCCAGCTTCTTGATCATGCGCACTGCGATCTCGGCGCTGCCGCGGATCATGGCCTCGAAGGTGCGCGGCCCGATCACCAGCAGGCGGGCGTCCTCGACCACGACCGCGGTCGCCGAGCGCGGCCGGTTGTTGAGGATGGCCATCTCGCCGAAGAACTCGCCCGGTGGCAGCACCGCCAGCACCGACTCGCGATCCTTGACCCTGCGCAGGAGCTCCACGCGCCCGGCCTGGATCACGTACATGTCATGGCCCGGCTCGCCCTCGCGGAACAGCACGGTGCCCGCAGGCGCCGCCCGCCCGAAGCGCTCGTAGAGCGTCCCCAGCTCCCCAATCACGGGCTCAGCCTAACATGTGGCCCGCAGCGCGGCGACTTTGCTGGCGCTACCTCGCGGTGGCGTGGCGCAGGATGGTGAACAGGATCTTGCCGCCGGCGTAGACCTGCTGCTTGGCGCGGGCCAGCTTGCCGCCGCGCCCGGGGCTCGCGGCCGGCGGTGACACCGCGACCTCGGCCACGCGCAGGCCGGCGGTGATGGCCTTGACCTGCATCTCGACCAGCCAGCCCTCGTCCTCGTCGCGCATGCCCAGGGCCACCAGCGCGGGATAGCGGATGGCGCGAAACGGGCTCATGTCGGTGTAGCGATGGCCGTACAGGGCGAAGATCAGGTTGACCGCGGCGAGCTTGCCGGCCTCCGCGGCGGTCAGCCGGGCGCCTCCGCTGCGTGACCCGATGAGGAGGTCGAAGTGTCCGGACTTCATGGGCTCGATCAGCGTGTGCACGTTGGCGGCGTCGGCCACGGCGTCGCCGTTCAGGAACACCGCGACCTCGGGCGGCTGCGGCAGCGACATCAGGTACATCAGCGCGCGCCGGCACGCCGCGCCATAGCCACACTGCGGCTCGCGCAGGACCACCGCGCCGCCCAGCTCGGCGACGCGCCCGGTGCGATCGTGCGAGTCGTTGTCGACCACGATGATGTTGCGCAGCTGCCGCCGGGGCAGCCGGGCCAGGGTCTCCGCCAGCGTGGCCTCGTGATCGCGGGCGATCACGATCACGTCGACCTTGAAGCTCTTGCTGTTCGGCGGAATCATGCGGGGACGTCTCGATTGTAATTTTCCAGAGCCGCTGGGTCAAACTCCGCTCGAAGGCCAGCCCGCCAGGGAAACCGAGCCAGACGAGGTCTGACCAGCGGGCTGGTCAGTACCTGTGTTAAAAACCCCGCCATGTCCGCCGACTCGCCGCGTGTGACGTACGCCTCCGCCGGGGTCGATATCGACGCCGGGGACGCCCTGGTCGAGCGCATCAAGCCGCACGCCAGGCGCACCCAGCGCCCCGAGGTGCTGGGGGGGATCGGCGGCTTCGCCGCGCTGGTCGGCCTGCCCACGCGGTACCGGCGCCCGCTCCTGGTCTCGGGCACCGACGGGGTCGGCACCAAGCTGGCGTGCGCCTTCGCGACCGGTCGGCACCACACCGTGGGCATCGACCTGGTCGCGATGTCGGTCAACGACATCCTGGTCACCGGCGCCGAGCCGCTGTTCTTCCTCGACTACTACGCCACCAGCAAGCTCGAGGTCGACGTCGCCGAGGCGGTGGTCAAGGGGATCGCTGACGGCTGCGTCCAGGCCGGCTGCGCCCTGGTCGGTGGCGAGACCGCCGAGCTGCCCGGCTTCTACAAGCCCGGCGAGTACGATCTGGCCGGCTTCTGTGTCGGCGTGGTCGAGGCCGGCGAGAGCTGGGACGGCAGCACCATCGCGCCCGGCCACGTCGCGCTCGGGCTGGCCTCGAGCGGCCTGCACTCCAACGGCTATTCGCTGACGCGCAAGGTGCTGCTCGAGCGCATGGGCCTCGGCTGGGACGCCCGGCCGCCCGAGCTGGGTGGGCGCACGCTGACCGAGGTGCTGCTGGAGCCGACGCGGATCTATGCCCGCGCGCTGCGCTCCCTGGTCGAGGCGCGCGTCCCGGTGGGCGGCGCCGCGCACATCACGGGCGGCGGCCTGCCCGGCAACGCGCCGCGCTGTCTGCCCGCGGGCACCGCCCTGCGCATCGATCCGGCGGCCTGGGAGATCCCGGCCATCTTCGGGCTGATCCAGCGCGGTGGCGACGTCGCGGAGGACGAGATGCGGCGCACCTACAACCTCGGTATCGGCATGATCGTCATCGTGCCCGCGGCCGAGGTGGCGCGCACGCGCGGCCTGCTCGAGGCCGCCGGCGAGCAGGTGTGCGTCCTCGGCGAGGTCATCGCCGCGGCCGCGGGCGCCGAGCCCGAGGTCGTGTTCGCCGGCCCCGGCGGGGCGCGTCCGTGAAGCTGGGCGTCCTGGTCTCCGGGCGGGGCTCCAACCTGGAGGCCATCCTGGAGGCCGAACGGCGGGGCGCCCTGGGCCCCGGCCGGGTCGCCGTGGTGGTGTCGAGCCGCCCCTTCGTGCGCGCGGTCGACCTGGCACGCGCCGCCGGCAAGCCCACCGTGGTGGTCGATCACCGCGGCTTCGACGGTCGCGAGGCCTTCGAGGACGCCGTGCTGGCGGCGCTGCACGAGCATGGCGTCGAGGCCGTCGCGCTGGCCGGCTTCATGCGCATCCTGACGCCGCGCTTCCTCGGCGCCTTCGCGCCGGGGCGCGTGCTCAACATTCATCCCTCGCTGCTGCCCGCCTTCCCGGGCGCCCACGCCCACCGCGACGTGCTGGCCGCCGGCGCGCGCGTCACCGGCGCCACCGTGCACCTGGTCAGCGCCGGCGTCGATCAGGGCGCCATCGTCACCCAGGCCTCGGTGCCGGTGTATCCCGACGACGACGAGGCGCGCCTGGCCGCGCGGGTGCTGACCGCCGAGCACCGCATCTTCCCGCGCGCGCTGCGCTGGCTGGCCGAGGGTCGACTGGAGCTCCTGGCCGGGGGCAGCCGGGTGCGCGTGCTGCCGCCCGAGCCCGAGCGCACCCTGGCCGATCGCTACGCCAACCTGCACGCGGGGCCCCTTCTGGCCGCGCGCGCCGAGGCGCGCGCCATCGCCCACGTCGCCGCCAGCCTGGGGCGTCCGGTGGTCGCGGTGTCGGCCTGTCTGCTCGGCCAGCGCTGTCGCTGGGACGGTGAGGACCGCCGCGATGACGGCGTGCTGGCCCGCGTGGCCGGCGCCGAGGTGCTGCCCATCTGCCCCGAGGTGCTGGCCGGTTTCGGCATCCCGCGCCCGGCCATGGAGCTCGACGCCCAGGGCGTGATGCGCCGGCTCGACAGCGGCGCCGACGTCAGCGCCAGCGCGCTCGCGGGCGCCGAGGCGGCCGCGCTGCTGGTGCGCGAGGCCGGCGCCCGTCGCGCGCTGCTCAAGCAGAAGAGCCCGTCGTGCGGCACCCGCGTGGTGCGCCAGGGCGGCACCGGCGCGCTGGTGCCCGGGCAAGGCCTGCTGGCGCGCGCGCTGGACGCCGCCGGCGTCACCCTGTCGGCCGAGGACGACGCCTGACGCGCTCAGCGCGGGCGCACAGCCATGGCGACGAACTTCTACGAGGTCATCACCGTCGGCGACGATCTGGCCGGCCTGGTCGCCTCCGCGCTGCTGGCGCGGCGCGGCTTCCGCGTCCTGCTGGTGGAGCACGCCCACGTGCCCGATCACGTCAACGTCGCCGGCGCCGAGGTGCCGCGCGCGCCGCTGCACCTGCTCGGGCTCGACTCGCTGGCCTGGCGCCGCGTGGTCGGCGAGCTCAACCTGGTGCAGATCTTCCGCCGCCGCGTCGAGCCGCATCGGCCCTCGTTCCAGCTGGTCGTCCCCGGCCACCGCCTCGACGTCGCCAGCGATCCCGACACCCTGGCGCGCGAGCTCGGCCGCGAGCTGCCGGGTGCGCGCGCCAGCATCGACGCCACCCTGGGCCGCGCCACCGACATCGCCAAGGTGCTCGATCCGCTGCTGGGCCAGGAGATCACGTTGCCGCCCGACGGCTTCTGGGATCGCCGCGAGCTGTCGCGCTACGACACCCGGCTGCCGCGCCCCGAGGACGATCTGTTCGCCGGGGTCGACGATCTGGCCGCGCGCGCCCTGCTGCGCGCGCCGGGCCTCCTGTCGACCTCGCTGTGGCAGGACGAGGGCGTGGTCGGCCCGGTCGCGGCCGCGCGCGCGCTGGAGCTGTGGCGGCGCGGCGTGGCCCACATCGACGGCGGCATGGCGGCGCTGCGCGCCCTGCTCATCGAGCGCCTGCGCACCCACGCCGGCGAGGTCGTGCGCGCCGACGTGGAGTCGTTCGAGCTCAAGCGCTCGCGCGTGGTCGGCGTCAAGCTGGCCGGGCAGGCCGAGCCGCTGGGCGCCAGCTATGTGCTGTCGGCGCTGCCCTTGGCGCGCACGCTGCCGCTCATCCCGGGGGCGCCGCCCAAGCGGCTGGTCCAGGCTGGCGCGCAGCTCAGCACGCTGGGCCAGCGCTACATCCTCGACGTCGTCATCGCCAGCTCGGGGCTGCCCGAGGGCATGTCGACCCACCTCATCTCGGTGCGCGATCCGGCCGCGCCGCTGCTGGGTGCCAACCTGCTCGGCCTCACCGTGCTGCCGGTCGCCGACGAGCCCAAGGTCGTCGTCACGGTCGAGTGCATCGCGCCCACCGGCGCCGACCTGCCCGCGCTGCGCGCCGACATCATGAAGCACCTCGGCGAGCTGATGCCCTTCGTGACCCCGCACATCCTGGGCACCTTCTCACCCACCGAGGGCGGCCCGCCCGAGGAGGGCAAGAAGGCGGTCCCGCCAGCGCCGCCGGACCACGTCCATGCGTCGACCACGCCGGCGCCGCTCGGCGTGTGCGGCCTCAAGAACGACACCGGCATCAGCAAGCTCTTCCTGTGCTCACGCGAGAACCTGCCCGGCCTCGGTATCGAGGGCGACCTGGTCACCGCGTGGAGCGTGGCGCGCACGCTGTGCCTGGCCGAGCGCAAGAAGGACTACCTCAAGGACGTCGTGCTGCAGGGCTGACCGCGCGACGACCGGGACGACTACAGGGGCTTGGCTTCCTCGATCACGAAGTCGGGGATGCCGTCGATGACCGGGTAGAGCAGGCGGCAGGCCGCGCACTCGAAGCCCGAGGCGTCGGCGCGCAGCGCGAGCTCACCCTTGCACTTGGGGCAGCGCAGGAGCTCCAGCAGATCCTTCGGCATCGCCAGCTCGGCCATGGCCGCCTTCTACCACACCTGGACTGCTCAGGGCAGCTCGGCGACCTCGCGGGCGTCGAGGTCGGGGCGCACCGCGGCGCGCGGCTTGGGATCGAACGGCCGCGACTCGCCGGTCTGGCTGCTCCACTGGCACAGCGCGGCGCGCGGGCCGCCGGCCTCGTGCGCGATCAGCACATGCGTGAACGAGCGGTCGACGCCGGGGCGCTCGGTGGCGACCCAGGTCCCGGTGTTGAAGTACATGGCGCCGTCACCCAGCGGCATCACCACCGGCTCGTGGGTGTGGCCCATGACCACGAAGCGGGCGCTGACGTGCTTCCTGATCATGCGCGACATGGTGCGCAGCCGCTCGCTGGCGTCGATGTGTCGCCCGCGCGCCGACAGCCAGCCCAGCAGGATGGCCAGCGCGATGAGGCCGCCCGCCGCGGCGCCGCTCCACGGCCAGGGCAGGAACACGAAGGCCGCGATCTCGAGCACGATGGTGACCACGCCGATGACCACGCGATCGATCATCAGGGTCTGCATGACCTTGAGCACGTTGGTCATGACCGGCTTGCCGCGCAGCGCGTCCAGCGCCAGCAGCGTCTTCTCGCTGAGGTGCGCCTTGCGCGCCAGCTCGCCCAGGCGGCGCAGGTGCACCACCTTGCGCGCCTCGTGGATGGCGGTCTTGGCCAGGTAGCGCACCCCGCGCGCGAGCTGGAAGAACAGGAAGAAGTACAGCCAGATCACGCGCAGGACGCCGCGCACACCCTTGCGGAAGCCCCAGCGCAGATAGTCGGCCGCGGTCCAGTCCTCCTGGTTGTAGGTGTTCATGTCGGGCATCAAGTTCGAGAAGTAGCGCATGCCCGCGCCGCCCAGGCTCATCACGATGCCGGGGCGCTGGTGCGGCCGCGACGGCGGCGCCACCGGGTTCAGCCAGTAGTCGAACGAGCAGTAGTCGTCGTACTGGTGGCCGTGCTCGATCCAGACCAGATCCTCCTCGTAGTAGAACCAGGGCGAGAAGGTCAGGTTGTGCGCAATGTTTGCGCGTTCGCCGGAGTCGGCCCCGTGCGCCGTCACGATGTCGCGCAGCGACTCCTGCACCTCGGGCCAGTGGAACTCGACGTCATGGTTGCCCATGATGATGACGGCCTGGTTGCCGCTGGCCAGGAAGCGCGCCAGGCGCTGGAACACGCCGGGGTGTCGCTTGCCGACCGCGATCATCTTGGCGCGCGCGCCGTCGGCGTCGGAGCCGACCCCGAAGCGGGCGATGTCCTCGATCTCCTCGCGCTCGGCGGCGTCCATGGCCTCGAGGTCGAGGGCCAGGCCGAGCTGCTCGCCGGCCTTGTTCTGCTGCTGCAGCACCGCGGGCGTGGCCTTGCGCACGGCCAGCTGCAGGGTGTCCTCGACGCGCGGCTTGGTGGCCTCCATGGCGCTCTTGGCCACGTCGCCGAAGCGCCCGCTGCGGGTGGTCGCCTCGCCCGGCAGCAGCCACACCGCCAGGAAATCGACCATGTCGCCATTGATGATGAGGCGCCACGGCCGCCCACCCTGGCGGTGCGCGGGGTCGGCGTAGTGATCGAGGAACGACTCCAGCTCGCGCTCCAGCATGACCACGTGGCGCAGGTAGCCGACCTTGGTGGTCGGCTTGACGTCCTCTCCGAGGTGCAGGTCGGAGATGACGAGGATGTTGGCGGCTTCACTCATCGATAATCCAGGTGCTGCATTGCAGAAGCTGAACCGCTTGGCAGGTCAGGGCAAGAGAAAGCAATTCGGGTAGCCATGGTCAAACAGCCGACGTCATCGGAACCGGATGGCGGAGCCGGAACAGCCTCGGCGTCGCTGCGCGACGCTGGGGCTGACGCGCCGCGCCATTTTGCGTCCATCGGGTTGATATTTCAACCGGCGCTGTGTTATCAGGGGTCTCCATCGTTCCAGGGAACCCCCCGGGGAGACTGATGAAACCCGCCATCTTTACCGCACTGTTCGCCGCAGCCGTGGCGTTCTTCGTGTGGACCGTTCGACGCCTCGCCAAGTTCATGCTGGTCGGCAAGCCCGACACCGGCGCCGCCAACCGCTTCGCCGACATCCCCAAACGGCTGGCGATGGTCCTCATCTACTTCTTCGGCCAGAAGAAGGTCGCCGAGGAGAAGCACTCGCGCCACCACCTCATCATCTTCTGGGGCTTCCTCGTCATCGGCTTCGGCACCACCGAGATGCTGATCGGCGGCGTCATCCCCAGCTTCAGCTTCAAGTTCATCGGCAAGACGCCCTACCACATCGCCAAGTGGTCGGTGGACGTCTTCAACCTGCTGGTGCTGGCCGCCATCGGCTTCGGCTTCTTCCGGCGCATCGTGCTGCAGCCGCGCCTGATCCCGATGAACTGGGACGCCGGCCTCATCCTCGGGATGATCGGCGGCCTGATGCTGACCCACTTCATGTACCACGCGTTCCATTACGTGGCCTCGCCAGGCGGCTGGCAGGCGCCGGTGTCGGGGATGATCGCGTCGTGGGCGTCGAACGCCAGTCCGCGGACGGCGCACATCGTCAGTGAGGTGAACTACTGGGTCCACATCGTGATCCTGTTCAGCTTCCTGAACTACATCCCGTACTCCAAGCACATCCACCTGCTGGGTTCGCTGCCCAACATCTACTTCATGGACCTGGGGCCCGCGGCGCCCAAGGCCACGGACCTCGGCTCGGTCAGCCGCAACCGGCAGCTGTTCCCCAAGCTGAACTTCGACGTCGAGGATCCCAGCGAGATCGGCGTGGTCGCCAAGATCGAGGACTTCTCGTGGAAGTCACTGCTCGATCAGTACGCCTGCACCGAGTGCGCGCGCTGCACCGACTACTGCCCGGCCTACAACACCGACAAGCCGCTGTCGCCGATGCACCTCATCCACGACCTGCGCGACGAGATGCTCGACGTCGGCAAGGCGCGCCTCAAGATCGAGAAGCTGCGGCTGCAGCTGCTGCCCCTGGAGGCCAAGCACGCGGCGCACGCCAATGGCCACGGCAACGGCCACGGCCACGGCGCCGCCGAGGGTGAGCACAAGGCCGAGGGCGGCGAGCACGGGCACGAGGCCAAGGCTGACGCGCCTGGCGACGGTGACGGCCACGGCAATGGTGACGGCCACGGCAATGGCGACGGCCACGGCAATGGCGACGGTCACGGCGACGGTCACGGCGTCACGGTGTACGAGGATCCGATCCTCATCGAGATCAACGCCCTCAAGAAGGAGATCGCCACCGTCGAGGCCAAGGTCGAGGCCATGCCGGCGCTGGTCGGCGGGCGCATCAAGGAAGAGACCCTGTGGTCGTGCACCACCTGCGGCGCCTGCCAGCAGGTGTGCCCGGTCTTCATCGAGCACCCGCTCAAGATCATCCAGATGCGGCAGAGCCTGATCATGCTGCAGGACAAGGTGCCGGTCGAGATCCAGCGCACCATGCGCAACCTCGAGCGCAACCAGAACCCGTGGGGCGTCGGCGCCGACAAGCGCATGGAGTGGGCCGAGGGGCTCGAGGTCCCGCTCATCGATGAGCACCCGGACCCCGAGTACATCCTGTGGGTCGGCTGCGCGGGCGCCTTCGACGACCGCATCAAGCAGCAGACCAAGGCCATGGTGAAGGTGCTCAAGGCGGCCGGCGTGGACTACGCCGTGCTCGGCCACCGCGAGGCCTGCACCGGTGACCCCGCCCGCCGCGCTGGCGACGAGATGCAGTTCCACGCCCTGGCGACCCAGAACGTGGAGACCCTCAACGAGGTCAAGGCCAAGAAGGTCATCACCTCGTGCCCGCACTGCCTGCACACGCTGAAGAACGACTACCCGCAGTATGGCGGCCACTACGAGGTCATCCACCACACCCAGCTCATCGGGCACCTGCTCGACGAGAAGAAGCTGGCGCCCTCGGTGGAGGTCGCGAGCAACATCACCTATCACGACAGCTGCTATCTCGGCCGCTGGAACGGCGAGTACGACGCGCCCCGGCGCGTGCTGGACGCGCTGCCCATCGCCGGCGGTCGCGTCGAGCTGGAGCGCAACCGCGAGCACGGCTTCTGCTGCGGCGCCGGCGGTTCGCGCATGTGGATGGAGGAGCACCAGGGGCAGCGCGTGAACCTGAACCGCACCGACGAGATCCTGAAGACCGGGGTCAAGACCGTCGCGGTGGCCTGCCCGTTCTGCAACGTCATGATCACCGATGGCATGAAGGACCGCGGCGCCGACGAAGACGTCAAGGTGCTCGACATCGCCGAGCTGGTGGCCAAGAGCCTGCCGTCGCGCTTCCAGGGCAACCCGGTGCCGATGCCGCCCCAGGTGGTCGGCACCGAGGACATCGGCGTCCGCGAGGAGTAGCCGGCCGCCCGCTGTCCCGCGCCGTCAGGGTGTCGGCGCTACAGCGCGTCGCACAGCATCATGTTGAGCTGCAGGCGGGCGGCGCCCGCGGCGTCGAAGCGCTGCGTCTGGTCGCGGCGCGCGCGCGCGCGCAGCTCGGCGAGGCGGGGGTCAGCGCTGGCCTGGAGAGCGCTGCGCAGAGCGGCGGCGCGCGCGGGCTGGCCGGCGACGTCGGCGGCCCGCGCGGCCCAGAAGGTGAGCTGGCCGCGACGGAACGGCGCCACCTCGTGGCCGAGGCCGTGCAGCAGGTGCGCCAGCGCGCGCGGCGCGTGACCCTGGCGCAGGGCCAGGCAGCCGGCCAGGAAGCGGTAGCTGGGATCGTCAGGCGACAGCCGCACCGCGTGCTCGAGCTCGACCAGCACGGCGTCGAGATCGTGGCTGTGCACCTCGAGGCGGGCGGCCTCGACATAGTGCGCGAAGGCGTCCTGGGGACGTGCGGGCGCCGCGGCGGCGGCCTGCACGGCGCCGACCGGGCCCTCCCAGTCCCAGGGCACGCGCACGAAGGGGCCCTGGCTGGCGGGCGCCGGCCCGATCGAGACGTGGAGCGCGCGCTGCTCGGGCTCGGCCACGATGCTCTGCACCGTGGCGGGCTGCGAGACCACCCCGCCGGCGCCGCGCGGCTGCGCCGGGGCGTCGGGATCGAGCTGGTCGGCCAGCGCCTGCTCGAGGTCGTGCCGGGCCAGGCCACCGCGTGGGCGGCCCTGCTCGACGAGGTCGTGCAGGCGGGCCTCGCGGGCGTCCGAGTGTGCCGCCCAGGCGGCCGAGGCGTCGACCTCGCCGCGGCGGGTGGCGGCGTGGCGGTAGCGGTTGGCGCAGGTCAGGTGATCGGTGTGCGGCAGGGCGGCCTCGACCCGGTCGCCCGCGGTCTCGACGACGATGGCGCGACGCTCGCGAGCCGACGACACCGCCAGCCCCCAGCTCGACGACACCGGCCGCTCACGCGCGATGGCCAGCGCGTCGGCCAGGGACTCGGCGCGTCGCGCGATGTCGTGACCGAGGTCGACCACGGAGGCGCCGCTGAAGCGGATCGAGCGGTGAAAGCGGGTGTGCGCGGTCACCGTCAGCCCGGCCTCGTTGAAGGCGGTGACGCCGGGCAGGTCGGCGCCGCGGGTGGTGACGAAGCCGTAGCGCACGCCGCGCTCGGGGGTGCACAGGGCGACCACGGGCGCGCGGTCCCAGATCCCGATCCCTGGGAAGTCGAAGTTGCGGGCGTGGCGCAGCGCTCCGTCGGCCGAGGCGCCGCCCCAGACCACCAGCGTCGAGCACGCCGGCACCGCCGCCGCCGTGGCCCGGCGCGACAGCGGCGGCAGCCCCAGCCGTCCGATCAGCCCGACCACGTTCTGGAACAGATCCATGACCAGCAGGTGACGGGAGTGGCTGCTCGGCCAGCCCAGCGCCTGGTTGAAGGCGCGGGTGCGCTCCAGGTACTCGCGCGGGCGGTCGCGCTCCAGGCGGCCGAGCAGCAGCTGCTTGAGCGCGCCACCCCAGCGCTCGACCAGGCGTCGCGCCGGGGCCTCCAGGCCACCGCGTAGCAGCCGCTCGGGCAGCTCGGGGTAGAAGGCGAGAGCGGCCTCATGGCCGCCGTGCGCGCGCAGCAGACGACCGTGCTGGGCGCCCATCTCGGCCTGGCTGCCGCGCAGGTTGAGCACCAGCAACGGCTGGATGGGCTGGCTGGCCGGGGCGGCGGCGGGCGACGTCGCGGCAGCAGAGGAGCGAGCGCGGAGCAGGGCGGTCATCATCATCACCTCGACTTCTGGGTCGGCTGGCCCGGTCGCGGGCGAGCGCGCGGGCGTGGACCGGGGCGGGAGCGCGAGCGGGTGGGGGGGGCCGCGCCGGGACGGCGGCGCAGCGGCGCGAGGACGTGGTCGTGCAGGCCGGCGACGATGGTGCTGACGTCGGCGCCGCGGGTCAGGTGCTGCACCAGCGCGCCGTCAGCTACCGCCAGAGCGAGGTCGACCACCTGCTCGGGATGGCAGGGCGCGACCTGGCCCGCGGCGATGCCGTCCTGGAGGCGCGCCACCAGCCCCGCGCGCACCGGCGCCAGGTAGGCCCGGCCGCGCTCGAGGATGCGCTCGGGATCGCGTGACCCGGCCACGGCCCAGAGCTGGAACAGCAGGATGAGCACGTCGCGGCGGCCCTGGTGGAAGTCGAGCTGGGCCCGCACCAGGGCCTCCAGCACGTCGAGCGGGTGCTGCGCGTCGGCCAGCCGGCCAGCCACGAAGGCGACCATGCGGCGATTGGTCTCGTCCAGCACCGCCTCGAAGATCTCGCCCAGATCGCGGAAGTAGAAGTACAGCGTCGGACGCTTGATGCCGAGCGCCAGGGCCAGGTCGCTCATGCTGGTCTGGTGCACGCCGCGGGCGCGGATGGCCTCGAAGGCCTGGGCGGCGAGAGCGGCGCGACGCGCCATGTCGGGTTTGCGTGCCATCTCGTCAGGCTGACAAGGTGTCAGGTTAATATTCTCTGACACCTTGTCAAGGTATGATGGGGCGGTGGTCGAGCGCGGGGCACCAGGCGTGGTGTTTGGCGCGTCAGTTTCGATGTGACGGGTTGAATGGTCCGACCACTTGTGGCAGATCTGGGTAGGAAATCTGGGGAGGCTGCCATGGCCGAGCATGTGACTGCGGGGGAACGTCAGCCGGCGCTGAGCGAGCGCGAGCGCAAGATCCTGTGGGCGGTCGCCGAGGCGGCGCTGCCCGCGGGAGAGATCTTCCCGGGCGCAGATCGCGGCGTGATCGACAAGGTCGAGCACTTCCTGCGCGTGTCGGGGCCGGTCGCGACCAGGCCATACCAGGCGCTGCTGTGGGCGCTGGAGGCGCAGGCGCGGCTGACCTCGCTGCGCGGCTTTGCCGGCCTTGGGCTGCAGCGCCGACAGGAGCTGCTGATGCGCTGGTTCGACTCTGGCAGCTACGCCCGCCGGATGTCGCTGCGCGCGCTGCTGACGCCGCTCAAGGTGGCTCACTACAACAACCCGGCGTTCTACAAGCAGCTCGGCTGCGTGTACGAGCGGCCCGCGGGCAAGCCGGAGAAGCAGCGCTGGATGTCCCAGGTGGTGGCCGGCGAGTCGCTCGGCGCCGACGAGCGCATCGAGTGCGACGTGGTGGTCATCGGCACCGGCGCGGGCGGCGCGGTGGTCGCGCGCGAGCTCAGCGAGCAGGGTCACGCGGTGGTCATGCTCGAGGAGGGCGCCTTCTTCGGGCGCCAGGACTTCAACGGGCAGACCGCCGACATGCAGCGCCTGCTGTATCGCGACATGGGCGCCACCGGCGCGCTGGGCAACACCATGATCCCGATCCCGGTCGGGCGCACGGTGGGCGGCTCGACCACCATCAACTCGGGCACCTGCTTCCGGGTCCCCGACCGGGTGCTGGCCAAGTGGCGCAACGAGATGGGCCTCGGCGAGTTCACCCCCGAGCACCTGGCGCCGTACTACGACCGCGTCGAGGGCGTCATCGGCGCGGGCGCCAATCCGGCCAAGTACCTGGGGGCCATCGCGCGGCTGATCGCCAAGGGCTGCGACGTGCTGGGCTACTCGCACAAGCCGCTCCAGCGCAACGCGCCCGACTGTGACGGCCAGGGCGTGTGCTGCTTCGGCTGCCCGACCGACGCCAAGCGCTCGATGAACGTGTCCTACGTGCCGATGGCGCTGAAGGCGGGCGCGCAGCTCTACACCGGCGTGCGCGCGACCACGGTGCTGACGCAGAGCGGGCGCGCGGTCGGCGTGGTGGCGCGCACCGCGGGGCGGCAGGGCGCGCCGGGGGTGTCGCTGACGGTGCACGCGCGCACGGTGGTGGTGGCGTGCGGGTCGCTGCACACGCCGGTGTTCCTGATGCAGAACGGCCTCGCGAACGGCTCCGGGCAGCTGGGCAAGAACCTGTCGATCCATCCGGCCATCGGCATGGCGGCGGAGTTCGGCGAGCAGGTCCAGGGCTACAACGCGGTGCCCCAGGGCTACTCGATCGACGAGTTCCACGACGAAGGGCTGATGTTCGAGGGCGCCATGTTCCCGCTCGACATGGGGGCCTCGGTGATGCCGCAGTTCGGGCCGCAGTTCGTGCGCCTGATGGAGCGCTACGACCGCGTCGCCATGTTCGGCTGCATGATCGAGGACACCTCCCGCGGGCAGGTCCGCGTGGTGCGCGGGCGGCCGCTGCCGATCTACTTCCTGAACGACGGCGACGTGGCGCGCCTCAAGCGCGCGGTCGACATCCTGGGCCGGGTCTACTTCGCGGCCGGAGCGCGGCGCGTGTTCTCGATGGTGCACGGCTTCGACGAGTGGCGCAGCGAGGCCGACATGGCCGGCTTCCGCCACGCCAGGCTGAAGGCGCGCGACTTCGACATCACGGCGTACCACCCGCTGGGCACGGCGCGCATGGGGCGTGACCCCAGGACCAGCGTGGTCGGGACCGACCACCAGGTGCACGACGTGCCCGGGCTGTATGTGACCGACGGCAGCTCGGTGCCGTCGTCACTGGGGGTCAATCCGCAGGTCACCATCATGGCCCTGGCGACGCGGGCCGCCGAGGCCATCGGCAAGGCGCTGGAGCGCGGCGACGACCGCGGGTCGATCGCGGCCTAGGCCGGGCGATGCGGGGCGTGGGGGGCCCGGGGCGGGGCGGGTGGGCGTGGGGCGTGGCCCTGGCGGGCGGGCCTGGCGCAGGCTGGATGGCGCGGACCGGGCCGACCTGCTAGGGTCTGACCCGTGGGCGCAACCGAGATCATTCTTCCGCTGATCTTCCTGGCTGGCGTGGTGGCGCTGCTGGCGATCCCACGCTACCGGCGCCGCCAGCAGAACAAGCTCGAGGGCCGCGCGACGCACCAGATGCAGCGCGACGAGTTCGAGCTGGCGCTGGAGCAGCTGCCCAAGGAGTCCAATCAGCTGGGCACCCGGGTGCAGCGTGGCTGGTGTCTGCTGCTGACCGGCCAGACCGACGCCGGCCTGGCCGAGCTCAAGCAGGACGGCGGCGACCTGCCTGGTGATCCGCGCGCTCGCCTCGACGTCT
The DNA here is from genome assembly GCA_020853705.1 of Deltaproteobacteria bacterium. Taxonomy (GTDB): domain Bacteria; phylum Myxococcota_A; class Polyangia; order Haliangiales; family JADYYK01; genus JADYYK01. Next base: position 58,940 of record JADYYK010000099.1, read on the forward strand.
GGCTCAGCATCGCGCGCGCCATGGCGCTGACCAACGCCGACAGCGATCGTGCCACCGCGCTGTCCAGCAAGGTGCGCCACGCGCTGACCCAGCTGCCGACCTCGTGGCACGCCGCCATCGAGGCCCAGCTGGCCGAGATCGACGGCTGGATGCAGCTGCACCGCGGGCAGAGCATCCACGCCCTGGCCTCGTTCGATCGCGCCATCGAGCAGCCCACCGGCAAGCCCTGGATCGACGCCGCCCGCCTGTATGGCCGCGCCTGCGCCCTCATCGAGATGGGGCGCTACGAGCAGGGCAAGGCCGGCCTCGAGGACGCCGCCGCGCTGGGCCCCGACCGCGCCAACGTCAGCCGCGCCCACGCGCTGCTGGAAGAGATGAAGGCCGGCCCGTATCGCAAGCAGCCCGCCCGGACCTGAGGCGCGCAGCCGCAGCGCAGCGCTCGGGGCGCGCGGTCGTTCCTGGGCAGCCCGCTAGCGCGAAGGTCAGTTGCTCCGAGGGTCGAAGTGAGCCCGAGGTCAGCTCGAGCCGCAGAAGGCGACGCAGGTCGAGACCCCGGCGCTGGTCGCGCAGCGGCCCTGGCACTCGGCGTTGCCGCTGCTGCACGGCATGCCGGCGCCGAGCTTGCGGGTGCAGGTGCCGGGGCTGCCGGCGGGGCCCGCGCAGTACAGGCCGGCGGCGCAGTCGAGCGGGAGGTCGCAGGGGGCGCCCACGCCGCCCAGGCTGGCGACACAGCTGTGGCGGTAGCAGGTCAGGCCGTCGCCGCAGTCCTGGGCCAGGTCACAGGCGCCGGTCTGTGCGGCGACACACCTGCGTGACTGCGGGTCGCAGTGCGCACCGGTCACGCACAGCGGGTGAAAGCCCAGCTTGAGCGTGGTGATCTGCGCGCCCGCGCCGGTGGGGCCGCCGCACGCGGCGCCGACGGCGCCCGGGGCGCTGCAGCTGCCGCTGGCCTGGCCCTGCGCGGCCAGGCAGGTCAGGCCAGGTTGACACTCGTAGTCGCGCACGCAGCTTCCGCCGCTGGGCTGCTGGCCGACCAGGACGTCGCGACACGGCGGCGTGCGCAGCAGCGCCAGCGCGGACAGGAGCTCCTTGCCGCAGGCCTGGGCCAGCTCGGCGTCGAAGGCCGCGAAGCAGGCGCTGGCGGCGCTGGCGTCGAGGCGCAGCCGGCCGGCGGCGCCGGAGGCCTCGAAGGCGGGGCCGCAGCTCATGCGCACGCCGTCGAAGGCGTTGAGCAGGGAGCGGTAGTCGCTGGTCTGCTTGTCGGCGCTCGAGCAGCAGGTGTCGGCGCCCATCAAGGTGGCGCCCACGGTGCGCATGCAAAAGCTCGAGCCGCTGCCAGGCGGGAAGCCGACCAGCGCGGCGTCGGCGCTGGTGGTGCTGGCGTCGGCGCCGGTGGCGCCGGCGTCGCTGCCGACGGCGGCATCGAGCTGGGCGTGGGCGTCGGGGTCGCTGCAGGCGGACGACACGACGGTGAGCAGGGCGGTGGCGAGCAGCGCGAGCTTCATCCGCGCACGACACCGCAGCCGCGGCGCCACGACCAGGAACTCCCTCGTTACATCTGCGCCCGCGCGGCGGGCCGCCCAGGCGGCGGGGGGCGCGCGCCCCCGGCGTCACCGGGCGTCGCACGGCGGGGCGTGATCAAGGTTGATCAGGCTGGCGGGCGGCGGACTGCATCGAGGCCCGGCGTCGCCCTGGCTGTCGGCAGCGGCCGCAGCCCGAGCCGCGTCGCTCGCGGTGAGCGGCGCGTCGCCAGGAGCAGGCCGTGTGCCGGGGCGCGGCCACTGGAGAGCCATCGGTCGAGTTGTGGTGCGGGTCGACCCAGGAGGCGTGCCCCGCCGCGTGGCCGACGGACGCGGGTGGCTCGGGCGACGGGCTCCTCGTCGGGGCAAGGCCCACCGGGGCCCCACTCCGCCCACGCCGCGACTCCGCGGCGGCCGGCCATGTGGCAGGCTCGACCCTCGGAGCCGCTGACCTTCGCGTCAGGCGCCGAGCTTGCGACGCACGCGGGCCAGGGCCTCGCGCAGGTCGGGGTCGTCGATGGCGGCCAGCTCCTGGTCGATGCGCGCCGAGATCTCGGGCGTCAGGGTCGTGGCCAGGGGCTGCCGCGGTCGGCGCCGCGGCACCGGCGCGGGGACGCCGACCCCAGGCTCGGCCTGGGTGGGGACGGGCAGGGCGCCGGCGTGCAGGCGGACCTCGCGCACCACCTCGGCGCCCACCGCGGCGTTGACGCGGGTGCGCATCTCGTCGCGGTGGAAGCTGAGCTCGGCCAGCCAGGGCGAGCTGGTCACGCGCACGTGCAGCACCCCGCCCTCGAGCCGTCCCGGGCGTGCGCGGCGCGCGATCCGCTCACCGACCGCGCCGTCCCACGCCATCAGCGTGCGCAGCTCGTCGAGCTCGGGGCCGAGGTTGCGCGCGTCCATCACCCCCGCGACCAGGTCGCCGAGGTTGCGCTTGCCCAGCGCGCGCTTCTTGAGGTCCCGGCCCACGCCCCGAGGATAGCACCTCGGAGGAGGGGCCTCTGCGTCCGGCCTCGGGCGTCGGGCCTCGGGCGTCGGGCGTCGGGCCTCGGGCCTCGGGCCTCGGGCGTCCAGCCTCGGACGGCCGGCCTCCGGCGTCGGGCCTCCGGCGCCGGGTCTCGGGCGTCTGGCCTCCGGCGTCGGCGTGCGGCCTCGTGCGTCCAGCCTCGACGTCCGGCCTCTCCGGCCTCTGGGGGCCGGGCAAGGGTCAGAGGTTGGGGGCGGCCAGGGAGCCGGCGCTGCCGCCGCCCGCGACGCTGGGGGCGACGTCGGGCGGGACCGCCAGGCGGGTGCGGCGACGCAGCTCGCGCAGGGTCGGATCGCGCGGGCGCAGGTGCGCGGCGGCGTCGGCGGCGCGCGCGGCGCCGACCCGATCACCGCCGAGCTCGGCCAGGCGCGCCTCGATGGCGTAGCCGCGGGCACGATCGGGGGCGGCCTCGCGCGCCAGCGCCAGCGCGCTGCGGGCGTCGCGCGCGCGCGCGGCGGTGGTGGTCCAGATCTCGGCCAGGGTCAGCAGCACGTCGGGGTCACCGGCGGCGCGGGCCAGCGCGCGGGCCGCCAGCAGATCGCCCAGCGCGCGTCGCCCGGCCAGGGCGCGGCGCTGCGCCGCGCTGGGCTCGCGACCCAGCGCACCGTCGGCCAGCAGCTCGGCGGCGGCCGCCAGCGCCAGCGCGGCGGGGGCGGCGTCGCGCACCGCGACCAGGGGGCGCAGCCTGCTCTGGGCGTCGGCGGGGTCGCTCGCGAGCCGGGCCAAGGCGGCGGCCAGCACCTTGCCGTCGCTGGCGCCCAGCGCACCGGCGTCGAGGCCGTGCGGGGCGGCCAGCGCCTGCAGGCGGGCGTCGGCCCCGGCGGCCCCGGCCGCGGCGGCACGCTGGTAGACCAGCGCGGCGCGCTCGTCGAGCTCGACCGCGGCCAGGGCATCGCCCAGCACCAGGTCGACCTCGCCGCGGGCCGCGCCCTTGCGCGCCACCCGCGCCTGCCGGGCCAGCGCCTCGGCGTCGGTCAGGTTGCCGAAGCGGACCAGGCGTTGCAGATCGACGGCCAGCACCTCGAGCGACGGCGTCGCCCCGGCGGCGCTGGCGCTGGCGTCGGAGGGCGCCGCTCTGCGCAGCTGCGCGGCCAGGTCGCACAGCTCGAGGCGCGCGCGCATGGGCCAGGCAAACAGCGGTCGCGCCAGCACCGCCGGGGCGTGGCGTGCCAGCAGCGCGCGCGCCAGCGCCAGGCGAACATCCTTGCTGGCGCTGGCCTTCGCCTTCGTTCCCGGGGGCGGCGCCAGGCTGGCCTCCAGCCGGCGTGCATAGTGCGTCGCGCGCAGCGCGAAGAGGGCGCCCAGGCGCGAGTCGGCGCCGACGTCGGCCACCCGCGCGTCATACGCCAGCGCCAGGTCACACAGCGCGCGCAGCCGCGCCGACATGTTGAAGTCGACCGCGCGCGCCAGCCCGGTGGCGGCGGCCAGCTTGCGGCCCAGGGCGTCCTCGGCGGCGGCGCGATCGTCACGACCCTGCGCCAGCTGGAAGGCGCGCCGCAGCTCACCGGCGCCGACCTCGTCCCCGAGCACGCTGCGCAGCAGGGCGCGATGCCACAGCAGATCGGGCAGCTCCGCGGCAGCCGCCTCTGCGGCCACGGCGTCGAGCAGCGTCAGCAGCCGGCGCGCCTGGTCGACATCGGCCACGTCGCGCACCAGCGCGGCGGCGTGCTCGACGAGCAGGCCGCGGGCCGCCGGCGAGGTGGGCGCCAGCGCGAGCACCTGGGCAGCCCAGAACGGCTCCGCGTCAGGCAGCCTGGCCAGCTGGGCCAGCACGCCGAGGCGCGCGCCATCATCGTCGGCCTGTGAGTAGGCATCCAGCAGCCCAGGCAGCGCCACGGCCCGCGCGGGCGCCGCCTTGGCGCTGACCGGCGCGGTGAGACGCAGCGCCTGACAGCGGCCCTCCTGGTGGAGCCCCTGTCCGCGTGCCGCCGCCAGCAGCAGCTGCGCCACGCCACCCCAGCGCCGCCAGGCCTCCGGGTTTGCGAGGTCCACCTCGATCTCGCCGCTCTCGAGCCACCCGGCGAGGGGAGCCCCGCAGGGCAGGGCAGTACCACTCGTGCTCGTGCTCGTGCTCGTGCTCGTGCTCGGATTCGTGTTCGTGCTCGCCACCGCGACCCGGCGCCGCGCCTCCTGCCCGAGCCCGGGCACCGCCTTGGCCGCCCCCCCATCCACCGCCACCCGGTCGCCCTCCAGCTTGACCTGGTGTTCCACTGCGGGCGCGCCCGCGCCCGCGCCGGCCCGCGCCTCGCGCCAGCGCAGCACCACACCAGTCACGCCATCCGCGCGCGCCGACGCCGCCAGTCCGGCGGCCATCGCCAGCCAGACCCCGGCTCGTACGCTCCACCCCGCGCGCATGAAGCCGCAATATCCGCCGATCCGCGCCACGGGATCAACCAGATCGTTGCTGAACCAACGATTCCTGTCGGGACTACCGGTCGCGCAGGCGGCGGATCAGCTCGCGGATGCGGCGCGAGCCGCCGCCATCGCGATACACGAACTTGATGCCGGTGTGCTCGCCGGCGTGGTAGGTCACGCGCCCGGTGATCTCGATCGGCGCCGCACCACCCGGCGGCGTCAGCTCGACGATGACCTCGCAGCCCAGCGGCAGCGGCGACGGCGTCTTGAGCAGGGCGCCGCCCACGCTGATCTCGGACAGCTCGGCGCCCGACTGCTCGGTGCTCGACGGGATGCGGTAGCGCACCTGCAGCTCGACCGGCAGGCGGGCGTGGCGGCGCCGCAGCGTGGGCGCGCGCTTGCCCTCCACGGTCGCGACCACGAACTCGCGCTTCTCGCGCTCGTCCTCGGCGAACTCGACCAGGGCGCCCGCGCGCACGCGCAGGCGCGGCAGCGCGGGGCGCCACGACTGCACCTTGCCGCGGATCATGACCTTGTTGGGCAGCGCGGGCACCGAGAGCTCCACGATGACCTCCTCGCCCACCGTCAGCGGCGTGGTGGTCGGGCAGAACAGCGCGGCAAAACCCGAGTCCTTCGCGAACTCGGCGCGAAACTCGTCGGTGGTGCGATAGCGGACCTTGAGGATCTCCACGTCGGCGCGACCTTACTACAACCCAACCCCCCCCGGTCAATTCAACGACACCCGCTCGCGTGCTCCTGGTTGCAACCGCCACCCCCCCATGCGTAGATTCCGGCCCGCATGGCCGACACCGACCGCGTGCTCATCGTGATGCCGACCTACAACGAGGTCGACAACCTCCCGGCCATCATCGCCGCCGTCCACGTCGAGCTGCCAGCGGCGCACCTGCTGGTGGTCGATGATGGTTCGCCCGACGGTACCGGCGCGCTGGCCGATCGCATGGCCGCGGCCGACCCGCGGGTCCATGTGCTGCACCGCTCGGGCAAGCTGGGCCTCGGCACCGCGTACATCGCGGGCTTTCGCCACGCCATCCGCGAGCGCTATGACTACATCTTCGAGATGGACGCCGACTTCAGCCACGATCCGCGCTACCTCGGCGAGCTCCTGGCCGCGGCGCGCGCCGGCGCCGGGCTGGCCATCGGCTCGCGCTACGTGGCGGGCGGCGGCACCCGCAACTGGGGCCTCGGGCGCAAGCTCCTGTCGCGCGGCGGCGGCCTGTATGCGCGGACGATCCTGGGCATCAAGGTCAAGGATCTGACCGCGGGCTACAAGTGCTTCCGCCGCGAGGTGCTGGAGGCGCTCGATCTCGACGCCGTGCGCTCGGAGGGCTACTCGTTCCAGATCGAGCTGACCTACCGCACCATCAAGGCGGGCTTCCGCGTGGTCGAGCTGCCCATCGTGTTCGAGGACCGCCGGGTCGGACAGAGCAAGATGTCGCGTCGCATCATGCTGGAGGCGCTCGGCGTGGTCTGGCGCCTCAGGCTGGGCTGATGGCGACGCGGGTCTGGCTCGACGGCATGGTGACCGACGCCGCGGGCGCGCGGGTGCCGGTGTTCGATCGCGGCTTCCTGTATGGCGACAGCATCTTCGAGGCCACGCGGACCTGGGGCGGCGTGCCGCTGTTCCTCAGCGAGCACCTCGATCGGCTGGAGCGCTCGGCGGCCTCGGTCGAGCTGACCCCGCCGCCGCGCGCCGAGATCGAGGCCGCCACGCTGGCCACGCTGGCCGCGGCCAACCAGGATCCAGGGCAGGGCGAGTCCAACCTGCGCATCATCGTGACCCGCGGTGAGGGCGAGCAGGGGCTGGATCCCGCGCTGGCGGGCGCGCCGCGCCTGGTCGTCATCGTGCGCGAGGTCGCGCTGCCCGCGCCCGAGCTGTACCTGACCGGCGCCAAGCTGGCGGTGGTGCGCCGGCGCAAGGACGCCGGCCGCGATCACTCGGTCAAGAGCTCCAACTACCTGGAGAACCTGCTGGCGCTGGCCGAGGCCAAGCGCGACGGCGCCCACGAGGCGGTCATGCTCGATGGCGAGGGGCGCGTCGCCGAGGGCACCACCTCGAACCTGTTCCTGGTCAAGGCGGGCAGGGTGGTGACGCCCGACGTCGGCGTCGGCCTGCTCCCAGGGATCACCCGGGCGCAGGTCATGGACGCTGCGCGCGGCGACGGCATCGTGGTGGAGGAGTCGCGGCCGCGGCCGGCCGATCTGGTGGGCGCCGACGAGCTGTTCCTGACCTCCAGCGTGCGCGGCGTGCTGCCGGTGACGCGGCTCGAGGCCGGCGGCGAGCACCGCATCGGCGACGGCCGGCCGGGCCCGGTGACCCGGCGCCTGATGGAGCTGTACCAGGCCCGCTGCGAGCGCGACGCGGCGGCCTTCCGCGCCCGCCACGGGTGAAGATCGCGGCCGGGCAGGGCGCGTGTTACGCTGGGCGCGATGGCGGGCAACGCCAAGAAGATCGCGAAGCTGAAGGCAGAAGCGATGGCGGCCGCCCAGGGCGGCAAGACCAAGCGCGCGCTGGAGCGCTATCTCGAGCTGGCCGAGGAGGATCCCGACGATCCCAGCTGGCCACAGCGCGCCGGCGACGCCGCCCGCAAGCTGGGTGACGCCGCCCTCGCCATCGCCAACTACGCCGCCTCCGCCGAGGCCTATGCCCGTCAGGGCTTCCTCATCAAGGCCATCGCGCTGTGCAAGACCATCCTCGACATCGATCCCCAGCACACCGAGACCCAGGGCGTGCTGGCGACGCTGAACCAGGCCCAGGCCAAGGGCCGCGCGCAGACCGCGCCGTTCGGCGTCGGCATCGGCGCGCCACCACCTTCACAGCCGCCGCCGGTGCGCAACCCGACCCCGGTCGCCATGCCGGCCGCGACCCGCGCCGCGCCCGGCGTGGCGCCGGCCCGGCCACCGACGGCGCCCCCGGTGCCGGTCGCGCCAGCGCAGCGGGCGCAGCCGCAGGCGGTGCCGCCGCCGCGCGCACCGTCACAGCCGCCACCGCCGCGCGCGCAGTCGCAGCCACCGCCGTCGCCGCCCGCGCTGGCGCCCGAGCCCGAGCGCCCCGCGCCCCCGCGTCAGCGCTCCGCGCCCATCGAGCTCCAGCCGGCTCGCGACGACGGCGCGCTCGAGCTCGAGGCCACCACCCAGGCCGCCCTCGCCGAGGCCGAGCCCGAGGCGACGGCTCCACCTGCGGTCGAGGTCGATCTCGCCGCGCTCGAGGACGACGCCGACGAGCTCGCCGCCCTGATGGCCGAGGCCGAGGCCACCGTGGCCGCCCGCGAGGCATCCGCCCCGACTGCCTCCCGCGCTGCTGCGCCGGTGCCCGAGTCGGTGCGTGCACAGCCGCAGCAGCCGCCGCAGCCGCCGCAGCCACAGCAGCCACCACAGCGCGCCCAGCCTCCGCGGCCTCCCCAGCATCAGCACGGCTTCCCGGCGCCCGCCACTCCGGCACCCGCGGCCCCCCTGGGTTCGCGTCCGCCTCCCATCGGCGCGCGCTCGTCCGGCGTGACCTCGCTCCCGCTGGGCAGCGGTCCACCGCCCGGTCCGCGCAGTGGCGGGCGCACCACCGCGTCGGTGACCCGCAGCAACACCCCGCAGGCGCGCCGCATGGCGATCCCGGCGCCGTCACCGTCCTCGCCCTCCCTCGAGGTGCCTGCCCCGGCCCCGGCCACCTCGGCGGCGGTCGCCTTCGACTCGCTGCCGCCGGCGGTCCCGTCCACTTCGCGCTCGGGCCGCCAGCGCACCACCATCCCGCCCGGTGCGCCGCTGGCCGCCGTCAACCTGGGCACGCTGATGCCGGGCTCGCGCGATGCCACCGAGCTGACCGCCGAGGGTGGCGGCGCCACCGAGATCTCGCTCGACGACGACTTCAGCGCCCTGCTCGAGGAGGACGTCGGCGGGCTCGCCGCCGGCCCCCCGACCGAGCACGCTGCGCCCGCGCTCGACCCCGACGCCAGCATCGCCGCCGAGCCCACGGCCGACGACGCCGCCGCCACGGCCGACGCTGCCGCCGCCAGCCGGGACAGCTCCGCCCCTGCGCCTCCGCCCCGCGCCGCGCGCACCGCCGAGGCCGCGCTGCCCAAGACGCCGCTGTTCTCCGCCCTCGACTCCGCCTCCCTGCAGCGCATGATCGAGACCTGCCAGCTGCTCGAGTGCGCCCCCGGCGACACCGTCTTCAAGCAGGGGGACACCGGTGATCGTCTCTACGTGGTCGCCCACGGTGAGGTCGTGGTCACGCGCATGGTGCAGCGCACGCCCGATCAGGGCGAGGTCCCGCCCGCCATCGAGGTCGCGCGCATGGGCGAAGGGTCGTTCTTCGGCGAGGTCGGGCTGCTCACCGACACCCCGCGCTCGGCCACCGTCACCGCCCTGGTCGACACCACGCTGCTGGTCATCGACCGCGACGTCATCGGGGATCTGGTGGAGGAGCGCCCCGGGGTCCTCAAGGTGCTGCTCGAGTTCCTGCGCGAGCGCCTGATCGACGAGCTGGTCGACACCGCGCCGCTGTTCGCCCCGTTCTCCGGCGAGGAGCGCCTGTTGCTGGCGCGGCGCTTCAAGTTCGTCGAGGTCGAGGGCGGTCGCACGCTCATCAAGCAGGGCGAGCGCGCGCCTGGACTGTTCGTGCTGCTGTGCGGCAAGGTCACGGTCGAGCGTGATGGCGCCCTGCTGGCCGAGCTCGTCCCGGGCGACCTGGTGGGCGAGATGTCGCTGCTGGCGCGCAGCGCCGCGGTCGCCAGCGTGCAGACGCGCTCCAAGAGCTACCTGCTGGCGCTCCCGGCGGCCAACTTCCAGGAGATGATCGTCACCTATCCCCAGTTCCTGATCTTCGTCAGCGATCTGGCCGAGGAGCGCGCCAAGCGCATGGAGTCCGGCGGCGGGGGCGGCCCCGACGACTACGAGGACTTCCACCTCGATCTGCTGTAGATTCCCGGCCCGTGAGAATTCCAGCCTGGGTCACCCTGCTCATGGGCGTCGCCATCATCGGGTTCGGTATCTTCCGCATCTCGCTGGCGCGCAAGCCGGGCAAGCGCCCGACCTACCTCGGCTCCAAGAGCGCCGACCTCATCATGGGGGTGGTCCACGTGCTGGCGGGGCTGTTCCTGATCGGCCTCGGCAGTGGCCTCATCCGCCGCCTGATGGGCGGCTGACGCCTACCCGGGCGGGATGTCGCCGCCAGTGCTGCTGCAGCCGGCGCTGAGCCCGCTGTCGCTGCTGGCGGTGCCGCCATCCGCTGTGCCGGTGGCCGACGGCGTGTAGCCGGTCATGCCGACCGACACGGTGCCTCCGGGCGTCGCCATCAGCGTCAGCGAGCCGGCGTGGCTGCCGCGGCTAGCGGGTCGGTACTGCAGCGAGATGGTGCACTGCGTCCCGGCCGCGATGGGCGCGGTGCAGGTGTTGCTGAAGATGAAGAACGTCGGCGCTCCCGAGAAGCTGGTGCTGGGCAGGCCGCTGGGGATGGCGCCGGTGTTGGTCACCGTCCACTGCACGACCTGCGAGCTCTGGCCCGGCTCGACGCACCCGAATTCGATCATCGGCGGCGAGCCGAACAGCGTGGTGCCGCCGGCCACCGCGTTGCCCGACATCCCGGCGGTGGTGGTGCCGCCCATCGTCGCGCTGGCCTGCAGGGTCGCCATGTGCATGCCGATCGACAGCGGCTGGAAGCGCACCTGGATGGTGCAGCTGGCGTTGGGCGCCAGCGTGGTGACGCCGCTCTGACACTCACCGCCGAGGCCGGTGGCCTCCAGCTTGAACTGGCTCGCGCCGGTGCCCGACAGCGAGAACGAGATCGCGGTGCTGTCGCGGCCGCCCTTGTTCTGGACCGAGTAGGTGAAGGCCGAGCTCGAGCCCAGGCCGATGGTGCCGAAGTCATGGCCGCCCGGGCTGAGCACCAGCATCGCCGGCGACGCCGGGTTGACGCCGGTGCCGCTGATGCCGGCCGAGGTCGAGCCGCCCGGGCTGGCGGTGACGACGACCGAGCTGGAGCGCGTGCCCGCGGCGCTGGGCGAGAAGGTGTAGGTCAAGGTGCAACTGCCGCCGCTGTTCAGCGCGGTGCCGCTGCAGCTGTCGGCGACCTTGGTGAAGTCGCTGCTGTTGCCGCCGACCAGGTTGACCGAGATGGTGCCGCTGACCGTGCCGCCCACGTTGCTGACCCCGAAGTTGCGCGTGCCGCTGGTCATGCCGATGTCGAGCGGGCCGAAGTCCTGGCTGGTGGGCATGATGGACAGCGAGGCCTGGCTGGTCGCCGCGCCGCTCAGCGAGGCGCTGGTCTGGGCGCCGTTGGTGGCCGACACGTTCAGGGTCGCGACCTTGCCGTTGCCGGCGCTGGTGGGGCGGAACTGCACCGACACCGTGCACTGCGCGGTGGGCGCCAGGTTGGCGGTGCAGCCGTTGCTGACGATCTGGAACTCGCCGGCGTTGCTGCCGGCCAGCACTGCGCTGAGGCCGTTGGCGGTCTGCGCGCCGGTGTTGGTCACCGTGAAGACCTGGGTCGGCCCGTTGCCGCCCACCGGCACCACGCCGAAATCGCGCGAGGGCGGGCTGATGCTCAGCGCCGGCGGCGCCTGGCCGAAACCCGACAGCGCCGAGGTGGTGACGCCGCCCGGGCTGCCCGACACCGCCAGCGAGGCTGACAGCGGGCCGCTGGCCGCGGGCACGAACTTGACCGTGAACTGGCAGGTGCCCGCCGCCGGCAGGACCTGCCCGGTGCAGCCGTCGCCCGCCGCGACCACCGCGAAGCTGCTCGCGCCGCTGCCCGAGATCCCGGTGGCCAGCGCGCCGGTCATGGCGCCGGTGCCGTTGGTCACGGTGAAGAGCTGCGAGCGCTCGCCACCCTGCGGGGTGTCGCCATAGTCGTGCGGGCTGGGCGCGATCGACAGGCCGCCGGCGGCCACCGCGGTGCCCATCAGCATCGACGTCGCGTTGCCACCGGGCGAGGCCATCACCGTCAGGCTGGCCATGCGCGCGCCGGCACCGCCGGTAGGGGTCAGCCGCACCGTCATCTGGCACGACGCGCCAGGCAGCAGGGTGGTACAGCTGCCGCCCACGTACGTGAAGTCAGTGCCCACCAGGCTGTGCGTGATCGAGCCGGTCGCGGCGCCTCCTGTATTGACAATCTGTAAAGTCAGCGACGCCGAGCTGCCCACCGAGACCATGCCGAAGTCGTGCATGCGCGGCATGATGTCGAGCTGCGCCGGCGCGATGCCGGTGCCGATCAGCGCCGCGCTGGCCGCGCCGCCGCCGCCCGCGACCGACAGTGTGGCCACCTTGATGCCGCCGCCCAGGGGCAGGAACTGCACCCGCACCAGACAGCTCAGGCCGGGGCCCAGCGCCATGCTGCTGCAGCCGTCCTGCGTGATCATGTACTCGCCCGCGCCCGAGCCGGTCAGCGTGGCCTGCAGGCCCGCGACCGCGGTGCTCCCGGTGTTGCGCACGGTGAAGCCCTCGACGGTGCCCGGGCTGCCCTGGGCCGCGGTGCCGAAATCGCGCGTCGCCGGCGAGATGACCAGGTTGCCCGCGGTCAGACCGGTGCCCGACAGCGTAGACACCGCAGTGCCGCCGGGCGACCCCGACACCACCAGCGCGGCGGCCTTGGTGCCCGCGCTGGTGGGCCGCAGCGCCACGCTGAGGGTGCACCGGCCACCGGCGCTGAGGCTCAGCCCCAGGCAGCTGTCGGACACGATGGCGAAGTGGGTCATGTCGGTGCCGGTCACCGCGGTGATGAGCGGGCTGGTCGCGGCCAGGCCGGTGTTGACGACCTCGAAGGTGACCGGCGCGCTGGCGCCGCCCACCGCGACCGAGCCGAAGTTGCGCGTGGCCGGGGTCAGCATCAGGGCGCCCGGCATGGCGCCCTTGCCGCGCAGCGTGGTCATGGTGGTGCCGCCAGGGCTGCCGGTGACCGACAGCGTGACGGTGGCGTCGCCGGTGCTGGTGGGCTGGAACAGGACCAGGATCTGGCACACGCCGCCCGCCGCCAGCGACGGGGTGTCGCAGCCGGTAGCCGAGAACGGGGTCTGCGCGCTCAGCATCAGCGTGGGCCGCCCGCTGGCGACCGAGCCAGTGTTGGTCACCGTGAGCAGCACCGGCGCGCTGGAGGTGCCGGTCAGCAGGGTGCCGAAGTCGTACTCGCTGGGGCTGATGAGCAGGCCCCCGGTCATGCTGCCATCGACGCCGGCGTCGGCCATCGGGCAGCCACCGAAGCACAGCTCGACGGTGCGGGTCTGATCGCGCAGCACCTCGATCATGGCGCTGCCCATGCCGACCTGGGTGGCGCCGTCGAACGCGGTCGCGGTGATGGTGGCCAGCCCCATGCCCTTGTGGATGCGGAAGCTGCCGTCGATGCTGCCGGCGTCGTCGAGCGCGATGGCGCCGCCGCTCTTCTCGGCCAGCATCGCCATGTGCGCGGTCGGCTGCCCGGCCAGGCTGAGGCTGACGTCGATGCGGGTGACCTGACCGGGGATGTTGCCGCGCTTGAACTTGACGATGATGAAGGTGCCCGAGGCGTCCCCGCACGCCGACAGCGCCAGCGCCAGGGCGAGGATGGGGACGGCGAGCCTGGCGCGCCTCACTGGAACGCCTCCACGGTCGGGAAGTGCGTGCTGGGGTAGCTGACCTCGTCGGACGAGCCCGCCATCAGCGCCAGCACGGTGGCGCCGACCACCACGACACCGACGCCGGTCCAGAACCACCAGCGCTTGTAGATCGGGGGCGAGCCGCCGTCGTCGCTGGGCGCCTGCACCGGCGCGCCGCCGCTGTCGGTGCCCTCGGCGACGCTGACCGGGCTGGGGATCTTGGTGCCGTCGCCCGGGGTCAGGTCGGGCGGCAGCAGCGGCTCGTCGGAGCCGATGGGGTCGTCGGGCCCGGGCGATGGGGAAGGCGACGGCGACGGGGAGGGAGACGGGCCGGTGCCGGTCGCCAGGCGCGCCTCCAGCTTGGCGATCCACTCCTCGACGTCGGCGCGATTGGCCGCATCGGGCAGCAGGCGCAGGTAGTTCTGATAGAAGAAGACGGCCTGTCGGGCGTCGTCCGACAGCCGGTAGGCCTGCGCGATGTTGAACAGCAGGCCGGGCTTGGGGGCGGCGTCATAGGCCTTCTTGAAGTTGTCGATGGCGCGCGGGAAGTCCCCGAGGTCGTAGGCCTTCTGGCCCTCCAGGTAGAAGGCCTTGGCCCGGGCCTCGGCCTTGCGATCGGGAGCGCCGGCGGCGGTGCTGGCCAGCCCCAGCACCAGCGCGCACACCAGCGCGACGCGGAAAAGCCTAATCAAAGGGGTCTGCATAAGCTCTCCTACGGATACTGCTTCCCGACAGCATAACTTCCGTGGCGCCTTGTCAGCAAGCGCCCCGGCGCCTATGATCGAGACGGCTCATGCTGATGCTCACTGGGGATTCGGTGATCGGGGAGCAGCTCGGCAGCTGGAAGATCCTGCGTGAGATCGGCGAAGGCGGCATGGGGGTCGTCTACCTGGCCGAGCACACGCTGATCGGACGCAAGGCGGCCATCAAGCTCCTGCGCGCGGAGCTGTCGTCGTCCAAGGACATCGTCGGGCGCTTCTTCAACGAGGCGCGCGCGACCGCGGCCATCAAGCACTCGGGGCTGGTCGACGTGCTCGACTTCGGCCACGCGCCCAGCGGCGCGGCCTACATCGTGATGGAGCTGCTCGAGGGCATGGCGCTGGGCCACCGCCTGGAGGACCACGGCGCGCTGCCGCTCGACGCCGCGCTGCCGATCATGCGCCAGATCGCGGCCGCGGTCGGCGCCGCGCACGCCAAGGGGATCGTCCATCGCGATCTCAAGCCCGACAACGTCTTCCTGGTCAACGACGACGTCGCCGGTGGGCTGCGCGTCAAGGTGCTCGACTTCGGCATCGCCAAGCTGATGGGCGAGAGCACCAAGGGCATGGTCAAGACCCAGACCGGCAGCACCATGGGCACGCCACTCTACATGTCGCCCGAGCAGTGCCGTGGCCTGGGCGACATCGATCGCCGCGCCGACATCTATGCCCTGGGCTGCATCATGTTCGAGATGGTGACCGGGCGGCTGCCGTTCGACGGCGAGGGGCCCGGCGACATCATGGCCTCGCACCTCAAGGAGCCCGCGCCGCCACCGAGCAGCTTCGCGCCCGGGCTGCCGCGGCTGCTCGACGTGCTGGTCTTGAAGATGCTGGCCAAGAAGCCGGCCGAGCGCCCGCAGACCATGGAGGAGGTCATCTCGCTGCTGGACGCGGCGGCGGGGCGGCGCATGACCATCCCGACGCTGGCGCTGGCGCCCATCAAGGGGGTCGCGCTGGCGCCCGATGGCCACGCCGCGGGCAGCGACTTCGACGCCTTCCAGAGCAACGTCGAGCTGGCGGCGGCGCGCTCGACCGGGGAGGTGTCATCCGCTGCAGCCGGCGGTGGCCGAGGTACGGACGCGGACGCGGACGCGGACGCCGGCGCGGGCGGCCGGCTGTCGGCGGCGCGCGGGCTGGCGGGTGCGCTGACCCAGATGGCGACCCAGCCGCCACACGCGGTGGCTGCGCTGACCGGAGCCCAGGCGGCGCCGGGCGCCGGCTCCAGCGGGCAGCTGGCGGCGCGACGCACGACCTTCGGTGGCTCGGCGGGCGAGTCGATGGCGCGGCCGCCGCGACGCGCGCGCTGGATGTGGCCAGTCGCGGGCGCGCTGACGCTGGGCCTGGTCGTGATGCTGCTGGTGTTCACGCTGGGTGGCGGCGAAAAGCCCGACACCCGCGGCGCCCAGGCTGGCCCGGGGAGCGAGGCGCTGACGCCGAGCCTGGCGCCCGAGGCCTCTCCGTCAGTGTCGGCGGCGCCAGTCTCACCGTCGCCGCTGGAGCCGTCGGTGCCGCCCGGCGTGCAGAAGGTGAAGTTGACCGTGACCTCGGTACCCGAGGGCGCCGACGTGTTCCGCCTCGTCGACGGTGTGCGCGTGGGCAAGACGCCGTACAGCACCGAGATGGCGAGGTCCGAGGGCGACGTCGTCTATGTGCTCAAGCTGGCCGGCCACGTCGATGGCCGCGCCGAGCTGCCCGCCAGCCAGGACGGCAGCACCGAGGTCATGCTGGCGGCGCTGGTGGATCCGAAGGCGATCGTGAAGGCCGGCCGCCCCGGCAAGGGCAAGCCGCTCCCGGGCGTGAAGCCGTCGCCGTCGGGGGCAGCGTCGCCAAAGCCGTCGACGCGGCCGACGTTCAAGGACGGCACCGTGGATCCGTTCGCGCCGACCAAGGTCAAGCCCAAGGGCAAGACGCGGTAGCGACGATCGGAGCTCCGTCACCAGGAGCGCTCAGCTCGCTGAGCGCCGCGAAGCTCACGGCTTGCCGCAGCCCGGGGGCTTCTTGCTGAGCAGGTGATCGATCCCCGAGCACTGCTCGCGCAGGAAGTCCTCCAGGCGGGCGGCCACGGTGGGTGGCACGCCGCCGGCGTCCTCGATGGCGGCCTCGCGCGCCAGCGGGCCGAGCTTCTTCATCTGGTGCAAGTATTCGACGCAGGGCGGGCAGTACTGGAAGTGCTCGTCGAGCGACTTCTGATCGGCAGAGGGGAGATCCCCCTCGAGGTACTCGGTGAGGAGATCGACCACCTTCTTGCATTTCACCATCAGTGATCCCCCACCGCGTGGCCGTGGCCGTCACCCTCGTCGCCCTCGCCCCCACCTTCGCCGTCGCCGTGCTTGGAGTGGCTGTGCGGCGCCTGGCCCTGGACCGTGAGCTTGTCGCGCAGCAGCAGGCGCGCGCGGTGCAAGCGGGTCTTGACGTTGGGGACGCCGATGCCGACGACCTCGGCGACCTCCTCGGTGGACAGCTCCTCGACGTCGCGCAGCAGGAAGACCACGCGGTAGATCTCGGGTAGCTCGTCCACGGCTTGATTGATGCGCTCGCGCAGCTCGCGTTTCTCGGCGGCGTCGAGTTTTCCGTCGTCCTGCCAGGTGCCCCCTGGGCTGAGGACGGTGCCGCCGTCCTCGAAGCGGTCGCCGACCTCGTCCATCGGGGTGGTCTGGATGGTCGAGCGCCGCTTGCGCAGCTTCATCAGCGCATGATTTGCGGCGACCCGGTGCAGCCAGGTGGTGAAGGCGGCATCCTCGCGAAAATCAGCCAGTTTTCGGTACACGCTGAGGAAGGTCTCCTGCAGCACGTCCTCGGCGTCCTGGGCATCACGGGTGATGCGCAGGGCCAGCCGGTAGACCCGGTCGCGGTGGCGCCGGGCCAGGGTCGCGAAGGCCCCGCCGTCCCCGCCCTGGGCACGCACCACGAGGTCGTGGTCGGTCGGTTCGGCGGCGCTCATGCCCTCTGTATATCACGGCGCAGCGCGTCGGCGCAGCGCGTCGGCGCAGCGGGTGTCAGGGTGTCACTGCAGCATGCCCGGGTTCACGCGGGTGGTCGGCGGCAGCGCCACGATGAGCTCCCTGCGCCTGGACCAGAGCGACACGTTCTTGCGCCGCGGGTTGCACTTGTCGCAGAAGGTCCCGCCGCGCTCGAGCACCAGCCCCTCGGCATCGCGGCGCAGCCAGACCCGGTGCAGCGGCTCGTCCCCGCACACCAGCACGAACAGCTCGTCGGCGCTGCTGGTCGGCCCCGGCTTGCAGTGACCGACGTCGAGCTCGAGGTCGATGACCTGGGTGCCCTCGGACGAGCCCAGCGTGAGCTGGGTCAGGCGATCATCATCACGGTCATCCCGGCCGCGCAGCAGGCCCACCGACAGCTCGCGCGCGGTCACCGGCGCCAGGGGCTCGCGGTGAGCGGTCGGCTGCTCGAGCTGCTCGCTGGTGATGCGCCAGACCCCGGCCTGCTTGTGCAGCGCCAGCCGGTGCAGCCCCTCGGAGCGCGACGACTCCCAGCCGTCGCTGTCGATGCCGGCCCACAGGCGGACGCGGGCATGATCGCGGGGCAGGGTGCTGCCGGGATCCTGCCAGGTCTGGATCTCGATCGACGACACCCACAGCGGGTCGCCCTCGATGAGGAAGGTGCTGTGCCAGTGCGCCAGATCGAACAGCCCGGTGACGCCGCGCGGGCGCAGGTCGAGGCCGCGGAAGCTCTGCGCGTAGAGCTCGCGCAGCTCATCACCGCGCTCGGGGCCGTGCAGGCGCGCCCACTGCCGCACCAGGTTCCACAGCTCGCGGTGCTCCTGCCACACCGGGGCCGGGGTCGGGGCCGGCGCGGCCGGTGGCGCCATCGCGCGGCGCTCTCCCGTGGCCGCACCCGCACCCTGGCGCATCTCGCGGCTGCAGCTCGCGAGCGTCGCCACTGTCAGCACCGCAACCCCAGCCCACTCGCCCCAGGTCAGCCGCCGCATAGGGTTCCATACACGGCGGCGGGCCGTTTTCAGCCGACGGCGACCCCTTCGTCTTCGCCCAGGCCGTCCCACTCCAGCCTGCGACGCAGGTCACGCACGGTGTCGTTCAGGGTGTCGGCCGGATCGCGCGGCTCGAAGCCGAGCTCGCGCATGGCCTTGCTGGAGTCGCAGTACCAGAAGTGCTGGCTCATCTCGACCGAGATGCGGTCGATCTTGGGCTCGCGGCCGGCGGCGCGGAAGGCGCGCTCCATCAGCTCGGCGCCCCAGCGCGCGGCCCGGTCGGGCAGCTTGAGCCAGGGCGGGCGCACCTTGGCGATGCGCCCCAGGCGACCGAAGAACTCGGCCATGGTCCAGTTGGGCCCGCCCAGCAGGTAGCGCGCGCCGTCCTGGGCGCGCTCCATCGCGGCCACCGTCGCGGTGGCGGCGTCGCGGGCGTCGACGAAGTTGATGCCCCCCGGCGGCACCACCGGGATCTCGCGGCGCAGGAACTTCTTCACGTCGCCGGTCGACGACCCGCGGCGATCGCCCGGCCCCAGCAGCAGGCTGGGGCTGACGATGACGATCTCGAGGCCGAGCGCCCGGCCCAGCGAGAGCGCCAGCTTCTCCTGATAGATCTTCGACAGGTAGTAGGGCCACTCGCCGACCAGGTCGACCGCGTAGGGCGCGCTCTCGTCGGCGACCACGTCGGGCTCCTTGGAGACCGCGATGGTGCCCGAGCTCGACGACACCAGCACGCGGGTGACGCCGGCCGCCTTGGCCGCGTGCAGCACCGCGCGGGTGCCGTCGATGTGCACGCGCATCATGCGCTGGCCGTCGCGGGCGTCGCGCGACACCATGCCGGCCAGGTGATAGAGCTGCTTGACGCCCTTGAGGGCATCGACGAGCGCTGGATCGGGCGCCCCGTCGGCCCTGGGCACCACGTCGCCGAGGTGCACGCGCGCGCCCAGCGCCTCCAGGCCGTGCGCGGTCGAGCGCGCCAGCACGCGGACCTCGCGATCACCACGCGCGACCAGCTCGCGCACCACGTGCTCGCCGAGGAAGCCGGTGCCCCCGGTGACCAGGACCGGATCGCTCACGGCTGCTCCTCCTTCTCGCCGCGCTCGGTGCGCTCGGCGTGCTCGCTGCTCGGCGCCGCCGCCTGCGTGGGCGCGGTCTGCGCCGGCAGGTGCTGCCGGGCGCGGTCCTTGGCCGGCATCATCTGGCGCACCGCCTTCTCGACCAGGCGCGAGACCTCGCGGTACTGATCGACCTTGG
Source organism: Deltaproteobacteria bacterium (assembly GCA_020853705.1). Taxonomy (GTDB): domain Bacteria; phylum Myxococcota_A; class Polyangia; order Haliangiales; family JADYYK01; genus JADYYK01. The sequence goes on from JADYYK010000099.1 coordinate 78,376, forward strand.
GCACCTTCTCGGACGCCGCCTTGAGCTTGTCGTAGCGCATCAGCGGCCCGATGTGCGCCGCGATGGTGGCGCGGCTCTTCGGCAGCGCGCGCCCCTTGGGCATGGCGTCGTGGGTGCCCTCGAGGTACATCGGCAGCACGTCGACCTTGTTGGCCAGCGCCAGGTAGCCCAGCGACGGCTTGAAGTCGGTCATCACGCCGGTCTCGCTGCGGGTGCCCTCGGGGAAGATGAGCAGGATGTAGCCCTGGCGCAGCACGTCGCCGGCCAGGCGCAGCGACTCGCGCAGCGAGCCGAAGCGATCCATCGGCACCAGGTTGGTGAAGTTCTCGAAGTAGGCCCGCTTGACCGGGTCCTCGAAGAAGTAGTCCTTGGCCGCCAGCGCGACCAGCGAGGGCCCCCACTCGCCCAGGGCGTGCTTGACCAGCCCCATGTCGAGGTGGCTGGCGTGGTTGGCCGCCACGATGACCGACGACCCGGCCGGGATGTGCGCCTTGCCGGTGACGCGGGTGTCGAGCATGCGCTCGTACAGCATGCGCTGCCCGAAGGTCAGCGCGCGGCGACCCAGGCTGGCCACCAGCTTGGGCACCACGATCTCGTCGGCGTCGGCCGAGACGTCCCTGGGCCGCGCGCGATCGATGGTGACGCCGCGGCGCTCGGCGTCGCGCTTGTCACCCTTGCCCTTGCGCGAGCGCACCAGGGTGTCGAGGTCGGCGAAGGTCGCGATCCCGGTCAGGTCGGCGGCGTCGGGCAGGTCGACGCCCGCGGCCTCCAGCGCCACGCCCAGCTCGGTGTACATCAGGGAGTCGAAGCCGAGCTCGCTGAGCTGGGCCTCCGGCGTCACCCGCGCCGCCGGCTTGCCGGTCAGGTCGGCCACGATCTTGACCAGCCAGCCCGAGCCCGCGCCCGGCGTCGCGCCCGCGCCGCCACCGGCCGCGGCGGCCGCCGCGCCGGCCTGCTTGGCGCGCTCCAGCTTCTTGATCTCCTCGACGATCTGGCGCCGCTTGGCCTTGCGGGTCGCGGTCTTGGGCAGCTCGAAGTCCCACAGGTGGACGACCTTGATGCGCTTGTAGAGGGGCAGCTTGGCCGACACGTTGCGCACGTGCTCGAGCACGCGCTCGCGCACGACCTCGCGCCCGAGCAGCTTGTCGCCGTCCTTCTTGGCCTCGTAGTCGGGCACCACCAGCGCGGCCACGATCTCGCCGGCGCTGTCGCCGGACTCGGCCGGCAGTCCGACCACCGACAGCTCCTTCACGTAGGGCGAGTCGCGGTAGACGTCCTCGAGCTCGTCGGGGTAGACGTTCTCGCCGTTGGCCGACAGGATCATCTCCTTGCGGCGGCCCACGATGTAGAGGCGCTTCTCGTCGTCGATGCGCCCCAGGTCGCCGGTGTGCAGCCAGCCGTCCTTGACCACCTCGGCGGTGGCCTCGGGGTTCTCGTAGTAGCCCAGCATGACGTTGGGGCCCTGCGCGATGACCTCGCCGACCCCGCTGGCGTCGGGGTTGTCGATCCTGACCTCGAGGCCCGGCAGCGCCTCGCCCACGCTGCCCGGGATCAGCTTCTTGCCCGGGCGCGCCACCGTCAGCACCGGCGAGGCCTCGGTCAGGCCGTAGCCCTCGAACAGCGAGAAGCCCATGCCGCGGAAGCGCTTCAGGGTGTCGGTCGGCAGCGCCGAGCCGCCGCTGATGAGCAGGCGCATGCGCCCGCCCAGGCGCTTGTGGATGGGCCAGAACGCCAGCTTGCCGAGGTTGAGATCGACCGGCGAGTTGTCGCGCAGCCAGCGGTTGGCGTCGGTCAGGCCGCGGAAGGCGCGCGCCCACCAGGGCCCGCGATCCGAGAACTGCTTCTCGATCTTGCGCTCCAGGAGCTGCCACAGCGCGGGCACGCCGACCATGCCGGTGATGCCGCCCTCGTCGAAGGCCTCCTGCAGCGCCTCGGTCGAGGTCTCGGCCATGTAGGACACCTGCGCGCCGCGCATCAGCGGCATCAGCAGGCCGGCCGCGAACTCCAGGGTGTGGTGCAGCGGCAGCACCGAGAGCAGCCCGTCGTGGCGGTTGAGATCGAAGACGCCCGCCAGCTTGGAGATCAGCGACGAGAAGTTGCGGTGCGACAGCATGACCCCCTTGGGGTTGCCGGTCGTCCCCGAGGTGTAGATCAGCGACGCCACGTCGTCGCCCTTGGGCTGGTGCACCAGCGCGCCCGGGCTGACCTCGGGCTCGCCCAGGGTGTCCTCGAACGGGATGCACTGGCACTCGAGGCCGGCCTCGCGGGCGCGGCTCTCCAGCAGCGCGCGGCCGGCCGCGGCGGTCGACTTGCCGTTGCCGCCGGCGTCCTCGGCCAGGCGGAGGGCCTGCTTGTCGGACACCACGGCGACGCGCGCGCGCGACGAGCGCAGGATGTTGACCAGATCGCCGAGCGGCAGCTGGGCGTCGACCGGGACCACGATGGCGCCGGCCTTGAGCACGCCGAAGTAGGTGATGCCCCACTCGGGCCGGTTCTCGCTGAAGAGCATGACGCGATCGCCGACGCCGACGCCGCGCTGGCGCAGCGACGCCGCCGAGCGCAGCGCCAGCTCCTGCATGTCGGCGTAGGTGTAGTTGGTGGGCTCGCGGCCCTGGTCCAGGGTGGACTTCGCCTTGGGCTCGGGCAGCTGGCGCAGCGCGACGCGCGACTTGTGGTGCTTGGTGGTGGCGTCGAACATCTCGAGCAGGTCCTTGTAGGTGTAGAACGAGCGTGGCTTCTGCTCGAACTCCTCCTCCAGCGAGGGGAACACCCACTTCTCGAGGCCGACCATGTGGACGTCGAGCCAGTAGTGGCGCCAGTCGATCTTGTCGGGCGCCCACGGGATGGCCAGGCGATCCTCGGGCGCCAGGCGCGCGAACAGGGCGCGCGTGTTGTCGCACCTGAAGACGTAGTCGCGCTCCCAGATGAAGGGCATGAAGAGCTGGAACAGCTCGTCGGTCTTGCCGGTCAGGTTCTCGACCGCGCTGAGCTTGTCCTTGACCCGATCGGCCAGCCCCTGCAGGCGCGGCGCGCCCCAGCGCGGGGTCAGGTCGTCGATGGCCCTGGTGACCCGCTTGGCCAGCGCGTTCCAGCGCGGCGCCGACTGGGTCTCGTAGGTGTGGCGCGGCACCGGCGTGGGCTCGAGGCGCGCCAGCACGCGGTTCAGCCACCGGGTCCCGGCCTCGCGCTCGCGGTAGTAGCGCCGCTTGTAGATCCCGAGCAGCTCGATGGCGCGGCGCAGGGTGAACGGGTTCACGTCGCCCGAGGCCAGCTGGTAGACCGGCTGGTTCTGGCCCGCGATGGTGGCGCCGGTGGCGGCGATGAGGCCCGCGGCGACCATGTCGACCGGGATGAGATCGAGCGCGGCCTTGCCGTGGATGGGGTAGTTGCGATGGCCCTTGAGGGTCAGCATCGCCAGCGGGGCGCTGGTGGTGAAGCCCTCGTTCCAGCCCTCGAACGGGTAGGCCAGCGAGGACTCGACGATGGCGGGGCGCACGATGCAGGTGCGCACGCCCTCGGCGGCCAGGGTGACCTGGTCGCCCAGCGACTTGGTGTAGGTGTAGGTGTTGGGCCAGCCCCAGTGCTGGGCGCGCTCCATGCCCAGATCGGTCAGCTGCTTGGCCATCCACATCTTGCGCTCGCGCTGCACACCGATGCGCAGCACGCGCTCGTCGTCGGCGTCGCGGCCCTCGGCGCGCAGGTAGGCGGCGGCGCGGTCGCGGAACTCGGAGATGTGGGCGCGGTCATCGGCGCGCGCGCGCACCTGCTCGATCAGCTTCTCGCAGTCGGCGACCTCGGAGGTGGCGCTGAAGTCCTCGTCACGTAGCTCGGACTGCAAGGACGAGTCGCGATCGATGGCCTGCACCCCGCGCTTGCGCGGGAAGTAGCCGACCACCGGCTCGTCCTCCCAGATCTCGCCGTCGCGGTTGCCGGCCACGAAGCAGGTCGACACGTGGACCACGCTGGCGCCGGTCTTGCGCGCGACGTCGAGCGTGTTCTTGACGCCGTGGACGTTGATGCGGATGGCCGACTCCAGCGTCGGGTTGAACGACACCAGGCCGGCGCAGTTGATGATGCAGTCGAGCGGGGCCAGCTCGGTCAGGATGGCCTCGTCGAAGTTCATCAGCGGGCGCGACACGTCGCCCGGGATGGGGCGGCACTTGTCGCGCAGGAAGGCGTCGAAGCCGGCGCCCCAGGTCTTGCGCAAGGGATCGAACACCGGCGAGGCCACCACCTTGCGGAAGAAGCGGTCCTCGGCCGACGAGCCGGCGCCCGGGCGCACCAGGACGAACATCTTGCCGATGCCCGGGTAGCGGTGCAGGAACATCGACAGCGCGACCTTGCCGACGAAGCCGGTCGAGCCGACGAAGAGGACGCGCTTGCCCTCGAACACCTTGCTGAGCGAAAGCTCAGCAAGGTGTTTGTCCGTACTCCCGTTGCTGCCTGCAGTTCCCATCGACATCTCAGAGCACGTCCGTCATCAAGATCGGCGGGTGGTGCAGCATCGTGATCTGCGCGCTGCGCCCCATGGTGCCGCGCGCCATCGAGATGGCCTCGCTCAGCGTGCTGGCGCGCTCCCAGCCCAGGAGCTCGGGCGTGGTCGCGTTGTCCGACCCGACCACGATGACGCGCGAGCAGTGCTCGCGGCCCTTCTGGCCCCAGTACCACATGTAGAACGGGTGCGCGCCGTGGTAGGCGTTGCCGCGCCGGTACATCTCGACGTAGGTCGGGTTGTAGGCGAACTCGTCCTGGTACTTCTGCTCCAGGGTGTAGGCGTCGCGGGTCTCGGGCAGCAGGCGGTTGAAGAACTCGATGTACGACGGGTGGTGCTGGGCGTCGAAGGCGTCCGTGCACGGGTGGGTCACGATCATGACGCCGTCTTTGCGCAGCAGCGGACGGTTGCGATACATGTGGAAGAAGTAGCCCAGCGCCATGACCTGGACCAGGATCGGGTTCAGCGCCTTGGAGTTGACGTTGTAGGGCGAGATGTACGGGATGCCCGTGATCAGGATGTCGGCCTGGCCCTCGACCGGGACGCAGTACTGCTGGAAGCACTTGGCCAGGATCTTCTCGTGCACCGGCTCGGTCGCGCCGGCGTGGCAGGCGATGAGCTCGTAGGGCGCCGGCACGCGCATGAAGACCTCGCGGCGCAGCGCGCGCGGGGTGCGATCGAGGGTCCACTTGATGGCCTCGAACTTCATGCGGTCCATCTCGGTGAACTCGTCCTCGTTCTTCATCAGGAACGACATCGGGCCGTCGAACATGCGGTTGTTCAGCGCGGTCTCGATGTGGAACACCTTCATGTGCTTGTCGACCACGCGGCCGATGCGCTCCACCGAGTGGTTGAGCGCGGACGCCTTGGGGTCCATGAACGAGTTCGAATCGACGATGGCCTTGGGCGTGTGGTGCGCCTTGAGCGACTGGTAGCCGCACAGGCCGACGCCGACCGACTTGTGGCCGCCGTCCATGGGCACCAGGTTGATGTTCACGTAGATCACGAGGTCGGAGTCGGCGGCGCGCCGGTTGGTCTCGACGACCTCGTTGTGGTGCGTCTTGCCCAGCGTGACCATGCCCTCGGGATCGCAGGCGTCGTGGTTGTACAGGCGATCGGGCGCGAAGGCGTTGTAGACGGTGTCGCCGACCATGCGCTTGATCTCGCTGTCGGTCATGCGCCGGTGCAGCGAGGTCGCGACGATGATGTGGACGTCGTCGACGCCGCTGTCGGCCAGCAGCTCGCACACGATCTCGAGGATGGTCTGCCGGATGTCCGGCTTCTGCATGATGGGCAGCGGCAGCGAGATGTCGTCGATGGCGATGGTGACCTTCATGCCCGGAGACAGCAGGGCGTGCAGCGGCTCCATCTCCTCGGGGTGGTTCAGCGCATAGCGGATGGCGGCCTTGGGGTTGGGCAGGCCGGCCAGCGGGCGCCGCGGGTAGATCACGCGGGTGCCGATGGGCAGATCCTCCGACAGGAAGTTCTCGCCGTAGAACAGGATGCGCGGCGCCGAGTCGGTGTCGATGTGGACGATGTGCTCGGCGGAGGCGCCCTTGGCGCGGGGACGGATGGCACGCATGTTCGCTAGGTCCTCATGTCGAGCACCGGCCAGTCGTAGGACCGGGCCACGGTGCGCAGGCGGAGATCGGGGTTGACCGCGGTGGGGTGGCCGACCACGGTCAACATCGGAAAGTCGGAGTAGCTGTCGGAGTAGGCCCAGGACCTGGCCAGGTCGATGCCGTGCTGGGCCGCGAAGTCGCGCATGACCTGGGCCTTGGTGGCGCCGGCCACGAAGGGCTTGCGCAGCTGCCCGGTGGCGTAGCCGTCCTCGATCTCGAGCACGTTGGCGATGATGTGATCGACGCCGAGGTAGCGCGCCAGCGGGCGCACCGTGAAGTCGAGGCCGCCCGAGACGATGACCTGGACACAGCCGGCGCGGCGCGACTCCTCGATGAGGTCGCGGGTGCGCGGGTAGATCCCCGGCTTGATGACCTCCTCGAACAGCTCCTCGGCGAGCAGGATGAGGCGGTCCTCGGGCTGCCCGGCGTAGGTCTTGTAGAACAGCTCGTTGAACAGCTTGCGCGACAGCTTGTCGGCGATCAGGAAGGCGGGCAGCGACAGCGCGGTCTGCACGCTCTTGATGAACGACCCGCGCAGCGTGGGCTGGTTCATCGCGTACCAGGCGAAGGCGTGCACGATGTTGGTCTTGATGAGGGTGCCGTCGACGTCATAAAACGCCGCGGACCCCTGCATTCGTCGGTGCTGGTGAGAGGGCGGATGCATGAGCGAGGGGGACCATTGCGTATGGCGCGGGGGCTGTCAACGATCCCAGAGGACGGGGTGCGTAGGCCATTACGCAGGTGAGCGAGCGGCGCCGATTGAGGTATCTTGCGCGCCATGTCGCTGCCCAAGACCGGTCCCATCTCGACCTTCGTGCGCCACCACTATCGTCACTTCAACGCCGCCGCGCTGATCGACGCCGCCGACGCCTACCGCGCCCATCTGGCCAAGGGTGGCGCCATGTTCGTGACGCTGGCCGGCGCCATGAGCACCGCCGAGCTGGGGCTGTCGCTGGCCGAGATGATCCGCCAGGGCAAGGTCGCCGGGATCTCGTGCACCGGGGCCAACCTGGAGGAGGACGTCTTCAACCTGGTCGCGCACGACCACTACCACCGGGTGCCCCACTACCGCGACCTGACGCCGGCCGACGAGGCCGCGCTGCTCGAGCGCCACCTGAACCGCGTCACCGACACCTGCATCCCCGAGGGCGAGGCCATGCGCCGCATCGAGGCCGCGGTGCTGGCCGAGTGGGTCGCCGCCGATCAGAAGGGCGAGCGCTTCTTCCCGCACGAGTTCATGTACAAGATCCTGCTCGGCGGGAAGTTGAAGTCGAGCTACCAGATCGATCCCAAGGACAGCTGGATGGTGGCGGCGGCGGAGCGCAACCTGCCCATCTGGGTGCCCGGCTGGGAGGACTCGACGCTGGGCAACATGTTCACCGGCCACGTCATCACCGGCGAGATCAAGAACGTGCACACGGTGCGCACCGGCATCGAGTACATGGCCACGCTGGCCGACTGGTACACCAAGGTCTCGGCCGAGAAGTCGATCGGCTTCTTCCAGATCGGCGGGGGCATCGCCGGCGACTTCCCCATCTGCGTGGTGCCCATGCTGCACCAGGACCTGCAGCGCCCCAGCGTGCCGGTGTGGGGCTACTTCTGTCAGATCAGCGACTCGACCACCAGCTACGGCAGCTACTCGGGCGCGGTGCCCAACGAGAAGATCACCTGGGGCAAGCTGGCCGCCGACACCCCCAAGTTCATCGTCGAGTCGGACGCGTCGATCGTGGCGCC
>JADYYK010000100.1 GCA_020853705.1 Deltaproteobacteria bacterium
GCGGCTGCGGGGTGAGAACACGGTCGGCAACTCGCGGCATGACGCCATCGTGATCCTCGATGGCGACCGAAACAAGAACCTCAGCGAGTGCGCCGGCTTCCGGCTAAGTGATCGGCATTGGGCCTAGCGCCCCGAGGTCCAGGCGAAGTCGCCCTTGAGATAGCGACGCAGCCCCTCGACCGCGGCGGCGTTCAGCGCCACGAAGGTCCAGCTGGTGCGCGCCAGCTTGCCGGCGCGCTCGCCGCGCAGGGCGCCGCTCAGGGCCAGGCCATAGCCGGCCAGCTGCCCGGCCAGGGTCGCCGCGTACAGCGGCCAGCCCGGCGCGAAGGTCGCCACCAGGTAGACGTTCGACGCCAGCAGCGTGCCCAGCGCGAACGGGCAGGCCAGGCGCATCAGCTTGTGCGACAGGAGCTGCGGCAGCAGGCGGTTCTTGCGCGGATCCAGCAGCGCGGGCAGCTGGCGCAAGAGCTGGTAGTTGCCCGCCAGCGTGCGCGCCTTGCGCGCGAACTCACCCTGCACCGAGGCCTCCTGGTCGTACACCTTGGCCGCCGGCTCGAACAGCACGCGAAAGCCCTGCATCGCGATCTGCATCGGCGTGAAGACGTCGTCGAGCAGCGTCTCGGGCGGCAGCTGCCGGTACAGCGCGCGGCGGATGGCGTACAGCGCGCCGGTGGCGCCGACCACCGAGTCGACCTGGCTCTCGGCGGCGCGGATCAGCTTCTCGTAGCGCCAGTACAGCCCGGGGCCGGCCTCGCCCTCCATGAACAGCTCGCCCGACACCGCGCCCACGTCGGGGTCGGCCAGCGGGGCCACCAGCGCCCGCAGCGCGCCGGCGTCGATGCGCTGGCGCGCGTCGCAGAACACGATGACCTCGGCGTCGGGACGCACCGCCGCCACGCCCAGGTTGAGCGCGCTCGGCTTGCCCGAGGCGCGCTCGACCCGGATGAGCTCCACGCCGCGGTCGGCATAGCCGCGCACCACGTCGTCGGTGCCGTCGGTCGAGCCGTCGCTGACGACGACGATCTGCCGGCGCGTCGCCGGGTAGTCCAGCGCCAGCAGGTTGTCGAGCTTGGCCCCGATGCGCGCGGCCTCGTTGTGCGCCGCCATCACGATGGCCAGCCCGGGCTCGTAGCCCGGGTCGCCCGCCACCGGGCGCCGGCGCAGCTTGCCCAGCGCGGTGATCGCGGCCGGATAGCCCGCATACGTGTAACCCACCACAGCGAGCGACGACCAGTACGCCGCAGTCGAGATCAGCCACATGGCCGCAGTGTGTCGATCGCGCGCGCCCCCGTCAAACCCGGGACCCGCTACCATGGCGGCATGCTGAGCGTGCTGACCTGGAACGTCTGGTTCGGCGGCCACCGCTTCGACGAGCGCTGCCCGGCCCTGGTCGAGCGCTGCTATCGCGCCGACGCCGACCTCATCGCGCTGCAGGAGGTCACCCCCGAGCTCTTGGCGCACCTGCAGGCGGCGCCCTGGCTGCGCGACTACCACCTGTCGGATCCCGACGGCTCCACGCTGGGCGACTACGGCGTCCTCATCCTGTCCCGCCATCCCCTGCACGGCATCGAGCTGCACCCGCTGCCGACGCAGATGGGCCGCAGCCTGCTGGTCGCCGACGTCGCCGGCCCCGGCGGGCCGCTCAGCTTCGCCACCGCGCACCTCGAGAGCCAGGACAACGCCGCGCTGCGGGCAGAGCAGCTCGGCCTCGTGAGCCGCCACCTCGCGCGCCGTCAGCCGCGCTGCCTGCTGGTCGGTGACATGAACTTCGCCGACGGCGCCGAGCCCGAGACCTCCAGCCTCGACCCCAGCTTCCGCGACGTCTGGTCGCTGCTGCACCCCGGCGAGCCCGGCTACACCGTCGACACCGACGTCAACCTGATGCGCTGGCAGGTCAAGGAGAAGGTCACCCGCAAGCGCATCGACCGCGTCTTCGCCCGCGGTGCGCTGAGCCCGACGTCGATCCGGCTGTTCGGCGACCGCTGCGTCGGCGGCGACCCCGAGCTGTTCGCGTCGGACCACTTCGGCCTGCGCGCCACATTCGACTACCCGCGTGCGAGCTAGCCGACTACCATCGAGAGCATGCGCAAAGCCGCTCTCCTGTTCGTGGCCGCGGGGCTCCTTCTGCAGTCGACGCTCGCCGCGGCGGGCACGCCCAAGCTCAAGTGGGTCAAGCTCAAGTGGCAGACGCCCGAGAAGCTCAAGGGCACCTACATGGCGCCCAAGGGCTGGACCATCATGGGCGAGTCCAGCGAGGCCAACCCGCGCTACTTCCACCTCGAGCAGACCGACGGCCGCGGCAACGCCGACCTCGAGTACGCCACCGTGGGCGACAACATGACGGTCGAGCAGCGCGCACGCTGGGGCGTCGTCAATCCGGTGGTCACCACCAAGGGTGGCTGGACCTGCGCCGAGGGGCTCGCCGGCGAGGAGGGCTCGACCCCGCAGCCGGGCACCTACCAGGTGGTGCGCTGCGCCAAGGCCATCAAGGGCGGCGGCATCCTGCTGGCCGCGATGCAGGGCGACGCCGAGCACTTCAAGGCGCTGGGCGGACAGAAGGCGCTGCGCGCCGCGCTCAAGGCGCTGACCGGCATGCGCGGCCCCGGCCTCAACGAGAGCTGACCGAACGACCGAACCCGGCTCAGGTCGCCGCATCTCGTGAAGAATCTGCGCGGTGTGCTGTCGCCCGATGTCTGGTTGCGCGGGTTGGCCGCGCCGGCGCCGACGAATCGCAGGCTTGCGACGCATCGCGCCACGCCCCGGTTGGCGCACCCGATGCAATCGCGACGAGCATGGACCCATCACATGCAGCGCCAGCCGCGCCCCGTCGTCAGCGCGTCCTGGTGACCTGGGGCAGCAAGCTCGGGGGCACCGAGGGGATCGCCCGGATCATCGCCGAGGTCCTCGAGCACCAGGGCTTCGAGGTGGTCGCGCAGCGCGCCTCCGAGGTGCGTGACGTCAGCGGTCACGACGCCGCCATCATCGGCGGCGCTCTGTATGCCAACCGCTGGCACCGCGACGCGCGTCGCCTGGTGATGCGCAACGTCGCCGCGCTGCGCCGCATCCCGGTCTGGCTGTTCTCCAGCGGCCCGCTCGACGACTCGGCCGATCGGCGCACGCTGCCCACGCCCAGCCAGGTCGCCGCCCTGATCGAGCGCATCGGCGCCCGCGGCCACACCACCTTCGGCGGTCGCCTGCCCGCCGACGCCCGCGGCTTCCCGGCCGCCGCGATGGCCCGCCAGCACAGCGGCGACTGGCGCAACCCCGAGCGCATCCGCACCTGGGCCGCCGACGTCGCCGGCATCATCCCCGACGCCCGCCCCGGCGTCGCGCACGAGCCCCCGGGCCGCTCGCTGCCGCGCCTGCTGGCCCACGGCGTCGCCGCCTGGGCGCTGTGCGCGGCCACCATGGCGGGCCTGCTGCGCCTGACCTCGACCGGCGTGGCCATCGCCGCGCACGCCGTGCTGGCGCCGTTGATCTTCACCGTCCTCGCGGTGCGCTACTTCCAGGTCCGCGGCGCGCGCGACCCGGTGCCCACCGCGCTGATCTGGACCGCCATCGTGCTGCTGCTCGACGCCGCCGTCGTCGCCGGCGCCATCCAGCGCGACCTCGCGATGTTCACCAGCCTCACCGGCACCTGGCTGCCGCTCACCCTGGGCTTCCTCGCCACCTGGCTGACCGGCTTCATCCTGTCGACCAAGCCCTGGCCCCGGCCGACCCCGCGCAGCGACACCACGACCCACGCCCACCCGACCCGCCTGGCGCACTGACGCCGCTACTTCGGCGGTGCCGCCACCCAGGCTGCCAGCGCCTGCGCGAGCGCCTCGGCCTTTGCCGAGCAGGGTGCCTTCGAGGCGCTCCCTGATGGTGGCCTCGTCGAGCGCGTCGATCAGCACCACGGTGGAGCGGCGCTCCACCGGCAACCGGACGCGCTGCGCGGCAGGTGCGTCGAGGCGGTACCCCAGCACGCGGCAGCCCACCGCGACATAGAGGATGTCGCCCGCGCGCGCGATCGCCCGCGGCAGGTGCAGCGCAAAGCGCGGACGGAGGCCGCTGGAACGCGGCGCTACTCGCGCGTGACCCGGTAGGTGCAGTAGAGGTTGATCGGGCAGCTCAGGCACTCGTTCTGGTTCTCGGGGTACATGGCGGCGCAGGCGTTGTCGACCACGAACAGGGTGTTGGGGTCGGTCTCGTGGCGGCTCCAGCGCAGGTGCTCGGTGGTCGCGGGCTGCACGGTATCCTGCTCGGGCGGGATGCACTCGCGGACGGTCTGCACCACGCTGGTCGCGTACAGCGTCATCATGCGGTCCTCGACCACGAAGCTGCCCTTGCGCACGACGCGGGTGAACGACAGGCAGGCATACTGCTGCCACGCGATCGTCGAGTGCCACTCGCCGGTGCCGTCGGCGTTGAAGATCAGCCGCTCGGTCGACCCGTTGCGCGCCCCCGCCCACGACCCCACCAGGTCGGCCGGCACGCTGCCCGGCGGCGCGCTCCCGGTCAGCGGTTCGCCGGTGCTGACCGGGGCGCTGGAGCCCACGCAGGCCGCCAGCGGCGCCGCGCACTGGCTCTGCACGCAGGTGGCCTCGGTGCAGCCCTGGTCGTTGATGCAGGTCGCGAAGCTGAGGATATCCGCCTGACCCTGCGGCGTGCCGCGCTCGCCACAGCCGTCCGGACAGGCGTCATCGCCATCGGGGCAGTCGACGATGCACTGGAGGATCTCGAGACACGACAGCGAGGGCGCCTCGGCCACCAGGGCCGGATCCGCACCCGACTCCGAACACCCGGTCTGCGCCAGCCCCGCCAGCGCGGCCGCCAGCGCCGCCAGGCGCCTCGGCCACCTCCCGCTTGGTTCAGCCATGGCTCCAGGCTATCGACCGTCGTCTACCGTCCGCACCTGCAAGGATCCTTGCCCGCCAGGTCGGCTGTGACGCCGGGCCCCAGCCAGCCTCCTGGCGGCGCCTCACGGCGCCAGGGCTTCACTGACCGGTCTGGGCGGGGAACAGCACCGTCGCCAGCGGCTGGGTCAGCCCAGCCAGCTCGGCGACGCGGATGCCGGCGTCGGCGATGGCGTAGACGAAGGTATGGCCGTCGGCGTCGCTGGCCATCACGCTGCGGCGCACGAACGGCGAGTACCACCAGCGCCAGTCGTGCGCCCCGCTGGCCAGGTAGACATCATTCATCGAGAGCGCGCCGCGCGGCGTGATCCCCGTCGTGGCGTCGACGTGGAAGACACGCAGCTCCGAGACGAAGCTGTCCCAGTAGCTGGCCCCCCCGGTGCGCGCGTAGTCGCTGAACGGGATCGCCAGCAGCTGCTTGTCGGCGAACCAGTTGAAGGCCTTGTGCTCGTAGGCCGCCTCCGACCAGCCGTAGGCGGTGCCCACCAGCTGGCTGGCGCGCTCGACCGGGTGTGCGAAGTCCGAGACGTCGAACAGAGACAGCTTCATCCTGCGCAGCTGCCAGTCCACATTGCCATTCTGGTCGGGCTCCGGGAGGTAGACACCGATGGCCAGGACGTGGTCCGCGTCGATGGGGTGCAGGTAGGTCGAGAAGCCGGGCACCTTCAGCTCGCCGACCGCGCGGGGATTGCGCGGATCGCTGAGATCGAAGGTGAAGAACGGGTCGACCTGCCTGAAGGTCACCAGGTAGCCCCGGTCGCCCTGGAAGCGCGCGCTGAAGATGCGCTCGCCGGCCGCCAGCGGGGGGGTCTGGCCGACCACCGCCAGAGTGCCATCGCGCTCGGCCAGCACCGAGATGCGATTCGCGGTCTCGAGGCGGCCCCAGGGCTGCTCGGGATCGGCGACCCGGGTCGCGGTGGTGGTCGCCACCCGCAGGTGGCCAGCGTGCTCGTCGAGCGAGAACTGGTCGACCACGTGGCCCGCCACGGCGCCCGACGCCACGTGCACGGCGCCACCAGGGCCGCCGATGTCGAACTTGTGCAGGTAGGTCCAGTCACTCTGGCCGGCCTGCGGCCACCACCACCAGTGCTGGCTGGCGACATACAGTGACTGCGTGGTGGCATAGATCTCGCCTGGTTCGGCGATGATGGAGGTCCGCGCCGGCGGCCTGCCCAGGTCGCCGAGGTCGAGCGTGGCGATGGTGACCACCCCAGGTCGCACCGGGCTCGAGGCGCGTGCGAAGTCGGTGCACGCATACGAGACATCGACCAGGCGCCCGTCACGCAGCCGGCGCCGCCCGGCGGGCAGCCAGTCGTCCAGGCTCTGGGCCCGGATCAAGCCCTCGTTGTCGCGCCGCAGCATCTCCAGGGCGGCCGCCAGCAGGGCCTTGTTCTGGTACTTGTCGGGCTCGGCCGGGTCGTACTCCGGGTAGTAGCGCAGGCCGGCCGGATACCTGAACCAGTCCGACAGCACGACGCGCACGGAGGCGCCGATGCGCCGCGAGCCGTCGTAGGACCCCGGCAGGTAGAGCTCGTCGAGCACCGCTGGCGCCGCCAGGTCGCTGACGTCGATCACGGTCAGCTTGGTCGTGGTCGACCAGTACCAGTAACACTCGGCAAAGCCGCAGTCGGGCGCGCTGGCGTCGGCGCCCGAGTCGGGGCGGGCGTCGACCTGCGAGATCACGACGACGCGATCATGTTCGTCGAGATACATCTCGCGCGGCCAGCCCTCGAGCTCCAGCGTTCCCGCCAGCGCCAGCGACTGTGGCGGCCAGCTCCGGGTCGCCAGCAGCTTGTGCCCGGACAGCACGAAGATCCGATTGCCGTCGTTCTTGACGAAGTCCGCCTCATCGACGCCCGCGACCTGCGTGTTGGTGGTCGTGTACGCCGTCGGCGCCGCCGCGCTCGACCCCGGCGTCGCCGCGGCGTTGGCGGCCGCGTCCTCGGCCCCGCGCACCCAGCCCCACTCACCGTCCCTGATGCGACGCAGATAGGCCTCCATGTCCCGCGTCACGCTGTCCTCGATGTACCCCTCGAGCGCGTCACAGCTGTCGAAGCCGACCAGCTGGACCCGGCTCTCCACCCCAGGCGGCGTGGCGCCTCGCTCCCCGCAGGAGGCGAGCACCAGCATGGCCACCCACGACCCGACGTGTGCAGCTCTCATGTGGACCCTCGCATGCGAACGACGCGCCACACGCCCGGCGCGCAAGCCCAGGGGTTTGGGCCAGCTCTCCGCAATCTGTGCGAGTCCCACCCCGCGCCCCGCGCCGACTGCGCGATCAGGGGTGGTGCCGCACGCCCCCCTTCGCGGGGTACATGGCGGCGCATGCGCCGGGCATCAGCCGGTGCGGATCCAGTGCCCGAACGACCCTGGGCGCAGGCGGCCGCCACGGCCGGCAAGGGCGTTGCCGATGCCGGTGACCATCGCGGTCCAGCCGGCCTCCTGGATGGGGCGGCCCACGATCCCGGCGGCCTCGCTGCCGGGCCGCGATACGCCGCGCGTGTACCACTTCACGGCGCCGCCGTCCTCGCGCTGGAAGCCGAACTCGCGCGAGCCGTTCTCGGGGTGGCCGCCGGTCTGCAGCGTGGTCACGGTCTGGAAGATGAAGTGGTTCGGCGCCTGCTCGATCAGCATGACCGAGCCGTTGTCGGGGCCCATGATGTCGATGTCGTAGACGTCGCCGACGCGCGGCGCGCCGCGGGCCTGGTCGGCGCTGGTGCGCCGGAAGGTGTTGATGGTGTCGAAGCGATCATTGGCCACCGCGCGGTTGAGGTCGGTGCCCATCTCGCCGAGGTACGCCTCCGGCGTGGTCGTCGCCGGCATGGTGTCCATGATGATCCAGTAGTAGTCGTACACGATGGGGCCGACGCCCTGGGTGACCGACTGCTGGCGCGCGCCGTGCGGCGCCAGCGCGCCCTGCACCGCCGGGCTCTGGCCGGCCGACTCACCGCCCAGGTGCGCGTGCTCGGGCGACACCAGCAGGCCGGTGATGCGCTCGTACTCGGCGACCTGGTTGGCGTCGCGCAGCGCCCGGGTCAGGAACATCAGGACCTGCTGGCTGGTGCTGTTGGCCCGCAGCGAGTTGATGCGGACCTCGGGCAGCTGGCGCGCCATCGCCGCCACCAGCGGCCCCTTGCCCGAGCCGATCTGGTTGACGACGTGATAGAGGAGCTGGGCGTGGTCCCAGTCGCTGATGTCCGCCAGCAGCGTGATGGCCAGCATGTCGGGGTTTTCGCCGTAGCGGCTGATCAGGTTCTCGGCCTGCCGGTGCAGGTCGCCCATGATCTCCCGGGCCTCGAACTCCATGTCCTCGCGGCGCTGGACCACCTGGCGCTGCACGCCCGCGCCCGCACTGGCCGCGCCGGCCGGGGCCATGGTCGACAGCAGCGCCTCGGCTGACTCGCCGCGCACCACGGTGTCGGCCACCGCATCGGCGTGGCGCTCGTAGGCGTCCCCGGCGGCGCCGACGCCGCCCTTGAGCTGGACGCCCCCGCGCTGCTGCACCACGTGCGCGGCCTCATGCGCCGCGGTGTGCAGATCGGGTTCGGCGCCGAAGGCGACAGCGTCACCGCTGGCGAAGGCCTGCGCGCCCATGGCCTGGGCGCCCTCGGCGGCGGCGCCTCCGACGTGGGCCTGGATGGCCGACACGTCATGGCTGCCGAAGGACTGCTGGATCTGCGCCATGAAGGGCAGCTCCTGCGCCGGTCCGCTCAGCCCGTGGGCGGCCGCCTCGTGGACCTCGGACCCCGAGGGCGCCTCGCCGCCGGCCTTGCGTTGCACCATGCCGTCGGTCAGCGTGCGCGCGCCTGGCTTGCCCGCGCCATCGCTGGCCGCGCCCGCGCCACGGTCCGCGGTGCCCCCCCTGTCGCCACCCAGCTTGCCCATCCGCCCAGGCTAGCATGATCTCCGCGGCCCACCGCCAGCCTGACCCGCCAGCGCTCAGACCTCGCGCGCCAGCCCTCAGACCTCGCGCGCCAGCGCCGCCAGCGTGGCCCTGAACCAGCGGTGCGCGGCGTCCTTGTGCTCGCGCTCGTGCCAGTAGGCCACGATGGTGAAGCCCTCGACCTCGAGCGGCACCGGGCGCGCGACCACGGGCAGCGATCCCGAGTAGCTCTGCACCATGCGCTCGGGCGCCACCCAGGCCAGGTCGGTCGCGGCCACCACGTGCGGCGCGACCAGGAACTGCGGCAGCGTCAGCACCACGCGGCGGCTGCGTCCCAGGGCGGCGAGGCGGCGGTCGACATAGCTGCCCGGCGTGCCGCGCGGCGCCACCAGCAGGTGGGGCACCGCGCAGAAGGCGTCGAGGTCCAGGCGCCGGCGCGTGGCCGGGTGGCCCTTGCGCAGCAGGGTGAGGAAGCGCTCGCGGAACAGCGGCTGCGCGTGCAGCGCGTCGAAGGCGCGATCCGCGGTGCCCAGGAACAGATCCAGCTCGCCGTCACCGAGCTGGCGCGCCACCTCGGCCATCGCCACCGGGCGCAGCACCACGTTGACCTCGGGCCCGGCCTCGGCCAGCCGGGCCAGCAGCGGGGGCAGCAGCACGAACGCGGCCAGATCCGCGCACGCCAGCGTGAAGGTGCGCGTGCTGGTGCGGGCGTCGAACGGCGCCGGGCCGGCCAGGGTGCGACGCACCGCCTCCAGCGCCGTGGCCAGCGGCGCGCGCAGCTCCTCGGCGCGCGGGGTGGTGCGCAGCCCCTCCGGTGTGCGCACCAGCAGGGCGTCCTCGAGCAGCGCACGCAGCCGCGCCAGGGCGTGGCTGGTGGCCGGCTGGCTGAGGCCGACGCGGCGCGCCGCGCGGGTCACGCTGCGCTCGGCCAGCAGCGCCTCCAGCACCACCAGCAGGTTCAGATCGACGCCGCTGAGATTCATGGTGTGAATGATGATGATGCCACACATCGATGTGCTGAATGAAGGCCCCGGGCGCACCATGGCCTCACACACCCGCCAGGAGTCACATCATGCGTTTTGGAGTGCTCGGTACCGGAACCGTCGGAGACGCCATCGCCAGCAAGCTCGTCGCCCTCGGCCACGAGGTCAAGATGGGCGCCCGTGACGCCCGCAACGAGAAGGCCGCCGCCTGGGTCGCGCGCAGCGGCGCCAGGGCCTCGCAGGGCAGCTTCGCGGACGCCGCCAGCTTCGGCGAGCTGCTGTTCAACTGCACCTCGGGCGCCGGCTCGCTGGAGGCCCTGAAGGCCGCCGGCGAGGCCAACCTCGCGGGCAAGGTCCTCATCGACATCGCCAACCCGCTCGACTTCTCGAAGGGCATGCCGCCGACCCTCTTCGTGTCCAACACCGACTCGCTGGGCGAGCAGCTGCAGCGCGCCTTCCCGAAGACCCACGTGGTCAAGACCCTGAACACCCTGAACGCCCAGCTGATGGTCGCCCCGGGCAGCCTGGCCGGCGGCGACCACGACCTGTTCATGAGCGGCAACGACGCCGCCGCCAAGGGCAAGGTCAAGGAGCTCCTGCAGTCCTTCGGCTGGAAGACCATCCACGACCTCGGCGACATCACCACCGCGCGCGGCACCGAGTCGATCCTGCCGCTGTGGATCCGGCTGTGGGGCGCCCTGGGCAGCCCCAGCTTCAACTTCAAGATCGTGCGCTGAGCCAGCACCAGTCACCAGCGCCGCCCCCCGGGCCCGGCTATGCTGGGGCCCATGTCATTCCTCCTCGACCTCCTCGGTGATCCCGAGGAGGGGCCCCTGCTACGGCCCCTCTTCTCGGGGCTGCCGGTGACCGAGGCCCAGCGCGCCGCCTACCGTGACTTCGTGGTCGGGCGCGGCGGCACCCGCGGCGAGCTGCTGCTGCTCGCCGAGCAGCTGTCGGCGCCGGTCGCGCCCGCCAATGCGCCAGCGATGCGCGCGCGCCTGCTGACGCTGGTCGCCGAGGTCGACCCCCTGTGGTGGGGCTGCGTCAGCGGTCACGGCTGGACGCTCAACTGTGTGCAGGCGCCGCCGGGCACCGTGCGCTTCGCCTACGATTGCCCGCGCCTGTGGCAGGAGCTCTTGCCCACCGGCGACGCGCGGGTGCGCGACTGCGCCGAGTGCCAGCAGCAGGTCCACCTGTGCAGCACGCTCGACGAGGCCGCCGCCCACGCGCGCGCCGGCCACTGCATCTCGGTGCCCAGCCAGCTCGCCGGCGTGGTCCACCGCACCTATGAGGAGCGCACCCGCATGGTCACCGGCCGGCCGCACCTCCCGTCGTACTGGGCGGCCGACATCTTCAAGTGACGCCATGGCCCTGACCCCGCGCGACCTCAGCGCCCTGACCAGGCGCACGCTGGCCGACTATGACGACTCGGCGGAGTCGTTCCGCGCCGGCACCTGGGACCATGACGTGTCACAGAACCGCGCCGCGCTGCTGGACGCCATCGAGGCCGCGCCGCCGCTGCGGCTGCTCGACCTCGGCTGCGGGCCGGGCCGCGATCTGGCCTATTTCAGCTCGCTCGGCCACCAGGCGACCGGGCTCGACGGGGCGGCGCGCTTCGTCGACATGGCGCGGGCCAGCACCGGCTGCGAGGTTCTGCACCAGGACTTCCTGGCCCTGGCGCTGCCGCCGGCGCACTTCCACGGCATCTTCGCCAACGCCTCGCTGTTCCACGTGCCCACGCAGGAGCTGCCGCGCGTGCTCGGCCAGCTGCACGCGACACTGCTGCCGCGCGGGGTGCTGTTCTGCTCCAACCCCCACGGCGACGGCGGCGAGGGCTTCGTGGGCGCGCGCTACGGCGCCTTCCACTCGCTGGAGAGCTGGCGCGCCATGGTCACCGCCGCCGGCTTCGCCGAGCTTCTGCACTACTACCGCCCGCCCGGCCGGCCGCGCGCGCAGCAGCCCTGGCTGGCCACGGTGTGGCGCCGCCGGCCCTGAGGCGCCGCGGGCCCGCGACGCGCCCGCCGACGGGCTGACTCCGCGCAGACCTGGCATCTCCCGCAGATTCGTGGGAAACCACCACAGCTTGAGCAAGTACGCCGACTACACCGCCGCGCTGCTCGGCCACCAGAGCGTCGCCACCATCGAGCGCCACGCCGAGGTCACCGAGGCCGGCGTCGTGTATCCGCTGTGGCGCGTCACCACACCGGGGCGCCGCCGCCTCCTCATCACCGCTGGCTTCCACGGCAACGAGACCGCCGGCCCGCTGACCCTGGCGCAGCACCTGCCCGAACTCGTCGCCCACGCCCGCGCGCGCGACGTCGGCCTCACCATCTATCCCTGCGTCAACCCCTCGGGCTTCGCCGCCCACACGCGCTACAACGCCAGCGACGAGGCGCCCAACAACGACTTCCTGCGCTACGAGCTGCGCAACGGCGTCTGGGTCGACGTGCTCGAGCCCGGCCAGCCCTTCGTGCGCCACGCCCTGTTCCGTGGTGGCCCCAAGGAGACCATCGCCCTGCGCAGCGACCTCGAGCGCCAGCCGCGACCCGACGCAGCCCTCGATCTGCACCAGGATCCCTACCTTCTCCAGGCCCTGACCTACGCCTACGCGTTCGGCGACCGCGCCCCGTTTCGGCCCTTGCTCGCGGCCAGCGCCGCCCACGTCCCGGTCGCGCTCAGCTCCATCGTCGACGACGGGGTGCGCACCGACGACCTCGGCCTCATCGCCCTGCACGACGGCAGCATCACTGACTGGCTGCACCGCGCCGGCGTGCCCTACACCGCCGCCCTCGAGACCACCACCGCGACCCCGCTGCCCGCCAGCCACCAGGTCAACCTGATCTGGCTGCGCGGCTTCATCGACCTGGCCAGCGCGCGCTGAGCTCGTGCCGTTCGGGGGAAGTCTCGCGGGCGGAGTTCTCGCCGAGGAGCGCGAGAAGGCGCTAGAAGTTGCTGGCGTAGGGCGCGAACAGCTGCTTGGCGGCGGCGATGAAGTCGTCCTTGCTGGCCCAGGCCGACAGCTCCTCGGGCTTGGTCGCCGTGGGGCCACCGTGGGCGTACATCATCATCATGATGTTGTTGGTGCCGTCGTTGTAGTAGACGGTCAGCCCGTTGGAGCTGGCGCCGTCCACCAGGCTGAGCGAGTAGGTGTAGATCCCCTTCTTGCCGCCGAGATCGAGCTCGCCGACGTCCCACACCGCGGCCGGGTTGTCGATGTGGATCCGCGGCAGCATCGACTTGAGATTGTCGTTCTTCTGCCAGTCCGCGAGGACCATCTTCTGACAGAACGCGCACGGTCCGATGGTGATCATGGCGCCGATCTTGGCGCCGCTCGGCAGCGGCTTCTCCATCTCCACCGTGACCACGGCGCTGTCGCCCTGCGCCTGGTGCATGCCGACCACATAGCCGGGCACGGGCAGGTTCGAGATGGCCTCCGCCTTGGCCTTGTCGATGGCCTTGCCGCCACCACCGCCACCACCGCCACCACCACCACCACCACCGCCACCGCCGCCCTTCTTCTTGCCACAGCCGCCCACTCCCAGCATCGCCACGACCGCCACTGCCAGCGCTCCGCGTCTCGTCATCATGACCTCCGTTCCTCCACCATAGTGCAACCCGCGTGCGCGCCCCAACTCCCTGAGTCCTCACCCGTCGAGGTCGCGCCGGTGGCACGCCGGGCCACCGACGGGTTGCCTCCGAGGCAACCTCCTGGCCCAATGCGGCCATGACCGCTCCGCTCCGTGCGCTGCGCCAGCTCGACGAGGTGCAGCACCTGCGTCAGCTCGAAGGCCTCGACGCCGGGGCGCTGTTCGCCGGGCTGGCCGCCGAGGTGGCCGAGCCGGCACCGACCACGCTCGAGGAGCTCGGCCGGCAGCTCGACGCCCTTCGAGACGTCCTGGCCGCCATCGACGCCTTCGCGCAGAAGGCCATGGGGATCCGGCTGACCCACGTGCTGGCCGCCGCCCCGCTGCCGCCGCAGCTGCGCACCCTGCTCAAGTCGACCGTGCTGTCCTACCAGCACGACCTGCCGCTGCTGCGCTCGCGCGTGGCGGCCGCGCTCGGGCGCGTCGAGCCCGCCACCGGCGCCGCCGTCACGGCCGACGTGATGGACGCCGCCGACCGCGTGCTGGCGCTGCGCACCGACCTGCGCGCCCGCCTCTTCGTGGTCGCCCAGGATGTCGCCGCCGCGCGTCTGCCCGCCGCGACCCAGGCCGCGCGCAGCCGCGCCCTGGCCCAGCCCGAGCGCCAGCGCTGGGCCCAGGCCGCCATCGATCTCGAGCAGCTCGCCGCCACCCCCGCGCTGCTCGCCCACGGCACCTCTGCCGAGCGCCTCGGCCTCATCGCCCCGCCCCCCGACGACCCCGAACCCGAGCCCACCCGGGGCTCGCTGCTGGAGATCGACTGACGCGAGGGCGGCCCGATCGCCGCGGTTGACCCCGGCACCGCCGCGGAAGTATTCATCATCGATTGCGTAAACGGAGCGGCATGAAACCGACACGCGTCCTCGCCTTCACCACCACGGCCACGCTGCTCGGGCTCGTGCTCACCGGCTGCGGCGGCTCGACCTCGCGCGGCGGCGATGGCGGCAGCCAGCCCGACGGCGGCGACACCGACGCCATGGTCGCGACCTGCGAGCCGAATCCCTGCGGCCAGGCCGGCCGCATGACCTGCGCCATCGTCGCCGGTCAGGCCCAGTGTCTGTGCGACCCCGGCACCCACGACGAGGCGGGCGACTGTGTGCCCGACGTCACCTGTGGCCCGACCACCTGCAACGGCCACGGCACCTGCACCATGACCGGCAGCGCGCTGGCCTGCAGCTGCGAGGCCGGCTTCGCGGGCGCCAACTGCGCCGGCTGCGACACCGCCGCGGGCTACCACGGCGACGGCGCCGGTGGCTGCACCATGGACGCCTGCCTGCCCGATCCGTGCTCGGCCGCCAACACACGCTGCAGCGCGACCGGCGGCATCGCCACCTGCGTGTGCAGCCCCGGCTTCCACGATCAGACCGGCACCTGCGTGCCCGACGAGGTCTGCACCGCGACCACCTGCAGCGGCCACGGCACCTGCAGCGTCAGCGCCGGCCTGACCAGCTGCGCGTGCGCCGCCGGCTACAGCGGGACCTCGTGCAACGGCTGTGACACCGGCGCGGGCTATCACGCCGACGGCGCCGGGGGCTGCACCACCAGCACCTGCCTGCCCAACCCGTGCACCGCCAGCAACAAGACCCAGTGCGCGCAGACGCCCGCCACCAGCAGCGGCTACACCTGCTCGTGCGACCCCGGCTATCACGACGACGGCGTCGGCAACTGCACCACCGACGTGTGCCGACCCAACCCGTGCGCCACCCTGAACCAGGCCTGCCGCCCCGCCGCCACGCCCGCAGGCTACGAGTGCTATGTGCCGGCGTGCAACGACATGAACCCGTGCACGACGGACACCCTGGTCGGCGGCAACTGCCAGCATGCCAATCTGCCCGACACCGCCAGCTGCTCGACCACGCTGTGCCTGACCGGGCAGCGCTGCAGCGCCGGCACCTGCGGCGGCGGCACCGCGGTCACCTGCAACGACGGCAACCCGTGCACCCGCAACGAGTGTGACGCCAGCGCCGGCTGCCGCTATCCGAGCGATGACAGCCTGATCCCCGACGACGGCATCAGCTGCACCGTCGACTCGTGCAGCGGCGGCGTGCGCCGCAACCTGGCCACCGACGCGCGCTGTGACGACAACCTCTATTGCACCGGCGCCGAGCGCTGCGCCCCGACCGCCCCTGGCGCCGCCGCGCTGACCGGCTGTGTGACCGAGAACGTCCCCGCGCCGCCGGCCGAGCCCTGGAGTCCGTGCCGCTCCTACGGCGCCTGCACCGAGAGCCTGCCGCACTTCGCGCTGACCCAGCAGCCCCTCGGCGCCAGCTGCAACGACCGCATCGCGTGCACCTCCGACGATCGCTGCACCGCCAGCGGCGCCTGTGTCGGCAGCGCGACCGCGACCTGCGCCGGCGGCGGCACCTGCATGACGACCGCGCCGTGGCAGTCGGGCATCGACTTCTCGCTCGCCGTCCTCGAGGGCGACGTCACCATGAACGGCGGCGCCATCCCGGCCACCTCGCAGAGCTCGACCTCGCTCGACCTCTACCTGGTCGATCGCACCACGCGCGCCTACCAGTACATCGGCGGCCCGCGCTGGTCATCGTCGCCGTTCCCGTACCCGCTGCAGGCCGGCAGTGATCACTACACCGCCACCGTCCTCCCCGGCGTCTATGACATCCTGTATCGGCGCGGCTTCAACACCACCACGTCGTCGGGCACCACCTATGTCTATGCCACCAGCGCCAATGACACCGTCGCCTATGGCGAGCAGCTGCTGGCCGAGAACGTGGTCATCGGCCCCGGCCACAACCTGCGCAACATCGACGTCTCGCTGACCACGCTGTCGGGCGCCATCCGCATGAACGGCGGCCCGGTGCCCGCCACCTCGCGCAGCTCGACCTCGCTCGACTTCTACCTGGTCGACACCAGCACCGGCGCGCACCAGTACATCGGCGGCCCGCGCTGGTCGTCCTCGCCGTTCCCCTATCCGCTGCAGGCGGGCACCGACACCTATGTCGCCAAGATCCTGCCCGGCACTTATGACCTGCTGTATCGGCGCGGCTTCAACACCACCACCTCGTCGGGCACCACCTATGTGTATGCCACCGACGACAACGACACCGTGCCCTACGGCGAGCAGCTGCTGCGTCGCGCCATCGTGATCGCCCCCGGCGCGCAGACCCTCGACATCGACTTCGGCATGGCCGACGTCACCGGCGCCGTCAGCTTCGACGGCGGCGCGGTCCCCGCAACTTCGCAGAGCTCGACCTCGCTCGACTTCTACCTGGTCGATCGCACCACGCGCGCCTACCAGTACATCGGCGGCCCGCGCTGGTCGTCGTCGCCGTTCCCGTACCCGCTGCAGGCCGGCAGCACCGCGATCACGGCCAAGGTGCTGCCCGGCACCTACGATCTCCTGTACCGCCGCGGCTTCAACACCACGACGTCGTCGGGCACCACCTACGTCTATGCCACCAGCGCCAATGACACCGTGGCCTACGGCGAGCACCTCCTGCGCGAGGCCATCGTGATCGGCAACGGAGCGCAGAACCTGCCCATCGACTTCTCGATGGCGACCCTGTCCGGCGACATCACGATGAACGCTGGCCCCGTCCCCGCGACGTCGCAGAGCTCGACCTCGCTCGACTTCTACCTGCGCGACCGCGGCACTGGCGCCTACCAGTACATCGGCGGTCCACGCTGGTCGTCGTCGCCGTTCCCGTATCCGCTGCAGGCCAGCACCACCAGCTACACCGCCCGCGTCGTCCCCGGCAGCTACGACCTCTTGTATCGGCGCGGCTTCAACACCACCACGTCGAGCGGGACCACCTACGTCTACGCCACCTCGGCCAACGACACCGTCGCCTACGGCGAGCACCTGCTGCGCGAGGACATCACCATCACCCCCGGCGCGCAGGCGCTGCCCATCGACTTCTCGATGGCCACCCTCACCGGCGCCATCACCATGAACGGCGGCGCCGTCCCCGCCACCTCGCAGAGCTCGACCTCGCTCGACTTCTACCTGCGCGACCAGGGCACCGGCGCCTACCAGTACATCGGGGGCCCGCGCTGGTCGTCGTCCCCGTTCCCCTATCCCCTGCAGCCCGCGACCACGAGCTACGCCGCCCGGGTGGTCCCCGGCACCTATGATCTGCTGTACCGCCGCGGCTTCAACACCACCACCTCGTCGGGCACCACCTATGTCTATGCCACCGACGACCGCGACACCGTGGCCTATGGCGAGCACCTGCTGCGCACCGGGATCGTCATCCCGCCCGGGGCCCAGAGCATCCCGATCGACTTCTCGATGGCCCAGATCGGCGGCGCCATCACGCAGAACCTCGGCCCGGTGCCGCGCACCTCGCGCAGCTCGACCTCGCTGGACTTCTACGTCATCGACCGCAGCACCGGCGCCCTGCAGTACATCGGCGGCCCACGCTGGTCGTCCTCGCCGTTCCCGTACCCGCTGCAGTCGATGACCGACCAGTACGACGCCAAGCTGCTGCCTGGCACCTACGACCTGCTGTACCGCCGCGGCTTCAACACCACCACGTCCTCGGGCACGACGTATGTCTATGCCACCGACGACGCTGACAGCGTGGCCTACGCCGAGCAGCGCATCGGCATGTGCCTGACGATCCCGTAGCGAGCCGCGTCACACGCTCGCGAAGCCCGGGGTGCGCGAAGCATGGGGCCCCATGGAATCTCCGAGAGCATGGGAGCCCATGGAATATCCAAGAGCGTGGGATCCCACGGAATGCCTCAGAGGCCATGGAATCCCGTGAGATATCCCAGGCATGGCATCCCGCTGAAGTGTCCAAGAGCATGGGATCCCACGGATTGTCCAAACGAATGGGATCCCATGGAACATTCGAAAGCATGGGATCCCACGGAAGTCCGCTGATGCTGCGGGCTCCTGCCCCTGCGCCGCAAACCTTGCGCGCTGGGAGGCGGTAGATCGGCCCTCGGCCGCGCACGGTGATTGCAGAAGAGGCGGTGCGAGGACCCATGAAACCGCGCACACGCCCGCTGCACCTGCTCGCCACCGTCATCAGCCTCTCGTTCCTCGGCGGCGCCGCCACCACGGGATGTCGCGCCGGCAAGTCCAGGCCGGCCGCCAAGCCGGGTGCCGTGGCGACCCCCGGGGAAGGCGCCTCGCTCGAGGCCATCGCGCAGGCCCACAACCTCGATCCGGCCGAGGCGCGCGCCGCGCTCGAGGTCTACACGCCACCGGGTCGCTACGACGAGTTCACCATGTTCTCCAGCGGGGGCCACTCTGGCTCGGTCTACGTCGTGGGCATCCCGTCCCTGCGTCTGCTCAAGGAGATCCCCGTCTTCTCGCCCAACACCTGGCAGGGCTGGGGGCAGGGCGCTGACGAAGGTGACAAGATCCTGCGCGAGGGCTCGTTCTCGCCCAACCTGCCGACCCAGACCTGGGGCGACCTCCACCACCCCCAGCTGTCGCTCACCAAGGGCGACTATGACGGCCAGTTCCTGTTCGCGTCCGACAAGCCGACCGGCCGCGTCGCGGTCATCGATCTGCGCGACTTCCACACCAAGCAGATCGTCAAGACCCCCAACACCATCAGCGATCATGCGCTGTTCGTGATGGAGAACACCGAGTACGTGGTCACCGCGACCTTCCAGCCGTCCCCCGGCGGCCCCGGTGTCTACGCCCCGCTCGAGACCTACAAGGATCGCTATCGCGGCGCCATCACCTTCCACAAGTTCGATCGCGCCGCCGGGCGCATCGTGCTGGCGCAGTCGTTCCAGATCGAGCTGCCGCCGTACTTCCAGGACCTGGCCATCGGCGGCAAGGGCCCCAGCAAGGACTACATCTTCACCAACTCGCTCAACACCGAGCTGTCGACCGGCGGCAACCTCGAGGGTCGCCCGCCGTTCGAGATCGGCGCCTCACGCAACGAGATGGACTACATGCACGTCATCAACTGGCGGCGCGCCGAGGCGCTCGTGCTGTCGGGCAGCCCCAAGCTGGTCGAGAAGGGAGGCATCAAGGTCATCCCGCTCGAGGTCGCGCGCGACGAGGGGTTGCTCCACTTCGTGCCCGAGTCGAAGAGCCCGCACGGCTGCGACGTCGCGCCGGGGGGCGAGTACATCCTCACCTCCGGCAAGCTCGACCCGCACGTCACGGCCTACTCGTTCGCGAAGATCAAGAAGGCCATCGACGAGAAGAACTACGAGAAGCTCGACCCCTACGGCATCCCGATCCTGAACTACGACGCCGTCAAGGAGGCCTACATCGAGGTCGGCCTCGGCCCCTTGCACACCGTGTTCGACGACAAGGGCAACGGCTACACCAGCCTCTTCCTCGACAGCGCCGTGGCCAAGTTCACCCTGGGCCCGCCCTACCACTCGGCGGCCGAGGGCTGGAAGCTGGTCGACAAGATCGACATCAACTACAACATCGGCCACCTGCAGACGCCGGGCTCCAACACCGTGAGGCCACGCGGACGCTACCTGGTGGCGCTCAACAAGTGGGTGGTCGATCGCCACCCCGCCATGGGGCCGCTGCACCCGCAGAACACGCAGCTCATCGACCTGTCGGGCGACAAGATGCGGCTGGTCAACGAGGCGCCCAGCATTGGCGAGCCGCACAACGCGACCATCATCGAGACCGACCGCATCGCTGCCTGGGTCACCTATCCCGCGCTGACCGATCCGGCCACCATGCAGACGCCCGCCGCGAACGCCACCAAGCAGGGCGACGAGCGCATCGAGAAGACCGCCGACGGTGTCCACGTCCACATGGTCGTCATCCGTTCGCAGTACAAACCCGACACCATCCGGGTCAAGCAAGGCGACCGCGTCGTCATCGACATCACCAACGCCGAGAGCGCGCGCGACGCCACCCATGGCTTCGGGCTGCATGGCTACAACGTCACCGCCTCGATCGATCCCGGCGCGACCCAGCGCATCGAGTTCATCGCCAGCCAGCCCGGCGCCTATCCCTTCTACTGCACCGAGTTCTGCTCGGCGCTGCACATGGAGATGGCGGGCTGGTTCATGGTGGAGCCGCGCTGATGCGCCGGCCGCACCTGCACGCCACGCCGAGCCAGACCATCCTGGCTCTCTACGGGGCGCTGCTCCTGGTCGCCGCGCTGGCCTTCCCGTGGTGGCGCATGGAGTGCCGCTCGCCGCAGTACGGGCAGCGCAAGCTCGTGATCTCGGTGTCGCCCACCAGCGTGCGCGGGGACGTCAAGGAGATCGACGGACTGGGCCACTACGTCGGCATGCTGCCCATGGACACGCTGGGGCAGCTCGAGCGCGCCGCGGCGCCGTTCCTGGTCGCGGTGGCGGCGCTGGCGGCGCTGGCGGCCCCGTTCCAGCGTCGCCGCTGGCTGCGTGGCGCCCTCGCCGCCGTGGTCATCGTGGTGCCGCTCGGCTTCGTGGCCGACCTCTGGTACTGGCAGCGCTATGCGGTGAACAACCTCGACCCCCATGCCGCGCTCAGCATGATCGGGGACCGGGTGCAGTCGCGCCTGGTGGGACACTACAGCGTCGCGCAGTTTCACGTCGATGCCAGCTTCCAGACCGGGTTCTTCCTGGTCGTGGTGGCCGCGCTCAACCTGGTCGGCTTCCTGCTGGCCGACTTCTTCGAGCGCAGGCGACGCGCCGCAGCTGGCGTGGCCGCCGCGGTCGCGCTCGCCGTGCTGGTGTGCTGGCCGGCCCGCGCACAGGCGGCGCGGATCGAGGTCGACGCGGCGCACCCGACCATCGCGGCGGCGCTGGCCGCGGCAGCCCCGGGCGACGAGGTCGTGGTCCCCGCGGGGGTCTACCACGAGCACCTCGTGATCGAGCGCCCGCTGACGCTGCGCGCGCGCACCGGCGCCGAGGTCGTGATCGACGGCGGTGGCAGGGGGACCGTGATCCAGGTCCTGGCCGGACCCACGAGCGTGCGCGGGCTGACCGTGCGCGGCAGCGGCATCAGCCTGCTGGGCGAGGACGCCGGCATCCGCGTCGATGGCGCGCCGGGCTCCCTGATCGAGCACAACCGCGTCGACGACACCCTGTTCGGCATCGTGCTGCTGTCCAGCCCCGGCAGCCGCGTGCTGGGCAACCGGGTCCGTGGCAAGGACATCGAGATCCCTCGGCGTGGCGACGGTGTGCGCCTGTATGACTCGGGCGCCTCGACGGTCGAGGACAACGTCATCGTGCACAGCCGCGACTTCGCCATCTGGCAGTCGCACGGCGTGGTGTCCCGCCGCAACCACGTCAGCGACTCGCGCTACGGCCTGCACTACATGTACTGCGACGACAACGTGTTCGAGGACAACGTCTTTGCCGACAACCAGGTCGGCGGCGCCATCATGTACAGCCGTCGCCTGACCCTGCGGCGCAACCACTTCACGGGGTCGCGCGGCCCCAGCGCCTACGGTCTGCTCATCAAGGTGGGCGATGACGTGGTGGCCGAGGACAACTGGTTCGTGGACAACACCAGGGGGATCTTCCTGGAGGACTCACCCAGCTCGCTGTACGCCGCGGTGGCCATCCATCGCAACGTGATCGCAGGCAACGACGTCGGGGTCAGCTACCAGGCCTCGGTGTCGCGCGTGGTCTTCAGCGACAACGTCTTCGCCCAGAACCGCGCGCAGGCCGAGCTCCTGGGCCGCGCCTCGGGCGCCGTCAACGTCTGGAGCCTGAACGGCCGCGGCAACTACTGGAGCGACCACGTCGGCTACGACCACGACGACGACGGCATCAGCGACAGCCCGTACGTCCTCGAGCAGCTCTTCGAGCACCTGGTGGTGCGCTACCCGGCCGTGGGGCTGCTGCGCCTGAGCCCGGCCGCCGAGGCGCTGGAGATGGCCGCGCGGGCGTTCCCGGTGGTCAAGCCGACGCCGACCGTGTTCGACCCCCACCCCCTGATGGCGCCGCCCCGGATCGCGGGCGCACCCCCCGCGCGCGGCGCCAGCGCGCCGCTCATGCTGGCCGGCGCGTGCGCGCTGGTGGCGGCGCTGCTGGTGCTACGCCTGAGTCGACGCTGGTCGCTGGAGGGAAGCTCATGATCCGCTGTCGACAGCTGGTGGTCACGCTGGCGGGCCGTCGCGTGCTCGATCACGTGGATTGCCACGTCGGGCGCGGCGAGACGGTCGCCCTGGTGGGGCCCAACGGCGCCGGCAAGACCACGCTGCTGCGCTGCGTGCTCGGCCTGGTGCGCTACCAGGGCGACATCACGATCGGCGGCGTCGACACCCGGCGCGATCCGGTCGCGGCCAGGCGCCGCCTCGGCTACCTGCCGCAGACGCTGCTCACCGCGGACGACTCCGCGCGCGGCGCGCTGGCCTTCGTGGCCGCGCTGCGTGGCATCCCACGAGCGTCGGTCGACGCCGGCCTGGCCCGCGTCGGCCTCAGCGAGCACGCGCGCCGCCCGGTCAAGAGCTTCTCGACCGGTATGCGCCAGCGCCTGTCGCTGGCCGCCGCGCTGCTGGGCGACCCCGACCTGCTGGTGCTCGACGAGCCCACGGCCAGCCTGGATCAGCATGGTCAGGACGAGGTCGTGGCGCTGCTGCGCGGCCTGCACGCCGAGGGCAAGACCATCCTCTTGTCCTCGCACCGAGCCGAGGAGGTGCGCGCGCTCGCCACCCGGGTGGTCGCCATGGCCGAGGGTCGCGTCGTGGTCGCCGAGCCGCCGCGGACCGCGTGGGTGCCCGAGCTGCGCATCCTCCCTGGTGGCCCATGAGGCCGCGCATCGTCAGCCTGTTTGCGCTGCGCGAGGTGCGCTCGTCGGTCAAGGGGCGCTGGTTCCTGGTCGGCACCGTGACCTTCGCGCTGCTGGCACTGGCGGTGTCGCGGCTGGGCATGGCGGGCGCCGAGCGCTGGGGTGTGTCGACCTTCGACCGCAGCACCGTGGCGCTGCTCAACCTGGTGTTCCTGTTCGTGCCGCTGCTGACGCTGCCGCTGGGGGCCGCGAGCTTCGCGGGCGAGGCCGAGGACGGCAGCCTGGCGTATCTGATGGCGCAGCCGGTGACCCGCGGCGAGATCTACCTCGGCAAGGTGGTCGGCCTGCTCGCCGCCATGACGCTGTCGCTGGGGCTCGGGTTCGGCGGTGCGGCCATGCTGATCGGTGCGCACGGCGGCTCGGCCTCGCGCTTCGGGGTCCTGGTCGGCGGGGCCTGGCTGCTGGGCGTCGTGATGACGCTGGTCGGGGTCTTGCTGGCGACCCTGGCCAAGAACCGGGTGCGCGCGCTGGCGGCCGCCATGGGTGCCTGGATCTTGCTCGTCTTCCTGTGCGACTTCGGCGTGCTGGCCCTGGCGGCCTCGCAGTCGCTGGGCCCCGAGGCGATGTTCGGCATCGCCGTCGCCAACCCGCTCGAGGCGGTCAAGACCCTGGTCGCCCTGTTCGTGAGCAAGCGCCTCGAGGTGCTGGGACCGGTGGGGGTGCACGCGGTGCAGACCCTGGGGCGCGGCGGCCTGGCCATGTTGCTGGTCGGCGTCGTCGCGGTGTGGAGCGCGCTCAGCGCCGGCGCGGGATACTGGCTGTTTCGCCGGGGGAACTTCGCATGAGCGCGCGGCTCGCCAGCGTCGGGCTGCTCTGCCTCGCCCTGGGTCTGGGTCTCGGCTGCACCCGGAAGCCCGGGTGGCCGCCGGCGCCGGCCAAGCTGCACCTCGGCGAGGACGCCTGCGCCAGCTGTCGCATGATCATCAGCGACGCGCGCTTCGGCGCACAGCTGCACCAGCGCGGCGCGGCGCCGCAGCAGTTCGACGATCTCGGCTGTCTGCTCGACGTGGTGCCCAACCAGGCCGGCCCGATCGACCCGGTCGGCGTCTTCGTGCGCAGCTACCCCGATGGAGCCTGGCTGCGCGGCGACCGCGCCCAGGTGGTGCACATCCCCGGCCTCGACGCCCCGATGGGCTCCGGGCTGGCGGCGTTCGCCACTCCGGAGGAGGCCGCCGCCGAGGTGGCGCGTCACCCGGGCGCGACGTCGCAGTCGCTCAGCGACCTGCTGAGCAAACCCAGAGCGCGGGCGGACCGTCGAGGTCTGCCGTGAAGGAGATGTGGATGTCGAGAGCAGGCTTGATTGCGGCGGTGGTCGCGCTGGCGGTATCGGGGTGCCACCGCGGCGACTCCGACAAGGACAAGCCGGTGGCGGCCACGGTGCAGCCGGCGGCGGCGACGCTGTCACCGACCGCCAGGCGCGAACGTGCGCTGGCGGGGCGCCGACTGTTCGTGTCCTGGTGCTCGGGCTGTCACGGCGAGCGCGGCCGGGGTGACGGACCTGCGGCGCAGGTGGTCACTCCGAAGCCGCGAGACTTCGTGCTCGAGCGCCTCAAGGTGCGCAGCACCAAGACGCAGCCCGCCTCCGCACAGGACGTCTTCGACACCATCACGCGCGGCCTACCCGGGACGTCGATGCCGGCGTTCGGCTTCCTCACCGAGGCCGAACGTGGCCTCCTGGTCGAACATGTGCGCGCCCTCGCGGGCGACGACCAGAAGCCTCCGAGCAAGCCGATGGAGCTCGGCCGCCCGGTGCCGACCAGCCCCGAGTCGGTGGCGCGCGGCCAGCAGCTCTACACCAAGATGGGCTGCAACAAGTGTCACGGCGACAGCGGACGCGGCGATGGCGAGTCGGCGGCCACTCTGCTCGATGACCGCAAGCGACCGACCAGACCACGCGATCTCACGCTGGGCAGGTTCGCCGGCGGCAACGACGCCGCGGCCATCCACATGCGCCTCAGGACCGGCATGCAGGGCACCCCGATGCCGTCGTTCGACGCCAACATGACACCTGCGCAGGGCTGGGACCTGGCCAACTTCGTGGTCTCGCTGCGCAGCCCCGAGCCGCCGCTGCCCACCGACCCGGTGGCTCGTGGCCGCGCCGTGGTCGAGCGTCGCCAGTGCACCGCCTGCCACGTCCTCGAGGGCAAGGGCGGCGCCGTCGGGCCCAGCCTCGACCTCGCCGCGAGGAAGCTGCGCTACGACTTCGTGCGGACCTGGCTCGAGGACCCACCCGGGTTCGGCAAGCTCTACCCCTGGATCGCCTACCGCATGCCCAACCTCCACCTGACCGGCGAGGAGATCGACGGCGTGCTCGCCCTGTTCGCCAGCCTGGCCGACCGCCAGTACCCCGAACCTCCGCCCGCCCCTGCCGTCATCGACGACAAGCTGCTCGCCGATGGCCAGCTCCTGTACCTCCTCAAGTGCACCGAGTGTCACAACCTCGGCAACGTCATCCCCACCCCCGAGGCCAAGCGCCAGGGGCCCGACCTCATCAACGTGAGCCGCCGCCTGCGCTGGGAGTGGCTACCCGCGTGGGTCGGCAACCCGCAGGCCGTCTACCCCGGCACCACCATGGTCGACACCAACCTGACCCCCGACGAGATCAAGGCTGTCGCGGCCTTCCTGTGGAAGACCAGCACCGACGCCCAGACCAAGAAGTAGCGCGTCCAGCGACGGCTCCTGGCTCAGCGCAAGCGCAGGCCCAGGACGACGGCGACGGTGGCGAACACGCAGCAGACGCCGAGCATCACCAGCAGCGTCGACCAGCGGATCGAGCGGTCGAGCACCGCGGCCGCCGGGTTGCCAGGGTCGACATAGGCCGTCACCTTGGCGCCGACCGGATAGTGCGCGACCACCGCAGCGGCCTCGCTGTCGCTGCTGCTCTCGTTGACGAACAGGGAGTGCGTCTTGCTCTCGTGGCGCTGCCCGGCGATCTCGTAGACGAAGCGCACCTCGGGCTTGAACATGCGCCCGAACTGGGTCTGCGGCCCCTCGCCCGAGCGCGGCGCCAGCCGAGACGACACCTCTGACGCCACGATCTCGGCTGGCGTCTCGCGCCAGGCGCGCTGGCGCAGCGCCCGCCGCAGCGTGCCGAGCGCCATCAGCAGCGCGACCACCGCCGCGAAGGCCGCGACCACGACGATGATGGTGGGGATGTGCTCCATCATGGCCTGGCCGGCTGGTTGACGATCACGGGCAGCTTGGCCTTCCAGTCGGCCCAGGTCTGCGGGTTGCTCACGAGCTCGCACATGAAGTGGGCCACGTTGGCCATGCTGGTCTTGCCCGGTGAGAACAGGCCGTTGATCAGCCCCTCGTGCAGCGTGTAGGGCGAGACGTCGCCGTCCAGCAGCGAATCGGGTCGCACCACCGCCCACTCGACGAAGCGGCTGCCGGCGCCGAGCTGCTCGCCCAGGAGGTCCGCGGCGCGCTGGTTGTCCCGGGTCGGCGGCACCAGGCCCCGGAGCACCCAGAGCACCGCCCGCTCGGCGCCGCCGCGGCGCGCGTCGAGGCGCCCGGGGCGATGCACGGACACGCTGCTCATGAGGATGAACTTGACCGGCGCGGCGGGCGCGGTCGCGGCGATGGCGCGACACAGCCGCTGCGTCGCGCGGGTCACCAGGTCGCGCGGAGGACCGAAGATGCCACGCAGGCTGAGCACGTGACCGAGGCACGACAGCACGGCGTCGCAGCCACGCACGTGCTGCTCGAGCTCGGCGTCGGACAGCGCCAGCAGGTTGGCCTCGATGACGGTCAGCGCGGCGTGCCGCGCGACCTCGGGCGGGAGCTTGCTGCGCGAGCGCACGATGGCGCGCACGCTGACCCCGCGCTCGAGGAGCTGCCGG
This sequence comes from Deltaproteobacteria bacterium, assembly GCA_020853705.1. Taxonomy (GTDB): domain Bacteria; phylum Myxococcota_A; class Polyangia; order Haliangiales; family JADYYK01; genus JADYYK01. The sequence goes on from JADYYK010000100.1 coordinate 26,933, forward strand.
ACCAGGCGCTGTCCAGTTCGTCCTGTGCCACCGACGACGAGGGCTGTCTGCATGGCCTACCTATGGGGCTTCCGCACGACGAGCGCAAGCGGCGCGCGAGGCAGCGATGCGCTGCTCTGGAACGCGCGGCCGAATTGCGGTTAGGCTGCCTGTCCATGCGGCTCGCGATGGCAACGGCGCTGGTGGTCCTGCTCGGCTGTGGCGGCAAGAAGGCGCCGGCCGGGGGCGACTTCAAGGAGGTCGAGGCCAAGGTCGGGGAGGTCAACGCCAAGGTGCCCGCCAGCCTGCCGGCCCCGCTGACCTTCAAGGCGGCGCGGCTCGACAAGGATCGCCTCGGCGCGCTGCTGCCCGACGGCTGGGTCGAGTCACAGACCCTGCCCGGGCTCTTCCAGCCGGCGGGGCAGGCAGTGCGCGATGGCTACCTGACCCGCTACGCCGTGGGCTCGAACTGCGACGGCGCCTGCGAGGCCAAGGACTGGGCCAGCGTCGTCAAGAGCAACGAGTTCGAGATCCCGCGCGGCGACGTCATCAAGGACGAAGCGCTCGGCGCCGACGGCCGCCTCCTCATCAAGGACCAGGACGGCACCCTGGTGCTGCGTCTCGCTCGCTGGAAGGCGGGCGCCTCGCGCTACTTCTACTGCAAGGTGACGCTGGAGGCCGACGCGCGCCCCGCCGCCGACGCCTTCGAGGCCGCCTGCCGCGCCCTGACCCCGCTGCGCTGGTAGCGCGGCCGACCCGCCCCGCCGAGGTGATGGTCGGGGGGAGGGGAGAGCTCAGGCGAACGCGGGCGCCAGGCCGGTCAGCGTGTAGTACGCCCACGGCCCCGACCACAGCCACGGCTCCGGCGACCCCTCTGCCGGCCCCTTGGCCATGCGCTGCTCGAAGATCTCCGCGAGCTGCTTCCTGGCCGCCGTCGTCGGCGCGACCCTCTCGCCGCGTCAGCGCGTGATAGAGGTCGACCATGCGCAGCCGGTTGCTGGTGTTCGTCGTCGCGACTGTCACTGCCGTCGCCGCCGTCGCCTGCCAGCGCAAGCAGCGCGGTCCCGAAGGGCGCTCTCGCGCCGTCGGCACTCTCGTCCTCGACGGCCTGGCAGCCGACGACGCGGCAGGGTGGGGCACCGAGGCCAAGATCCTGGTCAGTCGCGCCGCCATCCTCGACGTGGTGGAGAGACTGCGCAGAAGCGGCACCGAGCTCGACCCCGAGCTCCTCCGCCGCGCGGCCACCGCCAGGCGCGTCCCCGACAGCCGCATCCTCGAGGTCTCCGTCCGTCTCGACGACGCCGCCGTGGCCGCCGCGACCTGCAACATGCTGCTCGAGGCCTACCTCGACCGCCGTCTCACCCGCGCCCGCGCCGGCGCAGACCTGCGCCAGAAGCAGCTCGTCGAGCTCCGCGCCGCCCGCAACGGCGACGCCGGCCTCGATCCAGTCGCCGAGGAGCTCTACCGCACCACGCTCGGCCGCCTGGCCGAGGCCCAGCTCGCCTCCCGCACCACACAGCGCGACGGCTACCTCCTCGACCCCTGCGTCGTGGCGCGCCCCACGCGCACCAGAGGCTCCCAGGGCCGATGGTGATGGGGTACCGTCACCGCGGAGGAGCGCCATGGGTTGGTCGGTCTACTATCAGGTCGTGCGTGAGCGGCGGCTGGACGCGGCCGAGCTGGCCCTGGTCGCGAGCCTGGTGCGTGATGCCAACGCGCAGCCGTGGGACGCGGAGTCGTTCGGCCTGGCGGTCCCGGCGGTCGAGCAGCCCAGCGGGGTCATCGCGCGCGGCTGCACCAAGCTGTCGATGGACGACGGCTCGGAGGATGGCGAACGGATCTGTGACGCGCTGAGCAAGCTGCAGGCGCTGCTGCCCAGCGCCAGCGTGCGCGCCGCCGACGACTTCGAGCAGCTGGGCTGGAACGCCGCCCAGCAGCGCTTCGATTTCGGGGCCCGCGAGCGCCGCGCCCTGCACGACGACGAGCACCCAGGTGACTGGTCCTCGGTGCTCACGCTGGTGCCCGCCGACGCGCCGGTGCGGCCGGCGACGCTGGCCGCCGCGCTGGCGGCGGTGGCCGCGGGCAGCGGGCTCGACGCCGCCAGTCGCCACGACGACGTCCTCATCGGCGAGGCGCTGGAGGCGATGTCGGCCCCCGAGGCCGTGACCGACCCGCTGCGCGCCGTGCTCGCCGCCTGCGACCCCGACGCCGTCGCGCGGGCCGCGCTGGCGCGTTACCCCGAGATCCAGCACGGCTACCACACCCGGTCCGCCATCCACGACGCCCTGCGCGCGGTGACCGACGTCCCCGCGCTCGCGGCCGCCTTCGTGACGGCGTGGGGCCAGCCCCGCGGCACCTACTACTACGGCGACCTGTCGCTGCCTGACGGCTTCGCGGCGGCCATCGCGGCCGAGCCGCTGGTGCAAGACCGGCTGCTCGCCGACCTCGCCGACCTCGACCAGGGCCGCGCCGACAGCGACCTCGCGCAGCGCCGCAGCGCCCGCGCTGCTGACCTGCTGGCCGCGTCGCGCACGCCACGGGCCCGGCGCTGGATGATCGAGCTTTTGGCTCGACGCCGCGGCACCGAGGCCTCGCACGCGGTGCGCTACCACCTCCTGCTGCCCGTGATCGAGGGGCTGGGCCGCCACCCCGACCCGGCGCTGGCGCCCACCCTGCTGCTGGCGCTGCACGGCGGTGATGGCTGCACGCGCGCCGACAAGCAGGCCATCCTCGGCGCCGCCCAGGCCGCGCCCGAGCTCACGCTGCCAGTGCTGCGCAGCCTGCTCGAGCGTGGCGTCGCACTCGCGGGCGCGCTCGCGGCGGCGCGGGGCATGGGTGCCCGCGCGCTGGCGCTGGCCGACGTCATCGAGCCCTACCTGCGCTATCCCCTGCGCTGGGTCAGGCTGGAGTCGCGCGACGCGCTGGCCGCCCTGCGCGGCACCGCGCCCGAGGCCGAGGCTCCGGGCCCCGAGCCGGAGAGCTCGGTCCTGCACCCCGACCGCGAGGTCCGCCACGAGGCCCTGCGCCAGCTGCACGACCGCAAGGACACCTCGCTGTTCCACTCCCTGGTGATCGCCGAGCTCATCGACGCCGAGCTGCGCCGGGTGACCGACTTTCCCGGGCTGCCCTTCAGCTGGTGGGAGTGGAAGGGCCTCTTGCCCGAGGCCATCATCCAGGGTCGCCCGGCCCAGCGCGCTGCCTGGGTGCGCAGCGAGGCCGCCGCGGCGCTCGGGCCGCAGCGCATCCTGGGCCCCATCGCCGCGGTGCAGGAGCGCCCGCCGGCCGAGGTCGCGGCCGGCTACCCAGCGCAGCACTTCCACCTCGACCCGGCCACGCACGCCGCGCTGCTCGCCGCCGAGGCCCGCGCGCTGGCGGCGCTGCTGTAGCCGACCCGCGCCGCTGACGTCACGGGTGGTCATGGTCGCCGCGCCGATGGCGGCGAAGCGTCCGAGGTGAGACAGTGTCCCCTGGGGGGGCGCGCATGGAGCGACGGCATCCGCGGGGTGGGCTCATCGTGGCAGGGCTGGTGGTGGTCGCGCTCCTTTCGCAGGCCAGCACGGCGCGGGCCGAGGTCCGCCTCGGCCTGGGGTTGGGCGTCAACTCCAGCTGGTACTCGGTCTCGCCGGAGCCGCCGTCGCTGGACGGGAAGACCGGCGTCATCGCGGGCGGCTTCCTCGAGGTCGGGTTGTCGAGGATGTTCGCCGTGCAGCCCGGCCTGCGCTACACGCAGAAGGGCTTCGCCTCCGCTGGCTACGACCAGACCGAGCACTACGTCGAGGTCCCGCTGCTGGTGAAGGCGCAGTTTCGCGCCACCGCCAAGGTGCTCCCCTATGTCATCGCCGGCCCCAACCTCGGCTACGAGGCCGCGTCGTACTACTCGGTCCTGGCCGCCGGCGTGCTGTTCGAGAAGCTCGACGTCGCCCTCGACCTCGGCGCCGGCGTCACCTTCGAGGTCTCCCCCAGGCTGAACGTCTTCCTGCAGAGCTGCGTCTCGCTGGGGCTCGTCAACGTGGTGGACACCTCGGAGCACCCCGACACCTCCGCCAGCTCACGTGGCATCCAGGTCAGCGGCGGGGTCTCCATCCGGCTGTGACGCACCCGCCCTGAGCTGGTGACCCGCGCGCCCTGGCCGGGGCGCGTCACCGGCGCCCTCGGCGCGCTGCAGCCTGGCCGCAGCCCGGGACCAGCAGCGCGGTCAGGGCCGCGGGATCGGCCACACCGTGGCCTCGCATCCAGGCGCTGGCGCGCTCGACCAGCTCGGCCTGGTCGGTCAGCACGCCGCGCGCGCGGTCCGCGGCGCGGGCATGCAGCGCCATGTCGACGGCGTCCAGCCGGGGCGCCGCCACCGTCAGCGTCGCCGCCGCCAGCACGGGATCGCCCTGCAGCGCGGCCAGTCCGGCGCGCACCAGGGCGGCCAGCGCCCGAGCGTGGCTGGCGTCGAGCGCGGCCAGCGTGCGGGCGTCGTGCGCCGCCGCGGCGAGCTCGCCAGCCGCCAGGCAGGCCCGCGCGCGCAGGTGCAGCGCCTCGCACGCGACCACCTGCACGCGCATCAGCAGCGAGGCCTGGAGCGCCGGCCAGCGCGCGCGGATCAGCGCCAGCGCGGCGGCGCCGTCGCCGCCGTAGAGATCGGCGTGGGCGCGCGACAGCAGGCCCCAGTAGTGCTGCAGGTGAAAGCCGCGGCGGGTCCAGCGGCGCTCGCCCTCGAGGGCGTGGCGGCGCGCGCTGCCCACGTCCCCGGCCGCCAGCCAGGCCAGGTTGCTGAGCGCGGTGCTGATCGAGGTCGCGACATAGATGTCGCCACGCTCGCTGGCGTCGGCCAGCTGCAGGCGGGCGCGCCGGCCCAGCTCGTCGAGCTCGCCGAGGTAGCTCAGCGTGATGAGGGCATACAGGCGTGCGGTGTGGCGCTCCCAGCCGCCCGCGCGGGCGCGCCCCAGCGCGGCGTCGGCGGCGTCGAAGGCGACCAGCGCCTCGCGCCAGCGGCCGGTCAGGAACGCCACCATGCCGGTGGCCCCGGCGTGGGTGCCGGCCTGTAGCGGATCGTCGTCTGGAGGGCACACCGTGCGCGCCAGGGCGAGCAGCTCCTCGGCGTGCCCGCGCGCCCGCGGCCCGGCGGCGGCGACGAAGGCGGCCTGCGCCGCCAGCGAGCGGCCCAGGCGCCTGGGCTCGCCCGCGCGCAGCGCATAGGACAGCGCGCGCCCGTGCAGCTCGGCGGCGCGCAGGGTGTCGACGGTGCCCAGCGCGGTGGCCACCGCCCAGCAGGTGTCGATGCGGCGCAGCGCATGAGGCGTCGCCGTCGCCGTCGCCGTCGCCGTCGCCGGTGGCGCGCCGCGCAGCCGTCGCAGCCGCAAGCCGAGCTCGAGCCGGCGCAGCCCCAGCGCCCACAGCGCCCGGCGCGGCCCGCGCGCCAGCCGCACGCCCATCGCGCGCATCACGCCATCGAGCCCGTCGAGGCCCTCGTCCAGCCGGCCGCTGCGCACCAGCTGCTCGGCGCCCAGGCGGCGGTAGTCGGCCGCGGCGTCCGTGCTGGTGGCGGCGACGCCGGCGGACGCGTCGTCGTCGGCAGCGGCGTCGTCGTCGTCGTCGTCGTCGTCGTCGGCAGCGGCAGCGGCGGCCGCGTCGTCGGCAGCAGCGGCGGCCGCGTCGTACGCGGCGGCGGCCTCGACGCCACGTCCGGCGGCGGCCAGCGCCTCGGCGCGCCGCGCGTGGGTGGCGGCGGCGCGTGCGGGTGACAGCGGCGCCAGCGTGGTGGCCAGCGCCAGCAGGCGCGCGGCGTGCTCGAAGGCCAGCGCTGCCATGGCGCGCTCCGCCGCGAGCAGGGCGTGCGGCTGGGCGCGCGCGGGCTCACCGGCGCGGCGCCAGTGCTCGAGCAGGTGCTCGGGATGGGCATCGCCCGACGCCTCCAGCGCCGTGGCCAGGCTGCGATGCCAGGTCGTGAGCTCGCCCGCCGCGAGCGCGCCCAGCACTGCCTCGCGCACGCGGTCATGCACCGCATCGACCTGCCTGCCGCGCACCTCGACCCAGCGCTCGGCGCGCAGGCGGCTGAGCCAGAGCTCGCCGGCGCCGCCGCCGGCGACCGCGTCGAGCAGCGTCGAGTCGAGCGGCCGCCCGGCCACCGCGAGCGCGCCCAGCAGCCGGCGCGGCCCGTCGGGCAGCCCCTGGTAGCGCGCCTGCAGCGCCTGCTCGAGCGACCCCGCCGGGGCGCCGTGGCGGAGCAGCTCGGCGATGAACAGCGGGCTGCCGCCGGCCTCGGCGACGATGCGCGCGGTGACCTCGGCTGCCGCCTCGGGCGCCAGCTGCCGGGCCAGCGCGTGCGCCTGCTCGGGCAGCAGCGGCGCCAGGCCGTGCTCGCGCCACGGCAGCGCCGCCCAGGCCGCGGGCAGGCCGGGGCGATGGCTGGCCAGCAGCAGCAGCGGTAGCGCGGGTCGCGCCAGGAGCTCGCCGAGCAGTGCCGCGCTGTCGGCGTCGCCCCAGTGCAGATCATCGATCCACATGACCAGCGTGCGACCGTCGGCCACCGCACGCAGGAGCTCGCCCAGCGCCTGCGCGGCGCGCCGCCGGGCGCCGTGCGGGTCCGCGCTGGCGTCGACCGGCGCGGTCGCCGCCCCCAGCACCGGGAACATGCGCCGGAGCTCGGGCCCGACCAGCGCCGCCCGTCGCTCGGCCGGCAGCCGGACCACCTGGTGAGCGAGGTCGTCGATCAGCGCGTCGAGCGCCTTGTGCGGCACCGACTCGCGATCGTAGCAGCGCCCCTCCAGCACCAGCGCCTCGCCGCCCAGGCCGGCGAGGAAGTGGCGCACCAGCGTGGTCTTGCCCAGGCCCGAGGCGCCACGCAGCGCGAGCGCGCGGGTGTGGCCAGCGCGCACCTCGGCCAGCGCCTCGTCGAGCGCGGCCAGCTCGGGCGCGCGACCGACGAAGACGGGCGGCGCGGGCTCCGGCGTGGTGGCGTCCGGCAGCTCCAGCGCGGCGGCCAGCTCGCGGGCGCCTGCGCGCTGCGCCGGGTCGGGCGCCAGCAGCCCGCGGCACAGCCGCACCAGCGCGGCGGGCCCGACCAGCGCGGTCGGGGCGGGTTCCGGGCGCCGCCCCGCCAGCACCTCGTGCAGCATGACGCCGACGGCGTAGTGGTCCGAGGCCGGGCTCGCGGGGTGACCCGCGCGCAGCTCGGGCGCCATGTACGCCGGCGTGCCCGCCGCCGGCTGTGTGCGCGCCAGGCTGGCGGCCAGGCCGAAGTCCAGGATGACGACACGCCCCTCGGGCTCGACCATCACGTTGGACGGCTTGATGTCGCGGTGCACCAGGCCGGCCTCATGCAGCGCGCGCAGGCCGGCTCCGAGCCCCGCCAGCGCCGCGCGCAGCCGGGCCGGATCAGCGCCCACATGACGCACGAAGTCGGTGCCGGTCAGGAGCTCCATGGTGATGAACCAGCTGTCGCCCTGCGAGCCCAGCTCGTGCAGCTGGACCAGGTTGCGATGGCCGAGGTCGGCGACCGCGCGGAACTCCTGCTTGAACTGCAGCAGCGCGCGCGACTCCAGCCGGGGCAGCAGCTTGAGCGCGACCGCGGGCCCGCCGCCGCTGGGCTCGGCGCGGTAGACCTCGCCCATGCCCCCGCGCCCGATGCAGGGGCCGAGCAGGTAGCGGCCCAGGCGTGCCCCTGGCCCGAGCGCGGGGCGCGGCGGCGACGCCGGCGCCTGCCGCACCATGGCGGCGAGCAGCTGCCGGCACGCCGGACAGCCGTCCAGGTGGGCCTCCACCCGCTCGCGCACCGGGTCGGCGCCGGCCAGGAACGCCGCCACGGTTTCGTCGTCTGGGCAACTGGACAGGGCGGGCCTCCGCGTTCCGGCATCCGGCTGGCTGGTGATACAGTAACCTCCTTGGCCCCCCACCCGCTGCTGTCTGCGCTCCGGCGCGCGGCGCCTGGTCGCGCGGAGGAGCTGGCCCCCGACGAGCTCGAGCACGCGCTGGCCGCGCTGTGCCGCGACGCCGCCGCGGCCTGGCCCAGGGTCGAGGTCGACCGCGAGCGCTTCGTCGAGCACCTCGCGGTGCGCGCCCCGGACGGCGCATTCCCCGCGGCCCTGGCGGCGCTGCACAGCTCCGACCTGTACCTGGCCTGCGCGCTGGCCAGCGGCGATGACGCCGCCGCCGCCGCCTTCCGCGCCCGCATCATCGACGATCTCGACGAGCGCATCGTGCCCGCCGCGCAGGGCCGCCTCGACGAGGTGCGCCAGCGCGTGTGCGAGCGCCTGCTGGTGGCCGACGGCGCGCCGCCGCGCATCGCGTCGTACCGCGGGCAGGGCGCGCTGCACGCCTGGGTGCGCGTGACCGCGGCGCGGATCGCCCTCGATCTGGTGCGCGCCGAGCCCGAGCGCTCGCTCGGCGAGGCCGCGCTGGCGGCCGCGGCGCCGGCCGGCCCCGACCCCGAGCTGGCCCACGTGCGGGCGACCACGCGGGCCGCGCTGGCCAGCGCCATCGAGCGCGCCGCCGCCACCCTCTCGGTCCGCGAGCGCACGCTGCTGCGCCTGAGCCTGCTCGACGAGCTGACCATCGACGATCTGGCGGCGCTGTACCGCGTCCACCGCGCCACCGCCGCGCGCTGGCTGAGCGCCGCGCGTGATGCCCTGGGCCAGGCCGCTCGCCGCGAGCTGGCCGACGGGGCTCGGCTGGCCGCCGACGAGCTGACCTCCGCGCTGCGCGTGCTCGACACCCAGCTCGACCTGAGCTGGTCACGCTTCCTCCTGTAGTTCTCGCGAATTACGCGCGTGATGCTGATTTCGTGCGACCGCCGCCCGCGGGCTCCGTCTTGGCAGCGAACGACGCGCGAGGTCGCGTCACAGCACCAGGAGCCTGCCATGATCGGTTCGAGAGTCATCGTGTCCTTCGCGCTCGCCACCACCCTGCTCGCCGGCGCCTGCGCGTCCGAGCCCGAGCCCGAAGACGGCCTGCCGCCGCTGGTCGGCACGCCGGCCGAGGAGCCTGGCTTCGCCGCGGCGACCGCCGACCCCGGCAAGGCCGACTGGTTCGGCACCTCGCCCGAGACCTGGCGTCGCTTCTGGTACTGGAAGTACTACGGCCAGGTCAGCGCCCCGCTGGAGTCTCTCCCGCAGAGCCCGCCGTTCAACGGCACGCGCACGGTGCTCTTGATCCCGGGCACCACCATCGGCGCCGAGTTCTTCGTGCCGATGGCCAACCGGCTGCGTCGCGACGGCTTCGACCCGGTGATCTGGGCGCCGAGCGACCTGTTCACCGACAGCCTCGAGGTCGGCGCGCAGCGCATCTCGGCCCAGGTGCAGCGCGTGCTGGCCTCACGCGGCATCACCAAGCTGCACCTGGTGGCCCAGTGTGACGCCGGGGTCGCCGCGCGGTACTACGCCCAGCTCCTCGGCGGCAACCGCGCCATCGATCAGCTGGTCACCTTCGTGTCGGCGCACCACGGCTCCTCGGCGGCACCGATCGCGGGCTGGTGGACGGGCTGGCCCGCGCTGGCGGACATCAAGCCGGGCAGCTCCTTCATGCAGCGCCTGAACGCCGCGCCGCTGCCGGCCGGCCTGCGCTTCACCTCGATCTACAGCTGCCGCGACGAGTACATGTGGCCGCAGACCACCTCGCGCGTGCCCGGCGCCACCAACGTCGAGTTCTGCAACCACGCCATCGGCCACTTCGACCCGTTCTGGGATCGCCCGGTGTACGAGCGCATCCTCCTGACGCTGCGCGGCCAGGGCGCCACCGCGCCGACGTCGTACTGACGACACAGGCCGGCCTTTTCTGCGAAACTGGCGGCGATGAGCGGCCACTTCACGCCCGACCTGTTCGGCTTCCTGAAGGACCTCCGCAAGCACAACGACCGCGACTGGTTCAACGCCAACAAGGCGCGCTACGAGCGCAGCGCCCGCGATCCGCTGCTGCGCTTCATCGCCGAGCTGGGGCCGGGGCTGGCCAAGCTCAGCGCGCACTTCGTGGCCGATCCTCGGCCGGCCGGCGGCTCGATGTTGCGCATCCACCGCGACGTGCGCTTCAGCAAGGACAAGAGCCCCTACAAGACCGCGCTGATGGCTCACTTCGGTCACGATCAGGGCGAGGAGGGCGCGACCCCGGCGCTGTATCTGCGCCTGACGCCAGGCGACTCGGCGGTCGGCGCGGGGATCTGGCGCCCGGCTCCACCCGCCTTGAAGCTGATCCGCGAGCGCATCGTGGCGGACACCAAGGGCTGGCGGCACGCCACCTCGGGCCGCACCCTGGGGCGGGCCTGCGCGATGGCGGGCGAGTCCCTGAAGCGACCGCCGCCCGGCTTCGATCCCGCACATCCCTGCGTGGAGGATCTCAAGCGCAAGGACTTCGCGCTCATCACCTCGTTCGACGACGCGCAGGTCGGAAGCCCCAGGTTCCTCGCCGACGTCCTGTCGGCCTATCGCTCGTTCAAGCCCTTCCTCGGCTTCCTCGCGGGCGCCGTCGGCCTGCGCCTCTGACCGCCCGGGGCAGCGGCCGCTCAGCTGCTCTTGTAGCGCGCCCTCGGCACCCTCGTCCTCGACGGACTGGCGGCCGACGACACGGCAGGGTGGGGCACCGAGGCCAGCCGCGCCGGCCGGCCGGCTGGCGCCTGCCAGGACAGCGGCGTCACACTCCTGCGGGCAGGAGGTGGCAAGCGCGGGCCGCGTCGCGGGGGTTCGCCAACTTGCGTGCCTTCGCGCGCGGCACGTGGTTTGCTCTCAGAGCTGCCATGCGCACTGCACTGACCCGTCTCGCCCTGCTGCCCCTCGCCCTCCTGCTGGCCGTGTCCGGCTGCGAGACCGAGGGCCCCACCTACTCGAACCAGATCGTCAGCGTCCGCTACGTCTCCTGGGCCGAGTTCGGCCAGGTCGGGATGACGCTCCTGGTCGCCGACAGCGGTGAGGCCTCCGTGGTGGTCGAGTTCGGCGAGCGAGACGGCACCCCGGCCCCCCCCGCCGAGCGCCGGATGGGGACGCTGCAGCCCGCCGACCTGGTCCGTCTCAAGCAGGCCGCCGTCGAGGCCGACCTCGCCACGCTGGAAGGCCCCTTCGACTGCGCCCACTACAAGGGCTGCTCGGCCGACGGGCCCACCGGCACGCTGGAGATCACCGTCGACGGCGTCACCAGCAGCGTCTTCATCGATCGCAACATTCCCGACGACAAGCTGCCCGACCGTCTGCGCGCCATGCTCGACCAGCTCACCGTCGTCCAGCGCGCCCTCCCGCGCTGAGGCCCCCAGGACCGATGGTCGGTCACGACCCCGGCTGCGGCGGCCCGCAATCCTGGCATGCGTCGCCTGCGCTCAGGGCAGCTGGCAGTACTCGCCGTCGGCCACGAAGGGGGAGCTGCACTTGCCGCCGCGGCACTTGTCGCTGACGCACTGGCCGTCCGAGCTGCAGGTCTGGCCGGTGGTCAGCAGGGCGACGCACATGCCGGTCATGCAGCGCGCGCCGCGCAGACAGTCGCCCGTGCAGGGCTGACCCGGGCCGGGCAGCGCCACGCACTGCTGCGCCTGACAGGTGGCGCGGTATGGATCGCAGCTCACGCCGGTCGGGCACGCGGCGCCCGCTGGCTGCAGCACGGCCGCCACACACTTCAGGTTCACGCAGCTCGCGGTCGCCAGCGCGCCGCCGCTGACCGCAGGTTCGAGGCACGATGAATAGGTCTGGCAGGTGCCGCCGGGGGGGACGATGCCGTCCCAGGTGTCGCTGCAGAGATCGAGCAGGTCGCGTAGCTCGACGGGATCGATGGCGGCGCAGTCGGCCGTGGCGAGCAGCTGCAGGCAGCTGCCGGCGGCGCTCCCATTCCATGCTGCCCCGTCGGCGCTGGCCTGCGTCCCGATGGTCGCCACGCGGTTCTGGGTGCCGGTCTGACAGCCGACCTTGTCGGTGCCACCCGACGCCAGACAGCAGCGTGACAGCAGGCCGCACCAGGCCTCCGCAAACTGGCCCGGGAAGCTCGCCGGCGTGGGCGTGACGCCGCTCCCGCCATCACCGCCGTCCCCGCTGCCGCCCCCACATCCCACCACGCCCAGCGCCACCAGCCCCAGCACCAGCCTCATCCGCATTGCTCATCATCGCATCGCGCGCTGGCACCGTCGAGGTCGCGCACGGCGAGCCAGGGCAGCGAGATCTCGCCGCGCTCTTGACGACGGGCAGATCCGGCGGGTGCGCAGGGTGGACCCTGGGTCGTCACCGTCTCTCACCCAAGGAGGAGTCGATGAAGACAGCAGGGGGGATCATGCTCGCGGCGTACATCCTGTTCGGCTGTGTGCCCAAGCAGCAGGCTGCACCCGAGGCCGCAGGCCAGCAGAGCTCAGGCGTGGTCGCGGGCGGCCAGGGCGGAGGCGCGACCTGTGAGAGCGCGTGCGCCAAGCTGCGCCAGTGCGGCCTGGCCTCCGCGGACTGCGAGGAGGCGTGCTACCGCGAGGGCCAGACGCAGGACTTCCTGGCCAGCGTCGAGCGCTCGACCTGCGAACAGATCTCCGCCGCCAGCGGCGGGGGCGGCGGGGCTGGCGGTGGCGGTGGCGGTGGCGGTGGTTACCACGGCTCGGGAGCATCATGCGGCGGCAACCTCGGCGGCTGCTCGGGCATCGGCGACATCTGCTGCGCGCCGGGTGGCGGCGCCGCCGGCTACGGGCAGCAGGGCGTCTGCCAGCAGGCCTCGATCTGCAACATGCCGCGCCGCTGAGCCCACTCCTCGGGAAGCGGTCGTCGTGGCAGAAGGCCTCGCCCCGCAGCGCCAGCCGCGCGCGGCGTCTTCTCGACCGCGGCGCGCCTCTGCTAGAATCGTGGCGTGCGGCCCCGGGGGGGCGCACAGGGGGGATCGTGATGACGAAGCGTTGGAGCGTGGTCGCGGCGTGCGCCGTGATCGGGATGGGTGTGCGCGGCGCGCGGGCCGACTGGAGCGTGCTGCCGGCGCCGACGGTGCCGGACTATGTCGGTGGCACCGGCGGCGGCGTCGGTGGCTGTGACGACCTGCAGTTCCAGGGCGACAGCCTCGGGATGTTCGTCGCCGTCAACGGCGACCCGGCGGACATCACCAAGCTCATCACCGTGTTCTTGAAGACCACCACCGGCGGCAGCAGCTGGACCGGCGCGAAGATCGCGGCCTTCGGCAGCCATCAGACCCAGGACCGCGCTCAGCTCTCGTTCGCCAGCGCGAGCAACGGCTGGGTGGTGAGCAACCAGCGGGTGGCGTTCACCAGCGACGGCGGCACCAGCTGGATGCTGGCGACGCTGCCCGCCGGGGCCTCCGCGGTCGACGTGGCCGCGCTGGGACCCACCACCGCGGTGGTCACCACGAGGACCGGCATCCTGCGCACCACCGATGGCCTGATGTTCACCTCGGTGTCGACCACTGCTTCGGGCCACGTGCTGTTCTTCGACAGCATGGTCGGCGTCACCGCGGAGGGGCAGCGCACGACCAACGGCGGCATGACCTGGACCACCAGCAGCTCGAGCGCGCCGGCCGTCGGCGTCACCGACTGGTCGCGGGCCAGCGCCACCGCCGCCTACGCGATCGGCAGCGGCAACAAGTGGTCGAGGACCACGGACGCCGGGGCGACCTGGTCGCCGGCGGTCGCGCTGACCGACTGCTCCGTCATGGGCGTCGCGTTCGTGGACGACATGCACGGCGTCATCGGCTGCAAGGGCACCATCCAGGGCAGCCCGACCGAGACTCGCTACAGCCTGTACACCAGCAACGGCGGCACCTCGTGGGTGCACGAGCCGTGGCCGGCAAACTGGCCCGCGCGGGGGATCGGGTCCGGGATCAACGGGGTGCGCTGCCTGGCGTTCCCGTCGACGAACATCGCGTACGCGGGCTGGGACTACTACGAGAAGCAGCTCATCAAGCGCAGCGGCCCCAGCACGCCGGTGGTCGACGGCGGCACCATGACGGCCGACGCCGCGACCGCGGGCGACGGCGGCTCGTCCGGGCTCGACGGCGGCGGGGGTGGTGGCGGCGGGGGCGGCGGCGGCTGCGATGTCGGCGGCGGTCGGGGCGCCGCGGCGACCGGGGCCGGCCTGCTGCTGCTGGCGGCCCTGCTCGCGCTGCTCGCGCGCCGCTCGCGCGCCTGAACACCGGGGCGGCCCGCCCGGCCGCACCAGCACTACCTGTAATGCCCGCGCGCGCCGGCCGTTGACTCTCAGGACATGCGGCGCTGGCTGGGAACGATCGCGGGCCTTTTCGGGCTCCTCTGCGCGGCGCGCGCCGGCGCCGAGCCTCAGCCTGGCCGCGTGCCCGAGGAGCTCTCGGCGGGCCACGTGGCGCTGGGCGAGCTGACCCTGCAGCTCGAGCTCGGGCGCTTCACCGTTGGCGGCATCAACGCCCTGCTCGCCGAGGCGCACCGGCGCTACCCCGACCCCGGGGCGCGCCTCTACTTCCTGGCCGAGCACTTCGTGGGCACGCCGTTCCTGTTCGAGTCCCGGCTGCCGCTGCCCGAGCCGGGCACGCTGCGGGTGCGGCTCGCGAGCTTCGGCTGCACCGGGTTCGTGCTCACCATGCTGGCCCTGGCGCACGCGCACGACTTCGAGGAGCTGGCCTGGAACCTGCGCCTCATCCGCTACTGGGGCGAGGGCACCATCGACAGCGATCCCGAGCACGGCAGCATCCTCGACTTCGCCTACGACATCTTCGTGGACAGCGCCGCCGGCACACACCGCATGGTGCGCGACGTCACCACCGAGGTGGCCCCGCCCTCCGCGCTCGACTGGTTCAGCTCGCGCGTGACGCGGCGGCAGCGCACCGCCGAGTACGACCCCGAGCGGCGCTGGATCAACCCGCGCCTGCACGCCGGTGAGGCCGTCTCGGCGCAGCTCATCACCCGCGCCGGCATCCAGACCATGGACCGCTCGGCCATCCACTCCGGCGACATCCTCCTGTTCTCTCGCGTCGACCCCAGCAAGCCTCTCGGCGAGGAGCCGCTCATCGGCCACTGCGCGCTGGCCTTCAACCTGGGCGGCGAGATCTTCCTGCTCCACGCCACCCGTGACTACTACTGGCGCCCCGACGCCAGCGCCGAGACCCCGGCGCTGGGGACCGGGATCTTCGTGGCCGACGATCCCCGCCGCGAGCAGATCGGGGTCGGCTGGGCCACCGCTCCGGCCGACGACCTTGAAGGCAAGAAGCTCAAGGTGGGCAGCATCCCGCACTACGGCTACCAGCCCAGGCGGCTGCGCCCCCTGAAGGACTACATCAAGGCGACGCGCATCCGCGGCATCATGGTCCTGCGCCCGCTGGATCGCGCCGGCACCGGCTCCAGCACCGCGGTGCCCGCCGCCGGCGCCCCGGACTGACGCTCACAGGCGCGGCAGCGCGACCGGGTGGTCGTACAGGTCGCCCCACACCTCGCCGACCTCGGCCAGCCGGGCGGCCAGGTTGCGCAGCGTGAAGCTCCGCGGGCTCACTGCGCCGCTCGCGATCTCGTCCCAGCGGCACGGCGCCGACACCGGCGCGCCTGCGCGCGGACGCACCGCATAGGGCGCCGCGAAGGTGGCGCTGTAGCCGTTGCGACCGGTGTCGACATAGATCCGACCGCCGCGCTCGGCCTTGCTGAACTCCTGCGTCAGCTCGGCCGGTCGCCGCCGCACCAGCTCGGCGCCCACGCGATGTGCGAACCCGGCGACCGCCTCCACGTCGGCGCTGCCATCGAGCGGCACCACGATGTGGAACCCCTTCGAGCCCGTGGTCTTGACCCAGCTCGGCAGGCCGAGCTCCGCCAGCAGGTCGCGCACCGCCAGCGCCGCCGCGCGCACCGCCGCCGGCTGGTCGCGCGGCGGATCGAGATCGAGCACGCACAGGTCGGGATGCTCGAGGTCGGGCACGCGCCGGTTCCACACATGCGGCGTGATGCAGTTCTGGTTGGCCATCCACTCCAGCGCGCGCGCGTCGTTGATCAGCGGGTGGTGCACGGTGCCGCCCTGCTTGGGCACCTCGACGCGCTCCAGCCAGGCCGGGAACCCCTTCGACACGTCCTTCTGGATGAAGCCCTTCTTGTCGATCCCCGATGGGAAGCGCTCCATGGTCAGCGGCCGCATGCGGAGGTGCGGCAGCAGGCTCGGCGCCACCAGCTGGTAGTACTCGGCCAGCTCGCGCTTGGTGATGCCGTCAGCCGGGAACAGCACCTTGTCGGGGCTGCTGATCATCCCTGGGCCACGCCGAGCAGCCGTGGGTGGCGCAGCTTGCCGTGGTCGGTCCACTCCAGGAACCCGACCTGCACCAGGATCTCGGGCCGCACCCAGTGCACCCGCGCGCGCGGCAGGCCGACCCCGCGCGTGAACGGCGCCTCTGCCACCTCGATGGCGTCCAGCCGCCGCCGCAGCTCGAGCAGCATCGCGCGATCCAGCCCGGTCCCGACCTTGCCCGCGAACAGCAGCTCGGCGCCCTCGAAGTGCCCCACCAGCAGCGCCCCCAGCCCGACGCGCGTGCCCTGCGGCTCGGTGAAGCCGCCGACCACGAACTGCTTGTCGACCTCGCACTTCATCTTCAGCCAGTGCTTCGAGCGCCGGTGCTCGTAGGGCGACCCGCGCCGCTTCGCGATCACGCCCTCCCAGCCCTCCGCGCGCGCGCGCTGCCACGGCTCCGGCTCCTCCAGGTTCGCCACCCGCAGCAGCGGCGCCTCGAGCGGCAGCTTGTCGAGCTCCGCCTGCCGCGCCTCGACCGGCAGCGCCCGCAGATCGCGCCCATCCAGCCACATCACGTCGAACACATGGTAGGCGGACCGATCCCACTCGACCTCGCCATCGAGGATGGCCTCGCGCACCGGCAGCCGCGCCACCGCCGCCGCGATCTCCGGCAACTCCTGCGGCAGGTGCGTCCGCGAATACAGCTTCACCGCGTCGCCCTGCCTGAACGCCAGCAGCCGGATGCCATCGAGCTTGCGCTGGAACAGCCACTCCGGCCCCGCGAACCGCTCATACGTCAGCGTCGCCGCCATCGGCACCAGCCACTCCGGGAAGCTCACGATGCCCCGAGTGACGGGATCCACGCCCGCAGACGACTCTGCCAGTCGCTCGAGCGCCACTTCTCGGGGAAGCAGCGCGCGATCAGCTCGAGCATGATCGACACCGCGGTCGACGCGCCCGGCGAGGCGCCCAGCAGCGCGGCCAGGGTGCCGTCGGCGCTGGTGACCACCTCGGTGCCGAACTTCAGCTCGCCGCCGCCGTGGCCATCGCTCTTGATGATCTGCACGCGCAGCCCCGCGATCTGCAGCTCCCAGTCGTCGCCGCGCGCCGACGGACAGTAGCGCCGCAAGAGCTCCACGCGCTCCTCGTCACTCAGCAGCGCCTGGCCGACCAGGTACCGCGTGAGGCCCACGTTGTCGATGCCGGCGGACAGCAGCGGCCGGAGGTTGTGAATGCCGATCGAGCCCAGCAGATCCAGCCACGAGCCTTGCTTGAGGAACCTGGTCGTGAATCCGGCGTAGGGCCCGAACAGCAGCTCGCGCCGCCCGTCGATCCAGCGCGTGTCGAGGTGGGGCACCGACATCGGCGGCGCCCCCACCGCCGCCTTGCCATACACCTTGGCGTGGTGGCGCTCGATGACGTCGCGATTCTTGCAGCGCAGCCACTGGCCGCTGACCGGGAAGGCCCCATAGCCGCGCGCCTCGGGGATGCCGCTCTGCTCGAGCAGCTTCAGCGAGTACCCGCCGGCGCCGATGAACACGAACTTGGCGTGGACGGTGCGCTCGTCGCCGCTGTCGAGCTCCTTGATGTCGAGCAGCCAGCCGTCGTCGGCCCGCCGCAGGTCCCGCACCTCGCGACCCAGCCGGATCCCGAAGCCCGCCACGTCGTCGATCCAGTCGATCAGCGACCGCGTCAGCGCGCCGAAATTCACGTCGGTGCCGCGCCTGACCCGCGTCGCGGCGACGGCCTCGTCGCCCGCCCGCCCATCCATGACGAGCGGGATCCACTCGGCGATCTGGCCGCGATCCTCGGTGTACTCGAGGTCATGGAACAGCGGCGATCGCGCCAGCGTCTGGGCGCGTGCGCGCAGGTAGGGCACGTCGTTGCCGGTGACGAACGAGATGTGCGGCATCTCGCGCAGGAAGCTGCTCTCGGCAGGCAGGTCACCCGCCGCGACCAGCGACCGCCACAGCTCCCGGCTGTGCTGGAACTGCGCGGCGATGTGCAGCGCCTTGCTGCAGTCGATGCTGCCGTCGGCCCGCTCCGGCGTGTAGTTGAGCTCGCAGAACCCCGAGTGCCCGGTGCCCGCGTTGTTCCAGGCGTCCGAGCTCTCGGCCGCGGCACGCTCGAGCCGCTCGTACGCGATCATGCGCAGCCCGCCATCGAGCTTGCGCAGCAGCGTCGCCAGCGTCGCGCTCATGACGCCAGCGCCGATCAGCGCGACATCGATATGTGCGTCGGCGGTGGCCATCGGAGGGCAGGGGAGTGCTCTGGCGCGTGCTGCGTGCTGGAGCTGCGCCCCGATTCTAGCCGAGGCCGCGCGTCAGGGCGCTGTGAACGTGCTGATCGCGCTGGTGACGTAGAGGAAGTAGCTCGCCGCGGCCGGGTCGCTGGACGCGCAGGGAGGCCTCGGGCCGTCGCTGAAGGTGGGATAGGTCCCGGCGTTCAGACAGGCGAGCCCGGCCCAGCGCGTCTGGCTGCCCGTGCCGGAGAAGTGCGCGGCCTCGACCTCGGGCGTGGCGTAGGTGCCGGCGACACGCCCAGGTGGCGGGACCTTGTTGCACCAGTCGGCATCCGCGCCATTGCGCGTCCAGCACGTCTTCTGTGTCGCGCCCGGAGGCGCCAGGCAGTACTCGAAGTGGCCGGTCGCCAGCGGCACCAGCGCGCCGGTGGCGCAGTCGGCGGAGGTGACGCAGGCCTTCTGGCCATGGATGTCGGCGACCAGACAGGTGCCGAAGGCCCGCATCCCCGCGCCCTGCGCAGGGAACGATGCGCTCACCGTCGAGCCGGCCGCGGCATTGCCCGGGTCCCGCCGCGTGAACACCGGCGCCGCGACCGCGATCTGCCAGCCATCGAGCGAGGCTGGCGTGGCCGCGTCAACGGCAAGGGCTGCAGCGTCGACCGCTGCGTCGAGGGCAGGCGTGGTCGCATCGACCGCGGCATCGACGACCAGCTGGGTGTCGTCGTCGTCGCCGCAGCCCGCGACCAGGGCCAGGCACAGCACACCCGCACACCAGCCGGGCCAGCCGCGCAGCCTGGCGCCGCGCGGCGCCGTCAGATCACGCTTCACAATGGCCATTTCGTCGTCGTCTCCGTAATGGCACTCCAGTGCCATTACGAAATAGACTACGCTGCGCCTCGTGGGAACGTCAAGAGCTCGTCCCTCGCAGCGACAGCGCACGCGCGCCAGCTTGCTGGCGGCCGCAGCCCGCCTGATCGCGGAGGGACGCACGCCGACGACGACCGAGGTGGCCGACGCGGCCGAGGTCTCGCGCCGGACCGCGTACCGCTACTTCCCGACCCAGGAGCAGCTCCTGGTCGAGTCATCGCTGGAGGGACTGCGCCCCAGGGTCGAGGCCGCGATGGAGTCGGTGCACGCGACGCCTGCCGCCGCAGGACAGGACGATGTCGCCTGGGCCCTGGCCCGCCTCGACGCCACCGTCCTGGTGATGCACGGCCTGGTGCTGGAGCACGAGGGCCTCCTGCGCACCATCCAGCGCCTGACCGCTGGCGGCGCCACCACTCCAGGCGTCCGCCCTCGTGGCTCTCGTCGCGTCGACTGGCTGACGGCCGCCGTCGACCCCGTGCGCAAGCGGCTGGGCCCTCGCCGCTTCGCCCGCCTGGTCTCGGCCCTGTGCTCCTGCGTCGGCTTCGACTCCCTCTTCGTCCTGCGCGACATCCGCGGCGTGTCCCCCACCGAGGCCCTGCGCATCACGCAATGGATGGCCGCGGCGATGCTGCACGCCATGGTGGCCGAGGCCTCGACGTCGTCGCCAGGTCAGACCCGTCAGTCCCGGTGAGTCAGCGCCCGAGGACGAACGGGAACGTGAAGGTCATCGGGCCGCCGGTGCTGGCGCGGAAGCGCGCGCCGCGCACCAGCTGCGCGATGCACTTGCCGGTGGCGGCGTCCTTCAGCGGGGCCAGCACCTGGACCTCGGAGGGGCGGCCACTCGCGGCCACGGTGACACGGACGCGCACGCTGGCGCCGGCGCCGGTGCCGTCACGGTCGCAGCCCTTGACCCGGCCGCGCAGCGGCGACATCACCCTGATGATGTCGGTACGCGACAGCACATCAGGGGGCGCAGGCACCGGCGCTGGCGGTCGGTGGAACCCGGTGTCGACGCAGCCGCGGCCACAGGCGGGCGAGCTGGGATCGATGAGGCAGGTGATCTCGTCACAGCTCGTGCGCCGCGAGCCGGACAGCTTCAGCTTCGGCCGGGTGCCCTTGCCCTGCTGCTGTGCCACCTTGCTGGCGGCCTCCAGCCCACGCGCCAGGGCACGCGCCTCGGCCGCCGACTCGTCAGCCTCGGGCTCGCCGGCCTGAGCGGGCGCGGGGACCTCGTCGGCCGAGCCGGCCACCGGCGCACCCAGCACCAGCACCTGCGCCGGCTCGTCCTGACGAGGCACCACATCACAGCCGCCTCCCACGGCGGCCACCATCACGCACACCAGACCTCTGACGGCAGTCGCCCTCACCAGCCGTTTCGACCCGCAGGCAGCGCCCCGGCTTGGCTCGCTCAGCTGGCCGGGGTGAAGGTGCCGGACATCCCTTGTGAGGTGGCGCAAACCGAACTGGAGGGGGGGACCGGTATACTGGTTGACCATGAAGGCTCGTGCGCTCGTGCTGCTGCTCCTGGTCGCCGGCTGCGGCGGGGAGGACGTCCCCAGCGAGCTCCCGATGACGACCGGTAGGGGGCGCTTCGCCATCGCCGGCCGCACCGAGAGCACCATCGAGGTGGTGGTCCCCGCCAGTCGTCCCGCGCGGCCGCCGCTGGTCCTGGCGTTCCACGGCACCGGCGGCGAGCCCCGGGACGCCATCAACGACTTCGACCTGGTCGCCAAGGCCGAGAGCCTCGGCTTCGTCGCCATCGCGCCGCGCGCCGGCTATCGCTCCGGCCGCCATCCGCCCGACGTCGATCACCCGCTCGACTGGGGCGGCTCGAGCTGGAACCTGTGGACACAGGGCCCCGACCAGAATGAGGACCTCATCTACCTGCGCCGGCTGATCGACGAGGCCGCCGTGCGCTGGAACGTCGACACCACGCGCGTCTACACCATCGGCTTCTCGAACGGCGCCTTCTTCGCCTACTTCGCCGCCGCCTCGATGCCCGACCGCATCGCCGGCTTCGCCGAGAACAGCGGCGGCTGGATGAGCGACGCCTGCCCCACGCGCACCGATCTCGAGGGTACCTCGCTGAATCTCCTGATGACCGCCGGCGCGCCCGGGCAAGACCTGACCTGCGCCACCATCTTCGCCGACCCCATGTTCCCCGCCAGCTGCCGGCCGACCACGAGCAACAAGCTGCGCCCACCCGTCACCACCGGGCGGGTACCCTTCGGCTTCATCGGCCACTACAGCGTCGACGACGCGGTCTCCGTGGTGTGGTCCTGCGTGCTGGCCGACGCCCTCGGCGCCCGCGTCCAGACCCGCATCCGCGCCAGCGAGCCCGACGGCACCACCGGCCACTCGGTCATGCCCGCCTTCATCGACGACGCCTGGGCCTTCTTCGCCGGTCGCACCACGGCGCAGTGAGGCGCAGACCCCGAAGATCCCGGTCGCCTCCCGCCGCGTGAACAGGCAGCATCAGCCCATGCCCTGCGACACCTGCGCCGAGCTCGGCGACCGCAAGTACGCCTACCGCAAGGGCGGTCGCCCCGAGGACGACATCGACTTCCCGCCCGCCGCCGCCAAGCTCCGCCCGTTCGGCCGCGGCCACGACCACCGCGAGTGTCCGACCTGCGGCGATCTGTTCCACTACGACAGCACCCACGACTACTTCGTCAACGGCGACGAGGACGACGAGACCCTGACCCGCCTCGGCCCCGACCAGGCCGCCGAAGTGCGCGCCAAGGCCGCCCCCTGACGCGGCCGCCCTGGTCAACCGCGGCGGCGTGGGCGGGGCTGGCGGCCTCGCCGCAGCGTCCCGGCGCGCGCGCCCGCGAGGACGGTGCGCACCGCGAGGGTGAGCCAGGTCCGGTCCATCCGGCGCGCCGCGCCGCGGGCGTCGACGATCGCGCGCACCAGGTCGAGGACGAGCTGCGCGTCGGTGCCCGGCGGTAACTCACCGCGATCGATGGCGCGCGTGACCATCGCCCGCCACTCGCCCCGCCGGGTCTCCACCGCGGCGCCGATGATGGCCTCGACCTCGGGGTTGAAGCGCTCATCGAGCAGCCGCGCCCAGGCTCGCCCGGCGACCTCGCGGCCGACGGTGAAGCGGCGCGCGAACGCCTCGAGAAGATCGCTCTCGAGCCGTCCGGTGTCGGGCAGCGGGCTCTCGCGCAGCGGTGTCCGCATGCGGTCCACCAGCGCCGTGACCAGCGCCGCGCGGCTGGGCCAGCGCCGATAGATCGTGGTCTTGTTGACCGCGGCCACCGACGCCACCTCGTCCATGCGCAGGCCGGCGTAGCCCGACCGCGCCAGCTCGCCGAGCGCGGCATCGAGCACGCGACGCACCACCCGATCGCTGCGCCCCCCGAGGACCCCCTGGGTGCGACGACGCATGGGCCGGACGCTAGCACGCGCCTCCTCCAGAAGGCAACCAGCAGTTGCCTTCAGCGGCGAGCCGCGCTAGCCTGGCCGGGCTGATGGCAACTGCGGTTTGCCATCCGAAAGGAGCCTCGATGTCCTGGTACCACGTCATCGCTTGGTTCTTCGGCGGCGCGTTCCTGGCCAACGCGACCCCGCACTTCATCGCCGGTGTCTCGGGGCGCCGGTTCCCCAGCCCGTTCGCGAAGCCGCCGTTCCGCGGGCTGTCGTCGCCCCTGGTCAACGTCCTCTACGCCCTGTGCAACCTCGCGGCGGCCTGGGCGCTGCTCGCCCTGGTCGGGAGCTTCGAGCCCAGGCGCGCGGCCCACTTCGCCATCGCGGCGGCCGGCTTCGGCCTCGCGTCGGTCAACGTGGCCCGCAGCCTGAGCAAGCTCCGCCGCGAGGTCAGCGCCACCGAGGTCTGACCCCGGCCGCGCTGCGTCAGGTCGCGGGGCCGCGGAAGCGGACCGTCACGTCGGGCTCGTAGCGCACCTTGTCGGCCTCGGGGTCGGCGCCGCGGCTGGAGTTCTCGGACTTGGGCAGGATGCGCAGGTTCTTGCTGCGGCCGCCCTTCTGCTCGCCGTTGTAGAAGTCGCGGCGCTCGTCCTGGGTCTGCTTGTGGCCGTGAGCGTTCCAGTGCTCGCCGACGGTGTGCTTCTCGTGATCGATGGTCGGCTGCTCGGCCTTGTCGTCATAGATCCAGTAGTAGGTCTGCGTGCTCGGCGACCGGGCCTTGTCGTAGTACCAGTACAGGTTCCTGGCCTTCACGCGCGGGGCCGCCTTGCGGAAGGCGTCCTCGATCTCGGTCACGCCCTGCTTGGCCATGCCGTTGAGCTGCGCCCAGTACTCGCGGATCTGGTCGCGCGTCAGCTCCTGCGGCTTGATCTCGCCGTGGCGCCACTCGTAGGTGCCGCCGCGGTAGCTCGAGCCGTACATCTTCTGGCGGATGTTGACCGAGCCACGCGCGTCCTTGATGAGCAACAGGCGCCCCGGCTCGAGGACCGCCCAGCGGGTGTCCCAGGGTCGCTCGGGCCGGTGCTTGATGCCGAGCAGGCGCTTGCCGATGGCGTCGACGTCCGAGCCCAGCGCCCCGTAGCGCGCCTCCTGCGCGTCGTAGTCGTCGGGGAACGTCGCCACCACCTTGGCCAGCTTGCCCTCGGCGGCCTTGACCTTGTTCTCCACCCAGTCGATGTCGGTCTCGTACTCGGTGAGCTTGCCGCGGTAGCCCTTCAAGGTCGCGATGCCGGCCGTGCGCTCGAGCTCGTCCTCGACCCAGGTGCGCTCCCGGGCGACCGGCCGGATCTGGTCATCGAGGCGCTTGGCGATGGCGCGCCGCGCCGCCTCGGCCTTCCTGGCGTCGCCCTGCTTGGCTGGCTTGCTGTCCTTCTTGCCGCCGCCGCCCGCCGTCGCCATCGCGGCGGCGCCGCTGCCATCGTCGATCGGCCGCGCCAGCTGGCCGGTCTCGAGCGCCGTGGTGAAGCGATCGGCCTCCTTGCCGAGTTCGCGGAAGGCGCGCTGACCGCTGCCGCGGGTCGCGGCCTCGTGGTTGGTCATCGCATCCTGGACCTCGCTGCGGATGCGCCGATCCAGGTTGCGCAGCCCAACGGCAGCCTTGCCCAGCGTCTCTCCGTGCTCGGCCACGCGGGCCGCGTAGCCGCCGGTCGAGCGCTTCTCCTCGTCGCGCGCGAAGGTCTGCTCGCGCGTCAGCACCTGGTGCGCCAGCTCGACCTTGGCGCGGGCGGCGTCCTTGTCGCTGCCCAGGGTGTCGTTGTGGATGTCCTTGCGCAGGTCCTCGTCGAGGCTGTGGTCGTCGCCCTGCACCTTGGGCAGCTTGGCCCCGTCGAACAGCCCCTGGAACCAGCCCTTGTCGGGCTTGCCGAGGCCGAGCGGCTGCAGCGCCGAGCCGCCGCCGAGGCCCTCGATGGTCCAGCCCATGTGCAGGTCGTGCCCGCCAGTGTGATGGAAGATGACCCACTCGTAGCGCTTGGTCTCGTGCTTCCAGCGCGGCGGCTTGGGCACCCACCCGCCGATGAAGGGCCAGGACGCGACCTCCTCGAACAGCGCCTCGATGGGCCTGGGCAGCCCCAGCTCGAGCATGAACTTGATGCCGGCGCTGGCCTTGATGTCCCACCCGAAGCCGAGATCGCCGGTCACCTTGTCGAGCGACGGGATGCGCGGCCGACCGCCGCTCATCATGAACTCGCCCTCCCAGCTGGTCTTTCCGTGTGCCTTGGCGCTGCCCTCGAAGCGGACGTCGGCCTCGAAGCCGGCCTTGATGGTCTCCATCAGGAGGTCGACGTGGCCCTTGAGCTTGACCCCGCTGGCGATCTGGGCCTCGGCGTTCACCAGGGCGAGCACCTTGCCGCGGTGATCCATACCCTCCATCTCGCCACACAGCACATCAGGGCGATCATCGTCGAGCTGCTGGTGGTCGTAGAGGAACGCGCCCGCGCGGCCGCTGACCGCGGCGCTGGCGTAGAGCCCGAAGTCGAGATCGAAGCCGAGCGGGATGCCGGCGATCTCGAGCGAGCCGTCGGCCAGCCGGATCTTCCGCTCCGGCGTGGTGAAGCTCTCGGCGAAGCCGTTCCTGTACAGCTCCTGGGTATAGGCGTCCTCCCACTCGGGCGCCGGGCACACACCGGTCGCGCGATCGAGCCGCTGGTTGAAGCGCTTGACCCAGTCCCGGTACTCGCGGACGCTGGTCGGGAAGCGCGCGACGCGCAGCCCGACCGGCGCCACCAGCCGCGGCGCCGCAGCGTCGTCAGGCGTGATGAGGCGGCGCTCGCCCGCGCTGGCGCCTTCGCCCGCGCTGGCGCCTTCGCCCGTGCCGGCGCCTTCGCCCGCGCCGACCCCGACCGCGCGCTCGGCCAGCCGGTCGGCGGCGACCTCGTCGGCGTCGTGCGGCTCGGAGATGGCGAGGTCACCGGTGACCGCCGCGTCGCCCTGCTGCACGGTGTGGGCGACCTCGTGGGCGATGAGGTGGCGCCCGGACGTGCTCACGGGGTCGAAGCGACCGGCGGCGAAGAAGATGTCCTGGCCGACCGCGAACGCCTCCGCCGCCACGGCGCTGGCCGCGCTCGCCGCCGCGGCGTCGGTGTGCACCCGCACCCGCGACAGGTCGGCGCCCATGGCGCGCTCCAGCCCCTGGCGCAGCGGCTGCGGCAGCGGCGCGCCCGCGCTGCGCGCCGCCAGCCTCTCCAGCTCGACGCGCGTGATCTTGCCCGGCGTGCCGGTGGCGCGGCGTCGCAGCACCGGCTGGGTCAGCGAGGTGTAGCGCCCCGGCTCGCGCGCGGACACCGCGGCCTGCGCCGGCTCCGCCTCCGCCTCGAGCACCTCCTGCCGCCGCTGATACAGCACACGGCAGACGATTGCAGCGCCAATGCCAGCGCCATCTTCTTCAGATTTCGCCCACCTGCCATGGCCCGCCCCTGGACCAAGCCCAGGCCGAGGTCCAGGCCGGTCCAGCCCCCTGCGGCAGTTCGTTCGTGCGCCAAGACCGCCAGGGCCTCTTGCCACCAATCGCCGCTTCGCTGGAGCGGCCCGTGTGGCAATACTCCGCAGATGGGCGGGGCGCCGAGCCGCGGGCGCCCTCTACGCCCTCTGCTGGAGCGGAGTCGAGACTGCTCAGGTGTATTGCCAGAACATGCTCGGGCGGTTGCCTTCGCCGTTCCAGAACACCATGACGCAACCGGCCAGGCCGGCCTCTTCCCAGGACTCGTCGAGGCGGATGCGATCGAAGTCGAGCTGCATGATGTAGCCCGTGGGTTCGCGCACGGCGGACTGGACCCAGCTGGGGAGGCCGCCGCGCTTGCTGAACGTGCTGCCGGCTTGCAGCCCACTGCCGCTGCCGAGCAGGGCGTCGAGGGCGGCGCCGAGGGCGAGGTCACGTTCGACGAGGGGGGCCATGCGGGCCTCGTCGATCTCGCCCAGCTTGGCCTGGATGGCGATGGGGCGCGGCGGCATCACCGGGACGCCCTCGGGGGCTGGCGTCTCGGGGCTGGCCAGCTCGGCGGCGGTCAGGAAGACGGCCTCGTTCTGGTCCTGCTCGTCTTCGTCGTCCTCGGTGGCAGTGCCGCTGGTGACGCAGAACAGCGCCACTGCGGCGTAGCCGGGGACCAGGTCGCCGGTCTCGAGTTGCAGGAGGAACCCCATGTGCTCGTCGCGGCAGCGCGGCCAGCGCTCGACCGCGAGGCCATTGGGGAGGCCGCCGAGACGGCCGGCAATCACCGGGGGCGCCTTGTCCTCCTGCTCCTCGCCGTCGCCGTCCTCCTCCTCTTCGTCCTCATCTGCGTCTTCATCTTCGTCTTCCTCGTCGTCGCCGCCCTCGGCCGCGAGGACGTCGATCTCCTGGCTCCAGGCGCATGCCATGGAACGCAGGGCGTCGCCGTCGAGCTCGAGCGCGTGACGATAGCCGTCGGCGACGCGGGCCGCCTCCTGGCGGGTGGCCTCGGCGAGCGCCGCCTCAGCGGAGCCGAGATCACTGGTCTCGGTGCGCGGCGCGGCCAGTGGCCCGACGCTGATCTCGAGCTGGCTGCCGAGGACGCGATAGCCCCAGCTCTGCGCGCCAGCATCGGTGACGCGGTAGAGGACGGCGCCTGGTGGGGGCGGCGGCACGGGCGAAGGAATGCTGCGCATGCCGAGTGCCTGCGCGGCGGCAAAGGCGGGCGCCAGGTCGAGCGCGAAGGTGCCCCAGCGGTCCTCCTTGTCTTGCCCCAGCAGCCTGAGGTTCTCGGCGTCGAACGCGCAGGTCTCGTGCAGGGACTTCCAGGTCACC
>JADYYK010000101.1 GCA_020853705.1 Deltaproteobacteria bacterium
CCGCTCTACCTCGACCAGCTCAGCGAAGGCCGAACCGTGAAGAGCTACATCAAGCGAATCGAATCCCTTGGCTACCACGTGCACGTAGAGAAACTCGCGGCTTAGACCTGTATTTTCAGGGCAGGCGGCAGGCGACAGGCGACAGGGAAGTTCGGATTGGGCTTGGAGCGGATGGAGCGGGGGGTGGGGACGGCGGAGGAAGAGAGGGCTACTCCTCTTCTTCTTCCTCTTCTTCTTCCATCTCGGGGTCGCGGATCTCGAGGGTGACGAGGGACAGCAGCTCGGTGGACAGGGTCACCATCTCACGGGCCTCGTAGCCCTGGGTGCGCAGCTGGCGATACAAGGTCTTGGCGAGCAAACGCAGCGCCTTGTCGCGGGCCTGCTTGGGCGGAGCGCCCACGGGGGCGAAGGCGGCAGGCTCGGCGGTGGGGGCGGCGGGGGGCACGGTCTCTTGGCGCATCGGGTGATGGCTCCTTGGGTCCGCGATTGGTAAAGCAAGGCTGGTGCCGGGGTGTTGAATTTCTAACACTCTGTTTTTGTTGGACCCGAATGTTACTCACAGCGTCGCCAGGGTTGCGGGGTGCGTAGGCGATTACGCTGCTGGTGGATCGTCCAGGCCGTCCCGATGATGCCGTGAGGGCGTTTCTGGGTGATGTCGCTATACTCGCGCGCGCGTGCGCGAGCTCGAGATCGTCGTCGGCATCGACGAGGCGGAGACCCCGGAGCTCTTGCGTGCGCGGGCCGCGGATGCGCTGGGACGGCGCGTGGGGGACCTCGGCGGCGTGCTGGTGGCGCGGCGCTCGCTGGACGCGCGCAAGGGGCGAGCCCCGGTGTACCGGCTGCGCCTGCGGGTGTTCGACGTCGCAGAGGTGGGCGCGTCAGCCACGACGCATGTCGAAGGTCCGGCCAATCCGGCGCAGCTGGCGCCTGGAGTGCGCCGAGGTGTGGTGGTGGTGGTCGGCGCGGGGCCCGCGGGATCATTCGCGGCGCGCGCGCTGGTGCGTGCTGGCGTGGGCCGCGTGGTGGTGTGTGAGCTGGGCAAGCCGGTGCAAGCGCGGCGGCATGACATCGCGGCGCTGGTGCGCCGCGGCGTGCTGGCAGCCGACTCCAACTACTGCTTCGGCGAGGGCGGCGCGGGGACGTTCTCGGACGGCAAGCTGTACACCCGCAGCAAGGATCGCGAGCGCGTCAGCGCGGTGCTGGCCGCGCTGGTCGGGTACGGCGCCGATCCCGAGATCGAGATCGACTCGCGACCCCACGTGGGGTCGAACCACCTGCCCAAGATCTTGCTCGGGCTGCGCGCGGATCTGGAGGCGCGCGGGGTCGAGTATCGCTGGTCGGCGCCGCTGGTCGACCTGGTGGTCGGCGACGGCGGGCGCGTGCGCGCGGTGCGGCTGGGCGGCGCGACGCCGGAGGAGCTGGCGTGTGACGCGGTGGTGCTGGCGACCGGCCACAGCGCGCGCCCGGTGTACGAGCTGCTGGCGCGGCTGGGCGTCGCGCTGGCGCCCAAGGCGTTCGCGGTCGGCGCGCGCGTGGAGCACCCGCAGCCCCTGATCGACGAGCTGCAGTACGGGCGCGCCTGGGCCAGGCACCCGCGCCTGCCGGCGGCGTTCTACCAGCTGACCGCGCAGGCGGAGGCCCGCGGTGTGTACAGCTTCTGCATGTGCCCGGGCGGCTGGGTGGTCGATTCGTCGACCGAGCCCGGCATGCTGGCCACCAACGGCATGAGCCTGAAGCGGCGCGACTCGCCGTACGCCAACGCGGCGCTGGTGGTGACGGTGGAGCCCGCCGACGTGGCGCCGTGGGGCGCGCATCCGGGCGATCCGCTGGCCGGGCTGGCGTTCCAGCGCGCGCTGGAGCGGGCAGCCTTCGCGGCGGGCGGCGGCGGCTTCGTGGCGCCGGCGCAGCGGCTGACCGACTTCGTGGCCGGGCGGGCCAGCGGCGCGCTGCTGCGCTCGAGCTACCGGCCGCGCGTGGTGGCGGGCGACCTCGGCGAGGTGCTGCCGGCCCCGATCGCGAAGGCGCTGCGCGCGGGCGTGGCCGGGTTCGAGCGCACCATGCGCGGGTTCCTGACCGCGGAGGCGCAGCTGGTCGGGGTCGAGACGCGGACCAGCTCGCCGGTGCGCGTGGTGCGCGATGACGACACGCTGGCGTCGCCGTCGCACGCCGGGCTGTATCCGTGCGCGGAGGGCGCCGGCTATGCCGGGGGTATCGTGAGCGCGGCAGTGGACGGCATGCGCGTCGCCGAGGCGGTGCTCGGGGCGCTGGCGCGGGGCGCGAGCGGAGGGTAGATTTCGCCCATGGCGCTGCGTTTCGCGAAGGTGCATGGCCTCGGCAACGACTTCCTGATGATGGACTTCCGGGGCGGCGACCCGGCGCCGACGCCGGCGACGCCGGCGGGGGCCATCGCGCTGTGTGACCGCAAGTTCGGGGTCGGCGGCGATGGGCTGCTGATCGCGCGGCCGGCCAGCGCGGGGGTGGCAGCGGACGTGCGCATGCAGATCCTGAACAGCGACGGCAGCGAGGCCGAGATGTGCGGCAACGGCATCCGCGCCTTCGCCAAGCACATGTACGACCACGACGCGGCGCTGCGCCGGCCGGTGCTGCAGGTCGAGACCCTGGCCGGCGTGCTGGCGTGCAGCATCACCACGGGCGCCGACGGCAAGGCGGCGTCGGTGTCGGTCGAGATGGGGCGGCCCCGGCTGGAGCGCGCGGAGATCCCCATGCTGGGTGCGGCCGGGCGGGTGATCGACGAGCCGCTCGAGCTCGCGGGGCGCGGCTTTCGCGTCACCGGGGTGTCGATGGGCAACCCGCACGCGGTGTGCTTCGTGGGCGAGAGCGGCGCCGAGCAGCGCGCGCTGTGCGAGCAGTACGGGCCGACCCTGGAGCGTCACCCGGCGTTCCCGAAGAAGACCAACGCCGAGTTCGCGCACGTGGTGTCGGACACCGAGATCGTGCTGTGGGTGTTCGAGCGCGGCTGCGGCATCACCAGCGCGTGCGGGACCGGGGCGTGCGCCACTGCGGTGGCCGGCGCGTTGACCGGGCGCACCCCGGCCGGGCGCGAGATCACGCTGCACCTTCCGGGCGGGCCGATGTGGATCACGGTGGCCAAGGATCTGTCGGGCGTGCGCATGCGCGGACCGGCGACGCACGTGTATGACGCCGAGGTCGATGTCGCGGCGCTGCTGGGCGAGCGCGCCGGCTAGGTCTGCAGCAGCTTCAACGACAGGTGCACGCGCTGCGGTGAGGCGCAGCACGGCACCACCAGCGGGCCGCGGATGACGTCGAGGTCGACCTCGCCGTCGTCGAGCTTGAGCAAGATGCGCAGGAACGCGGCCTCGGGGTGCGGTTCGTGGTCGACGAAGCGGCCGTTGATCTTGAGGATGACGTCGCCATCCTCGAGCCCCAGGCTGGCCAGGATGGTGCTGGGGCCGAGGTGCAGGCGCAGGCCCTTCTTGTCGAGGCCCGGGATGCTGATGAACGCGACGTCGCCGAGCGCGGCGCCGTGGAACAGGTGGTCCTTCATGAAGCGGGTGTGCAGGCTCTTCGGCAGCGTGAAGCTGCCGGGGGCGGGCTGGCGCACCTGGATGGCGACGTCGTCGGCGAGCTGGGCCTGTTCGAAGCTGAGCTGCGCGGCATCGGGTGCGGCGTCGCGGATGGGGGCGAGCGGGCCGGCGTCGTTGACCGCGGGGGCCGTGGTCGCGCGCGTGGGCGCCGCAGCCGCGGCCGGCTTGCGCGGGGCCCTCTTGCAGCTGGCGAGGCTCGCGGCGAGGCCGGCTGCGACCACGAACCGCGCCAGCATCAGAACAGGGTGCCCTGCCCCGAGGGCGGGCGCGCGATCCCCAGGTGCTCGTAGGCCAGCCGGGTGGCGACGCGGCCGCGCGGGGTGCGCGCCAGGAAGCCCTCCTGGAGCAGGAAGGGCTCGACCACGTCCTCCAGGGTGTCGCGCTCCTCGGCGATGGAGGCGGCCAGGGCCTCGATGCCGACCGGGCCGCCGTCGAAGCGATCGATGATGGCGCGCAGCAGGGCGCGGTCGGTGGCGTCGAGGCCGCGGGCGTCGACGTCGAGGCGGCCCAGGGCATAGTCGGCGATGGCGCGATCGATCACGGGCGGGCGGCCGTCCTTGCGTTCGACCGCGGCGATCGCGGCGGCGGGGCCCATGCCGACCTCGGCGAAGTCGCGCACGCGGCGCAGCATGCGGTTGGCGATGCGCGGGGTGCCGCGGGCGCGGCGGCCGATCTCGTAGGCTCCGTCGGCGGTGATCTCGACCCCGAGCAGGCGCGCCGAGCGGCGCACGATCTGGGTCAGGTCGTCGGCGCCGTAGTAGCCCAGCTGGGCCACGAAGCCGAAGCGGTTGTGCAGCGGCGCGGTCAGGAGGCCGGTGCGCGTGGTGGCGCCGAGCAGGGTGAAGCGCGCCAGCGGCATGGTGACGGCGCGCGCGTGCGGGCCCTCGCCGATGAAGAGATCGAGCTTGTAGTCCTCCATCGCGGGGTAGAGGTTCTCCTCGATGACCGGCGACAGGCGGTGGATCTCGTCGATGAAGAGGACGTCGCGATCACCCAGGCCGGTGAGGATGCCGGCCAGCACGCCCTTGTGCTCGATGGCGGGGCCGCTGGTGACGACCAGGCGGACGCCGAGCTCGGTGGCGATGACGTGGGCCATGGTGGTCTTGCCCAGGCCCGGCGGGCCGGCGAACAGCATGTGGTCCAGCGCCTCGCCGCGCTTGAGGGCGGCCTTGACGAAGACCTGCAGGTTGTCGGTCAGCGCCTTCTGACCGACATACTCGGCGAACGAGCGCGGCCGCAGCGCGGCGTCGGCCTCGTCGCCGGGGCGCGCCTCGGTGCGCACCACCTCGCGCACCGGCAGCCCGGGGCCGGCGTCGGGTGCGCCGGGAGGGCCTTCGTCATGGGTCTTGCGTGCCATCGTCTGGGGTCCTCACTTGCGTAGCATGCGCAGGGCGGCGCGCAGGCGCTCCTCGAGGCGGACCTCGGGGCCGAGCTCGAGCGCGGCCACCGCGGCCTCGGCCTCGGCGGCGCGGAAGCCGAGGTTGCACAGCGCGCTGACGACCTCGAGGTCGGGCCCGGCCAGGGTGTGCTGCGTGGCTGCGGCCGGGCCGCCAGGGCTGGCGGCGGTGGCGCCACCCGCGCCGTGGGTGGCCAGCAGCAGCTGGCACTTGTCGCGCAGCTCGAGCACCAGTCGATCGGCGGTCTTGCGCCCGACGCCGCGGATGCGCACCAGCGCGGGCACGTCACCGCGCGCGATGGCGCCCGCCAGCTCGACGGCGGGCGCCCCCGAGAGCACCCCCATGGCGGTGGACGGCCCCACGCTGGAGACCGAGATGAGCAGATCGAACAGCTCGCGCTCGAGCGCGGTGGCAAAGCCATACAGCGAGAAGATCCCTTCACCCACGTGGGTGAACACCCGCAGCGTCACCGGCGCCGGCGGCTCGGGCAGCGTGGCCAGCGTGGGCGTCGACACCGCGACGTCATAACCGACGCCGGCACAGTCGACGATGACCCGCCCTGCCCCGCGCTCGAGCAGCGTGCCGGCCAGGCGCGCGATCACGGCCGCCTCCCGAGCCGCGCCGTCGTCCGCGTCCTCGCCCCGGCGGCAGCCCTCGTGCTCGGCCTCGTGCTCGTGCTCGGCCTCGTGCTCGTGCTCGTGCTCGGCCTCGTGCTCGTGCTCGTGCTCGTGCTCGTGCTCGTGCTCGTGCTCGGCCTCATGCTCGCCGCCCGCGAGCCGAGCTGCTCGATCGGCGTGCGCGCCACCTGCCCGTGCGCATGCAGCTGCGCGCGCTCGCGGGCCGCGCGCGCCTGGCTGGCATGCGCGTGCGTGATCGCGATGGCCAGCGCGTCCGCGGCGTCGACCCGCGGCACCCCGCGCAGCCCGAGCAGCGCGCGCACCATGTACTGCACCTGCTCCTTGGTGGCGTTGCCGCGCCCGACCACGGCCTGCTTCACCGTCGCGGGCGGATACTCGTACACCTCCAGCCCGGCCGCCCCGGCGCACGCCAGCGCGACCCCGCGCGCCTGGCCCAGCTTGAGCGCGGCGCGCGGATTCTCACGGATGAAGACATCCTCGATGGCGACCACCGCGGGGTTGAGCTCGCGAATGATGAGGTCGAGCTGCTCGCGGATCTCGCACAGCCGGGTCGCCACCGGCGCGTCGGCGTCCAGCTCCAGCACCCCGCACTCGATGTAACCCAGCGCGACTCCACGCAGCTCGACCACCGCATAGCCAGTGATGCGGCTGCCGGGGTCGATACCGAGGATGCGCACGCCCCGACGCTACCGCAGGTACTGTACAGATGTCACGTTTTTGCGCGCGCGTGCCGCGCACACGCCAGCGGCCGCTGCTTCACCCGTCCAGCGCAGCCTCGTCCAGCTCGGCGTTCGACGACACGTTCTGCACGTCATCCTGGTCCTCGAGCAGCGACACCAGCTTGGCCATCGCCGCCGCGTCCTTGCCCTCGAGCTTGATGCTGGTCTCGGCCTGCAGCCCGACGTCGCCGCCCGCCACGGCGATGCCCGCCTTTGTGATGGCGTCCTTGACCCCGGTGTAGCTGGCGGCGTCGGTGACCACCTCGTAGCCCTCGTCCGACACCTTGACGTCCTCGGCGCCGGCCTCGAGCGCCAGCTCCATCAGCTTGTCCTCGTCGGCCGCGGCGCGCTCGATGAGGATGTTGCCGCGCTTCTTGAACAGGTAGGCCACCGCGCCGGCCGCCGCCAGCTTGCCGTTGTTGCGCTCCAGCAGGTTGCGGATCTCGCTGGCGCAGCGGTTCTTGTTGTCGGTCATGACCTCGACCAGCAGCGCCGCGCCGCCGGGGCCATAGACCTCGTAGACCAGCTCGTCATAGTGCACGTCGCCGCCCTCGCCGGTGCCCTTCTTGATGGCGCGATCGACGGTGTCGTTGGGCATGTTGGCGGCGCGACCCTTGTCGATGGCGGTGCGCAGGCGCGGGTTGTTGTGCGGATCACCGCCACCCATGCGCGCGGCCACGGTGAGCTCGCGGATGATCTTGGTCCAGACCTTCGACCGCTTGGCGTCCGTCGCGGCCTTCTTGTGCTTGATGGTGCTCCACTTGTTATGGCCGGACATGCGGTCTGCCTACCATGGGGGCGAAATCCCTTCAACGCGGCTATATTGCGCGAGCCGTGAAGAACCTCATCGCCAAGCACCTCCCGCTGGGCCTCCTCGCGCTGCTGGTCGGGTGCGGAAAGCCCGCGGGCAAGCCCTCGCGCCCAACCCCGACCCCGACCCCGACCGCGTCGCCGACGCCAGGCGCATCGCCGACGCCGGCCCCCGGCGCCGCGCGCTCGCTGCGCGTGACCGATCCGGCCACGCTGCCCCCGGGCCCCGCCGCCAGCGGGATCGTGGGCGACTACCTGCTCGAGAACGAGCACCTGACCGCCGTCGTCAGCGACCTCGGCCGCGGCGAGGGCTTCGCGTTGTCGGGCGGCAACCTCATCGATCTGGCCCCGCGTGGCGGCGTCGATCAGCTCGGCCAGGTCTTCACCTGGTTCGACGCCGAGTTCCCGCACCAGGCCGTGTACACCGAGATCGCGCCCGCGATGGACGGCGCCACCGCGCTGATCCGTGTGCGCGGTCGCGACGATCGCAACCTGGTCGACGTCGTCACCGAGTACCGCCTGGCGCCGGGCGCCCGCGCCCTCGAGCTGCGCACCACGGTGACCGCGGCCGCCGCGCAGCCCGCCTTCGAGCTGGGCGACGTCCTGCAGTGGGGCATGTCGCAGCACTTCCTGCCCGGCATCGGCTTCGTCTTCAAGGGCACCACCACGCTGCCCTGGGTCGCGGGGGTCTCCGACACCACGGTGTACGGCTACAGCGCCGCCGAACGCGGCAGCCTGGGCGGACTGCACGGCTCCAGCTGGTCCGACGTCGTGGTCGCGACGCCCGACCTGGCGCCCGGCACGGCGGTGACCTACCGCCGCGTCATGGGCGCCGCCGCCGGTGGTGACGTGGCCTCGGCGCAGCGCCTGCTGGCCAGCTTGCGCGGCGAGAAGCTGCCAGCCACCCGCGGTCGCGTGCTGGAGACCGGCACCGGCAAGGGGGTCGCCGGCGCGCGCGTCGTGGTCACCGACGACGCCGGCATCGTGACCTCGACCGTCCTCAGCGACGCCAGCGGCGCCTTCGAGGCCCCGGTCGCGGCGGGCCACTTCGTGGCCAGCGCGCCCGAGCGCGGCTCGTCCGCGATTGTCGTCGCCAGCGCAGCCGTCGAGCTCGCGCTGCCACAGCCGGGCACCGTGCGCTACGCCATCACCGAGGCTGGCGCGCCGACGCCGTGCAAGCTCAGCGTCGCCGGGATCGCGCCCACGCCGGATCCCGACCTGGGGCCGATCTACCGCGCCGCCGGCGCACGCACGGTGGTGCTGTCGGCCACCGGCGCCGGCACCCTGGCGCTGCCCCCCGGGCGCTATGCGCTGACCGCCTCGCGCGGCCTGGAGTACGACCTGGTGCGCGCCGAGCTGCAGGTCGACGCCGGGGCCGAGGCCAGCTTCACCGGCGCGCTGACCCGCGTGGTCGACACCACCGGCTACATCTCGGCCGATCTGCACCAGCACGCGCAGCCGTCCAGCGACTCCGCCGTCAACCTCGAGGACCGCGTGCTGTCGGATCTGGCCGAGGGCGTCGAGCTGATGGTCGGCTCGGATCACAACGCCATCACCGACTACGCCCCCGTGATCGCGCGCCTGGGCGCTGGCCCACGCCTGGCCTGGATCCCCGGTGACGAGGCCACCACGCACTCGTCGGGCCACTTCAACGCCTTCCCGATGGCGCCCGATCCGAGCCTGCCGCGCGGCGGCGCACCGCCCGCCGAGAACCGCGACCCGCGCGACATCGTGCGCGACCTGCGCGCCTACGGCGGCGGTGGCGACCGCGTGGTCCAGATCAACCACCCGCGCGCCGGCGACGTCGGCTACTTCGACATCCTCAAGCTCGATCCCGCGCAGCCCGACCTGCCGGCCGCGATGATCGACGACTTCGACGCCATCGAGGTCATGAACGGCAAGCGCGCCGCCGACACCGCGCGCACCTTGCCCGACTGGTTCATGCTGCTCGGCCGCGGTCGCCGCGTCACCGCGACCGGCAACAGCGACAGCCACACCATCTTCGGGCAGGAGGTCGGCTATCCGCGCAACTTCATCCGCGTCGAGCGCGACGATCCGCAGGCCGTCAGCGCCCCCGAGGTGGTGCGCTCGCTGCGCGAGGGGCGCGACGTCGTGGTCACCAATGGCCCCTTCATTCGCGTCACCCGCGCCGGCGCCCCCGTGCTGGGCAGCACCGTGACCGGCAAGAAGGCCAGCTTCACCGTCGAGGTCCTGGCCGCGCCCTGGGTCGATGTGACGACCCTGGAGACCTGGCGCGACGGCAAGAAGATCGCGACCGCCGCCGTCCCTGCCGGCACCGCGGCGCTGCGCCTGAAGACCGAGATCACCCTGGCCTCTGCCGCCAGGCCCAGCTTCATCGTCTTCGTGGCCCGCGGCGCCCGCCCGCTCAGCCCGGTGGCCGGCACCGGCCCCGACACCCCGACCCCGATGGCCATCACCAATCCGGTGTGGCTGGCGCGCAAGTAGCGCCGCGCACGTCCGGCGGTGCCACACGGCAGGTATACTCGGGCGGTGACGAGCCGCCTCATGCAGCGCGGGTTGCTGGCGCCGGCCGCGCTGGGCGTGCTGGTGCTGCTGGCGACCGGGTGCGGCGATGACGACGACGTCATCGACAGCAGCATCCCCGACGCCGCGCGCAGCGACGCCGAGGTGATCCTCGATGGTGGCACCCGCGCGCCGCGCGCCGACTTCGCGGTCAGCGGTTGTCAGGGCATCTCGATGGCCGACGGCGGGGTGGCCGCGCAGTGCCTGGTGACCGCGCCCGCCAGCCTGGCCTTCGTCTCGCTGGACGAGGGTCAGGCCTCGACCTTCGTGTGGAGCTTCGGCGACGCCACGCCGTCGAGCTCGTCGCGCATGCCCACGCACACCTATCGCTACCCTGGCGTCTACACCGTCGGCCTGGTGGTCGGTGGCGCGGGCGGCACCGATTCGGTGACCAAGCCAGGGCTGGTCGCGGTCGGCCCGGCGGCGCTCGGCGAGGGCTGCGCCGAGGACGCCCAGTGCAGCTCCGGGCTGCGCTGCGCCTGCGCGGGTGACGCTGCCTGTCCGCTGGCGCTGCGCGGGGGCGTCTGTACGCGGACCTGCAGCGACGATGCCGTCTGCGACGGCGGCATGTGCGCCGACCTCAGCACCGGCGCGCGCGGCACCCCGGCGCAGTGGCAGCAGCGCTGGTGTGTGCCCCGCTGTGGCCCCGGTGACACCTGCCCGGGCGCGCTGACCTGCCGCGAGCTGCCCCGCGCGGGCGCCCCCGCCGGCGAACCGGGCTGGCGCCGGGCCTGCTTCGCCGCCTTCCCGCGCGACGTCGGCACCTCTTGCGCCACCCCGTCGGGCGCCCTCGATCCAGGGGCCTGCCTGGGCGGACAGTGCGCCGCTCTGGGCGCCCGCGGCATGTGCTCGGGGTTGTGCAGCGACGACGGCGACTGTCCGAGCTACGCCTCGTGCTTCGCGCTCAGCCGGGCGCCGGCCATCGGCCTGTGCATCGCGAACTGCTCGCTGGAGCGGCCGTGCACCGGCGATCCGCTGCTGGCGTGCAACCTGCCCGCGCCCGAGGGCGACCTCGGCCTGTTGCAGCTGCCCGACGGCGGCCTGCCGGCGACGACCCAGGTGTGCTCGCCGCGGCGCTGCATGAACGACACCGAGTGTGGCAGCGGCGGCGACTGTGTCGCGCTGGGCAGCGCCAGCTTCTGCACCTTCCCGTAGCGACTGCGTCTGCCTCACGTCACGGCTCCACCGAGTTCTCGCCGCCAGGGGTCGACCGGTTGTCGCGATTGCCGGCCACGTTGAGCGGCACGTCGCAGCCAGCGACCTCCACACGCTCCACCGAGCGGCCGTTCCACGCCGCCGCCGAGGTGTCGAGCCAGGCCCCGAAGGTCGACACCACGCGGCCGTCGGGCGCGCGCAGCTCGAGCGCCTCGCCGGCGTTGCCGAGTCCGCTCTTGCCCAGCGCGCTGTCGGCGATGCGCAGCAGGCGCGCCCGCGCGTCGGGCGGCGGATCGGGCCCGACGCCCTCGCGAAAGCCGGCCGGCACCACCAGCGCGCGCGCGCCCGCGGGCAGCGTCGCCGCGGGCAGCACGTCCACGCTGACGGCGGTGGCCAGCACGAAGCCCTCCAGCTCCAGGGCGCTGCTGCCCAGGTTGGCCAGCTCGACCCACTCCTGGGTCGGCTCGGCGCCGGCGGGGTTGGCCAGCACCTCGGTCAGGGCGAGGCGCGGCAGCGCGGGCGTCGGATCGAGCACCGCGGCCAGGCGCGCCTCGTTGCCGGCCAGGTCGCGCGCCGCGACCTCGACCGTCAGCGCGCGTGACGCCGCGCCCGCCGGCAGCGGCAGCCCGAGCAGCAGTCGCCGCGCACCCGGCTGGGCATAGCTCGGCAGACCGCTGCTGCCGACCAGGTGCGCCTCGGCCAGCACCGGCTCGTCACTGCCGAGGTCGGCGACCACACAGCCGTCGGCGACATGCAGCCGCAGCGCCCCCAGGCTGGGTCGCACAGTGTCCACGCTGGCCGCGGTGCTGAAGCTCTGGCTGCCCAGCCTGATCACGGCCTGCGCGGGCAGCGTATGCGACAGCAGCAAGGCGACACACGTGGGCGCCGCCCCGCAGCGCCCCGGGACCTCGACGGCGCGCGTGGCGATCGGCCCCTCGGGGCCGACCAGCACGGCGTCGCCGCCGACACCGGCGCCACCCGCACCGCCGCCATCCCCTGCCCCACCGGTGCCAGGGCCACCAGGTTCGACGAGCACCCGATCCAGATTCGGGGGCACCCCGCTGGTGCCCGCGGCTGGCCACACCAGGCGCGCCGTGGTCGGCTGCCCGGCGCCGCTGCGCGCGTCGACCTCGGCGGCCGCGTCGCCCACCCCGCCATCGCGGCGCCCACGCGCGACATCTTCGACCTCGCGCACCTCGCAGGCCGGCGTCAGCCCTGACCCCAGGCCCGCCAGCAAGAGCACCAGCGTGCGCAGACCTTGCCTCCCTGACGGGACCTCTGTAGACATGTGCCTCATGCCCCGCCAGCACTGCAGTCGCCGGGCCGGACAGCCAGGCGCCATGATCTCGCCGCACTGGCTCGCCTACGTCGATGTCCGGCCGTCCGGCCCGCCGGACGCTCGCCGGACAACCGGACAGCCATGAGCGCCGGGCCCACGCTCGTCCTGGCCTCGGCTTCACCACGCCGTCGCGAGCTGCTGGCCCGGGTCGGCGTCCCCGTCGAGGTGGTGCCGGCCGAGATCGACGAGTCAGAGCGCGGCGAACCCGGCGGCGACTACGCCTCGCGGCTGGCCCGCGAGAAGGCGCTGCGCGTCGCGCAGACCTCGCATCCTGACCGCTGGATCCTGGGCGCCGACACCGTGGTCATCATCGATGGCGACCTGCTCGGCAAGCCGCTCGATGGCGTCGATGCCGCCGTCATGATGGGACGCCTGGCGGGGCGCACCCACCTGGTGCTGACCGCGACCTGTCTGGTGGCGCCGGGCGGACACCCCGTGCGCGAGCGGATCGTGCGCTCCGAGGTCGAGTTTCGGCCCCTGACCATTCGCGAGATCTCGGCTTATGTCGCCAGCAACGAGTGGCAGGGCAAGGCCGGCGGCTATGCCATCCAGGGCATCGCCAGCGGCCTGGTGCGGGCGGTGCGCGGCTCGTACACCAGCGTGGTCGGGCTGCCGCTCGCCGAGGTGCTGGAGGATCTGGCGCTGCACGTCGCCGATGGCGCTCCGGTGGCAGACTTCCGTCATGGCCAGCCCGCCTGACAGCTTCGAGCACGTCGCGCGCGGCCTCGACGCCGTGCGCGAGCGCATCGCCCGCGCCGCCCGCGCCGCCGGACGCGCGCCCGACGCGGTGCGCCTGATCGCGGTCAGCAAGACCATGCCGGGCGCCGCCATCCGTGCCGCCCACGCCGCCGGACAGCGCGATTTCGGCGAGAACTACGCGCAGGAGCTGGCCGGCAAGCTGACCGAGCTCGGCGACCTGCCCGACCTCGCCTGGCACTTCATTGGCAACCTGCAGCGCAACAAGGCCAAGCTGGTGGTCGGACGCGCCTGCATCCACACCCTCGATGGCACCGCGCTGGCCGACGAGCTGGAGCGCCGCGCCGCCGCCGCCGGGATCGCCCGCGTCGACACCCTGATCGAGGTCAACGTCGGTGGCGAGGCGCAGAAGTCGGGGGTGGCGCCAGCGGACCTGCCGACCCTGCTCGACGCCCTGGCCGGACGCCCGCACCTGCGCGTCGGCGGCCTCATGTGCATCCCGCCCGCGGCGACCGATCCCGAGGCCAGTCGCCCGCACTTTCGAGCTCTTGCACGGCTGCGTGATGAGCTGTCCCGGACCCCGCGCGCGGGCATCGACCTCGGTCACCTTTCCATGGGCATGAGCGTCGACCTGGAAGCAGCGATCGCCGAGGGCGCCACGCTGGTTCGCGTGGGCACCGCCATCTTCGGCGAGCGCAGACCTCGTCACTGACCGAGACTGGAGGCAAGTCGTGCAGATCCGTCGCGCCAGCGAGCGTGGCCACGCCGATCATGGCTGGCTCGAGAGCTTCCACACCTTTTCCTTCGCCGACTACTACGACGCCCAGCACATGGGATTCCGCGCCCTGCGCGTCATCAACGATGACCGGGTCGCACCTGGGCGCGGCTTCGGCACCCATCCGCACAGCGACATGGAGATCATCTCCTATGTGCTCGACGGCGCGCTGGAGCACAAGGACAGCATGGGCACCGGGTCGGTCATCCGCCCTGGCGACGTCCAGCGCATGACCGCGGGCACCGGCGTGCGCCACAGCGAGCACAACCCGTCGCCGACCGAGCCCGTGCACTTCCTGCAGATCTGGCTGCTGCCCGAGCGTCGCGGCCTGCAGCCGAGCTACCAGCAGCGCTCCTTCCCGGCCACCGAGCGCCAGGGCAAGCTCCGCGTGGTGGCCGCCCGTGACGGCCGCGACGGCGCCATCACCGTGCACCAGGACGTCGTCCTGCTGGCCGGGCTGCTGGCCCCTGGCGAACGCACCAGCTACACCCTGGCGCCCGCTCGCCATGGCTGGCTCCACGTCGCCCGCGGCGTGGTCAAGCTCGACGGAGAGCAGCTCTCCAGCGGTGACGCCGCCGCCTTCAGCGCAGCGGGCAAGCTCGACCTCGAGGGCGTCGAGGCCGCCGAGGTGCTGCTGTTCGACCTGGCCTGACCTCGGGCAGCGCGGGCGGCGCTGCGGTCAGATGCGCTCCAGGATGGTGCGGCGGCGGTCCTCGTACTCGGCCGCCGTGATGAGGCCGCGGTCACGCAGCTCGGCCAGCACCTGCAGCCGGCTGGCGACGTCCGACGCCGCGGGGGGCGGCGGCGTGGCCGCGGGCGGCGGCGGTCCAGGCGCGTGCTGCTGGTACGGCGCCGGGGGCGCGTGCTGCTGGTACGGCGCCGGGGGCGGATATTGCACCGGCTGGGGTGAAAACGGCGTGCCCGGCGCCGGGTAGTGCGGCTGGTAAGGGGCACCCTGGTAGCCCAGCGGCAGCGGCCCCTGGGCGGCCATGGTCGCCTGCTGCGCCAGTGCGGCCGCGCGCGCGATGGCGGCGCGCTTGCGCTGCTCGTTGCTGCTGCGCCACCAGCTGTCCAGCACCGGCATCGCCCCGACCGCGAGCCACACCGAGTAGCACACGCCCAGCAGGCCCAGCTTCCAGGCCAGCGTCGCCATGGCGCGGTCGCCGCCCACCACCGCGGCGCCGCCGAACACGAAGGCCAGCGGCACATAGGTCGCCAGCACGACGGCCAGCCAGGCCGCGATCCGCCCCGCGCTGTCGCGCTCGCGCTCGGGGCCGCGGAAGACCACGGCGACCGAGACCGCCAGCAGCGCCGGCAGCAGGGCCCAGGCGTGGGCCAGCGTGCGCGCGGTGCCGCCGGTCATGCCACTGGCGATGAGCTCCAGCGGCTGCCCGCGCTTGCCCGCGATCTCGCGCGGCAGCAGGTAGGCGAAGCCGATGAAGATGATGCCGATCACCGCCAGCGTGCGCGCCACCGCGCTGTTCGAGCGCGTCGCGCGCGCCACCGTGGCCGCCAGCAGGCAGCACACGCCGAGCGCCACCGGGGCGGACAGCTCGATGTCCCCGGGGAAGAACTCGGGCGCCGCCAGGGACAGCGACAGCGTGCCGGCGAGGCCGGCGACCAGCAGCAGCACGCCGCGACCGGCGGCCGTCAGCGAGGGCAGGAAGCCCGACACCAGCAGCGCCAGCGAGGCCACCAGGGGCAGCAACACCTGCGCCGACAGCCCCTCCGAGAACAGGGCCATCGGCATCACGACGCCCTCTTCGGGGCCGTAGGCCCAGGGCGTCAGGAACAGCATCAGGCCGATGAGACCGGTGGCGATGCTGACCACGCGCGGGATGTGATCGTCGGCGGCGCTGGCCGCGGTCCAGCCCAGCAGGCCTGGCGCCAGCTCGGGCGCGTCGGGCTCGGGCTCGGCGGCGGCAGCAGCGGGGGGCGGCGCTGGCGCAGCGGCCGTCTCGGGGCGCGGCGCCTCGGGCGCTGGTGGCGGTGGGGTCTGCGGGGCCGGCGCGCGGGGGGCCAGCGGGGCGACGCGGGGATCGAAGTAGGCGCCGCGACCGGCAGGTTCGGGCTCGGGTTCGCCGGCCGGGGGCGCGGCCTCGGGGTTGAGCAC
Source organism: Deltaproteobacteria bacterium (assembly GCA_020853705.1). Taxonomy (GTDB): domain Bacteria; phylum Myxococcota_A; class Polyangia; order Haliangiales; family JADYYK01; genus JADYYK01. The sequence goes on from JADYYK010000101.1 coordinate 15,753, forward strand.
GAGGCCGGTGGGGGCCTCCTCGTCGAGCGCGCGCGGGCGCCCGCCGCGGGGCGCCGGGGGCAGCGAGGGCGCGGCCGAGGACGCTGGCGGCGAGAACAGGCGGCGGCGGCGGTGATCGAGCTCGTCGAGACCGCCGCCGTCGGTGGTCGGGGCTTCGGGCGTGGGCTCGGCAGCGCCAGGGCGGGTGAAGGAGAAGGCGACCGGGGCGCGCGGCTCCTGCGCGGGCGGCGGTGGCCCCCCCGGGGCCAGCTGGGTGCTGGCGCCGAAGCTGAGCGGCGCGGCTGGCGCTGCTCCCCCGGCCGCGGGGGCCGACGCGGCCATCGCGGCTGGGGGCGCTGGCGCCGCGGGGGCCGAGGACGTGATCGCCGAGAAGACCGGCGGCGGCGATGACACAGTGTCGGCGCCCAGCGTGACCGGCGCGGCGCGCGGCGCTTCGCTGGGCGGGATGTACGCCCCCGGCGGCGCCCAGCGGTCGGCCCCGGTGGACACCGGCGCGGACGCCTCGCGCGGAGCTGGCGCCGAGGCGTCACGCGCTGCCGGCGCGGCCGGCGACCCGGGCGCGACCGGGGCCGACCCGGCCTCGGCGGCCCCGGCAACGACCCGTCCCGACAGCCCCGCGGCAACCTGCAGCGCGCTGCCCGGCGCATCTGCGTCGCGCACGCGCGCCCCACAGTGCTTGCAGCGGCTGGCGAGCCTGAGGATCGGCTCGCCGCAGGCGCTACACGGCTTGCTGTCCGGGCGCTCGGCCATGGTGTCTCAAGGATACGCGAGCAATGACGGCCGAACCCGAGGATCGGTCTTCATTGTCCGAGGGTTCATCGTCCCAGCTGCTGGCGACGATGGTTGTACTCCTCGCGCGAGATGGCACCGCGCGCCAGCGCGGCGTCCAGCTCGGCGACCTGCGGATCGTACCCGGGCGGCGGCGCGTAACCCTGCGGGGGCGGCGGCGCATAGCCCTGCGGGGGCGGCGGCGCGAACCCCTGCGGGGGCGGCGGCGCGAACCCCTGCGGAGGCGGCGGCGCGAACCCCTGCGGAGGCGGCGGCGCGAACCCCTGCGGGGACGGCGGCGCGAACCCCTGCGGGGGCGGCGGCGCGAACCCCTGCGGCGGCGGCGCGAACCCCTGCGGCGGCGGCGGCGCGAACCCCTGCGGCGGCGGCCCATAGCCCTGCGGCGGATACCCAGGCTGCGCCTGCGCCTGACCACTCGAGAACAGGCCGAGTACCCCTGGGAGCAACGCCGGCAAGGTCATCACACACAACAGCATCAGTCCGGCGCCCATTCCCACCATGTGCAGCACGGTCAGGAAGTTCTTCCCGCCGAAGTACTTGGTGAAGATGATGCCGAGCAGCAGGCCGTTGAAGGGCAGCGCGACCAGCGCCACCGCGGCCAGCGGCTTCTGCAGCCCCTCCAGCTGCGGCACCGTGCCCGCCGGCGCCAGCGCGACACCCGCGCTGAGCAGCGCCAGGAACATCAGGAAGGTCAGCAGGCTGCAGATGATGACCAGGCCACCCGCGTCGAACGCCTTGAAGTAGTACGACAGCGGGAAGATGTCGCCGGTCGACCCGGTGGGGATGAGGTGGCCGATGAGCAAGCTGCCGACACCGACGCCGATCACGATGCGCGCCTGCGGCGACTGCGAGATGCGCATGAACAGACCGACCGCGATGAGCGCCGTGCCCGCCGAGGCCAGCGGCATCTCGAACGGCGTGAAGTGCACCAGCGGGCTGACGGTGACGCCCAGGAACGCCAGCCCACCTGCCACCTTCAGCCTGAGGTCCGGCTTGAGGTTGGGCACCACCGCCAGCGCGACCAGCCCGAGGCCGATGAGCAGCTGCAGGATCATCGCGATGCCGCTGAGGCCGAAGGCCTCCATGGCCATGCTCTGCCGCTCGCCGGCGAACGCAGTCCACGACCACACCGAGAACCCCGGGACACCTCCCCAGGGGATGAACCACAGCACCACGATGGCGGCGCCCGCGAACAGACAGATCTTCTTCAGGAGCTCGCCATCGTTGAGACGCGACAGCTGGAACCCGAACAGCTCGCCGCTGAGCGCGCCAGGCCCCGACGGCGCCATCGCGGGCGCGCCGAACCCGGGCGCGGGGGGCGCATAGCCCGGCGGCCCTGGGGGCGGAGCGAACCCCGGCGGGGGCCCCGGCGGTGGTGGCGGCGCGAACCCGGGCGGCGGCCCCGGCGGTGGTGGCGGCGCCCCCGGCGGAGGGCCATACGGAGATGGCGGTCCAGGCGGCGGCCCGTACGACTGCGGGGGCGCCCCGGGCGGCGGTCCATACGACTGCGGGGGCGGCCCTGGCGGCGCTCCATACGACTGCGGGGGCGGCCCTGGCGGCGCTCCTGGCGGCGGCCCGTACGACTGCGGCGGCCCCGGCGGCGCGAACGACGGCGGTGGAGGCCCAGGCGGCGGTCCCGGAGGCGCCGGCGGAGCGCCATACGCACTCGCGGGCGGTGGCGGCGCAAACGACGGCGGCGGCGCGAACGACGCCGGCGGCGAGAACCCCGACGCGCCCGGCCCTGATCCTGGCGCAGGTGGCGCCGACGGACGGGCGGCTGGCGGCGACACCGGCGGAGCTGGCGGCGCACCCGCGCGCGCCTTGGCCGCGGCGGCCTGCAGCTCCGCGATGTTGGGGGCGTACCCCATCACGGTCTTCTTGTTCTGCGCGGGCGCAGCGGCAGCCGGGGCCTCACCCGGCGGCATGGCGCGACCGCACACGCTGCAATGCAGCGCGGTCGCCGAGATCTGCTGGCTACAAAACGGACACGTCCTCGTCCCAGGGGTCACGGCAAACCTCGGTGGTCGCGAATGGCTGTGCGCAATATATCGCAAACCCTGGACCCATGGACACTCGCAGCCCCGACTGCTAAAAGCCGGGCGGCGGATGATCGATCGGCGGCTCCAGCCCTCGCTGCGCTTCTCCGGGAATGGCCCGGGGGCTCTGGCTGGCCCTGGCCCTGGCGACGGCCCGGGCGCCGCGGGCCAGCCCGGCGCGCCCGAGGCCGGCACGCGCGGTCGTCTGCTGGCGCGCGGCGAGGCCGTGACCCTCGATCTCGAGGGCGACCCGGTGCCCGCCTTTCGCGGCGAGACCGTCGCGGTCGCCCTGTTCGCCTCCGGCGCGCGCGCGCTGTCGCGCAGCCTGAAGTACCACCGGCCGCGCAGCTTCTTCTGCCTGGCCGGCCACTGCGGCGCCTGCCTGATGCGCATCGACGGTCGCCCCAACGTCAAGGCGTGCCAGACGCCGTGCTCCGACGGCCTGCGCGTGGCCAGCCAGAACGCCTGGCCCAGCGCCGAGCACGACGCCTTCGGGGTGGTCGACTGGCTGTTCCCGCGCGGCATGGACCACCACCACATGTTCACCGGCTCGCGCGCCATGAACGCGGTGCTGCGCAAGGTCACGCGCCAGATGTCGGGCCTGGGACGGCTGCCCGATCCGCGGCCTGGCAATGTCCGCCCCGAGACGCCGCCGCTGCGCCGCCTGGCCGGCGCCAGCGCGCCCGACGTGCTGGTGGTCGGCGCCGGCCCCGCGGGCCTCGCCGCCGCCACTGCGGCCGCGCGCGCCGGCGCTCGCGTGCTGGGCATCGACGACGGTGCCGTGCCCGGGGGCAGCCTGCTGGCCGACCCCGGCCACGGCCTGGCCGCGGCGGCGTCCTCGGTGCGCGAGGCCCGGGCCGCCGGCGCCGAGGTCCGCGCCGCGTCGCCCATGATCGGCTACTTCCCCGAAGACGGCGGCGGCCTGGCCGCCATCCGCACGCCCGACGCGCTGTGGCTGGTGCAGCCGCGCACGACCATCTACGCCACCGGCGGCTACGACCAGAACGCCCTGTTCGAGGACAACGATCGCCCTGGCGTCATCTCGGGCCGCGCCGCCGGTCGCCTGCTGGTGCGCTTCGGTGTGCGCCCCGCGCGCCGCGCCGTGGTCGCCGGGGACGCGCCCTACGCCGCCGCCCTCGCCGCCGAGCTGGCCGCCGCCGGCATCACGGTGACGCGCACTCCGCGGGTGCAGCGCGCGCACGGCCGGGCCTGGGTCAGCGCCGCCACCCTGGCCGACGGCAGCCGCGTCACCTGCGACCTCATCGCGGTGTGCGAGACCCCCGCGCCGGCGTCCGAGCCGGCACGCCAGCACGGCTGCGCGGTCACCCTGCAGCCCGCGCGCGGCGGCTTCTGCATCGACACCGACGCCGCCGGCCTGACCAGCCTGCCCGGCGTGTTCGCGTGCGGCGACGTCACCGGCTACCAGGGCCCCGACGCCGCCGCCCTCGACGGCGCCCGGGTCGGCGCCGCCGCGGCGGCCGCTGCCAGCGCCGCCCGCGCGCGCGAGGCCGCTACACCATGAGCGGCAAGGTCATCGTGTGTCGCTGCGAGGATGTCACCCTGCACGACGTGGAGCACACCCTGGCCCGCGGCTACCGCGACATCGAGGAGGTCAAGCGCTACACCGGCTTCGGCACCGGCCCGTGCCAGGGCAAGGAGTGCCTGCGCGTGGTCGCCTGCCTGCTGGCCGAGCGCACCGGCGTCGCGCCCTCGGCCATCGCGCCCTTCACCACGCGCCCGCCCATCGCGTCGGTGCCGCTGCGCCTGCTGGCCGGCCCGGGCGCCGAGGATCTGACGTCTGCGCGCGACGACGACGCCACCGACGAGGATCACGGGATGGCCGGCTGATGGCCCCGCGCGACCCGCCGCCGCCGACCCCGACCGCCACGCCCGGCCCCGCCGAGCAGCCCGCGCTGCCCGCCCGCGCCGAGACCGTGGTCATCGGCGGCGGTGTCATCGGCCTGGCCATCGCCTGGAACCTGGCCCGCCTGGGCAAGTCCGACATCGTCATCCTGGAGCGCAGCTACCTGGCCGCGGGCGCCTCCGGCCGCAACGGCGGGGGCATCCGCCAGCAGTGGTCGACCGAGCTCAACATTCGCCTCATGCAAGAGAGCGTGGCCCTGGTCAAGCGCTTCACCGCCGACCTCGGCATCAACGTCTGGCTGCGCCAGGGCGGCTACCTCTTCCTGGCGCGCACCGACACCGAGCGCGGCTTCCTGGAGCAGAACGCCGCCCTGCAGCAGCGCTGCGGCGTCGGCACCCGCGTGCTCACGCCGGCCGAGGCCAACGAGATCGTCCCCGAGCTGGACGTCTCCGGCTTCGCCGCCGCGGCCTACAACCCCAGCGACGGCATCCTGTTCCCGTGGCCCTTCCTGTGGGGCTACGCCGACGGCGCCGTCAAGCTGGGCGCGCGCCTGCACTGCTTCACCGACGTCACCGCCATCGACCGACCTCCGGCGAACGACGCCGCGGGCGACTTCACGGTGCACACCTCGCGCGGCGCCATCCGCGCCCACCGCGTCATCAACGCCGCCGGCGCCTGGTCGCCCGAGATCGCGCGCCTGGTCGGCGTCGAGCTGCCCGACCGCCCGGTGCGCCACGAGATCCTGTCGACCGAGCCGCTCAAGCCCTTCCTGCGCCCGATGGTCAGCGTGCTGGGCACGGGCCTGTACTTCTCGCAGTCGATGCGCGGCGAGATCGTCGGCGGCGTGTCCATCCATGGCGACCGCCACACCCTGGCCATGGGCTCGCGCCTCAAGTTCCTGACCACCATGGCGCGCGCGCTGTGCGAGCTGGTGCCGCAGTTCGGCGAGGTCCAGGTGCTGCGCCAGTGGGCTGGCCCCTACGACGTCACCGTCGACGGTAACCCCATCCTGGGCGAGCCGCCCGGCCTGCCGCGCTTCTATCTTTGCTGCGGCTTCATGGGCCACGGTTTCATGATGGCGCCCGTGATCGGCAAGTACTACGGTGAGTGGCTCGCGGGCGGCAAGCCGCACGAGATCTTCGACAAGTGGACCCTGGCGCGCTTCGCCTCGGGGCAGCTTGCCAAGGAAACCTTCATCATCGGGTGAACGACATGGCGGCAGAGGCAATGCAGCAGACCATCGGCTTTCTCGGCACCGGCAACATGGCCGAGGCCCTCATCAAGGGGCTGCTCAGGTCGGGCGTGGTGACCGCCGACAAGATCATCGGCTCCGAGCCGCGCGCCGAGCGCTGCGACGAGATGCGCAAGGCCTACGGCATCGTGGCCACCCCCGACAACCTCGAGGTCGCGCGCAAGGCCGACATCCTGGTGCTCTCCATCAAGCCCCAGCTGATGAAGAAGGTCCTCGGCGAGGTCTCCCAGGTGGTCAAGCCCGACGCCCTGGTCATCTCGATCGCGGCCGGCATCCCGCTGGAGGCCATCGAGTCGCGCCTGCACGGCCGCCGCGTGGTGCGCACGATGCCGAACACGCCCGCGCTGGTCGGCGCCGGCGCCACCGCGCTGGCCGCGGGCATGCACGCGCACGAGGCCGACATGGCCATCGCGCGCCGGATCTTCGACGCCATCGGCCTCACCGTGGTGGTCGACGAGCAGCAGCTCGACGCCGTGACCGGCCTGTCGGGCAGCGGCCCGGCCTATGTCTTCCTCATCATCGAGGCGCTCAGCGACGCCGGCGTCAAGATGGGGCTGTCGCGCTACAACGCCCAGCTGCTGGCCGCGCAGACCGTGCTCGGCTCGGCCAAGCTGCTGCTCGAGACCGGGCAGCACCCGGGCGCGCTCAAGGACATGGTGACGTCACCAGGCGGCACCGCCATCGCCGGGCTGCACACCCTGGAGGCCGGCGGCCTGCGCACCACGCTGATGAACGCCGTCGAGGCCGCCACGCGGCGCTCGCAGGAGCTCGGCGCCGCGATGATCAAGGGCGCCTGAGCGCCCGCCGCTCGCCACCTCAGAACGCGACCCCGATCCGCGCCCCGCCCGCCAGCCCACCCACACGCTCGTCGCGCGCCTGGTAGCCCACGTTGGCCGCGAAGGTCATGTCCTTGCCCAGCGGGATCTCCAGCTCGTAGCGCAGGCTGAGGCCGCCGTCGCCATCGGGCGCCGGGAACGTGGTCACGCCCACCGTGGTCGACATGCGCACGTAGGGCACGGTGTCCCAGCTCAGCGTGACCCAGCCGTTCTGCCCCACGCCGCCGACCACCTCGGCGCCCAGCTGCACATAGGTGGCGTCATCGGCGCCGATCTGCAGCGCCGCGCGCGCGCCGCCGTTGAACCCGGTCTCGGTCGCGCCCGCCAGCACGCGGCCGTCGAAGAACAGGTTGCGCGTGGCGTTGAAGCGCACCTCGGCGAAGCCATAGTCGAGGCCGGTGTCGCGACCTGGCTCGGGATCGCTGGTGTCGTTCAGGGTCTGCCCGCGCATGCGCCCGTAGCCCAGCCGGATGTGCTGCACGATCGGCGTCAGCAGCCGGTAGGTGAAGTCGGCCTCGAGGCGGGTGTACAGGTCGTCCTGCTTGGCCTCGCCGGCCACGCGCCGGCGCGCGCCGAACACCACGTACTCGGCCGCCAGCTGCAGCCGCGAGCGCCGTCCGCCGACGCGCCCGAGCGCCTCGCGCAGCCGCGCCGCCTCGGCCGAGGTGCGCACCACCACCGGGTGCGGGTGGCCCTCCGACGCGAAGTGCCAGGCCTCGCCGCCCTCGCCCACGCTGGCGATGCCGTACTCCAGCCCCGGCGGCGCCACCGCGGTGCCCGGCACCACGGCCAGGTAGCGCCCCTCGGCCTCGCGCGCGAAGGCGACCGACGAGAACTCGGGCTGCCCGGTGATGCGATAGCGCAGCTCGATGCGGGTGGCGCGGAAGGCGTCGGTGACGTCGGCCTCCACGCGCAGCGGCGCGCCGGCCTCGGCCACCGCGATGGGGGTGTGCAGCACGCGCACCCGGCCGCCCGGCGCCGCGCTCGCGACCTCGGCGCGCGCCACCAGCGCCAGCACCAGCACGAACCCGCCCAGCTTCATCTTCATGGCCGTCCTCACCATGCGAACACCGCCGCGAGCCCGGCGCCGAAGCCGGAGTGATGGATGGTGCGCGCCGAGTACGACACCCGCACCGTGGGCTGCACCGGCCCGAAGTGGCGCGAGCCGATGTCCATCAGCAGGCGCACCCCGAGATCGCTGCCCGCGGGCTCGTCGGCGACCTCGACCGCGGCCATCATGGGCACCTTGCGCAGCGGCTCGAAGTTGAGGCCGAGCTCGAGGTGGCGCCCCATCTCGTGCGCCAGCTCGCCGCCGATGACCAGGTTGGTGGCGTCCTCGGCGCCGATGCGCAGCTTGGAGGCGATGCCCCCGCCGAGGCCATCCGGCGTCAGCCCGACGATGACCCGCGTCATGCTCGACAGCCGCGAGGTCAGGCGAAACTCCAGCTCGGTGTACGCATAGTTGAAGCCCAGCGCGCGACAGTCGCCGCTGGCGCGACAGGCGACCTCGTCGGCGTCGATCTGCTCGGTCGGCCCGCCGTCCCCGCGAAACACGCCGGCGCCCATGCGCAGCGCCTGCAGCATGCCTGGCCAGCGATACGCGAAGTCGGCCTCGGCGGCCCAGTACCAGTCGTTGCCCTCACCACGGTTGAAGTCGACATACTCGGCGCGCGTGTTGACACGCGACCGATCGCGCCGCGTCGGCCGCGACGCCACCAGCCCATCGACCGACAGCTGCACCGGATCGTCGGGCTGCCCGACCGCCAGCGCAGTGCCGCCGCCGCGCGCCAGCTCGACGAAGTACTCGACCCCGCCCGGCTGCACCGCCTCCGCGGGCAGGGTGCCACGCAGGTAGGCGTCGCCATCACGTGACAGCTCGATGCGGCGATAGGTCGCGGCGCCGGCGCGCCGGTAGTGCACCCAGGCCGCGTCGATGGGCCCGACCTCGGGCTCCAGCGCGAAGGCCAGCTCGAGCTCGTGCTCGGGCGGCGCCGGGCTGGGCGGCCGGTGCAGCACGCCGCCGATGGGCGCCTCCCTGCCGCTGGCGGCGACCTCACGGGCCTCCAGCGCATCGAGCGCGTCCAGCTCGGCCAGCACGGCCTCGCGATAGCGCGCCTGCGGATGGCTCTCGAGGTAGGCCTGCCAGATCCCGCGCCGCACCCGGGGTGGCTGCCCCAGGGTGCGCCCCCAGGCGTCGACCACGGCCAGCGTCTCGGGATCCTCGACCACCGGCTCGGGCGACGCCGAGGGCGACGGCTGCGGCCCGCCCGACGGCGACGGCCCGGGCGACGCCAGCGGCGACGGCGACGGCCGCGGCGTCACCCTGGGCGGCACCGGCTCGGGCCGCACCAGGATCACGACATCGCCGACCGCCAGCTCCTTCAGCGTCTCGGCCGAGACCCGCCCCATGCTCATGGCCGGCTCGACCTGCAGCAGCGTCACCTCACCGGTGGGGAAGCGGTCCTTGATCTTCTTCTTGCTGACCGGGTGGGTGACCACGATGGTCCGGTAGTGCACCACGCGGTCCCCGGGCCTGACCGTGGCGCCCCCGAGGTCGACGAACACCTCGTTGCCCTCGATGCGCAGCACCACCCCCTGCGGCGGCGCTGCCTGCGCGACCCCGGTCCCGACCAGCCCCAGCAGGCCGACCAGCATGGCCGCTCGTCCGATGCGTCTCATCGCCCGCCACGCACTGCAACCGCCGCGCCCGCCTGGATCTGCATGATCCCTCGTGAGGCGCCCGCCGCGCCCGGTGAATAGCTGTCGCATATCAACACCTGGGCGCGGGTTGTGGTCAATGTCTGCCCGTCAGCGCCCGACCTCGATGGTCTCCGCATAGTACTTGCCCTCGGCCCCGGCCAGCCGCCGCGGCGTCGCACACACGGTGCCCGCCGCGCAGCCGTCGACGCGCTCGATCTCGAACTCGATGATGCCGGCCGCGACCAGCTTCTCGATCGCCGCCCGCACCGGCAGCCCCACCAGCTGCGGCATCACCGTGGCCGCGTCCGACACCGGCCCGTCGATCAGGATGGTCGCACCCAGCCGGGTGTTCAGCCCCTCGGGCCCGCCGCCCTGCAGCCGCATGCCTCGCGGCACCTCCTCCTCGCCGCTGATCTTGAAGGCGACGTCGCCACGATGGCCCTTGGCCACCAGCAGGTCCCAGATCTGGACCTGGCTCAGCCCTTCGATCGACAGCGGCCCGGTGAACGCGTCATCCGCCGCCCGCGCCCCCGCCTGCGCCCCCGTGGGCGGCCCCGAGCGCGGCGCCCCGCCTGCCCCGCCCGGCTGCGTCCCCATCACCACCGGCGCCCCACCGCCGCCGCCTGGCATGGTCGACTCCGTCTTCGTCCCCACCTTGCACCCCGCCAGCCCCAGCGCCCCCAGCAGCCCCGCCGCCCCCAGCACCACCAGCGCCCAGTCCGAACCCAGCTTCGCAGTCTTCATGACGAACCTCCTGCCAGCGTCATCGGAGGCGCGCGCCGGTTGTTGCTGACTGGCGGTCGCTTTCTTTGTCGCTGCTGGTCAGGCGGTTTCTTGCCCCCGTCCCCGATCCACACCTACACTTGACCACATGCGCGATCCCTATGCCTTCATGGACGCCCGCCGCCTGGCCCCACGGATCGACGTCGAGGCCATCTGCACCGAGCTTTTGCCCCACGAGGAGCGCCCCACCCTGGCCCTCGATCTGTCGCACTCGGGCGTGCGCATCGAGCGCCCCTTCACCGGCGGCCCGACCCCGCGCGATCTCCAGCTCGAGCTCGAGCTACCCGAGATCGACGAGATCCTCTGGGCCCGCGGCGAGGTCTGCTTCGATCAGGTCCGGCGCGGCGCCGCCCCCGGCACGCTGATGCGCACCACCGGCATCCGCCTGGCCGCCGCCGCCGCACGCGATCTCCGCCTGCTGCGCGACTTCATCTTCGAACGTCGCCGCGCCGCCGCCCAGGCCGAGCGCGCCGAGTCGAACTTCGCGATGTCGATGGCAAGCTGCTACCTGCGCGGCTAGCGGAGCCGCCAGGTGGCGACCCCGTCCCTCGCGACACCGCGGCTGCTGCTGCGCTCGCTGACCCTCGAGCACCTGCCGTCGCTGGTGTGCTGGGAGGCCGACGCCGAGCTGCGCCACCTGAACGACGAGGACCCCGATCCGGCACCGGCGCACGAGGTGGAGGCCATCGTCCGCGGCTGGCTGGCGCCGGGACGTGTTGACCTGCTTCCCTTCGCCATCCACCTGCGCAGCGACGACCGCTGCGTCGGTTGGTGCATGCTGGCCGCGATCGACCCCGCGGCCGGCGAGTGTCGCATCGGGTTCACCCTCGGGGAGCGGGAGCTGTGGGGAAGCGGCCTGGGGCGCGAGGTCCTCTCGGCCCTTCTCGACCACGCCTTCCAGAACCTCGGCCTTTGGCGGGTGCTCGGCGAGGTTCACGCCTTCAACCTGCGTTCACGCCGCCTGCTCGAGCGCGCCGGTTTCCAGCTCATCCACACCGAGCCCGGCGCCATCCGACGCGGCAACCATCTCCACGACGAGCTGGTGTTTTCGCTGCAACGCCCCGCCTAGCCGCCAGCCGACCCTTGGGCCAGCCCCCCTGACCTCCCGGCTTTCGCCGGGATCTCCAAGTCTTGCACCTCACCACGATTTTCAACGCGAAACACACAACAACGGCGCACTCCCTTCGAAGACCTCCTCGTCAGCGCCAACGACGAAACGAGGAGAGTCATCATGCGCGATCGGGGAGACGAGAAGCAGGAGCAGCAGACGAGACCCGAGCAGCACGAAGTTCCAGCCGGGACTGGGCCGGTCAACCTGTCTGCCGGCTTTGGCTGGCGGCCTCGCACCGCCTACACCGAGTCCCGCGGGGTGTACCTCGGCTTCGGCGCCGACTTCGGGGCCGATGACCTGGATCCAGCGGCGGTGCCCCGTGGCTAAGGAGCGGAAGGCGACGAGCACGCCTCAGGGGCAGGGCGTCGACCTGGGCGCGGCCACGCGTGCCCCGGGTCGTCGCACGCTGACGGACGGCATGCGCCCGCGACTGCGGGCCAGCCGTCCAGTCCTGACCTTCGTCGGCGGCGCCAGCGCACAGTCGGTGGTGGTCAGCACGGCAGACGGCCCGCCCGGTGTGGCTGGACCGGGGGCGCCGGCGACCGAAACCGTCGACCAGGTCGTGCCCCACCTCGAGGGCCCACACCACGGCGAGTTCGCGGTCACGCCGACCGAGATGCAGCGTATGCCCGCGAGCGGCGGGCTGGAGTTTCGGGTCGGGTTCACACCGCGCGCACCGGGCGCACGTGCCGGCGCGCTGGTCGTGAGTCGCGCGCTGGAGGCTGCCGAACCCGCGCGTGTGACGCTGATTGGCCACTCGCCGCCAGGGCCCGCGCCCGCCGCCGGGGCACCTGCGGTGGCGCAGACGACGGCCGAACCTGTCGCGGTCGCGCGCGCCGCCCCGGTTGCCACCGAGGCCGAGGCTCCCGCGGTGGTCCAGGCACCCCGCCGCATGATTGCGCCCCAGGCTGCCAGCGACCTCATCGCAGGCATGGTGCTGATCGAGCCGCGGGCGGGCTACCTCGGCGCCGCCGAGCGTCCCCTGAGCAAGATGCCCACGCCATACGGTGGCACCATCATGGTCGACCCCAACGGCGCGCCGCAGCCGGTGGCCGACCCCATGGACCTGTCGGTCGGCTCAATCAGCGCAGGGCCTCGCGGCGGCCGCATCGGTGACGGCAGCGCGCATCGGGCCTACTCCGCTGCCCGTGGCGACCTCTCCCTCCTGCGGATCCACAACGAGGCCCTGCGCAGGGCCTCCGGCGGAGTCGTCGCCAGCGAGGGCCGGCTGTCACAGCGCGAACGACTTGCCGTGGCGACCGCGCGCGAGCCGAAGACAGAGGCGGCCGGGGACCTGGCCGAGAGTGCGAAGGACGTGGGGGACGCAAACGGAAAGCTGCGCGTGAACCTGGGCGAGTTGCGGCAGGCCGAGAAGGAACTCAGCTCAGCCCGCTTCACCCTCGCGGCCATCGAGGCGGACATCGAGGCCTGGGGTCTCGAGCTGCGTCACCGCAAGACGGGCAAGCAGATCGCGACCCTCCGCGAGACGCAGCAACGATCACTGTCGCGGGTCAGGGGGCTTCTCAGCTACGCTGGCAAGATGCTGAAGTTCGCGTCCAAGATCACACGCAACCCCACCGAGGCGCTCGGTGAAGGACTGGAAGGGCTGGCCGCGATCACGGGTGCGGGATCGAGCGACGGGGCCGAGGTGACCCAGCGCAAGGCGGAGTTGGCCCGGCTCGAGGGCGACATCGTGGAAGCCAAGGAGGCGGGGATGCGCGCCAGGGCTGCGGCCGCTCACGAGTCTCTGGCAGCGGCTCTGTTCGGGGTCGACACAGCGGTCCAGGTGCTGAGGAACGCCGTCAGATCCCGATCCGGCGAGTACGCCGTCCTTGGCAAGCGGCTCGAGGTCGCGGTGATCCCGAAGCTCGGCGTCCATAACCGGGTTGGAGGGCGGGTGGCCAGAATCCCCCTCTTGCAGGCCATCCGGGCGGCCAGCGCGAACATCGACACCCTGCGCCTGCGCAACTCCGACGACCCAGCACAGATCGCCGACGCCGACGACGCCACATACGCCACATGGCTACGTGGCGCGCTACCCAGCATCGCCGACGCCGTCGACGCGCTACGCGGCCACGCCGACACGGAGCTCGCGGCCGCATCGATCTTGACCGATAGCCTGGGGATCGATCCATGAGGATGGCAGAGATGGTCGTGTGCCTCACCGTGCTGGCGCCACTCTCCTGCTCCCGAGCGACGCGCCGGGCCCCTGACGGAGGCCCTGCCGCACCGTCGGGATCGTCGGGCCCCGCGGGTTTCTGTCCCCCCGGCACGCGCTACTTCGAAACCAAGGGCATCGAGCAGGGCTGCCTGCTCGGCACCAGAAACCACGGCCCATTGCGCATGTACAACGACGATGGCTCTCTCTTCGCGAGCATCGTGTATCGCGATGGCGTCCCCGTGCGCACCCGGTACTTCGACAAGGCGACCGGCCGGCTGGTCCTGCAGAAGGAGCGGGACGCCGTCCAAGATCGGTCACGCGTGCGGCACTGGAAGAGCGCCGATGCACGCGGCACCCCGCCCTACCTGGAGCAGGACGAGTTCGGGGGTGAGAAGCACGGTCTGAAGATCTACCCGAAGGAATACGCAGCCTGCTACGACCGGGGCAACCGGGTGTGGTTCACCCGCGCCCCCCCCTGGCCGCCCTGTCCCCAACAAGCCGATGTTGAATGGGAGACAGGTCTGCCCGAAGGCGAGGACGACTACACCGCTGTCGACGGTGGCATGTGACGCGGTTTGACCGGCTTGCACGGACAGGCCTACGCTCATCCATGGGCAGACTGGTGCCGTCAATCATCTGCTGTGCGGCATTGGCCAGTTCCTCAGCCGCCGCGCCGCAGCCTATCGCCCTCGAGTCCACCGACGCGGCATCGTCTCCGGACCCAAGCGTGAACGAGGTGCTGACTCCGCTCTACGACGAACTCGCCAAGCATGGGGCCCTGGTTGGCGAGCCCCTCGGCGCACGCATCGAGGCCGTGCTGTCTCGCCCCGGCGACGCCATGAGCGCGGCAGAGCTGGCCGACTTCACCCAAGCTGTCGAGCGTGGCTACCAGTCGTTCCAGCGCGCGCAGCCCGACGACGCGGTCAAGGAGCTCGAGCATGCGCTGAGCCTCGCGCGAGCGCGCCCAGCTGCGTTCGCGCTGGAACAGTCGCTGCGCGACCTCTTGCAGCGGGCCTTGATTGGCGTGGCATTGTCTTACGTCCGTGTCGGCAAGCAGGAGGCCGCAGATCTGGCCATCCACGAACTCCTCGTCCACTTTCCAGATCGACCCATCGAGCGTCGCAAATACGGCCCGGAGCCTCTTGAGCTGGCGAAGCGGGTTCGCACCGGCCTCGAACAGGCCGGCCTCGCCCGCCTCTCGATCGACGTCGCCGATGATCGCGCCGCGGTCATCTTCCTGGACGGGCGCTTCCTGGCGGTCGGCAATGCCGATGTGGCCGATGTTCTCCCCGGGAAGCATACGGTCTTCATCCGCGGTACGCTCGCAGGCCGCATCCATTATGTTGAACTCCCGGCCAAAGGGTCGGCGACCCTCCACCTCAGCATGGGCCTGGACTCCGTCCTCTCGACCACTGGTCCACCGGCCCTGCGGTTCTCCGGGCCTACCGAGCGACTGAGCAACGAACCCAGGCTGGCCTCCGCACTGGCTTCAGCGCTGGGCAGTCGTACCGTCATCACAGTGGCGGTACGCCGCTTCGAGGGCCGCCCGGCCATCATCGGCACGGTCTACCAGCAGGGCAACGGCCAGCCTTCCCGCGCGGCAGCCGTGGCCATCGAGCCCGCGGCCGATCAAGATGCCGTTCGGGGCCTCGCCCGCTTCCTCATCAACGGCGGCAAGCTGCCTCCCAATGTCCGCCCGGTTCGAGATTCCGCTGCAAAGCGGCGGCCCGTGCGCGAGGGATCGGGAGGCGGGCGGCGCCCTCTCCGTCCCTGGAAGTTCGTCGCGCTTGGCACCGGCGTAGTGGCGCTGGGCGTGGGAGGGTACTGGTTGGCCGTCGACGGCAACGAAGCCTGCGACAACGCGCCCTGCCTCGACGCGCGCGACACCGCGACGATCGGCTACATCGCCGCCGGGGTCGGCATCGCGGCCATAGCGACCAGCGTCGTCCTCTGGATCAAGGACAAGCCCCGCCGCGAGGCCTCAACGAGTTCGCTCGACCTCCTGCCCCAGCCAGGCGGCCTCCGCGTCGCCTGGTCGGGATCGTTCTGAGGGGCGCCTATGACCACCAGAGTGTCGATGTTCGTGCTCGTCATCTCTCTGGCCGGCTGCCCTGAGCGTCCGATACGAGGTCGCTGCAGTACCGACCGGCCCTGCGCAGACGGTCTGGTGTGCGACATGTCGGCTGGCGGGCAAGCTGGCATTTGCGTGGCAGTCGTCGACGGCGGCCTCGACGGTTCGGCTGACTCGGGCCTGGACGTTTCGGATGGGGGGCCCGTCACTGACGCGTCTTCAACGGACGCATTCATTCCCGAGCACCCACCCATTACGAACGGCCAGTCCGCCGACTTGGTGCTCGGGCAGA
Source organism: Deltaproteobacteria bacterium (assembly GCA_020853705.1). GTDB lineage: Bacteria > Myxococcota_A > Polyangia > Haliangiales > JADYYK01 > JADYYK01. The sequence goes on from JADYYK010000101.1 coordinate 31,648, forward strand.
TTGACTTTACGACGACCGGCGCGAACACGGGAGGAGAAGGCCCTAACTCGATGTGGCAACCAGAGGGGCTCGAGTCCGATGGCATCAGGCTGTGGGTCAGCGAGTTCGGAAACCGACGAGTGCTGCAGTTCAATGGTCAACCGACGGCCAACGGCGCGCCCGCGGACCTCGCCCTGGGCCAAGCGTCAATGACTTCGCACTCGCCTGGCACGAGCCAGGTGCTGGTGATGGGCTCAACCCGAATTGCCGAAGGCGGAGGCCGCATCTTCGTGTCCGATCGCGACAACAATCGGGTTCTCGTATGGAACGCTCGACCGACTGACACAGGGCTCGCCGCAGACGTCGTCCTCGGCAAGACGAACTTCACATCGACCGGATTCGGGAAGAACGCCGATCAGTTGATGGCGCCTCTCGGTCTCTGGACTGATGGGAATCGACTGGTTGTGGCGGATACGTTCAACAATCGGGTCCTGATCTGGAACTCGGCTCCGACCTCGAACGCCACGCCGGCCGACGTGGTCTTGGGTCATTCAGCTTTCGGCATCGGGTATGGCGACGCGACAGGAGCAGCGCCGACAGCGAGCTCGCTGGCGGGGCCTGAGGCGGTTCACTTTGACGGCGAGCGCCTCTATGTCGCCGACACGGGCAACAACCGCGTGCTCGTGTGGCGGGGCATGCCCACATCGAACGGGAAGCCCGCCGACTATGTGCTCGGCCAATCGACATTCGCGAACAGGACAGAGGACGCGGCGCAAGGCTCGACCAACGCCGTCGGGTTCCACTCACCACGTGGTGTGCACGTCGCCCATGGCAGCCTCTTCGTCTGTGATTCGGACAACCGGCGGGTATCCGTCTTTTCCCCCGTCCCCGAGGTCTCTGCCACACCCGCGAGTGCGGTACTTGGACAGCCAGACCTTGTCACGGGCTCCCCATCCGCGCCGAGCGATCGACGTTTTGGCATTCCGATTTCGGTCACCACCATCGGAACGAAGCTGTTCGTGGCGGACTCGACGGCGAACCGCGTACTGCGCTTTCAACTGAGCCCTTGAGGCCCCTGAGGGGCTTGAGGGGTGGACGTGGGGTTCGGGACGGATTTGGATCGAGCTTAGTTGCAGGCCGCCGCGCCCGTGAGCGCGGTGACGTCAAGCTTGTAGCAGGCCGTGAAGGCAGGCGACGTACCGCACCGGCCGTGACGAATGATGCCGGTGACCGACGTGAAGCAGGTGTTGGCTACGACGCTGGCGAGATCGATCAGGTTGTCAGTCATGACGAGAGTCGGCGTGGTCGCCGTCCCCATCGGCGTCAAGAGCGTTTCCCCCATCGCCGGTGCAGCAGCGGCCTTCACAGCGGCGATCCGGACCAGCACACCCTCGCGATCCTCCATGTTCGCTTCCGCCAAGGTGGAGTCCAGCGGCACGACGGCGGTCGTGCCAGCGGCCCCAAACACGTACGGGTCACGCGCGATCTCGACTTCCTGGCCGCCGCCGGTCGCAGTGAACGGCAGCACCTTGCCGAGGACCGTCACGGTCTGCCCGACGGAGAGACCGGCCACGCTGGCCTCGTTTGGCGCGAAGATCATGATCCCCTGACTGGCAGCGGCGGCTGCGTTGTCTGCCACCCAGATGTTGTTCACCGCCGAAGCTGACGTACCGTTGGGACGGCTGTCGATCGCAGTGATGATGACGTTGGTCAGCTTGATCAGTGTGTTGTCGGGCGGAACCGCCCCCCTCAACGTGGCGATGCTCAGCGCCACGGGGGCCGTGGTCACCAGCGGAGGCGTCAGGCTGGCGCAGTACGACTCGCACGAGAAGTCGCCGGTGCCCGGCGTCGTGCCCATCTTGCAGTCGCGGAAGCCGTCGAAGTCGTTGTCCACGCCGTCGGTGCACTCGGCCATGGTGAACTCCAGGTCGAACGCCGGGCAGCCCGTGCCGGCCGTGGTCACCAGGTCGCTGGCGTCGCGCGGGAAGATCTTGTAGCCGTAGAAGTAGTGCAGCGGCCCCTGCGCCGAGGCCAGGCAGTCCTTCGAGCGCGGGCCCTGCGGCAGGCCGAACAGCTCGTCATCGACGATGCCGCCGCCCCAGACGTTCCACGACACCGTGGTGCCGCTCGAGGTGAAGGCGTTCGCCACCATGAAGTTCTCGATCTTGACCAGCACGCCCTCCCAGGGCTCCGCGGTCGCCTTGGCGGCCAGCATCGCCGGGGTCACCGTGCTCACCGGCGTGGTCTTGCCGGTGCCCGTCTTGGTCACGCTCGAGACCTTGATCTCGGTGACCGAGTCGGTGTCCGGGGTCGTCCCGCCCGCCATGAACTCGTCCACCTCACCGGTGAACGACACCTCGTCGCCGCGCGCCAGCGTCGCCGCCACCGCCTGGGGCACGCCGAACAGCATCACGCCGCTGTACATGCCGCCGGCCGGCTCCTGGACCCAGACGTCGAAGCACATCGCGGTGCCGCAGGTGCGCGTCTTCTGCGCCGTGACCACCGCGCCGACCACGCTGACGATCGAGCCCTCGGGCTCCATACCCATCTGGATCTTCTGGATGGTCGTGTTGCGCACGCTGGCGTCGACGCCAGGGCCGCTGTCGCGCCTGCCACCATCGGTGCCGGTGTCGTCGTCATCGCCGCGACAACCCGCGATCGCCATCGCCACACAGACCGAAACCCCGAGCACGAAGAGCTTACGCATGTACAGGCCTCCAAACTAAACCCACAAAAAAAGGCGCACCGGATGATCGCGGTGCGCCTTTCGATTGAATCACGACTCGAGCAAGTACCGTGTGACGCCAGCTACTCGGCCGCCGCCTCGGTGTCCTTCTTCTTCTTGGCCTTGGGCGCCTTGGCCGGCGCGTCAGACCCCGACGCCGCCGCGTCCTTCTTGGCCTTGGCCGGCTTCTTGGCCGCCTTGCCCTCGTCGTCCACCGTCTTCACCGGCTTCTCGCTCTTGCCGTCACCCGGCAGCAGCTCGACGATCGACATCGGCGCGGCGTCGCCGGCGCGCACGCGGTACTTCAGCACGCGGGTGTAGCCACCGGGGCGGCCACGGAAGCGCGGCCCCAGCTCGCGGAACAGCTTGTCCAGCGCCTCGCGCTGCTTCAGCACGCGGCGGGCCATGCGGTAGGCGTGCACGATGGCCGCCTTCTCTTCGGCGTCCAGCTTCTCGGGCGCCTTGTCGATGATGTCCGCGACCTTGGTGCCCCACGTGATCACCGGCTCGGCGATCCGCTTCAGCTCCTTGGCCTTGGCATCAGTGGTCTGGATGCGCTCGTAGGTGACCAGCGACGCCACCATGTTCGACCACATGGCGTGGCGATGAGGAGCCTTGCGCGAGAGACGACGACCTTGCTTGCGATGACGCATTGTCTTTCCTTACCCGGCCTTCTTGGGCGGGCCCGAACCCGGCCAGTTTGGCAGCTTCATGCCCAGCGACAGCCCCATCTCGCTCAGGATCTCCTTGATCTCCTTGAGCGACTTGCGGCCGAAGTTCTTGGTCTTCAGCATCTCGGCCTCGGTCTTCTGGACCAGCTCGCCGAGCAGCTTGATGTTGGCGTTCTGCAGGCAGTTCGCCGAGCGGACCGACAGCTCCAGCTCGTCGACCGAACGCCACAGGTTCTCGTTCAGCTTCTCCTGATCCTCGGAAACCGCCGCCTCGGCGGGCTCCGCGGTCTCTTCGAAGTTGATGAAGATCGACAGCTGGTCCTTGAGGATCTTGGCGCCGTAGGCGACCGCGTCCTCGGGACGCACCGAGCCGTTGGTCCAGCCCTCGAGGATCAGCTTGTCGAAGTCGGTGACCTGCCCGACGCGGGCGTGGGTCACCGTGTAGTTGACCTTGCGCACCGGCGAGTACAGCGCGTCGATCGGGATGGTGCCGACCGACATGTTCGCGGTCTTGCTGCGGTCCGCCGGGACATACCCGCGGCCCATGGCCACGTGCAGCTCCATGTGGACCTTGCCGCCGCGCGACAGGGTGCAGATCGGGTGGTCGGGGTTCAGGACCTCGACGCCGTCGACCAGGGTGATGTCACCAGCGGTGACCTTGCCCTCACCCTCCTTGTCCAGGCGCACGATCTTCGGCTTCGGATCGTGCATCCGGAGCAGGACTTCCTTGAGGTTGAGGACGATGTCGGTGACGTCCTCGACCACGTCGGGCAGGGTGGAGAACTCGTGCAGCGCGCCCTCGATCTTGATCGCCATGATCGCGCCGCCCTGCAGCGACGACAGCAGCACGCGCCGCAGGCTGTTGCCGATCGTCACGCCGTAGCCACGCTCGAGCGGCTCGCACGTGAACTTCCCGTACGTCCCGGTCAGCGACTCCTTGTCGACCTCAACCAGCCGCGGACGAATCAGGTCGCGCCAGTTGCGGGAAATCGCCGCCGAGCTCTGGGGAGTCATCGCCATCTGTCACATCCCTCCGGAGAAAACTTCAAACACGCGGCCGGAACCCCAGCATGGGGGCCGGCCGCGTGAAAAATACAAAACCGACGACTACTTCGAGTACAGCTCGACGATCAGCTGCTCGCGGATCGGGAGCGTGAAGTCCTCACGAGCCGGGAACGACTTCACCGTGCCCTTGAAGGCCTCCTTCTCCAGCTCGAGCCACTGCGGCACGCCGCGGCGCTCGATCGAGCCCAGGCTGTCGACCACGCGCGTGATGGTGCGCGACTTCTCCTTGACCTCGATGATGTCCTTCACGCGGACGAGGTAGGAGGGGATGTTGACCTTCTTGCCGTTGATGCGGAAGTGGCCGTGACGCACCAGCTGGCGCGCCTCGGCGTGATCCGAGGCGAAGCCCAGGCGGTAGACCACGTTGTCGAGGCGGCGCTCGAGCATCACCAGCAGGTTCTCGCCGGTGACGCCGCGACCGCGCAGCGCCTTGTAGTAGTAGCCGCGGAACTGGCGCTCCGCGAGGCCGTACATGCGCTTGACCTTCTGCTTCTCGCGCAGCTGCTCGCCGTAGTCCGACTGCTTGCGGCGGCGGGCCTGGCCGTGCTGGCCGGGCGCGTACGCGCGACGCTCGTAGCCGCACTTGTCGGTGTAGCAGCGGTCACCCTTCAGGAACAACTTCATGTCCTCGCGGCGGCACAGGCGGCACACGGGACCGGTATAGCGGGCCATTCTAGTTCTCCGTCAAACCCGGCGCCGCTTGGGCGGCCGGCAACCGTTGTGGGGGATCGGGGTGACATCGCGGATCAGGCTGATCTTGAACCCGGCCGCCTGCAGCGCGCGCAGCGCGCTCTCGCGACCGGACCCCGGACCCTTCACGTACACGACGATCTGGCGCATACCGTGCTCCTGCGCCTTCTTCGCCGCGTCCTCGGCCGCCAGCTGCGCGGCGAACGGCGTGGACTTGCGCGAGCCCTTGAAGCCGCGCACTCCCGCCGACGACCACGCCACGACGTTGCCAGACACGTCGGTGACGGTCACGACCGTGTTGTTGAACGTGGCATGGATGTGGGCGATCCCACTCTGCACGTTCTTCTTGACCTTCTTCGTCTTCGGCTTCGACACGTGTGTCTCCTACGCCCTTAGGCCGCGGGTCCCGGCTTCTTGCGAACGAGTCCCTTGCGCGGGCCCTTCCGCGTGCGGGCGTTGGTATGCGTGCGCTGCCCGTTGACGGGCAGGCCCTTGCGATGGCGCAGGCCGCGATAGCAGCCGAGGTCCATCAGACGCTTGATGTTCAGCGACACGTCGCGGCGCAGATCGCCCTCGACCTTGAACTCGGCCTCGAGGACGTCGCGAATCGCGCGCGTGCCCGCCTCATCGAGGTTGTCCGAGCGCAGGTTCGGGTCGATCCCGGCCTTGGCCAGGATCTCGCGCGAACGGGTGTTGCCGATCCCGTAGATGTACGTGAGGGCGATTTCCATCCGCTTGTTGCGCGGAAGGTCGACACCAGCAATACGAGCCATCTTCTACTGCTCCTCAGCCCTGACGCTGCTTGTGGCGCGAGTTCTCGCAGATCACGCGGACGACGCCCTTCCGCTTGATCACCTTGCACTTGGTGCAAATCTTCTTCACCGACGCTCGGACCTTCATCTTCCCGCTCCCGTGATGCGCCCGCGCGAAGGATCCGCCTCCGAACGAACGATCATGACTTGATCTCCCTGCTTCACTCGAACATGCGTGCGACGAAATTCCTCGGACAAACTCACAATCACCATCTCGTTCGACTGCTGCGTGCGCACGCGAAAAAGCTGACCCTCGAGAAGCTCGACCACTGCGGCGCGCGACGAATGCTCACTTCCAGCCAATTCCAAGCACTGTCACAGCTGACTGAGGACCACCGGACCGTCTTCCGTGATGGCCACCGAGTGCTCGAAGTGCGCGGAGAGCTTGTGATCCTTCGTCACCGCGGTCCAGTTGTCTGCCAGCACCTCGACTTCATGGGTGCCGGCGTTTACCATAGGTTCGATTGCAAGTACAAGCCCAACGTTGAGGCGCTGTCCTTTGCCAGCCGTACCGTAATTCGGCACGGGCGGATCTTCGTGCATTGCCTTACCAATTCCGTGGCCAATGAACTGTTTCACCACGGAATAGCCGCGGGCCTCGACATATTGCTGCACGGCGGCCCCGATGTCCTGGATGCGGTTCCCCGACCGGGCCTGGGCGATGCCTGCAGCCAATGCGTCGCGCGTCGCGTCGACCAGCTTCTGGGCCTCGGGGCTGACCTTGCCCACCATGATGGTGCGCGCGTGGTCGCCACAGAAGCCCTCGACGAAGCAGCCGAAGTCGATGCCGATGATGTCGCCCTCCTTGAGGACGACGTCCTTGCGCGGGATGCCGTGAACGACGACGTCGTTGACCGACGTGCACAGCACCGCGGGATAGCCGTGATAGCCGAGGAACGCGCTCTTGGCGCCGAGCTCCTTGAGCTTGGCGACCGCGATCTGGTTGAGGTCCCAGGTCGACGCGCCTGGCTTGGCGGCCTGGGCGCAGGCCTCGAGCACCGTCGCCGTCGCCACGTTGGCGCGACGCAGCTTCTCGATCTCGTCCCTGGACTTGAGATAGATCCCCATGTCCGGACCTAACCTTCGATCGCCTTGACGACGCGCGCGAACACATCGTCCATGTTGCCGATGCCGTCGATCGCCGCCAGCAGGCCGCCCTGCTTGTAGTAGCCGGCCAGGAGCTCGGTGACCTGGTGGTACGCGACCAGGCGGGCGTCGACCTTCTCCGCCATGTCGTCGGCGCGCTGCACCAGGGCCGCGGTGGAGCCACACTTGTCGCACACGCCGTCCACCTTGGGCGGCGAGAACTCGAGGTGGTACGGCGCGCCGCACTTGCCGCAGCTGCGCCGACCGGTGAGGCGGCCACGCACGACGGCGTCGGCGACCTGGATGTCGACGATGCGGGTGACCTTGCGATCGAGCTGACGCAGGATCGCGTCCAGCCCCTCGGCCTGCGCGATGGTGCGCGGGAAGCCGTCGAGGATGAAGCCCTTCGCGGTGTCGGGCTGCTTCAGGCGCTCGCGCACGATGCCCAGCACCAGCTCGTCGGAGACCAGCCCGCCGCTGTCCATGATGGCCGCGACCTGCTTGCCGAGCTCGGTGCCGGCAGCGCGCGCCGCACGCAGGGCGTCCCCGGTCGAGATATGGGCGATGCCATACTTGTCGACCAGGTTCTTGGCCTGCGTCCCCTTGCCCGCGCCAGGAGGCCCGAGCAGGATGATCACCACCGGAGCCATGCCTAGGCGCGACTCCTCAGGCCACCGCCGCCAGCGACGCCTGTGCCCTGTGAGCGACCGCGGATGCGCGGCCCCTTGGGCCCGGTGAAGCCCTCATACGAGCGTGAGATGAGGTGCGACTCGATCTGCTGCACGGTGTCGAGCGCGACGCCGACGACGATCAAGAGGCCAGTGCCGCCGAGCTGGAACGGGACCTTGAACCAGCCGTGCATGAAGACCGGGAGCAAGCACACGCCGGCGATGTACAGCGCGCCGACGAAGGTGATCCGTGACAGTACGCGATCGATGTACTCGGCCGTCTTCTTGCCAGGACGGATGCCCGGGATGAAGCCGCCGTGCTTCTTGAGGTTGTCCGCGACGTCGACCGGGTTGAAGGTGACCGCGGTGTAGAAGTAGCAGAAGAACACGATGAGCAGGATGTAGACCGTGTTGTAGCGCCAGTCGCCGGGCTGCAGGGCGTTGGACAGCTCGGCCATCCAGGGGTGCTTGATGTAGGTCGAAAGCTGCGCCGGGAACATCAGGATCGACGACGCGAAGATCGGCGGGATGACGCCGGAGACGTTGATCTTCAGCGGCAGGTGCGACGACTGCCCGCCATACATCTTCTTGCCGACCACGCGTTTGGCGTATTGCACCGGGATCTTGCGGGCTGCTCGCTCGAACAGGACGATGACCCCGATGGTGCCGACCGCCAGCGCCGCGATGAGCAGGATGTTGAACGTCGACACATCGCCCATGCTCTTCTGCTGCAGCAGGCCCGCCAGCGCGTCCGGGAAGTCGGCCACGATGCCGGCGAAGATGATCAGCGAGGTGCCGTTGCCGATGCCGCGCTCGGTGATCTGCTCACCCAGCCACATGATGAAGCAGGTGCCGGTGGACAGCGTCAGCATGGTCATCAGGCGGAACGACCAGCCCGGATCCAGCACGACGCGCGAGCCCGAACCGCCCATGGCGCCGCCGCGGCCCAGCGTCTCCAGCCAGCTGGCGATGAAGAACGACTGCACCAGCGCGATCATGAGGCAGCCGTAGCGGGTGTACTGGTTGATCTTCTTGCGGCCCTGTTCGCCCTCCTTGTTGAGGCGATCCAGGGTCGGCACGACGACCGTGAGCAGCTGGATGATGATCGATGCGCTGACGTACGGCATGATGCCGAGCGCGAAGATCGAGAGCTTCTCCAGCGCGCCGCCGGAGAACATGTTGAACATGCCGAGGAAGGACCCAGCGCTCTTGGCGATGTAGGCCTTCATCTCGGTACGGTTCACGCCCGGCGTCGTGACGAACACGCCGATGCGGTAGGCAGCCAGGCAGAACAGGCTGAAGAGCAGCCTCCTGCGTAGCTCGGGGATCTTCCCGATGTTGCCGATACTGCTCGCCATGGATGGCTCGCCCCTTCAGAGACCGTTCGTGTGGTTCCCAGGCCTCGGGATGGCCGGAAAGGTAATCTCGCTCAGCAGATCCGACCAGTAATTTTGATCGATTACTTGGTCGCCTCGGGCGCCGACTTGGCCTTGCCCAGGAACTTCTTCTTGGGGGGCAGCACCTCGTGGGCCCCGCCGGCCTGTGCGATCTTCTCGATCGCCGAGCCGGAGAAGGCATGAGCGCGCACGGTCAGCTTGTGCTCGAGCTCGCCGTGACCCAGGATCTTCACGCGGGGCGCGGTCTTGGGGACCATGCCCGAGCTCTTGAGGGCCTCGACATCGACGGTCGAGCCAGCCGCGAAGCGCTTGGCCAGCTGACCGACGTTGATCGGGAAGGCCTCGTCGCGGAACAGGTTCTTGAAGCCGCGCTTGGGCAGGCGGCGCTGCATCGGCATCTGGCCGCCTTCGAACCCGACGCGCGCGCCGTGATGACCGGTGCGCGCCTTCTGGCCCTTGACGCCCTTGCCAGCAGTCTGGCCGTGGCCAGAGCCGATGCCGCGACCGATGCGGCGCTTCTTCTTAGTCGCGCCGGGGTTGGGCGACAGGGTGTGCAGTGTGGTTCCCATGATGCGTTGTCCTCTCGACCTACTCGACCGGTTCGACCGTCACCATGTGCGACACCGCGCGGATCATGCCGCGGATCGCAGGGGTGTCGTTCAGGATCTTGGACTTGCCCGGACGGGTCAGCCCGAGGCCCTTGATGGTGTCCTTGTGCTTCTGCGGGCGGTTCACACCGGACCGCGTGAGCGTGACTTTCAGCTTGAGCGCCATGATCAGTTCCTTTAGGACCGGATCTCGTCGACCGACTTCGACCGGATGCGCGCGGTCTCCTCGACGGAGCGCAGCATCTTGAGGGCCGCGACGGTCGCGTGGATCACGTTGTGCGGGTTCGAGGTGCCGATGCACTTGGTCAGGATGTCCTGCACGCCGGCGACCTCCAGCACCGGGCGCACCGCGCCGCCGGCGATGACGCCAGTACCCTCGCTGGCCGGGCGCAGCAGCACCTGGCCGGCGCCGAAGTGACCGATCACGTCGTGCGGGATCGAGCCCTTGACCAGCGGCACCTTGAAGAGGTGCTTCTTGGCCTGCTCGGTGCCCTTGCGGATCGCCTCGGGGACCTCGTTGGCCTTGCCCAGACCGACGCCGACGTACCCGTTCTGGTCGCCGACGACGACGAGCGCCGAGAACGAGAAGCGCCGGCCGCCCTTGACGACCTTGGCGACGCGGTTGATGTACACCACGCGATCGACGAGCTCGCCGACATCATCCTGATTGATAGCCACTGCGATCTCCTAGAACTTCAAGCCGGCCTTGCGCGCCGCATCAGCGACCGCAGAGACCCGCCCGTGGTAGATGAACCCGTTGCGATCGAACACGACCGCCTCGATCTTCTTCTCGAGGCAGCGCTTGGCGACGGCTTCGCCGACCGCCTGCGCGCGCTCGATCTTCTTCTTGCCCTGGGTGGCGGCGATGATGGCCTCCTCCAGGTCCGAAGCGTGTGCCAGCGTCTGGTTCGTGGTGTCGTCCACGACCTGCGCGTAGATGTGCTTGGTCGAGCGAAACACGCTCAGCCGCGGGCGCTCGGGCGTCCCGCTGATCCGCTTGCGGATCGAGCGCTTCCTCTTCAGTCGGCCTTCCAGCTTATCCGCCATGATGATTCCTCATTCCCTTACGAGGCACCGGTCTTGCCGACCTTGCGCTTGATGACTTCCTCGACGTACTTGACGCCCTTGCCCTTGTAGGGCTCCGGCGGGCGCAGCTCGCGCACCTTGGCCGCGGTCGCGCCGAGCAGCTCGCGATCGACGGCCGCCAGCGACACCACGTTCTTGTCGACCGTGGCCGTGACGCCCTTGGGCAGCGAGAAGTTGACCGGGTGCGAGAAGCCCAGCGCCATGGTCAGCAGCGGGCCCTTGACCTCGGCGCGGAAACCGACGCCGTTGATCTCGAGCTTGCGCTCGAAGCCCTTGGTCACGCCGGTCACCATGTTGTTGATGAGGGCGCGGGTCAGGCCGTGCTTGGCGCGGCTGGGGCCGTCGTTGCCCTGGCGGGTCACGTTGACGTTGCCGTCCTTGACCGCCACGACCACGCCGTTCGGCAGCACCCGCTCCAGGGTCCCCTTGGGGCCCTTGACCGAGATCTTGCCGTTCTCGAGCTTGATCTGCACATCCTTGGAGACGGCGATCGGCTTCTTACCAATGCGCGACATGGCTACCAGACCTCGCAGAGGACTTCGCCGCCGAGGCCGGCCTTGCGGGCGTCGCGATCGGTCATGACACCCTTGGAGGTGGTGACGATGGCGGTGCCCAGGCCAAAGCGCACGCGGGGCACCTTGTCCTTGCCGACGTAGTTGCGCTGACCGGGGGTCGAGCTACGGCGAATCCCGTTGATGGGGCTCTTGTGGTGATTGTCGTAGCGCACGCTGAGCTGCAGCACCGGGCGGCTCTCGGTGGTGACCACCTCGGCCGCGGTGAGATAGCCCTCCTGCTTCAAGATCTCCGCGATGCGGACCTTGAGCTTCGACGACGGGATATCAATGCGCGACTTGCGCGCGGTGATCCCGTTGCGGATGCGGGCGACGAAATCGGCGATCGGATCTGACATCGACATGTGCGGCTCCTACCAGCTCGACTTGATGACGCCGGGAATGTCGCCCTTGAGAGCGAGGCTCCGGAAGCACAGGCGGCACATGTTGAACTTCCTCATGAACGACCGGGGCCGCCCGCACAGCGGGCAACGGCTGCGGTAGCGCACCTTCCACTTTTCGATCCGCGGAACTTCCTGGCACAGACGAGCCATCGTATACCTTCTCTTCCCTTACGCCCTGAAGGGCATCCCGAGCGCGCGCAGCAGGGCGCGACCCTCGTCGTCAGTCTTGGCAGTGGTCACGAAGCACACGTTCATCCCCTTGACCTTCTCGATCCGGTCGTAGTTGATCTCGGGGAAGATGATCTGCTCCTTGACGCCCAGGGAGTAGTTGCCGCGGCCGTCGAAGGCGCGCGGCGAGACACCCTTGAAGTCACGCACGCGCGGCAGCGCGAACGAGACCAGGCGATCCAGGAACTCCCACATGCGCTCGCGGCGCAGGGTGACCATGGCGCCGATCTTCATCCCCTCGCGCAGCTTGAAGGTCGCGATCGACTTCTTGGCCTTGGTGACCACCGGCTGCTGGCCGGTGATCAGGCCCAGCTCCTCGGCGCCGACATCGACGACCTTGGGGTTGGTGATCGCCTCGCCGAGGCCCATGTTGATCGAGATCTTCAGCAGCCGCGGCACCTGCATCGAGTTCTTGTAGCCGAACTCCTTCTGCAGCGCGGGGATGACCTCCTTGTTGTACTTCTGCTGCATGCGCGGCGGGGCGGTGCGCTTGTAGACTTCCTTGGGCGCAGCGGCCTTGGCAGCCGCGGCCTTCGCCTTGGCTTCCTTCTCGGCCTTCTTGGCGAGACCCGCGGCCTTGGCGGCAGCGCGCTTCTCGTCGTCACCACCGCCAGCGGCGGGCTTCTTGTCTTCCTTGTCGTCGTCCTTGGCCATGACGTGCTTCCTTTACATCCCGCCCGAGGGGAACTCGTGATCGCTCTTCAGGCTGACGCGCACCTTCTTGCCGTCGGCGCCGACCTTGATCTTGACGCGCGTCGGCTTGCTCGCCTTCGGGTCCCACAGCATCACGTTGGACACGTGGACCGAGCCCTCCTTCTCGATGATCCCGCCCTGCGGGTTCTTCTGAGACGGCTTGGTGTGGCGCTTGACCATGGCCACCTTCTCGACGACGACGCGGTCCTTCTTGTAGAGCATGCGCAGCACCTTGCCGCGCTTGCCCTTGTCCTTGCCCGCGATCACGACGACGGTGTCGCCCTTCCTGAGGTTCTCCATCGCAGTCTCCTTACAGCACTTCTGGCGCGAGCGAGACGATCTTCATGAACTTCTTCGCGCGCAGCTCGCGAGCGACTGGCCCGAAGATGCGGGTCCCGATCGGCTCGTTGTCCTTGTTGATCAGCACCGCGGAGTTGCTGTCGAAGCGGATGTAGGTGCCATCCGGCCGCGCCAGCTCCTTCTTGGTGCGCACCACGACCGCCTTGGCGACATCGCCCTTCTTCACCTTGGCGTTGGGAATGGCCTCCTTGATGGAGACCACGATGATGTCGCCGATCGAGGCGTACTTGCGCTTCGAGCCGCCCAGCACCTTGATGCAGAACAGCTTCTTGGCGCCCGAGTTGTCGGCCACGTCGAGCGTTGAGGTCATCTGGATCATGACTCAGCTCTCCTTCGCCTTCTCGAGCACCTTCACGATGCGCCAGCGCTTCTCGGCCGACAGCGGACGGGACTCGACCAGGAGGACGCGATCGCCCACCTTGGCCTCGTTCTTCTCGTCGTGCGCCTTGAACTTGGCCCGCTTGTTCACGTACTTCTTGAACGCCAGGTCCTTCACGCGGCGCGTGACGACGACCACGCGGGTCTTGTCCATCTTGTCAGAGGTGACCACGGCCACCAGCTCTCGCCGGTGAACGCGCCCCTCGCCTGCCACGGTCTCGGTCGCCATCGCTTATTGCTCCTTCGCCTCGGACGCCTGGGTGGTGCCGGTGCCCTTGTGGGGCTCGGAACCACGCGCGCGCGCGGTCATGATGGTACGGATGCGCGCGAGCTCACGCCGCTTGGCGCGGATCGTCATGGTGTTCTCGAGCTGGTTGGTGAAGCGCTTGAGGCGCGCCTTGAACAGCTCGTCGGAGGTCTGCCGCGCGAGCTCCTTGAGCTCATCGTCCGAACGATCGCGGATCTCGCCAATCTTCATCGACTTCATGTGCCGGTCCCCTTCTACAGGCCCGTTTCGCGACCGATGAACTTGCAGCCCACCGGCAACTTCTGGTTAGCAAGCTCGAAAGCCTCGCGCGCCAGCTTCTCGTCCACGCCCTCGAGCTCGTAGAGCACGCGGCCCGGACGCACCACGGCGACCCAGATCTCGGGGTTGCCCTTGCCCTTACCCATTCGGGTCTCGGCCGGCTTCTTCGACACCGGCTTGTCCGGGAAGACCCGGATGTAGAGCTTGCCGCCACGCTTGACGTGGCGAGTGATGGCGATACGCGCGGCCTCGATCTGCCGCGAGGTCAGACGGCCGCAGCTGGTCGCCTGCAGGCCATAGTCACCAAAGTCGACCTTGTTGCCGCCCTTGGCCATACCCCGCATGTGTCCCTTCTGGGACTTGCGGAATTTCGTTCGCTTGGGAGACAGCACGACTAGACGCTCCTCTGCGCGATCTGGCTCTTGCCATCGCGCGACGGCAGGATCTCACCGCGGAAGATCCAGCACTTCACGCCGATGACGCCGTAGGTGGTGCGCGCCTCGGCGAAGCCGTAGTCGAGGTCGGCACGCAGGGTGTGCAGCGGCACGCGACCCTCGCGGTACCACTCGTAGCGCGACATCTCCGCGCCACCGAGGCGGCCCGACGACGAGATGCGGACGCCCTTGGCGCCGAACTTCATCGCAGTCTGCAGCGCCTTCTTCATGGCGCGACGGAAGGCGACGCGACGCTCGAGCTGGGTGGCGATGTTCTCGGCCACCAGCTGCGCGTTGGTCTCGGCCTTGCGCACTTCCTGGATGTTGATGAAGACCTCGTTGTCGGTCAGCGCCTGGACCTTCTTCTTGAGCTCCTCGACACCGGCGCCACGCTTGCCGATGACGATGCCCGGGCGCGCGGTGAAGATGTTCACCTTGCACTTGTTGGCGGCGCGCTCGATGTCGACCGCGGAGACACCAGCGTGGTTCAGCGTCTTCTTGATGAAGCGCTTGAGCTTGATGTCCTCGTGCAGCCACTTCTGGTAGTTCTTCGTCTCGAACCACTTCGAGGTCCAGCCCTTGACGACGCCAAGGCGGAAGCCGACCGGATGTGTTTTCTGACCCATGTGTTACTCCATCTCCGCGACGACGAGCTCGATGTGGCTGGTGCGCTTCTGGATGCGGTTGGCGCGGCCCATGGCGCGGGGCATCCAGCGCTTGATGATGGGGCCGCAGTTGACCTGCACCGACTTGACGAACAGGGCGTCGACATCGACCTTGCCCTTGGTCTTGTCGTCGGCGTTCGCCGTCGCCGAGGTGAGCAGCTTGCGGAAGGTCAGCGCGCTGGCCTTGGGCAGCACGCGGAGGAGGCCCATGGCCTCGCCCACGTTCTTGCCGCGGATCATGTTGGCGACGATGCGCACCTTGCGGGGCGACATGCGCACGTGACTGACAATGGCCTTGGCTTCCATGGTCATGCCTTCGCCGGCGCGGCGGGAGCGCCGGCAGGCTTGGCACCGCCAGCGGCCGCCTTGCGGTCGCCGGAGTGCCCGTGGAAGGTGCGCGTGGGCGCGAACTCGCCGAGCTTGTGACCGACCATGTTCTCGGTCACGAACACCGGCAGGAACTTGCGGCCGTTGTGCACCGCGAAGGTGATGCCGACCATGTCGGGCGTCACCGTGGAGCGACGCGACCAGGTCTTCAGGACCTTCTTCGACTTGGTCCGCACGATCTCGACCACCTTCTTGAGGAGGTGCTGATCGACGAACGGACCCTTCTTGATTGAGCGTGCCATCGCGTCCTCTTACTTCCCGTCTCGGCGGGCCTGCGCCTTGGTCTTGCCACCGCGGCGGATGATCATGCTGTCGGTGCGCTTGTTGTGACGGGTCTTCTTGCCCTTGGTCAGCACACCCCAGGGGGTGCACGGGTGACGACCACCGGAGCTGCGGCCTTCGCCGCCGCCCATCGGGTGATCGACCGGGTTCATCGACACGCCGCGGTTGTGCGGGCGCTTGCCCAGCCAGCGCTTGCGGCCGGCCTTGCCCAGCGGCACGTTGGAGTGCTCACCGTTGGAGACCTGGCCGATGGTGGCGCGGCAGTCGAGGTGGACCTTGCGGACCTCGCCGGAGGGCAGGCGGACCTGACCCCACTCGCCTTCCTTGGCCATCAGCTGCGCGTAGGTGCCGGCCGAGCGCGCCAGCTGCGCGCCGCCACCGATCTGCAGCTCGACGGCGTGCAGGGTGGTGCCCAGCGGGATGTTGCGCAGGCGCAGGCTGTTGCCCGGGCGGATGTCGGCGCTGGAGGCCGAGATGATGACGTCGCCGGCCTTCATGCCGTCGGGCGACAGGATGTAGGCCTTGTCGCCGTCGCTGTAGGACAGCAGCGCGATGTGCGCGGTGCGGTTCGGGTCGTACTCCACCGAGACCACGGTCGCGGGCACGCCGGTCTTGTTGCGCTTGAAGTCGATGACGCGCAGGCGGCGCTTGTGGCCACCACCGCGGAAGCGCGAGGTGATGCGCCCGTAGTGGTTGCGACCGCCGGTGGCGCTCTTCTTCTCGAGCAGGCTCTTCTCGGGCGCGTTCTTCGTCCCGTTGGTCAGCACGGTGAAGTCGTAGCCACCAGCGTGGCGGCGACCGGCCGAGGTGGGACGGTACATCTTGGTCGGCATCTCTAGACTCCCTCGAAGAACTCGATGGTCTGACCCTCACGCAGGGTGACCAGCGCCTTCTTCCAGTTCGGGCGGCGGCCCATGTAGCGGCCCACGCGCTTCTCCTTGCCGCGCACGACCATGGTGCGGACGTCGGTCACGACCACGTTGAACAGGGCCTCGACCGCCTTGCGGATCTCGATCTTGTTCGAGTCCATTGCCACTTCGAAGTGGATGATCGGGCGCACCTCGGGGGTGGCCTCGAGCTCCGCATCCGAGCGGCCGCCGGTCTCACGGTCGCGGGTGCCCTTCTCGGTGAGCAGCGGACGCTTCACGATTTGCTGGGGAGTGCGCATCGCTATTCCTTGTCGCCCTTCGGCGACAGCGCGGTGGTCAGCAGCGCCACCGTCGGCGCGGTCAGCACCAGGGTCTCGTGATTGAGGATGTCGTACAGGTTGAGGCCCTCGGGGGCGAGCCACTTGGCCTTGGCCAGGTTGCGCGCGCCGCGGATCAGCTTGTCGTTGTCCTTGACGTCGACCACCAGGGCCTTGACGGCGCCCAGCTTGGCCAGGACGGCGGCGACGGCCTTGGTCTTCGGCTCGACCTCGAACTTGTCGAGGATGACCAGCTTCTTCTCCTGCACGCGCAGCGACAGCGCCTCGCGCAGGGCCAGCTTCTTGACCTTCTTGGGCACGCTGACCGCGTAGTCGCGCGGGTGCGGCCCGAAGACCTTGCCGCCGCCGACGAACACCGGCGAACGGTTGGAGCCGGCACGCGCGTTACCGGTGCCCTTCTGCTTGTACGGCTTCTTGCCGCCGCCGCGCACCATCGAGCGCGTCTTGGTCGCGGCCGTACCGGCCCGCTTGCCCGCGGTCTGCGCCTTGACGACCTCCCACAGGAGGCCCTCCTGCACTTCGACCCCGAAGACAGCGTCGTCGAGGTCGATGTCGCCGACCTTCGCGCCGCTGGTATTGACGATCTGCACCTTGGCCATGGTCTTCCTCAGGTCTTGATTTCGACGTCGACGCCCGCGCTGAGATCGAGCTTCATCAGCGCGTCGAGGGTCTGCTGGGTCGGCTCGAGGATGTCGAGCAGCCGCTTGTGAGTGCGGATCTCGAACTGCTCGCGCGACTTCTTGTCGCCGTGCGGCGAACGCAGCACGCAGTACTTGTTGATCTTGGTGGGCAGCGGGATCGGCCCCGCGACCTTGGCGCCGGTGCGCTTGGCGGTGTCCACGATCTCCCCGGCCGACTGGTCGAGCAGCTTGTGGTCGTACGCCTTGAGGCGGATCCGAATCTTGGGAGTAGTCATTCGCGTTTCCCTTATTTCCCGGGCTCGTCGGTGATCTTGGTGACGACGCCGGCGCCGACAGTGCGGCCGCCCTCGCGGATGGCGAAGCGGAGACCTTCCTCCGCGGCGATCGGGGTGATGAGCTCGACGTCCAGGTTGATGTTGTCGC
>JADYYK010000102.1 GCA_020853705.1 Deltaproteobacteria bacterium
CCGGTCGAGAACTGCGAGCGCATGATCGCGCCGCCAGCGGTGACCGTCACCTCGATCTCGTACTTGCTGAGCGGCTCCAGCAGCGCGTTCGGGGTCTCGATCTGGAAGACCTCGAGGTCCCCGCCGGGAGACTGCCAGCGCCTCCCCATCCCGGTCGTGGCGATCTGCTGCCCGCTGGCGACGGCGAGCAGCCGGACCCCGAGGCTGGACGTGTGCGGATGGCTGACGAAGACGACCGCGTTCAACGGCACATCAGCCGCCCCGTCAGCCGGCGAGATCTGCGCCCCACGCCCCGCACACGAGCACGCCTCGGCCACGTCGCACCGCGCCGCGAGCCACGCCCCCACCACCACGACCAGCGCACACACCCGCATGACGCCCTCATTGACCATGATACACGCCACCCTCCGGGAGCGCTCCCCGTCGGTTTCGCGCTAGTGTGCGCCATGCGCCTCGCCCCACTCCTGCTGCTGGTCTCCCTCACGTCCTGCGGCGGCTCCTCCGCGACCACGCCCGATGGCGGCAGCGCCACCGACGCCAGCCCGTCCGACGCCCGCCCCTCCGACGCCGGCCCGTCCAGCGACGCCGCCGCGCCCGCCAACGTCGGCTTCATCACCCTGCTCAGCGACACCGCCCCCGCGCACGCCCGCGCCAGCGCGACCTTCCTCACCGGCGGCCCCGCCTACCTGTGCACCGAACAGCCCTCCGGCCCGTGCATCCTCTACCGCTGCACCCCGCGCCCTGGCGCCAGCACGCGCCCCGCCCCGCACGCCGGCGTCGTCCAGCTCACCGGCCTGACCCAGCCGCTGTCCCTCACCCCCGCCACCGACGGCAGCTACCCCGCCAGCATCCTGCAGACCACCAGCCTGTGGGCCGGCGGCGAGACCCTGACCGCCAGCGCCCCCGGCGCCAGCGTCCCCGCCTTCACCACCAGCGTCACCACCCCGCGCCGCATCACCCTCAGCGCCCCCACGCTGCCCACCGGCGACTGGATGATCGACCGCGCCCAGCCCATCGCCCTGACCTGGTCCGGCGCCACCGCCGAGGACATCATCGTGACCCTGGGCGTCATCACCCTCGGTCCCCTCGAGCTCGAGTGCGTCTTCCCCGCCAGCGCCGGCTCCGCCACGCTGCCCGCCGCCGCCCTCGGCCTGCTGCCGGCCGGCGACGCCTACTACACCATGGTGTCGCGCACACGCCGCCAGCTCGACGTCTCCGACTGGCGCATCACCCTGCGCGCCGACACCGACGCCATCCTCCCCGACGCCCGCCTGGTCGAAGGCCAGGCCGTCCTGCGCTGACCATGCTCCCAGGAACATCGATACAGCCGAGCGTTGTTTCACTTCAGGTGGCCCTGGGCGGCGGACTCGAGCTGGCCTGGTTCGAACCAGAGGCCGTCGGCGAGGCAGCGGCGGAGCACGAGCTTCCCGAGCCTGACGCGCTGCATGGGCTGCCGGCAGCTGGGGCAGCCGCGGACAGCGTCTGCGGGCACAGCTGCCTCGCGATAGGGCCCCACGCCGGGAGGATCGGAGGTCGCGATCGACGTGAGCGGTGGGACCTTGCCCAGCGGGCTGTTGACGAGGATGCGCTCGAGCTCGCGCAGCGTGATGAAGTCGCCCCCGCAGCCAGGACACGCGCACCACTTGTACCCGAAGCGACCGCCCTCGACCGCCACGAGATCGCGGCGGCAGCCGTCGCAACGCAGGTCGGTCCCGGGGACATCGTAGCGACCACCCAGCATCTGCCGCATCGTCCGCAGGCTGGCGAGCCAGAGCCCGTGCTGTGCGCAGCTCGCAGCGGCCACGCCGTCCCGGCGAACCCATTTCATCGGCTGCTCGCAGGCTGGGCACGCCAGAGCTGGGCGGTCAACCTGCTTGTCGTCATCCCACTTCGCGCCATTGACGAGGAAGACCGAGGCCAGCGAGCGCACCAGCGGCCAACCATTGGCGTGCAATACGCCCTCGCAGCGTTCGCAGTATGCGAACGTTCTCGGGTCTTCACTCTTGCCGTAACTACGCTCCTCCAGCGCGGTCCCGCAGTTGGGGCACTTCACGCGACCATGATTACAGCGAGAAGAAGCCGGATGCGAGGGCCGGCTCAGGTCGGTGCTGGTAGCCCTGGGAATGCTTGTTGCTTTGGACCCACGCATGGCGAGAGTGGGCTTGATGGGGTTCCTGCAGCGGCTCACAGCGGAGCACTCTCACGCGGAGCGCAGCGGGCTCCCGGTGGAGGAGGTGCGCGAGCGCGCCCTCAGCCGCCGCAAATGACCGTCGCTGGCG
The DNA here is from genome assembly GCA_020853705.1 of Deltaproteobacteria bacterium. Taxonomy (GTDB): domain Bacteria; phylum Myxococcota_A; class Polyangia; order Haliangiales; family JADYYK01; genus JADYYK01. The sequence goes on from JADYYK010000102.1 coordinate 2,280, forward strand.
CGGCCGCGCCTCACCTGGTCTTGCGGGTCAGGGTGCCGTGGTAGCGCATCTCGGCGCCGGTGTTGCGTCCGCGGCGGTTGTAGGTCACGGCGAGGCTGCCGTCCTTCTTGATCTGGAGCTCGACCCAGGTCACCTCGCGGGTGTCGTCGCTGTCGGCGACGAGCCTGTTGGTCTGGCCGCCGAGCAGGTGCAGCCCGGCGTCGCCCCTGGGCGCACCGAGGACGCTGGTGCCCGACAGCACGGTGGCAGTGATCTTGTCCTTGTCCTGGGCGATCGTCAGCAGCGCCGGTCCGCTGGCGGGCTTGCCGCTGAAGGTCGTCCAGCTCACCGTGCCTTCCCAGGTGCCGGTCAGGTCGAAGCGGGTGCGCCGGTCGAGCGCGTCCTTGAGCAGCGCGAGATCCTGCGCGTGCAAGACGCGCAGCGCCGCGACGCTGCCCTTGGTCCACTGCGCGAGCTCGCGGTTGGTCCCGAGCGCCGGGCTCATCGTCGGTGGCACGTGCTGGCTGGCGCCGTCGTGGTCGAGGCCGAGGGCATGGCCGAGCTCGTGGAGCAGGACCAGCTCGAGGTCGTAGCTATCGTCGACCAGCCCGCCGGTGCTGAAGCCGTTCTTCTTCCAGAACGCCGGCGTGTCGTTGAGCAGGATGAGCACCTGGGCGTAGCGGCGCACGCGATGGACCTGAGCCACGGTGAAGGCGAGCTCCTTCTCGCCGCCGCCCCCGAACAGGCTGGCGTCGCCGCTGGCGCCGACGGTGATGTGGACCTCCTTGAGCGGCGGCTTGGCGACCTTGTCGGTGGACAGCTGGAAGCTACCCGCCAGCCTCGCGTTCCAGGTCTTCACCGCGTTCGCGACCGCCGCCGCCGCCGGCTTGCCCTTCAGGTTCTTCGACCCACCGAGCTGCACCGACACGACCACCTTGCTCTGGTGCGGCAGGATGACCCCGTCCGCCGGCGAGTACTCGAACTCAGCGCCGCTCTTCGCCGCGACCGTGCCACACGCGAGCACCGACAGCACGACCCCCGTCCACCACTTCATTTAGCCAGGTTACCAGGCCCGCGCCATCCGAAATGCCTCTTCTTGGTGTCCCGGAGTAGCCTCTCCTCGTGAGGACAGCGCTGCACAAGCTCTCATTGATCGCTGTCGCCACGCTGTGGGCTGCCGCCGGCTGCGCCAAGCATGAGCGCTCCCCGGGCAGAGCCGGCCGCGCGCGTGTGCCGCCGCCCCTGCCCACCGTGGTACCGGCGCCCGACATCGCACTGCTCGTCCTGATCCAGGGCAATCGTCGCTTCGTGGGCGACTCGTCGTACACGTCGGACACGTCGGACGACGAGACCACCACCGGCGCGCTGGAGGAAGCCAAGCAGGCCACCAAGGTGCTGGCCGGCGCGATCGACGACGGCGACCTCGGCGTCGCCTTCTACGCCAGCAACTACATCGAGCGGATCTCGATGGGCCCGCCCCGAGCCGTCAGCGCTCTCGACGCCGTGACCCAGTTCGAGTTCCGCAACGAACGTAGCCGCGGCTTCATGCGCAGCGTCGACACGGCACTGACCGAGCTCGAGCGAAGCCCACGGCAGCGCAAGGTGCTGGTCCTGATCTCCGATGGCGTCGAAGGCGGACCAAGGGACGTGCCCATCGCCCCGCTGGTCGACCACGCGCGCGCTGCGAACGTCACCATCCACGCCCTGCAGGTGCAGCCCGAGGCCTTCGCCGACCGCAGGAACATGCAGGCGCTGGGCGCACTGGGCAGCTACAGAGGCACCCACGAGCCCGCAGACCTGGTGAAGTTCGCCGAAGAGCTACGCGACACGCTCCGGCCGGCCCGCTGACCTGCGGATCAGCGCCAGGCTCGGTTACACGGCTCCGCGTCGGAGTCGAACGTTCTCGGCGGCCAGCATCTTGAGAGCATTCCAGAACCCGACGAAGGGGCGCCCCGCCTCGAGCACGATCCTCGACGAAGCACCGTCCACAGTCGTCACAACCAATGTTCGCAACCCTTCTTTGCCAAGCGCGCCCGCTTGTCGCAGCGATGCCGCATCGACGGACGCATCGACGATCCTGCCGCGTGGAATGCTGCTGATTTGTCCATTCTCGGAGCGCGCGAGGCGGTCCGTCGTGAGGAGCACCCAGTCCGCGGAGTCCACAAAGTACGCCAGCGCGGGAACTTCGCTCTCACCCAGACCTACCATTGTACCGATCTGAGCTTGCACACCTGGTGGGTGCGCGGAAAAGACACGAAGCTGCTGGCCATCGGCACCAGACCGCCGGAACTGCCACACGATTCGGTCTGCGATGAAAGCTGTGTCGGTCACGGCTCGAGTTCCTTCGTCAACTCGAACGAGCCTCGATTTGATTGAGCGAAAGTCGAAGCCGTATCGTTGAGCCAACCGCGAAGTGAAACCTGGACTGATGACAGCGCGCCCCGTAATTGTAAGCCTGGACGCGCCAGCGGCACGCGCTTCCGCTTCGAAAGCCGCTTCCACTGCGGTCGACTCGTCGGAGCTCGAGCCGTCGCGCACACGCCGCCAGATCGACGTCTCCGACTGGCGCATCACCCTGCGCGCCGACACCGACGCCATCCTCCCCGACGCCCGCCTGGTCGAAGGCCAGGCCGTGCTGCGCTGACCCTGCTCCGATGTCCGCCGCAGCCGCCGACCCGCTGACGCCTGATCGCGTCCTACCTGGCCCTGCAGCTGGCGCCTCGGTCCAGCCCTGGCCCCGAGCGATTTGACAAATAGTCAACACGTGACAACATAGCACCAGCAAATGGACGAGCTGAGCGCAGATCAGCTGAGGGCGTTGCTCAAGGACGCGACCTCGATTGGCTCCAAGATCAGCGTTCGCTTCACGACACACGCGGACGAGGAACTCAAGAAGGACGGGAAGACGAGACGCGATGCGATCAACGTCCTCCGCGGAGGATTCGTCGAGCAGACCGAGTGGGACGTCAGCCGTTACGAGTGGCGCTATCGCGTCAGCACCTCGCGAATGTCAGTGGTCGTCACGGTCGACTCCTCGGAGCTCGAGCCGGAGCCGCCTGCGACAGCAGGAGAAACCAGGACCGTGGTGGTCGTCATCACCGCATGGAGCTACCGATGAAGTGCCCACAGTGCAGAACCAAGATGGACGAGAAGCGCGAAACCCGAAGGTGGGAGGAAGGCGGGCTGGTGTTCACGGTCGAGGGCGCCGAGGTCAGCCGTTGTCCGAAGTGCGGTGAGGAGGCGGTCGGCGTCACGAACATCGAGGGGATGTACCAGGCTGTGGCGCGATACCTCATCACGGCACGCGAGAGGCTATCCCCTTCCGAGATCCGCTTCCTCAGGAAGTACCTGGGTCTCTCCGGCTCGGACTTCGCAGCCCACGTCGGCGTCGATCGCGCGACGGTCTCTCGGTGGGAGAGTGGTGCACAAGCGATGGGCCCCCAGATGGACCGCCTGCTTCGTTTGCTGGTCGCTCACGCAAAGCCTATCGACGAGTACCCAATCGAGACCCTGAAGGACGTCGCCACTGCCGAGCCAGTTGATCGCCGTCTTCGAGTCGCCGCCTCGACACGCGGTTCATGGGAGGCTCGACCATCCTGAAAGGGAACTGTCCGGCTGCGCTGGCCCAGGCAGAAGCAGCCGCGGCCCCCTCCAGCGCACCACCACCTCGGTCAAGGACGCGACCCCACCAACCAAGCCCAGGTGACGCAAGAGGGAGCGCCGGCCAGCCGGGAGGCACCTGCGGACCTACCCGGAGCATCACCGGCTTCATGCGAGCGCCCGCCGCAGCTTCGGCAGGTCCGGCGCGACGAACACCTGCTCGCGTGAGCGGAGCTCGCTCCACAACAGCGCGGAGGGTGCCAGCAGCAGGTAGGCCGCGCGCGCGACGCCGAGCACGCGCTCGGGTGCCTGTTGCCAGCCGGCGAACTCGGCGATCTGGCGGAGGTCGGGGCCGTGATCCCGCAGCCGCGCGGACCAGCGCTCGACGTGGCCGGTCGCTGCCAGGTGGTCCCGCTTCCCGCCATTGCAGGCTTGATCGGCCACGACCAGGTTCTCGATCGCGTTGATCGGGACACGCGCCCACGGGATGAAGTGGTCCACCTGGGGCTTGCGCAGCTGCCCGTCGCAGTAGAAGCAACGGCCGCCCTGCAGTTCACGCAGGTGGTCGCAGACGGCACCAAGGGCGATGCGCTGCGAGCCGAACAGGAACTCCTCCAGCTCGGCGTCCTTGACCAGGTCGTCGTTCAGGGAGGCGACGTCCGCGGCCCAGCGCCTCTGCAGGAGCGGACGGAGGAGCCCCGCGAGGCGAACCAGGTGCTCGCCTGCGCCGGAGACGAAGCGGATGGCGTTCGAGAAGTCGGTCCCGGTGAACGCGCGTCGCTTGATGTGCTCATCCCAGTCGATCTGATAGATGAACCGGTCGTCCTGAGCGCCGAAGCGCTGCAGTCGTGGCAAGGGCATCTCGACCAGCTTCCACTCGATGTTCTCGATGAGCGCGCGGTGGGCGCGAGGCGCGCTCCGCTCGGCGCGAGACAGCGGCGCAGATGGATCGCGTGCGTGCTGGCGCCGAAACTCCTCGATGAGCGTCAGGATCTCGGCCTTGCCGGAACGGTTCTGGTGCAGCACGCGCGGCGCGGACGCGCCGAAGGGGACCGTGTGGGGCCAGTACAGCTCGAGGACCTTCTCGGCGAGCTGCCTGGTCGTCACCATCTCGGGTGCATGACCGGTCCTGTCGACGCGCTCGAGACACACGTCGATCAACCCCAGCAGCACGGCGTACTTGTACGTGCTGGTGGCGCGAGCCTGCGCGAGCAGCGCGAGGACCCTCTCGGCGAAGGCGATCGCGCCGCGCTCGTTGCTCACGCGCCCGCCTTCCACCACGCGGCTCGCTCGGGGATGACCCACCGGACGCCGCCGCGCGGGTCCGCCACGTCTCCGCTGCAGCGGGGGATCAGGTGCACGTGCAGATGCGGCACCGTCTGCCCAGCGGCGGCGCCGACGTTGACCCCGATGTTGAAGCCGTCGACCTTGTGGCGGGTCGTGATCGCCGCCCGGGCGACGTCGAGCGCCGACAGCAGAGCTCCGCGCTCCGCCTCCGTGGCATCGAACCAGTCCGCAACATGACGCCGGGGCACCAGCAGGGCGTGACCTGGTGCGACCGGGAAGCCGTCCCACAGTCCCCGCACCAGGGCATCCTCATGGAAGATGCGCTCCGCCGCTGGGTCGCAGAACGGGCAGGACGCCATCGGCGCGATTCTACTCGGTCGTGATCACGCCTGGGCCAGGTTCTCCCGCGCACCCCGGGCACACCCGCACCTCGCGCACCGTCTCCACCCCCACGCCCCCAGGGTCGTCGGCCCACCGGTCCTTGGGGTCCTCGGCCAGCGGGCGCCAGTGGACCTTCTTGCGCCGCGGGTACACTACCGGGCGCACTTCGACCACGAGCCGACTCACCGGCACCCGCGCCGGCACTGCTTCACCACACACTTCACAGCGGAACATCGATACAGCCGGGCTGCTGGAACCTGCCGGTGGGCTGCGAGGCCGGCAGGCTCTTGGCTGACCTACGCGGTCAGCCTGGTGCGAACGGAGAGACTCGAACTCTCACAGGAGTTACCCCACAGGAACCTGAATCCTGCGCGTCTACCAATTCCGCCACGTTCGCTCGTGGTTACGAGGGGGATCCATAGAACGGCCTGCGCTCGCTGTCAAGCGCGGGATACAATCTTTCACATGGGGCTGCCTCCTGGAAGTCGTCTGCCGAAGGTGGTCCAGACGGCGGCCTGGGTGGGGCAGCCGCTCTGGCTGCTGGAGCGCACACTGCGCGAGTTCGGGCCGATCTTCTCGCTGTCGCTGGCGGGGATGGGGGACATGGTGCTGGTCGCCACCCCGGAGGCCGTGCGCCAGGTCTTCACCGGGGACCCGGCCGTCCTCCATGCCGGGCAGGCCAACGAGCTTCTGCGCTCGTTCGTGGGCTCGCGCTCGATCCTCCTGCTCGACGGGCCGGCCCACGCGCGCGAGCGCAAGCTCTTGATGCCGCCGTTTCATGGCGAGCGCATGACGGCGTACGCGGAGGCCATGCGCGAGGCCACCGAGGCGTCGCTGGCGCGCTGGCCGCTGCACAAACACTTCCCGATCCAGCGCCGCATGCAGGACATCACGCTGGCGGTCATCGTGCGCACCGTGTTCGGCATCAGCGACCCGCGCGGCGCCACCGAGATCGCCGACCTCCTGGCGACCTACATCGACGCCGCGACTGACTCGCCGTGGCGCATGTTGCCGGCCATCCTGCGCATCGATCCAAACAAGCTCCTGCCGTGGGCTCCGCTGGCGCGGCTGAAGCGCCGCGTCGACGACGCCCTGCTGGGCGAGATCCGGCGCCGGCGCGCGCACCCGGTGGCCGACGACAGCTCGGTCCTCGGCATGCTGATCGACGCCCGTGACGAGGACGGCCAGCCGATGACCGAGGAGGAGCTGCACGACGAGCTCATCACCCTGCTGGTCGCCGGCCACGAGACCACCGCGACCTCGCTGTCGTGGGCCTTCGACCTGCTGCTCGAACACCCGGCCGTCCTCGCGCGCGTGCGCGCGGAGCTCGAGGCCCAGGTCGGGCGCCGCGCCATCACCGCGGCCGACCTGGCCCGCCTGCCCTACCTCGACGCCACCATCCGCGAGGTGCTGCGCATCCACCCGGTCGTCCCCATGGTCGCGCGCAAGACGCAGGCGCCGTTCGAGGTCGCCGGGTTCGACCTCCCGGTCGGCACCTATGTCTGCCCCAGCATCCGCCTCACGCACATGAACCCCGACGTCTATCCCGAGCCGACCGCGTTCCGCCCCGAGCGCTTCCTCGGCACCAAGATCGATCCCTACGCCTGGCTGCCCTTCGGCGGCGGCGCGCGGCGCTGCCTGGGCATGGCGTTCGCGCTGTTCGAGATGAAGCTGGTGCTGGGCACCGTGGTGCAGCGCGCCCGCCTGCACCGCCACGGCCCGCGCGCCACCATCAAGCGCCGCGGCGTCACCCTGTCACCCAGCCGCGGCCGCCCGGTCGTCCTCGAAGCCCGCGGCTGACCCGGCTGGCGCGGCGGCCCGCTACTCGCTCCAGGCCATGACGTCGTCGATGGCGCGGCCGTCGGCCACGTCGGCCGGCGTCGGTCCAGGAAGGTCCGGGCCCACGGACGCCACCACGAAGCCGGTCGCGATGATGAACGCCAGCACACCCAGGGGTGCCATGACCATCCCGAAACGGGGGTCGTCGCACTGGCCCTGCGTCTCGTCACAGTCCAGGCCGGCCTGGTTGCTGGCCATCATCAGCCCGACGCCGACGACCGCCGAGGTGCCCGCGATGGTCAGGTTCCTGCGCCGCTGCTGCGGGTAGACCACACACCCAGCGCCCAGCAGGAGGGCGACCAGCCAGAGCGTCAGCGCCCTCATGCCTTCATCACCTGGCCCACGAAGACCAACGGTAGTCTGTCGCGGGGTTTCGGGCAGTGATCTCCGTCCTCACCAGGGTCAGCCCGACCGGGGTGCGGCCACCGCGACCGGCGCGGGCCCGCCCTCAGCTGGCGAAATGGGGTTTACTTGCGGGCCTTTCACACATAATCTGGAATGGCTCGGCCCCGACCCCACCATGGCGAAGCTCATCCTGATCAGCAGCGAAGACCGCCAGGAGTTCGAGCTCGCCACGTTCAACTCGATCGGGCGGCATCCGGACAACACGATCCAGATCCTGGATCGCATCATCTCCAAGGAACACGCGCAGATCCACCGCAGGCCCGACGGCCGCTTCCTGCTGCGTGACCTGGGCTCGCTGAACGGGACGTACATCCGCGGCGACCGCGTGGGCGAGCACCTGCTGGCCGACGGCGACGAGATCGCCCTGGGTTCGACCCGCCTCCTCTATGTCGATACCCAGCCCGAAGAGCAGGCGCTGCAGCGCGTCACCATCGCCCCCGGCCTGACCGAGAGCCACATCCGGCAGCGCATCGCGCCCGGCAAGGACTTCCTGCCCGAGAAGGAGATCTTCGACGTCGATCAGCTGCGCCGCGACTACGAGAAGCTGCGCATCGCGCACGAGCTGGCGCGGACGATCGGCCTCGAGATCGACATCGAGAAGCTGCTGCCCAAGATCCTCGACAAGGCCTTCGAGCTCTTGGGCGCCGACCGCGGCGTCATCCTGCTGGTCGAGGCCAACCGGCCCGGCGAGCTGGTGCCCAAGTACGTCAAGCAGAAGGACGGCAAGAAGGACAGCATCGTCCTGTCCAAGTCGATCATGGCCGAGGTGCTCAAGGAGAAGGCGGCCGTGCTGTCGTCCGACGCGACGATGGACTCACGCTTCTCGGCGGCGCACTCGATCATCATGCAGCAGATCCGCTCGACCATGACGGTGCCCCTGCTGTGGGGCGACGAGCTGGTCGGCGCCATGCACCTCGACTCGCACATCGCGACCAACGCCTTCACCGAGAAGGATCTGCAGATCTTCACCGGCATCGCCGGGCAGGCCTCGGTCGCCATCCAGAACGCGCGCCTGGCCAAGAAGATCGAGACCGAGGCGCGCTCGCGCGCACAGCTGCAGCGCCTCTTGTCGCCGAACCTCGTCGATCAGTTCATCGCCGGCAACCTGCGCCTCGACCAGGGCGGCGAGCTGCGCGAGGTCACCATGCTGTTCTCCGACATCCGCGGCTTCACCTCGATGTCGGAGTCGCGACCCGCGCAGGAGATCTTGCTGCTCCTGAACGAGTACTTCGAGGTCATGGTCGACATCCTGTTCAAGTACCAGGGCACCCTCGACAAGTTCGTCGGTGACGAGATCGTCGCGCTGTTCGGCGCCCCGGTCGATCAGCCCGACGGGCCGCTGAACGCCATCAAGTGCGCGCTGGAGATGCAGCACGCCCTGAAGGAGTTCAACAACACCCGCAAGAGCGAGAACCAGGCGCCCATCCACATCGGCATCGGCATCAACACCGGCCCGGTCGTGACCGGCGCGCTGGGGTCGTCGCGCACCATGCAGTACACCGCCATCGGCGACCCGGTGAACACCGCCTCGCGCCTGTGCAACGTGGCCCAGGCCGGTCAGGTCATCGTGTCGGACTTCACGTTCCAGAAGATCAAGGACCACATCGAGGCCACCGAGCTGCCGCCGCAGCGCGTGAAGGGCAAGGCCCAGGAGCTCCGGATCTACAGCGTCACTGGCGTGCGCGAGCCCGGTGGTGCGCAGCAGTGGGCGCGCGAGTCGACCAAGCCGCACGGCGCCGCGCCGGTCGCGCCGAGCCCGAGCAGCCCGACCGCCCCCATCCCCGGCGGCAACATCCCGCCCGGCGGCTGGCCGCAGCGTTGACCCCGGAGGAGGCCGCCGACCTCCAGGTCTGGGAGCACCGGCTGGCGGCCATCGCCGAGGAGATGGGCGCGCTGCTGGAGCGCGCCGCGCTGTCGCCGAACATCCGCGAGCGCCGCGACTCGTCGTGCGCGCTGTTCGACGAGCTGGGACAGCTGGTGGCGCAGGCCGCGCACATCCCGGTGCACCTGGGGTCGATCGGGCTGGCGGTGCGCGCGGCGATCTCCGGCCCAGACGGCCCCCCGGCCGGGGCGGTGCTGCTCAACGACCCCTACGCGGGCGGCACCCACCTGCCCGATCTGACGCTGGTGCTGCCGGTGCGACGCGGGGCGCGGGTGCTCGGGTATGTCGCCTGTCGCGCGCACCACGCCGACGTCGGCGGCGCCACGCCCGGGTCGATGGGGGTGGCGCGGACCATCGAGGACGAGGGCGTGCGCATCCCGCCCACGCTGCTGCCGGCGCGGCTGGCGGCCGACGACCCGGCCACGCGTGCGCTGCTGGGCGGCATGCGCGCGCTGGACGAGCGCATCGGTGACCTGGCGGCGCAGCGCGCGGCCTGCGAGCTGGGGGCGCGGCGCCTGCTCGAGCTCGGCGACCGCCACGGTGACGACGTGGTGGCGGCGCGCGGGGCGGCGCTGCGGGCCTATGCGGCGCGGCTGATGCGCGCGGCGCTGCGCGAGCTGCCCGACGGGCGCTGGGCCTTCGCCGACGCGCTGGATGACGACGGCGTGACCGCCCAGGGGCCAGGGGCGCTGGCCGAGTTCGGGTCGGAGGGCGTCGTCATCCGCGTCGTCATCAGCAAGCTCGGCGACACCGTGTCGGTCGACTTCAGCGACTCGTCGGCCATGGTGGCCGGCCCGGTCAACGCGCCGTTTGCGGTCACGGTCGCGGCCGTCCTGTACTGTTTTCGGCTGCTGTTGCCGCGCGGCGCGCCGACCAATGACGGCCTGCTCGAGCCCATCGACCTCGAGTGCCCGACCGGCAGCGTGGTCGCGGCCGACTACCCCGCGCCGGTCGCGGGCGGCAACGTCGAGACCTCGCAGCGCATCGTCGATGTCGTGCTGGGCGCCCTCGCGCGCGCCATCCCGCAGCGCATCCCGGCCGCCAGCGCGGGCTCGATGTCGAACCTCGCGCTGGGCAGCGCGGCCGGCGACTGGGCCTACTACGAGACCATCCCGGGCGGCGCCGGCGCGTCGGCGGCCGGCCCCGGCGCGCGCGCGCTGCAGACCCATATGACCAACACCCGCAACACCCCCATCGAGGAGCTCGAGCACGCGCTGCCGCTGCGGGTGCGGCGCTATGCCGTGCGCGCCGGCTCGGGCGGTCAGGGCTCCAGGGGGCGGCGCGGCGGCGACGGTGTCATCCGCGAGCTCGAGCTGACCGCGCCGGCCACGGTGTCGCTGCTGGCCGACCGGCGTCGCTTCCAGCCCTATGGCCTGGGCGGCGGCGAGCCCGGCGCACCTGGCGAAGACTGGCACGCCCCGGTCGATGGCACCGCGGTCCGGCTGCCGTCCAAGACCACCTTCGCGGCGGCGGCAGGCGACATCATCCGGATCCTGACCCCGGGCGGCGGCGGCTGGGGCGACCCGCGCTCCGACCTGGGCTTCTCCAAGGCCAAGCTGCTGGCTGGTGAGATCAGCAAGATCAGCTGAAAAAACGCCAGAATTCTGATGGGTGCTGTCACCACGGGTGAGGGGTTTCGATGGCTTACAGGTGGGCGCGGGCGGGCATGCCGATTGCTGAACCAGCCGGCATGTTGCGCGGACTCGTCTCTGTGTTGCTGGCCCTGATCCTGGTCGCGGTCCAGGTCGCGCTGGTCAGCATGGTGGCCGGCTGCGACCTCGATGACGGCGAAGGTGACGACATCGTCGATGCCGCCGTCGTGGCGCCTGACGGGCGGGTCGTCGATGCCAGCGGCGGCCCCGCCTTCGACGGCAGCACGGTCGACGCCCAGCTGCCCCCGTGCGGCTTCGGCGCCTCGCCGCGCCTGACCATGGACGGCACCACCTACCCGGTCACCATCGAGGCCGAGCCGCAGGCGCTGGGCTGCTGCGACGGCGTCAAGCTGCGCTTCCGCCACGACCGCCCCGGCGCTACCGGGGAGGAGTTCGCCATCGAGCTGACCCTGCTGGCCGAGGGTGGCTGGGGCACCCTGCCGCGCCAGTTCGACCTCAGCGCCGACAACAACATGCTGCGCAAGACCCTGCAGTGGAAGTGCAACAGCTCGGGCTGCGTGCCCAACGACACCACCGTCGGGCGCAGCTTCAGCGGCGAGTTCCACGTCGCCCGCCGCAGCGACGGCAAGCTGGAGGGCACCCTGTGCGGCCGCCTGGTCGACGTCGACAACGCCCACCCGGTGTTCCAGACCGTCGACATGTACGCGACCTTCGTGCCCTTCAGCTTCTGATCCCGAAGCAGCCATGGAACCGCGTGAACGGTAATCGCTGGCACCGGCCGGCGGCGGCGCGCGATCTGAAGTACCCTCCGGGCGTGGACGGACGCGGCCTCGCTCCCGACGACATGGGAGTCATCACGCTGCCCCCAGGCGCCATGCTGGAGGGCCGCTATCGGCTGCTCAGGCTGGTCGGGCGCGGCGGCATGGGGCTGGTCTACCAGGCCGAGGACACCCAGCTCGGGCGCGTGGTCGCGCTGAAGCTCTTGCATCCGCAGAAGGCGGGCGACGCCACCATGCTGGCGCGCTTTCGTCAGGAGGCCCGGGCCAGCGCGTCGATCGGCCACCCGGGGATCGTGGACGTGCTGGATCTCGGGCAGACCCGGCAGGGTGCGCCCTACTTCGTGATGGAGTACCTGGTCGGCGAGACGCTGGGCCAGCGCCTGGAGCGCGAGCGCCGCCTGCCGGTCGCCGAGACGGTGTGGATCCTGAGCGGGGTCCTCGACGCGCTCGAGGCGGCGCATGCGCGCGGCATCGTCCATCGCGATCTGAAGCCCGACAACATCTTCCTGGTCGCCGATCCGGCCTCGATCAAGGTGCTTGATTTCGGCATCTCCAAGCTGCAAGGCGAGGATCCGGGGCTGCGCCTGACCAACACCGGCGTGGTCATCGGCACGCCGCGCTACATGTCGCCCGAACAGGCGCGCGGGTCGCAGTCGCTGGGGCCGGCGTCCGACCTGTTCTCGCTGGGCAGCGTCATGTACCGCACGCTGGCGGGCAAGCCGCCCTTCACCGGGGCCACCAACACCGACATCCTGGTCTCCGTGCTGGGCGAGCCGCACCGGCCCCTGTGCGAGGTGCAGCCCGAGGTCCCGGTCGACCTGTCGCTGGTGTGCGACATGATGCTGGCCAAGGAGGCCGGCAACCGGATGGCGTCGGCGCGCGCCGCGCGGGACCTGATCCGCATGGCCGTCGGTGCCCTGGGCGCAGGGACGCCGCCGCGGCCGTATGCGCCGCCCGAGGCTGGCGCGCCCAGCGGCCCCGGCGCCGCCGTGGAGCCCGAGAGCACCGTCACCACGCCGGGCCGGTAGAAGTCCCGGTACACTGGGGCCATGAAGTCGGCACAGAGGTTCGGGCTGGCCCTGGTGGCGCTGGCCCTGGTGGGGCTCGGGTGTGGCGGCGGTGCGGGCGCTGGTCCCGATGGCGGCGGTGGGGACGACGACATGGTCGACGGGACGCCGAAGCCGCTGCCGGCGGCGGCCTGCGCGGCGGCCAGCGGCGGCGGCAGCAGCATGACCCAGCTGCCCACCATGATGGCGTCCCTGAAGGAGCGCTACCACGAGGGCTGGCTGGCCTCGCCCGCGGTGGCCGATCTCGACCGCGACGGCACGAACGAGGTCGTCATCGCGCGCGCCGGGCGGCTGCTCACGTTTCGCCCCGACGGCACCGTGAAGTGGGGCTTCGACGTGACCGGGCGGATCTGGGCCTCGCCGATCGTGGCCGACTTCGTGGGCGACGCCGACCTCGAGGTGGTGTTCGCGGCGCGCGAGAAGATCTACATGCTGACCGCGGCGGGCGCGATGTCGCCCGGCTTCCCGGTCAGCTGGCGCGACGAGGTGCGCAGCCTGGCGGCCGGCGACGTCGACGCCGACGGCCGGCTGGAGATCGTCGCGGTGACCAACAACCCGCTGGCCGGCACGGTGCGCGACATCATCAAGGTGTATCGCGGCGACGGCTCGACGCAGGCCGGCTTCCCACCCAACACGACGGGGCGCAGCGGCTGTGACATGGCCTGCTACGTGACCGGCGGCTATGACCAGAACGTCGCCGTCGGCCCCATCGACGACGACGCCAGCTGGGACATCCTGACCGGCCAGGACAACGCCTACATGTCCTGGCACAAGGGCAGCGGCGTGGCCTTCGACGCGGCGGCGATCTTCCGCATGCGCACCAAGGTGCTCGGCATCCGCTTCCTGCACGACTATGCGCTGGCGCAGCAGGGCTACGCCAACGACGAGGCCACCGCCAACCAGGCCCACTTCACCAACACCGCGCCGGCCATCGCCGACCTCGACGGCGACGGCAAGAACGAGCTCATCGCGCTGGGCTCGGTGCAGAACGCGGCGCAGACCGACCGGCTGCGCGGGGTCGGGCTGTGGGTCCTGAACCCCGACGGCACCCGGCCGGCTGCGTGGACGACCCCGCTGCACGTGCCACAGTACCTGGCCGGGCTGTGGGACTTCGACGGCGAGAACATCGTGGCCGCGACCAACCAGGTGTCGATCGGCGATCTCGATCCACAGACGCCGGGCCTCGACATGGTGTTCGCTGGCTTCGACGGCAAGATCCACCTGGTCGGCGCCGACAAGGTCGAGCGCTGGTCCTACACCTACACCACGGCGAACAACGTGCTGACCGGCGGCGTCGCGCTGGCCGACCTGTCGGGCGACGGCGTGCCCGAGATCGTCTTCGCGACCTACTCGACGGCGATGAACGTGTCGGCCCTGTTCGTGGTCGACGCGCGCGGGGCGCTGCAGCACAAGGTCGCGCTGCCCAAGCGCGGCTCGATGGCGGTGCCCACGGTGGCCGACGTCAACGGCGACGGCACGCTGGAGATCGTGGTCAACCTCAAGGACGGCGCCGACGGCATGCCGCTGGCGCTGGCCTACACGGTGCCGGGCAGCAGCGGAAACTGCATCCTGTGGGGCACCGGGCGCGGCAGCCTGCTGCGCGGCGGCTACTTCAGGAAGGCGCCGTGACCTGACGGGCGTTGCCACCACGGCAACCCCGCGGTGGACCGGGAGGCTACTGCCTCGGTGGCGTCGGTTGGATTCTCACGTGGTTGGGTCGCGCACACCCATTGCAGTGCACAACCATGGAACAACCGACCGGGAGGCAGATGCGCATGGTGACGAAGCGGTGGTGGGTCGTGGGGCTGCTGTTGGCGGTGTGCTGCGGGGTTGCGCAAGCAGATCGCGCCAAGGCCAAGAAGCTGACCGACGCCGCGGTGGCGAAGTTCTACAACCAGGGCGAGTGGCGCAAGGCGCTGGAGGCCTATCAGAAGGCGGTGGCCGAGGATCCAACCTATGCGCGGGTGCACTACTTCATCGCCTCGGCGGCGTCGATCATCGGCGACCTGCCGGTCGTGCGCCGCGAGCTGGCGCTGGTCGCGGCGGCGGCCGCCACCGACAAGGAGGCCGCCAAGCTGATGAAGCTGGCCGCCAAGGATCCCGACCTCGACCGGGCCAGCGCTGATCCCGCGGTGCGCAAGCTGCTCGGCTTGCCCGAGCTGTCGACGCTGACCCCCGAGCAGCGCCTGCTCGAGCGCCGAGGGCTCTGGGGCACCGAGGAGCAGGGCGGCGGGGTGGGCAGCGGCCAGTGGATCGAGCTCACCTTCAAGAAGAAGGGCAAGTTCAGCTACCACGTGTCGGCCGTGATGTGGCCCGACTCCGAGGATCCCGAGGCCACCGGCACCGGCACCTACAAGCTGCTGCCCGATGGCAGCGTCGAGCTGCGCTTCAAGCCCGCGGTCTGGGTGTCGAGCATGCCGAGTGAGAACCCGGGCGTGCTCAGGCCCTGTCCCGACAGGCCTCTGGTCTGCTTCCGTGCCCACAAGGAGTCCGACCGCTGGGACCTGCACCGCGGCGTCCCCGATCGGGAGTACGCCGAGAGCGATCCCTTCTGAGCAGGCTCAGCAGCGCTGCAGCACCAGCGCGGCGCTGGCCGCCACGGTCGCGCGCCAGCCGGGCGGCACCAGCGTGGTCGAGCTGTACTCGGCGATGATCGCGGGGCCGCTGACGACTGCGCCGACCGCGAGGCGCGCGCGCGCGATGACCGGCGTGTCGACCATGGTCGCGCCGAAACCGACCGGGCGGCGCAGCAGCACCGGGTCGCCCGCCTCGGGCGCGGGGATGGGCAGCGGCGGCGGCGGAGTCAGCCCGCGCGCGATCACGCGCAGCGCGATGAGCTCGATGGCGCGCGGCAGCGTGAAGCCGAAGCGCGCCTGGTGCGCCGCGGTGAAGGCGGCCGCCAGGTCGGTGCCCGGCGTGGCGGGCCCCGACAGCTCGTGCGACTGGCCCTGGTAGCGCAGCTCGGCCAGCCGGGTCAGCTGGCGCAGCTCGGGCGCGACCGCCTCGGCGTCAAGCGCGCGTGATGATTCAGCCTCCATCTCGTCAAAAGATGTGGTCAGCGTATCCACATCGAGGACCGCTCCCGCGGCCACCAGCTGCATCAGCGAGCGCGCCAGGTCGCGCTGCACCGGCGCCGCCAGCGCACCATACGCACACAGCAGGCCCGGCCCCGCCGGCACCAGCACGCGCGGGATGAGCAGCTCGTCGGCCAGCGCACAGGCATGCAGCGCCCCTGCCCCGCCGAACGCCACCAGCGTGAAGTCACGCGGATCGCGCCCACGCTCGACCGAGATCTTGCGCAGCGCCCGCGCCATCACCGCATCCGCGACCGCCACGATGGCCGCCGCCACCCGCTCCGGACTCGCCCCACCACCGAGCTGCTCGCCCAGCCGCGCCACCGCCGCCCGCGCCGCGGCCTCATCCAGCGCCACCGCCCCCCCCGCCAGGCCACCCGCCAGCCGCCCCAGCACCACGTGCGCATCGGTCACCGTCGCACGCAGCCCACCGCGCCCGTAGCACGCCGGCCCCGGCGCCGCCCCCGCGCTCTCCGGCCCCACCACCAGCGACCCGCCGCCGTCCAGCGCCGCCAGCGACCCGCCACCGGCGCCCACCGTGTGCACGTCGACCATCGGCAGCGCGATCGCCGCGCCACCGATCACGGTGTCCCGCGTGGTCGCCACCTCGCCGTCCACCAGCGCCACGTCGGTCGACGTGCCACCCATGTCGAAGGTCAGGATGCGCCCGAGCCCCGCCCGCGCCGCCACCACGCGCGCGCCCACCACCCCTGCCGCCGGCCCCGACAGCGCTGTCCGCGCCGGCACCGCCGCGGCATCCTCCGCCCGCGCCACGCCACCCGACGACAGCATCACCGACAGCCTCGCCCCCGTCGCCCGCAGCCCGGTATCCAGCCGCGCCACATATGCCCCCACCACGGGCGCCACATAGGCGTCCACCACAGTGGTCGACGTGCGCTCGTATTCACGATGCTCGGGCAGCACGCGCGACGACAGCGACACCGGCCCGGCATACCCGGCCGCCCGCAGCGCCGCCTCGACCCGCCGCTCGTGCGCGCCGTCCGCATAGGCGTGCAGCAACACCACCGCGACCGACCGCGGCGCCGCCGCCAGCACCGCCGCCAACACCTTGGCCAGCGACGCCTCATCCAGCTCACGCCACACCACCCCACCCGGCCCCAGCCGCTCCACCAGCCCGAGGCGCGCGCCATCCGCCACCAGCGGCGCCGGCTGCTCCGGCGCCAGCGCATACAGCTCCGCGCGCGCTTGCCGCCCCAGCACCAGCACATCCTCGAAGCCCGCCGTGGTCACCAGCACCGTCGGCCCACCACGCCGCTCCAGCAGCGCGTTGGTCGCCACCGTCGTCGAGTGCACCACCTCGGTCGCGCCGCCCACCCCCGAAACACCCTGCAAGACCGCCTGCTCCGGAGCATCCGGCCGCGACGGCAGCTTCAGCACCGTGACCCCGCCAGCGGCCCCCACCGCGATCACATCCGTGAACGTCCCCCCGCTATCGACCCCGACACGCACCCCGCTCACGCCACCGCCCGCCGCCGCCCCACCGTCAGCATCAGCACCACCGCCACCAGCAGCACCGCCCCGCACACCACCGCCTCGGTCTGGCCCAGATGCACGATCTCACCCTTGCTGCCCTGCCCCGGCACCGCCAACCCCAGCAGCGACGCCAGCAGCGACGCCGCCTGCGACGACACATGCAGCGCGATCGCCGCCCACACCCCGCCACCCACCGCCGCGATCCCTGCCAGCACCGCCAGCCCGAGCACCGACGGCAGATAGTGCGGGTTCATGAACAGCTCGCCCGCGTGCAGTAGCGCCACCGTGCCCACCGCCCCCCACAGCTTCAGCCGGGGCACCAGCCGCGGCAACAGGAAGCCCCGGTACAGCAGCTCGTGCGCCACCGGGATGAGCAGCACCACCCCGACCAGCAGCACCACCTCGCTGAGCGCGTTGCCCTCCAGTGCCAGCTCCGCCCCCGCCGGCAGCTTGCGCGGGAACAGCTCGAACATCCTCAACACCACGTCGTCCAGCGGCAGCCCCGCCGCCGCCCCCGCCACCACCGCCAGCCCCAGCGGCAGCGCCCGCGGCGCCTGGCGCAGCCCGAGCGCCCGCGCGGTGTCCTCGTTGGGCGCATAGCGCACCAGCGCCACGAACAGCGCGATCAGCGGCCCCACCACCAGCGCCACCACCCCGGTCACCGGGTCCTGCAGCGCGTCCTTCTTGAGCATCTGCCCGAGCAGGCCCACCGTCATGAACCCGCTGATCGCGATCAGCGCAAGCAGAACAGCCCCGCCAACCGTCAGCTTGTCTGGCTGACCCGCCGGCGGGGCCTCGTCTTCACGCTTCATCTCGAACCGAACCCTACGCGACGAACTACGCGATGGCCATGCCGAGGTGGCGACGCACCTCGAAGTACTGGTCGCTGATCGCGTACATGATGAGCTCGACGATCTTCTCCTTCGGCTGCAGACCACCCACGGTGGCCGGCTCGGTCGAGATCATCTTGGCCGCCGTCGCCAGATCGCCGCACAGGATGAAGCCCAGGCGGTGCGTCGTCAGCTCGACCGCGGTGCCCCACTTGTTGAGGTCGACCTCGGCCTTGGTCTGCAGGAAGCGCTGCACCATGAGGTGCAGCTGCTCCATCATCTGCGGCGGCACGTACTGCCGCATCACGCCGAGGTACTGCTGCACCGTCGGCTCGTCCTGCGGCTTGATCGGGAAGTTCGGCACCACCAGCTTGAGCGCCGACAGGAACGCCACCTTGATCTCGGCGTTCGTGGTGATGGCCAGCTTCAGGAAGTGCTCCGGCCGCATGTAGCAGAGCTTCGACGCCACCGCGAACGCGATCTCGCCGTCCGGGCGCCCAGTCATGAGCTCGCTGCCGACCACGAACGACGGGATGAGCTGCTTCTTCTCCTCGGTCAGCGCCAGCGCCATGGTCATCGGCTTGGTCGGATCGAGGTACAGCTCCGGCTGCGGGACGTTGAGCACCTGGTTCACGTAGTTGAAGATCTTCGCGAACAGCGACTGGTGCGCCGCCACGTCCAGCTTGTCCTTGCGGCGCAGGCCATAGTCCTTGTGCGGCCGCGCCTTGATCAGCGCGATCGCGTTCCAGACCGTGCCCAGGATGTTGCCGACATAGCGATCCTGCGACGGGTGGAAGATGTTGCGCCACGCGTCGTCGGTCAGGCGCTGCTTGGCCTTGGCCAGCCCCTTGGTGCGGTACTGCTCGTACATCTGCTGCTCTTGCGGATCGGCGCGGTTCAGGAACGTCAGCGCCGCCGACATGCACCAGGCCTTATCGAACTGGTGGTTGTCCATGTAGATCTTGAACAGCACCTTGTAGCTGTCGATCTTGGCCAGGGGCTCCTTGCGGATCATCGCCATGTGCTGCGCGATGGCCTTGTCCGCGTGCTCCGGCCCACCGACCAGGTACAGCTCGGCCAGGATCTCCGAGCGCCCCTTGTTCTCCGGATCCAGCCCCTGCGCCATCTCGAAGGCCGCGATGGCGGCGTTGAACTCGCGCAGACGGGTCCGGTAGATCTCGCCGAGGTTGTGCAAGAGCAGGGTCTTCAGCTGATCCTGCCCCTGCGGCGGCAGACGCTTGATCATGCGCCGGTAGTTGCGCTCCAGCGTCTTCCAGTCCTTCTTCTGCGTGGCCACCTTGTCGATGGCCTCGAACGCCTTGAGGTGCTGCTGCATCGCCGTCGGCGTCAGGGCGTCGGCCCTCTCGAAGTAGTTGTCGAGCGCCTGGTTGAAGAACTCGATGGCCTCGTCCAGCGCCTTGAGCTCGTCACGGCTGACCGCGCCGGCGGTGTACAGGTACTTGCCGCGGCGGATCGGGTCACGCTCCAGCTCGGCCAGCTTGGCGGCGACCTCGACGACCTTCTTCCACTGCTTGGTGTTGCCGAACTGCTCCAGCAGCTTGTGCAGGGTCGGGAAGTCCCCCGGCCGCGCCTCCAGCGCCTCCTGGTAGGCCGCGATCGACTTCTGCGCGTTCTGCAGCTTCTCCTGGTACAGGTCGCCGATCTCGTCGAGGAGCTTGAACTTCTCGTCCTCGGTCGCGCCCGCCAGCATGGCGCGCTTGGCGTGGATGACGGCTTCCCAGTCGTTCTGCTGCGCCTGCAGCTCGATGATCTGCAGCAGCGTGGCGCGGTGCCCGGCGTCGATCTCGAGCGCCTTCTCGAACATGTTGAGCGCCTTCTTGCGCTCACCCAGCTTCAGTCGCACCACACCGAGGCGGTGGTAGATCTCGACGACCTCGTGCGGCTTCTGCGCGTCGCGGTGCTGGACCAGGATGGTCTGGTAGATCTTCCCGGCGTTGTCCCAGTCCTGCTGCTTGTACAGCAGGTTCGCGCGTCCGAGCAGCGTCGGCAGGTGCGTCGAGTCGATGTCGTACGCCTGCTTGTAGTACTTGAGCGACTTCTCGCCCTTGCCCAGCTCGTCGGTGGTGCGCGCCTGCCGGAAGTACAGCGCGTGCAGCTCGTTGTTCGACTTCTTGCCCGCCTTGCGGATGAGCATGTCGAGGATGGGCTCGAGCTCCTGGTAGCGCGCCTCGGCGAAGTACATCTCGGCCAGCGGCTCGCCAGCGCCCACGTGCTCGGGATCCAGCTCGATGACGCGCGCGTAGCTCTCGATGGCGCGGCTCTCGTCGTGCAGCTTCTTGTGGAAGATGTCGCCGGCCTCGGCCAGCAGCTTGATCTTCTCCAGCGGATTTCCGGCGTGCGCCTCGGCGCGCACCATCATGTTGGCGGCCTTCATCCAGTCGCCGCGCTTCTTGTACATCTCCGTCAGGGCCTGCATCGACGGCACGTGCGCGGGGTCCAGCGACAGCGCGGTCACGTAGCGCTGCTCGGCCGCCTCGGGATCCTGCTGACGCTCCTCCAGGATCTTGCCGATGCGGAAGTTCAGATCGACGCGGGTGCGGCCGTCGTCGGTGATCTCGACCAGGCGCGACTCGATCTCGATGGCGCGGTCCCAGGCCTCGATCTTCTCGTACAGCCGACCCAGCGCCGCCAGCGCGGTGTGATCGTCGCCGTCGAACGACAGCACGTTGTTGTACTCGTCGATGGCGCGGTCGTACTCCTTGAGCTCGTCCTCGTAGACCTGGCCCATCGAGCCATACAGCTCGACGCGCACCGAGGGGTCGCCGGTCGCCGCCACGTGACGCCGGTAGGTGTCGACCAGCGACTCCCAGCGGCGTTCCTGGCGATACAGGCGCTCCAGCTCGCGATAGGTGCCCTGCGAGCGCTCGTCGAGCACCAGCACCTTCTCCAGGCACTCCCACGCGCGGTCGGCCTTGTTGAAGCGCTCCTCCCACGCGATGGCCATGCGCTGGTACAGGCTGATGCGCTCGGCGTCGGTGCCGCTGGCGTCGAGCTGGTTCTCCAGCACGTCGAGGTAGGCCTCGGACTGGCCGGTCTTCTCGTACAGCGACTCCAGCGCGCGCAGGGCCGCCAGGTTGCGTGAGTCGATGGTCACGACGTCGCGGTAGGCCGCGATGGCGTGCGCCGAGTCATCCAGGTACGAGTCGTACAGGTTCGCGATCTCGAGCTTGAACTTGACCTGCTCGTCGGGCTCCTGGCTCAGGCCCGCGCGGCGCTCCAGCACCCGGATCAGATCCGGCCACTGCATCTGGCGCCGGTACAGCCGATCCAGCGCCACCAGCGCGTCCTGCGACGGCGCCTCGGGGTCGGCATCGACCGCCGAGTTGTAGGCCCCGATGGCCTGGCCCGGGTCGCCCATCTGGACTTCCAGCAGCTCGGCCAGGTTGAGGTACAGCTCGGTGCGCTTCTTCGCATCCGGCTCGACGCTGGCGTGGTGGCGCAGGGTGTCGGTCAGCTCGTCCCAGGCGCCGCGCTTGCGGTGGAAGTCGGCCATCGCCGCCAGCGCGCCGACGTGGTTGCCGTCGAGCGCCAGGGCCTGCTGCACCGAGGCGACCGCGTAGTCGACATGGTGCAGGTTGTCACCGTACCAGCGGCCGATCTTGACCCACAGATCCGCCTTGGCCTTGGTGTCGGTCAGCCCCTGCACGACCTGGGTGTAGTCGGCCAGCAGATCGGACCACTTGTTGGCCGTGGTCGCCAGCCGCTCCAGCTCGCGCGAGGTCGCCTCGTTGGAGTAGTCCTCCTTGAAGGCGGCCTGCAGGACGACGAAGGCGCTCTCCTGGTCGCCGATCTCCTCCTCGAAGATCTTGGCGACGTTCTGCAGCGTGGTGATGCGCTGCTCGACGTCGGGCGTGTTCTCGACCCGCTCCAGCAGGACCTCGTTCAGCTTCTGCCAGTTGTACTGCTCGCGGTAGATGGCCTCGAGCTGGGCGCTGGCCGTGATGTTGGCCGCGTCCATGGCGCGCACGCGCTCGTACATCTGCGCGGCCGACTGCTTGTCCGAGAGCTTCTCCTCGTAGGTCGCGCCGGCCTGCAGCAGCACGTCGATGCGCGCCTTCTGGTCGTCCAGCACGACGGACTTCTTCTCCAGGACCTCGATGAGGTCCTCCCAGCGCGCCTCGCGCGAGAAGATGGCCTCCAGGGCCCCCAGCGCCTTGTGATCGCCGGGATCCAGCTGCAGCACGCGGCGCCAGGCCTCGACGGCCTCGTTGGGCCGCATCAGCACGTCGCCCTCGAGCTCGCCGAGCTGGGCATACAGCCCCTGCAGCTCGTCGTCCTCCAGCTGCGTCACGCCGACGTCGATGAGGCGACGCAGCATGGTGGACAGCTCTTCCCAGGCCTGGGTCGACCGGTAGAGCTGGCACATCGCGCGCAGGCTCTCGAGATCGCCCGGCTCCAGCTCCAGCGCCTTGGACCAGGCCTCGATGGCGTTGCGCTCGCGGCCCAGCTTGGTGGCCCAGATCCGCCCCAGGCGCTTGTGCAGCGGCGCCTTCTCGCGATCGCTCGCGATGCGCACGGTGCGCTCCAGGATGTCGACCAGCTCGCGCCACTGCTCGCGCCGCTCGTAGATGTCGGCCAGCGCGACCAGCGCGGTGGGATCCTCGCCGCGCAGATCGATGACCCGGTTCCACAGGTCCTGCGCCTCGTCGTCCTTCTGCAGCGCCTCCGACGCGATGCGCGCCATGTGGGCGTAGACGTCGGCCAGCTGCTCGTCGCCGACGGCGATGTCGACCATCTTCTCGTACACGCCGTAGAGCTTCTGGAACTCCTCGCGCTTGAAGTACACGCGCTCCAGGGCCTCCAGGGCCTTGGCGTTGCGCGAGTCGCCGTCGAGGATGGTCGAGTAGGCCGCCACCGCCTCGTCGGGCTGGTCGAGCGCCTCGGTGTACAGGCGTCCGAGCCGGAAGTGCAGCGAGGTCAGCTCCTCGCTGTCCATGGTGACGCCCACGCGCCGGCGCAGGATCTCGGCCAGCTCGGGGAACATGCCGGCCTGCTCGTAGATCTTGTCCAGCGCGGCCAGCGCCTCGACGTCCTTGTCGTCGATCTGCAGCACGCGCAGGTAGGCCTCTTCGGCCCGCTGGGCGTCGCGCAGCTCGAGATCGTGCACCCGCGCGACCTTGAGCAGCACGATGCGCTGCACCTGCGGATCCTGCACCCGCGCCAGCACGTCGCCATAGACGCCGACCAGCTCGGCCCACGACCCGGTGGTCTTGGCCAGGCGCTCGACCTCTTCGCCGGCCAGCTCGGCGCGCGGATCCTCGCCGAACGCGCGACCCCACCACTGGAAGGCGCGCACCTCGTCGAGCAGCTTCTGCTCCGAGATCTCGGCCAGGCGCTGGTACATCTGCTGGCGCTCGCTCGGCTCGGTCAGCTTCTCGAGCTCGACCTCGTAGATCGCCGACAGCTTCTCCCACTGCTCGGCGACGCGGTACAGCGGCTCCAGGATCTGCGCGATCTCGCGCTGGAACTGGCCCTCCGCGAAGATCATCTCCAGCGACGTCAGGGTCGGACCATGGTCCGGCCGCGCGGCCAGGATCTCGCGATAGACCTGGATCGCCGAGCCCAGATCCTTGAGCTGCAGCTCGTAGGTCTGGCCCAGGCGGAACTGCGTCCCGATCTGCTCGTCTTCCGTGGCCCCGAGACCGACCTCGCGGCGCAGGATCTCGGCCAGCTCGGCGAAGCGGCCCTGGCCCTCGTACAGGCGGTCCAGCTTGTAGATCGCCGCGCGGTTCTCGGTGTCGACATCGAGCACGCGGCGCAGCGTGGTGATGGCCTTCTCGGGCTGCCCCAGCTCCTCCTCGTAGACCCGGGCCACGCGCTGCAGGAGGTCGACCTGGCGCGCCTGATCCATGGTGCGCGTGATCTCGGCCTCGTACAGCCCCGACAGCTTGTCCCAGCCCCGCGTCGCGTCGGCCAGCCGCTCGACCTCGGCCAGGGTGCGCTCGTTGGCGGGATCCTCACGCAGCGCGCGCCCGAAGGCGTTGAACGCCTCGGCGTGCTTCTCCAGGCGGCGCTCGTAGAGCTCGCCGATGCGGTGCAGAAGCTCGACCCGACGCAGCGGATCCTCGGCGTGCTTGGCCTGGACCTCGAGCAGATCGATCAGCTTCTCGAACTCCGCGGCCTGCTCGTAGACCGGCTCCAGGACCAGGGCCGCCGCGACCGGCTCGCCGTCGCGATGCACCAGGCCGTCCAGGGCGGCCAGCGTCGGCTCGTGCCCGGGGTCCATGGTCAGGGCCTCGCGATAGGCCTCGATCGACCGTGACAGCTCCTTGAGCTCGCGCTCCCAGAGCTGACCGATGCGGAACTTCAGCGCGACGATCTCGGCCGACCCGCCCGCCAGCTCGACCTCGCGATCGAGGATCGAGAGCAGGTCGAACCAGCGCCCCGCCGCCTGGTACAGGCGATCCAGCGCCTGCACCGCGGTGACGTCCTCGGGATCGATGTCGAGGATGCCCTGGTAGGTCTCGATGGCCTTGCTGACGTCACCGAGCTCGCGGTCGTAGACCTGACCGAGCACGTACAGCATCTGCTTCTTGTCCTGGGGATCCTTGGCCAGCTCCGCCTTCTTGGCGTAGATGTCCTTGAGGTCCTGCCAGCGCTCCAGCCGGATGTACAGGCGCTCCAGCGCCTCCATCGCGATGGCGTCGGCGTCGTCCCACTCCAGGATGTGGCGATACACGCCGATGGCGCGATCGGGCGACTCCAGCACGTCCTCGAAGGTCTGCGCCGCCTTGAAGGCCAGCGCCTTCTTCTCGTCGATGCCCTCGACGATCTCGGACTTGAGCAGCAGGGCCTCGACCAGGCGCCCGTAGTCGGCGTTGCGCGAGTGCACCTGCTCGATGGCGTTGGCCGCCGGCAGGTTGCGCGGATCGACCTCGAGCACGCGGCGGTAGCTGCCCACCGCGGCCTCGTCGTCCTGCAGCTGCAGCTCCTGCAGCTGGGCCACCTTGGTCAGCAACGCGACGCGCAGATCGTTGTCGAGCAGCGGCTTCTGGACGTCGTCGTACAGCTGGACGAGGTCGGGGAAGCGCTCCAGCTCGCGCGCCAGCCGCTCCAGCTTCTGCTGGGTGTCGGGGCTGCCCGGGTCCTCGCGCAGGGCGCGATCATAGGTCGTGAACGCGCTCGGGCCGTCGTCGCCGCCGACCTCGTACAGCTCGGCGATGCGATGCAGGAGCTCGATCTTGCGCGCCGGATCCAGCGCGTGGCGCACCATGATCTCGTAGACGCCGACCTGCTTCTTCCAGTCGTCCTGGACCCGGTAGATCGGCTCCAGGATGTTGGCGATGGCCAGCTCGTGCTCGGGCTGCTTGATGAGCCGCTCCAGCGCGCTGAGCGCGGTGGCGTTCTCGGCATCCAGCTCCAGGGCCTGGCGGTAGGTGTCGATGGCCGCGGCGACCTCCGACAGCTTGCTCTCGCGCAGGCTGGCCAGCCGCACCAGGAGGCCGACGGTCTCGTCCTTCTCGTCGGTCAGCTGCAGCTGACGGGCCAGGTTGTCGGCCAGCTCGGTCCACGACTTCTGGGTCTCGAGCAGGCGATCCTGGGCCTTGAGGGCGCCGATGTTGGTCGGCTCCTGGGCCAGCACTTCCTTGTACGTCGCGACCGCCTCGTCGACGTTGCCGAGCATCTCCTCCCACAGCGTCGCCAGCTTCTTGTAAAGCTCCAGGCGCGTGTCGGGGTCCTTGGCCAGCTCGATCTTCTTCTTGTAGACGTCGACCAGCTCCTGCCAGCGCGAGTCGCGCGTGTACAGCTTGTCGAGCGCCTCCAGCGCGGTGGCGTCGTCGGGCTCCAGCTGCTGCGCGCGGCGGTAGAACTCGACCGCCTTCTCGGGCTTCTCCAGCCGCAGATCGTAGATCTCCGCGACCTTCATGCTGAGCTCGTGCTGCAGCGCGGGCGACAGCTGGGCGTTGCCAGCGGCCGACTCGTACAGCTTGACCACGCGCTCCCAGCCGTCGTCGATCAGCGCCGACAGCCGCGCCAGCTCGGCGCGCGCCTTGTCGTTGGAGGGATCCTCGCGGAAGGTGCGCGCGAAGCCCTGGAAGGCCTCCTCGGGATCGCCCAGCTTCTCGGCGTTGATCTCGCCGATCTTGGTGAGCAGCTCGACGCGGCCCAGCGCGCTGGTCTCGCGGGTCAGCTCGATCTCGTACAGGCCGACCAGCTTCTTCCACTCGCCCAGGTGCTGGTAGATCGGCTGCAGGATGGCCGACGCCGTCAGCTGGTGATCGGTCTCGGTGAGGCGCTTCTCCAGCGCCACGCGCGCGCCCTCGTGCTCCTTGTCGAGATCGAGGATGTCGCGATAGGCGTCGATGGCCCCGGGCACGTCGCCCAGGTGCTGCTCGCGCAGCTGCCCGAGGCGGTACTTCAGGTCGACCACCGTCTTGTCGTCGTCGCTGGCCACCAGCGCGAGCTGGCGCACGATGACGTCGGCCAGCTCCTTGTGCTGCCCAGCCTGACCATACAGCCGATCCAGCGCCTTCAGCCCGGGGGCGTCGTCGCCGTAGGCCTCCAGGATGTCGCGGTACGCCTGCGCCGCCTTGGGGGCGTCGCCGATGGCGTCCTCGTAGACCCGCGCCAGCTGGTAGCGGATGCCCTTCTGCTCCTCGGGATCCAGCACCATCTCCAGCTTGCGCCGGTAGATCTCGAGCAGCTCCTCGTGGCGGCCAAAGCCCAGGTACAGGCGCTCCAGCGCGTTGACCGCGGCGGAGTTCTGCGCGTCGAGGCCGAGGATGCGCTGGTTCATCGCCAGCGCCTTGTCCTTCTCGCCCAGCTCCTCCTCGTACACCCGCGCGACCACGCTCATCAGCGGCAGCGCCTCGACGGAGCCCTGCTGGTTGCCGCCGGACAGCTTGCCGATCGCGGTCTCGTAGGCCGCCACCAGCTCGGTCCAGCCGCCGGTCTCCTGCGCCAGGCGCTCGGCCTCGGTGCGGGCCCAGTCGGCGTACTCGTCCTCGTCCAGCGCCTTGAGGTACCAGCCGTAGGCGACGCCCTTGTCCTTGAGCTGCTTCTCGACCAGGTCGGCCAGGCGACGCAGGCGATCCTGCCGCTGCGCCTTGTCCCTGGTGTGGCCGAGCTGGACCTCGAGGACCTGGGCCAGCTTCTTCTGATCCTTGGCCTGCTCGTACAGCGGGATCAGCGCCTCGGCGGCGCCCAGGTGCTGAGCGTCCAGCGTCAGCACCTTCTCGAACGCGCGTGCGGCGCGGTCGGGCTTGTTCAGCTTGTCGCGGTACAGCTCGCCGATGCGCACCGACAGCGTCAGCTTGGTGGCGTCGTCCTCGGTCTCGACCTGGCGCTCGAGCACGCGCACGAACTCTTCCAGCTTGTTCTGCGCGGCGTAGAACTCTTCCAGCTCGGTCCACGACTTCTGCGTCAGGTACAGCTTCTTGAGGGCGTCCTGGGCGCGACGGTTCTCACCCTCGACCTCGAGCAGCGCACGCCAGGCGCGGATGGCGCGATCGTTGTCGTTGAGCTTCTCCGAGTACAGGAGGCCGAGCTTCTGCAGCTGGGCCACGCGCTTGGCGTTGTCGGGCGCCAGGCGCGCCAGCGTCGACACCACCTCGGCCAGCGGATCCCACTGCTTCTCGCGCTCGTACAGCTTCTCGAGCTCGGTCAGCGCCTCCAGGTGGTCGCCGTCGGCGGCCAGCACGGCGCTCCACAGATCGATCGACACCGACGGCTTCTTCAGCTTTTCGGAGGCCAGCTTGGCGATGTCGACCAGCAGCTGGGTGCGCTGCGCGGAGTCCTGCACGCGCTCGATCTCGCGCTTCTTGAGCGCGATCAGCTTCTCCCAGTCGCGGCGCTTCTCGTAGGCCGCCTTGAGGTAGTCGACCGCGGCGCCGTTCTCGGGATCCAGCTCGAGCGCCGCCTCGAAGGTCTTGATGGCCTCGGTCTGGTTGGAGAACTTCTCCTGGAACAGCGCGGCCACGCGCAGCAGGAGCTGGACCTTCGAGGGGGCGTCCATGGTCGCCGCGACGCGCTTCTGCAGCGTGCTGACCAGGTCCGGCCAGCGCTTCATGGCCTCGTACTGCGCCGCCAGCTGATCGAGCACCGGCAGGCTGCCCGCGCGCAGCGCCAGGATGGCGTTGAGCGCGTTGAGGTAGCCGGAGTCCTGCTTGAGCCGGTTCTTGTAGATGTCGGCCTGCTCGCCGAGCAGCGCGACCTTGTCGTCGGCGCTCGGGGTCTTGTCGATCTCCTCGCGCAGCGCGTCGACCAGCACGTTCCAGCGCTCGGCCTTGCGCAGCACGCGGGCCAGCTCGCGGCGCGGGCCGCGCTGCGTCGGGGCCGTCGCGATCGCCTTGCGCCAGGCGTCGATCGCCTTGTCAGGCGGTCCACCTGCGGTCTCGGCCGCGGTGGCCGCGTCCATCGCCGCCCTGGTGGTGTCGCTGACGGTCTCGTTGATCGCCGACAGCGTGGGCAGGGTGTCGTCCTGGCTGGTCGGCCCGGCCGCCGCCGCCGGCCTGGGCGCGGGAGCGGGGGCGGGAGCGGGGGCAGGCGCGGCCGCAGCCGGCGCAGGTGCCGCCGCAGCGGGCGCAGGCGCCGCCGCGACGGGCGCGGGCGCCACGGGCGGAGGTGCCGGCGGCGGCGCAGCCATCGGGGCCGTCACCGCGGTGGGCATCGCCTGCACCGGCGCCGTGGTCGACATCGGCGCCGACGACAGCGGCGCGGCCGCCGGACCGCCGTCCACCGCCTTCATCTCGCCGCTCGACTCCGGGGTCTTGGGCAGCGCGCCCACCGACGCGTTGAAGTCCTTCACGAACGGATTCTCGGGATCGATCTTGGCGACCTCGCCGAAGTAGGCCGCGGCCCGCTCCACGTCGTTGAGCTGCTTCCACGCGATGGCTCCGCCGAGCGTGCCCGCATACAGCTTCTCGTCCTCGCCCAGGCCGCGGTTCTTGAGCGCCGCGTCGGTCAGCTTGACCAGCGGCGCCCACTCGCCCTTGGGCCCCATGGAGTCGCGCAGGAACTGGAACGCCGCGACCTGGCCACGCAGCACGGCGCCGTTGTCGAACGCCGCGCTCAGCGCCTTGGCCAGGAACGCCGCGCCGCGATCCCGATCCTTGAAGCGGTAGGTCCACGCCGTCGCGAAGCGCCGGTACAGCTCGGCGCGATCCGAGTCGTCGGCCGCCGCATAGGCGCGCTTGTCGTGCAGATCGGCCAGATCCTGGAAGCGCTGCTGGCTGGCGAGCAGCGCCTCCAGCAGCGAATTGGCCTGTTCGTGCTGCGGATCGAAGCTCAGCACCCGGCGCAGCGTGCTCTCGTAGGCGGGATCCTCGGGCACCTCGAAGTGCAGGATGCGCGCGGCCCTGAGGTACAGCCGCGCCGCCGTGCTGGTGTCCGAGGCCGCCGCCTGCTGCGAGATGTCCTCGACCTCGGCCAGCCAGTCCTCGCCATAGCGCGCCGCCGCCAGCCCCTCGACCACCGTCACGCTGCCCGGCAGCGCCTTGGCCGCCTGGGCGAGATGCTCGATCGCCTTGTCTTTCTGCCCCAGATCGAGCAGCGCCTCGCCCACCATGGCGTGCAGATCCGCGGCGCGGGACGCGTCCGGATTGGTCTTCAGCTCGAGCTCGCCCAGCTTGGCCACCATCTCGAGGCGACCCATCTCGCGATAGATCGCCCGCGCGCGCGACAGCGCCTTGATGTTGGCCGGGTTCAGCTTCCAGGCCTTCTGGAACATGGCCAGGGCACGATCTCGATCCGGCACGATCTCTTCGCACGCCTGACCGAGCTCGAACAGCTGTTCCGACTTGTCCTCGGCCCCTTCGACCTGCTCGAGCTCACGCTCCAGCTCCTCGATGACTGCCGTCCAGTCACGAGATCCCCGCAGGCGCCGCTTGATGTCGGTGCGCAGTTCCATGGGACGAACCCTCTATCCTCTCAAGGGGATTGGGAAAACCGGCGAGCCGAGGTTATAACACAGCGAAACCAGCCAAGGGAAGCGCCTCCGGGGGCACTCCACACACGGCCGATTTCTGCATGGGCGACCCCCATCGCCCGCTGCGTCTGGCACCGCTCTCTTGGCGAGCCCTACTACTTGATCTGCTGATACAGAATCGAGTTGGCGGTGGCCACCAGGTTGGCGTTGCCGCCCCCCTTCTTGATGGCCTTCTCCAGCCACTCCTTGGCCTGCGCCTTGTTGCCCAGCTTGGCGTACAGGACGCCGAGGTGGAACGTCGCATTGACGTTGGCCTCGTCGGTCTGCACCGCGTTGTTGTAGGCCTCGAGCGCCTTCTCGTTCTGGTTCAGGAACTCGCTGGCGCGCCCCTGCAGGAAGTACAGCATGGTCGCGTTCTGGCGCTGGGCCCGGTTCTCGGGCACCGACAGCGCCGCGGTGGCGATGCGCTGCGCCTCGTCCCACTTGTCCCACGACAGGTACAGCTTGGTGAGATCGATGAACGGCTCCAGGAAGCGGCCGTTGGCGCGCGCCGACTTGGTGTAGGCGATGGCGGCCTCGCGCGGCTCGTCTTTCAACTCGTGGGCGACACCCAGGTAGTACCAGCCCTTGAACAGCGACTCGCGCATCTTGACCGCGCGCTCCAGGTTCTTGATGGCCTCGTCGGGCGGGGTGCTGCAGGAGCGCCCGCCCTCCTTCTGCTCCGGGCAGGCCCACTCGAGGTAGGCGTGGCCGGCGTCGTAGAAGTACATCGGGTTCTTGTCGTTGCGCTTGAGGGCCTCGTTGTAGGCCTCTTTGGCCTGCTCCCACTTGCCCTGCGACTCGAACAGCACGCCGAGGTTGTAGGCCGCCTTGTGGTTCGACGGCTTGAGCGCCATGGCGTTGCGGAACTCCTTCTCCGCGGCCTCGTACTGACCCTGCTTCTGCAGCCCGATGGCGCGGTTGTTGGCCGCGCGCGAGGCCTTCAGCTCGGAGTCACATGTCAGCTGTCCACAGCCGCCAAACCCCAGCATGAGCGTGACGATGAGGAGGCCGGACTGAACAGCATGGCGAGTAGGCATCGACGATGGCTCCCTGGAGTCGTGGTGCGCGGCTGCCGGTGCACATGTGGGCCCGGCCGGCCGGATATTATCGATTTCAAGGGGTCAGCACAACGTTTCGTGCGCTGAGTTTCACATCGTTTTCACATCTGGTCACATCTGGCGCCGGACACCGAAAAAGCAGCGGCGCGCACCCCTCGCGAAGTGCGCGCCGCTGACCGGTCATGTGGAGGCGACTACTCGCCGGCCTGACGGAAGGTGAACGGGTAGCTGACGTTCACGACGCCGCCGCCGGTGGGCTTGGGGAACTGGATGCCGCCCAGGACCTGCGCCACGCAGCTCGACACCGTGGGATCGACGCCGTTGGCGCGCGCGCCACGGACCGACCCGGTGCCCAGGATGGCGAACTGGGTGGACACGGTGCCCTCCAGGTTCGGCTTGGCCAGCAGCTGCTTCTCGTAGCAGTACTCGAACTTGCTCTTGTTCTTGCGGATTTCGCGGCGAATCATCTCCTTGTCGAGGTCGCCGACGCCCTCCGCCTGACCCAGGTTCACGGCCGGACGGCGCTTGGTGTGGCCGCGACCCGAGCCCGAGCCCGAGCCGGTGCCGAAGCCCGTGCCGGTGCCCTTGCCCCAGCCCAGGGTGCCGTAGTTGCCGAGACCGATGGTGCCGCGGCCAGTGCCGCCGCCGCCCCAGCCCTCGCCCGAGACGCCGGTGCCCCAGCCGCCCGAGGCCTCGCCGAAGCTGTCGCCCGTCAGACCACCCTGGATGTCGCGATCACCGAAGCCCGACGAGAACGGCAGCTGGCCAGTGATGTGACCGAAGGCGTCGCCTTCCATGCGCGCCAGGGCGCCGACGATACCGGAGTTGGCGCCGCGCTCGGCCGCCTTCTGCATGCCCAGGCCCTTGTCGGCGCCACGGTCCATGATGTTGTAGCGGCCGTCCACGCCCTTGTAGTCCTTCTTGCCCATCTTGCCCTCGGGACCCATGGTCTTGGTGCCGGTACCACCCGACTCCTTGCCATCGTCCTTGTTGGGCTCCTCTTCCTCGGGCTGCTCGACCGCCTCGTTGGCCTTGTTCTCCAGGGTCGCCGAGGTGGTCAGCTTGGGCGGGTTCTCGACGAAGGTGTTCGACTCCTCCGGCGGGATGGCCCACAGCAGCATCAGCACGCCGGCGGCGCCGACCGCCGAGGCGCCGAGGTACGCGAAGAAGCGGGTGTCCAGCGTGGCCAGCATCGACACCGGGTGACGACGCGGCGGCGGCACCGAGTTGACCAGGAAGGTGTTCTCCCCGATGTCGACCTTGATGCGCGCGTTGAGCGGGATCTGCATCTCGTAGGCGCCGGGCGCCGCCGACGAGCCGGTGGCGCGACCCGACGACGCGACCTGCTCCAGCGTCTCGGTGCGACCATCGACGGTGACGTCACCGCCCCAGTTGCGCATGAAGTTGAAGGTCCAGTCGGTGCCGGTCGAGCGCACCAGCGGGAACGCCGGCATGTTGCCGACCATGCTGGAGGCGATGTTGAACTCGACGTGGTCGCCTTCGCCGAGGCGGAACTCCGACGGGCGCTTCTCTTCACGCGAGCGCGACGCGAACGACCACGCCAGCGCGACGGTCAGCGCGAAGCCGGCCACGAAGCCGAACTCGACCGCGACCGGGACCTCCTCGTGCTCGAAGGTGTTGCCCGGCTGCGGCACGCGCAGGGCGGGATCCGGGTTGGTCGGATCGCCGTCGGTGTGCTTGTTGTAGGCGTGCTTGTCACGGATCGCGACGGAGAGCGCCTGCTGGAAGCAGATCACCGTCATGATCAGGGCCAGGATGGCGCCGACGCCGAGGCCCTTGGTCATGCCGCTGATCTTGCCGCTCTGCGGGTTGGTCAGGTGGGCGACGTCGTGGACCTGGTCCTCGAACATGGCCGCGACCTCGACCGCGCGCGCGCCGGTCGAGTCCTCGACACCCTCGGTGTTCATGGGCGGACGGGCCGAGAAGGCCGAGGCGCCCGACACCGCGGCGTGGGCCGGAGCGGCAGGACGCGGGGCGGCCGCGCGGGGCGGCGGCGCGGCGGCCGCGAACGGCGCCGGGATCGAGGCGGCGGGCGGCGGCGCGTAGACAGGGGCCTGCGGCGCGGGCGCGGTGATGGTGGGCGCCTGGGCCGGCGCCGGACGCGGCGAGCTGGCCATGATCGGGCTGGCGCCGCTGGGCGAGGCCGAGACCGAGGGCGGTGGCATGGCCGCGGCGGGGCGAGTGCCCTGGGGCTGGTCGCTGACCATCGTGGGGGCGTCCTCGGCCTCCTGCGACGCGCCGATCGCGATCTCGATCTTGGTGTCGCCGAGGACGATGGTGTCGCCGTCCTGCAGCTTGGCCTTGTTGACGCGCTGGCCATTCACGATGGTCCCGCGGGTCGAACCGAGGTCGATGATGTTGACCTCGTCAGGCCCGGTGACCTCGATGACAGCGTGCATGCGGGAGACCTGCTCGTCGTCGATGCGCAGATGCGACGACGACAGTTTCCCGATCTTGACGATGTCCTGGGTGAGGTTCTCGGTGCGGACGAGCTGGTCGCCCTTGAAGATCCTGAACGTGAGAGGAACTTTCACTCCGTCGGCCATGTGACTCCCCTGGGCAAAACAGCTCGTTGACTACCTGCGGAAACTGCCTGCCCCGGGGTGCTGCTGGCCGAACGAAGCGAAAGACCCTTACAGGTCTTCCGCCGACTTCACGATCTCGCGAATGAAGTCGGTCCGGATCCGGATCAGGCTGGAGTGCTTCTCGAAACCACGAACGTCCATGTTCTCGCCGTCGGGGCGGGCGAGCTCGCCATCGATCACGTCGGCGCTGAAGTCGTAGCTCTTTTCCTTCGCAGCGCCGCCCGCCGTGGCGGCCTTGCCCTTCTTCTGGGCGAAGGCACTGGTGGCCAGACCGACCACCAGCATGGCTGCACAAACCGACGAGATGACCTTGCGCATGGCTCCGCTCCTTTGGCTCTGGTGCTGCCCTGCCTGGAGATGCCCGCGCATGTGCGAGGGCAAAGACAACCGGTCAGGGTTTTGGTTCCGAGAAAGTTCGAAAATTCTAACGTCCTGTCACCGACCCGGCAACCGGTCAGTGAATCGCACTGATTTCAGCTACTTGGGGTTCCCGCCGGTGGGGGCAGGAGCGCCCGGCGCGGGAGCCGGCGCCGGGGGCGGCGTCTCTTCGGCCGGCGGCTCTGGCGGCAGCGCCTTGATCTCCTTGAAGGTCTGGATCAGCTTGTTGAGGTCGTCGATGCGCTCGCCGGCGTCCTTGATCTTGTCCGGCGGGCCGCCCTTCTGCTTGAACTGGGTGAAAAAGCCGACCGCCTTGGTGGCGGCGTCGATCTGACCGTCATAGTCGTCCGGGTTCAGGATGACGAGGCGGTAGTTGGCGTACAGCAGGCCGAGGTTGTAGTAGGCCGCGCCGGCGCTGGGCTGCATGGCCTGGGCGTCCTTGTAGGTCTTCTCGGCGTCGTCGAGGATCTTGGTGTCCTTCTGCACGGCGGCCAGGCCACGCAGCGCGACCCCGAGGCCGACCTTGGCCTCGTAGTTCCTGGGCTCCTTCTTGAGCACGGCCTCGAACTGCGCCTTGGCGTCGTCGTACTTGCGGAACGAGATGCCCAGCGAGCCGACGTTCATGCGCGCCTCGGTCAGGTTCGGATCCAGCACGATGGCCTTGTTGAAGTCGCTGAGCGCCATCGACACGTTCTTGCGCTTGAGCGCCAGCAGGCCCGAGGTCACATACAGCGGGGCGAACTTGTCGTTCTTCTTCTTGGCCTGGTCGATGAGCAGCTGCGCGATGTCGAGCCGCGAGGCGTTGTTCTCGCTGCCCTCCAGGTAGACCAGGGCGAAGGTGTTGAAGGCCTCGAGGTTATCGGCCTCGACGGCCAGCGCGGTGCGCAGGTGGCCGAGGACCTCGTCCTCGAGCCGGGTGCGCTCGGCCTCGACGGTCGACACCCGCAGCTTCTGGTACAGCATCCAGGCCAGGTTGTTGTGCGCCGCGGCGTTGTTGGGGTCGGCCTTGAGGGCGTTCTCGAACCACGGCTTGGCCTTCTCGGGTGCGCCGCCGCGCAGGTAGATCTCGCCGATGTTGGCGAACGCCGGCGCGTAGGCGCCGTTGATCGCGATGGCCGCCTTGTACGCGGCCTCGGCCTTGGCGTCCTCATGGCAGTGCGAGTACGAGGCGCCGACGTTGAAGCGCGCCTCGACCATCTTGGGCGCCGAGCTGGCCAGCCCCTCCCAGACCGCGGCCGCGCGCGTGCACAGCCCGCTGTTCCAGCCGGTGGCCTGGGCCTCCTTCTCGAGGTCGGCGTACGCCTTGGCCGCCTTGTCGAACTTGGCCTTGTCGGTGTCGGACATCTCGACCACGGGGCCGGCCGCCTTGACCTCGGGCGGCGGCGCCGCCTTGGCGGCCAGCTTGGACATCGGCTTCTTGCCGACCGGCGCCCCCTTGACCATGGTGCCGCCACCGCCGCCCGCGCCGCCCTTGCCGCCGCCGCCGCACGCGGCGGTGAGGGACACCAGCGCCATCCCGAGCCACATCTTCTTGTTCGTCATCCTCATGGTCATCATGATGGTGGCTCCTTACTGCCTGAGGTCCGTGACGACGTCCTGGAAGTCCGAGGACTCGGGCAGGAAGTTGGGCTCGGCACGCAGCTCGATGGCGGGCGGGAAGTCCGAGGGCTTGAGCTGCGACAGCTCGGCCTCGCACAGCTGCGACCACTCGTTGAACCAGTTGCGCGCGGTCGACTCGTTGAGGCAGGTCGCCAGCTCGTTGATGGCGACGCCGTCGAGCGGCGCGGCCAGCTTGCCCAGACCTTCGCAGTAACCGTCGGCGTAGGCCTCGACGAAGTCGGGGTCGTTCGCGATCTCCGACGGCGGCTTCGGGATCTCGGCGCTGTACAGGGCGTCGGCGATGTTCTGGTACATCTGACCGACGCGCGAGGCGGCGGCGATGGCCCAGTGGCTGGCGCCAGCACCCTTGATCTTGAGGACCTCGGCGTACTGATCACGGGCCTTGAGCAGGGCCTTCTCCTTGCCCTCCTTCCACTTGAAGAACTTCTCGATCGAGGCCTTCTCCTTGCCCTCGCGGAAGTCGAGCCCGCCGGGGAACTTGATCTCGACGTACTTCTCGTAGAGGTCCTCGCCCATCTGGAACTGGGCGCGGGCCGCGAAGTACAGCATCTGCGAGATGCGCGCGTTCTTCTCGTCCTCGTCCTTGCCCGGCACCGAGTTGACGGCGTTGCCGCCGCCGAAGGCCTTGAGCGCGATCTTGTAGTGCGCCATCGCCTCCTTGTACTTCTCGGGGCGGCGGTCGATGACCGAGATCTTGGCGCGGTCGGCGGCGCAGGTCTTGGGCATGTCGGCCAGGCGCTGCTTCTTGGTGCGCTTGCGCTTCTTCTTGACCACGGCGGTCGAGGCGCGGGCGCGCTCGATGCTGACGCAGGCGCCGTTGACGCCCGCGATCGGGCACGACTCGCGCCACAGCTTGTCGGCGATCTTGACGTGCGCGATGATCACGCGGTCGACACCGCCGGCGCCGCCCCAGGTCTTGAGGTACTGGCTGAGGTGCTTCTCGAGATCGTCCCAGCGCTTGCGCTTCTCGAACACGGCGGCCAGACCGAACGACACCGCGGCGGCCTCCGACTTCTTCTTCTTGCCGTACTGCTTGATGAAGAAGTCTCCGTTCGCGATGGCCTTGTCGTCCTGACCGAGACCGCGGCGGAAGAAGGTGGCGTCGCCCAGCGACTTCATGGCCTCGGCCTCGCCGCCGAACTTCTTGGCGAACTCCTCGAAGTACTCGGCGGCGGTCTGGAAGTAACCGACGCGGGCGAAGTTGGCGCCCAGGAACTGGCGGCTCTTCTGCGCCAGCGGATCATCCGGCGCGATCTTGATGAGGTTCTGCCGCATCTTGATGGCGGCGCCGAGCAGCTTGGCGTCGTCGAAGCAGGCCGCGGCGTTGAAGAGGATCTCGGTGATGCCCTTGGCCTCGGGGAACGCCTTGAGCAGCTCGACGTACTTGAGGCCGCAGGCCTTGAAGTCGCCTTCCTTCTGCTTCTTCTCGGCCGACAGCCGCATCGACTGCTCCTTGAGCAGCGACAGGTTGTCCTTGAGCTCGGCGTTGGCGAGCATCTCGGGCATGCCCTGCAGCTTGTCGACCCACTTGGGGATGTCGTCCTGGCGGTCGCCGTTGTTCAGCGAGTCGAGCAGCGCGATGGCCGCGTCGGGCGCATAGCGCGACTTGCGGTGGCTGTTGATGATGTCCTCGAGGACCGGGATGGCGTCCGCGAAGTGGTTGTATTCGTAGAAGATGCGAGCCTTGTAGAACTTCATGAAGACATAGTCTTCGTCGGAGTCGTTGTAGGTGACGTTGGGCGCTGGCGGCTTGACGTACTTCACGTACAGGTCGAACGACTCCATCAGCTTCTTCTGGTTGTCGGGGATCGCCAGCTCTTTGCGGTTCTTCTCGTCCTTCTTGCTGTCGATGCCGGCGCGGTCATCGACGGCCAGCGCGTTCTTCCACGCCTGCATCGCCGAGTAGGCCGCCTCCTTCACGATCTCCTGCGGGGCGTTCGGGGTGCGTGCGATGGCCGAGTAGATCTCGGCGGCCTCGGCGAACAGCTGACGCTGCTGCGACGGGTTGGTCTCCTTCTCGGCGCGCGTCCACGACAGCTCCGCCGCGTAAAGGCGCATCTCCGACGCCTCTTCCTCGGTGCCGAAGTTGTCGAGGTAGATCTTGTAGAGCCGGTACACGAAGGGCAGACGATCCGCGATGCGCACGTTGCCCTGATCGTCGATGGCCTCGGTGTGCCACAGGCGCGCCAGCTCCGACGCGGTGTTCATCGCGTTGTCGTGGCACTCCTCGAGCTGCGCCTTGGGGAGGTCGATCTTCTTGGCCTCTGCGGCCTTGTAGACGCGGACCAGGTTCTCCAGCTCGTCGACGCGCTTGGTGTCGCCGGGCAGCGCGAACTGCGCGCGGAAGACCACGAACTGCCAGTTGCACAGCTCCTTGTTCTTGGAGTCGATCTTCATCAGCTCGTGGTAGGTCTTGATGGCGTCGTTGAACTTACCGTTGCCCATGTAGAGATCGCCCAGCTGGGCCATCATCTCGAGCGACTGGTCGCCACCGACCTTCTTGAACAGCGCGTAGGCCTTGTCGGCCTGGCCGATCTCGGCGTAGACGCGGACGACGTCCTTGCGGGCGGCGCGCACCAGCGTCTTCGACTTCGGCTTGTCCTTCATCTCCTGCACGACGTCGATCAGCGTGCCGAGCGCCTTCTCCTGATCGCCGAGGTTGTAGTAGACCCACGCGGTCTTGTACTTGGCGTAGCCGTAGACGCCCGAGTTCTTGAACTCGAGCACCTTGTTGTAAAAGTCGAGCGCGCTGTCGAAGTCACCCTTGCCGAAGAAGTACTCGGCGAACGCCAGGTACGCGTCGGGGATGTACTTGGAGCCCTGGTAGTCCTTGATGAGACGCTTGAAGACGGTGCGCGCCTCGCCGTCCATCTGCGCCTGCGTGAGCATGTAGGCGAGGAAGAACAGGACCGAGTCCATGCGCTTGTAGTTCTTCCACTTCGGATTGTTGGCGACCGAGGTGTACTGCTTGACCGCCTCGAGCAGCCACTTCTTCTCCTGCTTGAGGTTCTCGTTCCTCTGCCCGGTCCACTTCTGCTTCTCGGCGTTGTTCTTGGCGTTGTCGGCCTTGAACGTCGCCTCCATGGCGCGGAAGTGATGGAAGCGGCGCTTCTGCGCCATGATCTCGGCGAGGCGGAAGATGTAGTCCGCCTTCTCCTCGGAGTCGTCATCCGTGGAGTCGATCAGCATCTGGTACTTCTTGATCTGAGCGTCCCGGATATCGGAGACCTTCTCCTCCGCCATCAGCAGATCGTCGGCGGTGACGTCGTTGGACGGCGCCGCCTTGGTCTTGCCGGTGTTGGTGGCTTTGATCTCCTTGGTCAACTCGGTCTGCTTGACCTTGACCGTCGCCTTCTTCTTGTTGTAGCGGGGCGCGCCGAGGGCCGCGGGAGCGGCCATCGTCACGGCGAGGAACCCGCAGAGGATCTTCTGCCAGAGCTTCTTCCTGAGCCTCATGAACACACCTTGTTGGCCGAGGGTGGGGGCGACGACTTCTTGACGTATGGAGTCGCGCAAGGATCTGCGCGTCTAACGCGACGACGAAAGCGAAGGCAGGCTAGCGGCAAGGCGAAGGACAAGGGCAGGACTACTTCTTCTTGCCGGCCTGCTCGCAGGCCGAGCTGACCTTGTAGCGGTACATGCCGAGCTCGTCCTTCCAGTACTCGCCGTT
The DNA here is from genome assembly GCA_020853705.1 of Deltaproteobacteria bacterium. GTDB lineage: Bacteria > Myxococcota_A > Polyangia > Haliangiales > JADYYK01 > JADYYK01. Next base: position 41,771 of record JADYYK010000102.1, read on the forward strand.
GAAGGGCCAGTACTGGTGCTCGTCGTCGACCACGATCTGCTCGGAATCCTTGGGACCTGCGGGGACTTGCTCCTTGCGCAGCTCGGCGGTGATCTCGTTCGCCTTGGCGTTCAGGGTCTCGATGTCGATCTTGATGGCGTCCTGCGTCAGCTCGCCGATCTCGGTGGCGAGGCGCTTGATGCGGTCGCGGGCCAGCTCGCCGGCGGCGCCCTCGGCGAGCGACTTCTGCAGCTCGAGGTCGGTCTGGATCTCGGCCGCCACGGCGGTCGACTTCCAGGCCGGGTCGGCGCGATCGACCTGGCGCAGCTCGCGCTTGAGCTCGTCCACGTAGGAGAACGACTTGAGCAGCTGGCGGTCGTTGAGGGCCGACTGGGCCAGCAGGGTGACGCGGTCGGGGAGGCCCGCGCTGCCGTTGCGAATCTTCTTCACGTAGCCGTAGAACTCCGCGTTATCCTCGTACTTCTTGGTGATGGCCAGGAGCTCCTTGCGCAGCGGGACGTAGGTCTGCTGGAACTCGGTGGTGGCCTCCTCGGCGCGGTCGTAGCGGCAGTGGCGGTAGTACACGACGGCGCGCAGGATGAGCGACTCGGGGAAGAACTCCTGCTCGAAGTAGGGCGCGTTCAGGGTGTGGATGTTGCCCAGCGTGCGCGAGTACGACTTCAGCATGAAGTAGGCCCAGCTGGACTCGAACAGCGAGTGCAGCCAGTCGGGCGAGTCCTGCGGGATCTTGTCGAAGTACTTGAGCGCCAGGTTGAACTGCTTGGTCGAGTAGAACACGCGCGCCATCGACAGGTTGGCGAGCTCGACGAACTCCTTCTGCTCGACGTCCTTCTTCTTCTGGGCCGAGCGCTCGAGGACCTTCTTGAAGGCCTCGATGGCCGGGCCGCCGTCATACTTGCGCACGTAGGTGATGCCCTCGAAGAACTTGGCCTTGGAGTAGAAGGTGGAGTCCTCGGGGACCGAGCCGAACAGCTCGATGGCGGCGTCGAACTCGCCCTTGTTGTAGTAGTGGCGGCCGAGCAGGAAGTAGAGCTCGTCGCGCACGCTGGACAGCGCGGACTGCTCCAGGTCGGCGCGCTGGTACTTGCCGATCTTCTCCAGGATGCCGGCCTGCTCGGGCAGCTCGCGCGACAGCGAGGCCAGCCACTTCAGCGTGCCCCCGTAGTAGGCGTGGTTCTGGCCCTGCTGCACGATGCGGTCGAAGTACGACAGCGAGGCCGAGTAGAACTTCATGTTGTAGAGCGCCTTGCCCATGAAAAACTCGGCGCGCTGCTTGTTGCCGGGGCTGTCGCCCGACTCGTCCGAGAGGACCTTGAAGAACTCGATCGACGACGAGTAGTAGTCACCCTTGTCGTAGAGCTTGAGGGCGCGGGCCAGCACCGGCGACGGCGGGCCGGCGGGGGCGGCGCCGCCCGAAGCCTCGGACTCGTCGAAGGTCATGTCCTCGCCACCGGCGGCCGGCGCCGGAGCGCCTGCGGGGGCCGGCTTGGCGCCGCCGCCGCTGGGCTTCTTCTTCTTGGCGGAGGCGCTGGTCCCGAGGGCCAGCAGGATCGCTACGGAGAGGAACGTCATTCGGCGGATGCTGCGAATCATCCCTGGATCCTTTCACCTGGCCCGAGGCTGCTAGGCGTCAGGCGTCTGACGCGCGGACAGCGCTCGCGGAGCACGATTGCTCGCGGACTATAGCCAGGTGCCATGTCGATCACAAGTCTGAGCGTCCGCGTGGGCCAGCATGCGCGCTTCGAACGTGGGGCTATTGACACCCCTTCCACCCTGTGTAAGATGACGCGAATTTCACCCGTGTTTTTGGCCCTTTCGCCGCGTGGCCGTGGCCTTGGAGACCCCGAATGAAGAGACTGCTGCTGGCTCTGGCGCTGTCGGTGGGTGCGATGACCCTGGCGGGTTGTCCCGATAGCGACGTGGGCAAGGCCTGCGTTGCTGGCGCGCCGACGGCCACTGGCGGCTCGTCGATCATCAATTCGCAGGCGCTCGAGTGCAACTCGCGCATCTGCTTCCGCCCGTCGTCGGCGGCCGGCGGTGGCACCTCCGAGGACCTGTGCACCGACTTCTGCAGCTCGAGCAGCGACTGTAACGATGGCCCCAAGGACAAGTGCAAGGCCGGCTTCGCCTGCGCGGTCGCCGTCACCGTCGGCCCGTTCTGCTGCAAGAAGATGTGCATCTGCAAGGACTACCTGAGCATCTCCGACGCCGGCATCGTGCGCCCCGAGGCGTGCAACCCGGACAAGCCCGAGAACAAGTGCCCGAACATCCGCTAGTTCTCGTCGGGTAGTTCCGCCGCCAGCGGCGGCTGGGTCGAAGTCACAGTCGAAAGTCGAACGGGCCGGAGTGACGCCCTGAGACTTTCGACTTTGACGTTTCGGGGACCTGGTCGCAGGGGCGGAAGTTGGGCTCGGGGGTTCGTGGACGGGCGCGGGTGGTGAGCCGTGCTCGTGAACCGTGCTCGTGAACCGTGCTCGTGCTCGTGCTCGTGCTCGTCCTCGTGCCAGCGGTGGACAGGGGATCGACCCAGCGCGGGCCGAGACGAGCCCAGGTGGCCTCCTCCCGCCCCGATCTTGATTCGGGCCGACAAACCCTACATGCGGGGTCTGACACGACGGAGGGGGTGAACGGGAGAGGGGGGGCCGAATCGAGATAGGGGCGGCCAGTAGGGACTGGCCGACCCCTCTCACACCACCGGACGTACGGGTCCGTATCCGGCGGTTCACAGGTTGGGGTCCGCCTCCAGCCTCGGCAGTCCCATCGCATCGAAAGC
>JADYYK010000103.1 GCA_020853705.1 Deltaproteobacteria bacterium
GCTGCCGGCTGACTGGGAGGCGCGCGCGGCGGGGCGGCTGGACGCACGCGCGGGGAAGTGGCTCGCCGAGCCGCCCGAGGTCGGCGAGAACTATCCCTGCGCGATGGCGTGTCACACCACGCACCCCTTCATGCTGGCGCGGCCCCTGCTGGCGGCGCCGGGACAGGTCGCGGCGGCGGCGCGGGCGCGGGTCGAGGCGCGGGTGGCCGCGGTCGCGGACTGGCACGACGCGGTGCCGATGTATGGCGACACCGGGAGTCGCAAGGCCCAGGAGTCGCTGGCCACCGAGGCGGTGCTCAACGCGACGTCGCTGACGCTGCTGGATGTGCGCGGCGGCGGTGCGCCGTCGGCGGCGGCGCGGCGCGCGCTGGAGCAGATGTGGGCGATGCAGCGCGCGGACGGCGGCTGGGACTGGCTGGCCTACGACCTCGAGCCCTGGGAGTCGGCGGCCGACGAGCCCTGGGGCGCCGGCCTGGCGGCGCTCGCCGTGGGCAGCGTGCCGGGCTACGCGACCGAGGCGGCACAGGTCGAGCGAGTGGCCAGGATGGTGAGCTACCTGCGCGCCCACCGGGACAGCGCGGGGCTACACCACCAGCTGATGCTGGTGCGCGCGTCGCTGCGGCTGGCTGGCCTGCTGGAGGCGCCGGAGCGGACCGCGATCCTGGACGCGCTGCGCGGCAAGCAGGGCCAGGATGGCGGCTGGAGTCTGGCCAGCTGGGGGCGCGGGGTACGCCAGGACGTCGCCGACAGCGACGGCTATGCGACGGCGTTCGCGCTGCTGGTGCTGTGTGAGAGCGGCGAGCGCGGTGAGCGCGGCGCCAGCGTCGAGCGCGGCGTACGCTGGCTGGCCACGCACCAGGCAGCCGACGGCTCGTGGCCGGGGCGATCGGTCAACAAGAGCGCGGCCATCAACCAGCTGTTCATGTCGGACGCCGCCACCGCCTACGCGGTCATGGCGATGGCGGCGTGCAGGTGAGCTGACTCAGCTGGCGACGGCGCGGCGGCGTTCGCTGGCCTCGACCATGGCGGCGAGATCGTGGGTGGGACGCACCTCCCAGCGCCCCATCTGGACCCCGGGGTGGTTCGAGATCAGCTCGATGGCCTGCTTCAGATCGCGGGCTTCCAGGAGCAGGAGACCGCCCAGGAGCTCCTTGGTCTCGGCGTAGGGGCCGTCGGTGATGTAGGTCTTTTCGCCGTCGTGGCCGATGGTGGTGGCGCCTTGCAGGGCCTCGCCGCCGGCCCAGTGGCCGTTCTTCTTCAGCACGTCGTCATAGGCGAAGCACCGGTCCATCATGGCGTTCTGTTCGCTGGGCGACCTCTTGGACCAGCGCTCGACATCCAGGTATCCGAAGCAGACGAACTTCATGGCGACTCTCCTGTGCAGGTGTGTCCTCACCTCGTCGTCGAACGAGGCCGGGCCAGATCGACAAGGCGCTGCACTTTTTTTCGACCTTTTCGACTCTTTTTCGACTCTACGGGCAGGCGCCGCTGCTGATCCAGGACTCGATGAGGCTGATGCCGGCCAGGTCGAGGCGACGGCTGCCGAGCTTGGGCATGCGGTAGGTGCCGGTATCGCGCATGCGCAGGGCCAGAATCGAGTGCGCAGGGTCGCCGGGGACGACCAGGGCGGTGCCGCCGGGGACGGGGGCGCTGGGGCTCTCGTTGCAGACGTGCAGGTCGGTGAGGTCATAAGCCAGCTCCGGCTTGGCGCCGGGGCCGGGGTGGCAGTGCGAGCAGTTGGCGTGCAGGTAGGCGCGGGCGCGCGCGGTGGTGTCGCCGGGGCCATAGGGCGGCACGAAGGCGGGCGCGCCGGCGCCGGCGATGGGCGTCTCGAGCAGCCCGATGTGGCTGAGCGTGTCGAGCTGGTTGGCGCGGCGGCCGCCGGGGTAGACCGCGCTGCGCGCCAGCTGGCGGGTCTCCAGGCCGAGCGAGCGACCCTTGGATGACGTGTGGCAGCCCAGACACTCGCTGCGGCCGGGGATGTGCCAGGCCGGCCCGTCCTGCAGCGCGACCTCGGCGGAGTCCTCGAGCAGGTAGGCCTCGGTGCCGGCGCTGTTCCAGGCGTAGGCGTAGCCGGCCCAGTCGCCGTCGTCGTGGCGCACCAGCAGGCGGGTCTCGATCAGGCGACCGGCCATGGCGAACTCCTTGATGAGGACGGTGCCGTTCGGGAAGTCCCAGTCGGCGCCGGGCGCGGGGCCGACTGTGATCTTGCCGCCGTCGGGCAGCGCCATCCAGCGCCGCTTGGCGGCGCCGTCGGACCACAGCTCGGCGTTGACCTCGTAGGGGATGAGGCCGGGCGCGGGCGTGTGGCTGGCGGCGTCGAAACAGCCGGTGGCGCTGAGCGTGGGTGCCGGGCCGTTGCCGCCGGGGGGCGGCATCTCCATGGTGCGCGGCTCGACCGCGAGCACGCCGCGCCCGGCGCGGATGTCGAGCGACACCACGTAGAGCTTGCCGTCCTCGTCCTCGGCGAACGAGGCGGGGTGGAAGTTGGTGTCGCTGCAGGTCTCGTTGTAGATCCGGCGCAGCGTGCGTGTGGGCGCGTAGGGGCTCTCGAGCACGTAGAGCTTGCCGGCGTCGTTGTCGGCGGTGATGTACTTGCCCTGCAGCGAGGCCACCGGGCCGCGATACACGAAGCCGCCGATGATGGCGTAGCCGTAACCAGTGCAGCCCATGCGCGGGATCTCGGACAGCGCGGGCGTGATCGCGGGGTTCGTGCTGGCGCCCGGCCCCTCGTGGGTGTTCCAGCCGTAGTTCTTGCCCAGCTCGACGAGGTCGATCTCCTCGTTCTGCGAGCCGACGTCGCCGACCCACAGCGCGCCGCCCTGGCGATCGAAGCTGAAGCGGAAGGGGTTGCGGAAGCCGACCGCGTAGACCTCGGGGCAGGCGGCGGCGTGGCGGGCCTGTGCGCTGGTGTCGGAGCACGCCGGGTTGGGCGTGGTGCCGGTGCGCGCGTAGGGGTTCGACGCCGGCACGCCATAGTGCGGCGTCAGCGCGGTCGAGTGCACGTCGAAGCGCAGGATCTTGCCGCGCAGCTCGCGGGGATCCTGTGCGCCCGCGCCGAGGTCGCCCTCACCCACCGAGACGTAGAGAAAGCCGTCGGGGCCGAACAGGACCTCGCCACCGTGGTGATGGCTGGTGGTGAAGGCGCGGAAGATGGGAGTGGTCTCGACCAGGCTGTAGGTGGTGCCGCTGAGCTGCAGGCGGGCGCGGTACAGCCAGAGGTAGTTCTCGTTCGACTGGTAGTTGGTGCGCGTGAAGTAGACGAAGGCGCGGGCGGGATCGGTCGCCACGTCGGGATCGAAGGCCAGGCCGAGGAAGCCGCCCTCGGACTGCGAGATGTCGGAGCTGGTGTCGGGCTCGCGCAGGTTGACGGTCGGCAGCGCGGCGGCGCTCGGGTCGGTGATGATCGAGACGCGGCCGGAACGCAGGCCGACGATCCACTGGTAGGGGCCGGGCAGCACCTTGCCCGGCGCGGCCGGATCGGGCGTCGCGGTGGGCAAGCGCACGCGGCGCAGCACGATGGGGGCGTGGCCGCCGTGGCTGCCGGTGACCAGGTTGGGGAACAGCGGGCGCAGATCATAGTCGCCGGTGGCGACCACGACGGGGCGCGCGGGGGCGCGGCAGCTGGCGTTGGCGGGCCGGGTGTCGAGGCCGAAGGGGACGTCGACCACCGGCCCGGCGTCGGGGTCAGTGGGGCTGCCGGCGTCGCCGGCGGGGGTGTCGTCGTCGTCACCACATGCGGGCAGCAGCAGGGCGGCGGCGAGGGCGGCGGCGAGGGCGGCGGCGGCGGTGGTGGCGGCGGTGCGCAGCGGCAGGCGAAGCCAGGGCAGTCTCATGCGGCACCCCGTTGCAAGGTCGCGACCAGGACGGGGCGCACGAATGCAGCGGTTTTCGGGGGTGGGTCAGCGCGGACTGGAGTGTCTCGGGTGTCCCAGGGACAGCCTTTACATAGCTGTTACGGGCCAGCGCGCGCGCGACTGCTACAGCCAGGGCGGGAGGTCGTGATGATGAAGCGACACGGAGTGGCGCTGGCAGTGCTCGCGGTGGCAGGGTGTACGCGGGGTGGCTCGCAGCCGGCGCTCGGGCGACCCAAGCTGGATGGCCTGGTCGCCGAGCAGGCGCTGGGCAAGGACGTCACCGCCGAGGTGCGCAGCTGGAACTCGGCGGCGTTCGCGGCGCCAGCGACGTCGTTCCGCGCCGGCAGCGCGCACCCACGACAGCTCGACACCTCGGCGCTGACCAAGGTCGGCAGCGGCTTCAGCATCAAGCTGCCCAGCGGCGCGCCGGTGCTGTCGCCGGCCGTGTATGGCGGGCTGGTCATCACGCCGGGCGGCTTTCACAGCCGCGAGCTGTACGCCTTCGAGGCCGCGACCGGGAAGCTGGCGTGGGCCATCGATCTCGATGACGACGGGCCCTCGGCGCCGGCGTGCGAGGACGGCGTGTGTGTCATCAACACCGAATCGTGCACGCTATTCGCGGTCGAGGCGCGCACCGGCAAGCTGCTGTGGTCGTGGTGGCTGGGTGATCCGCTGATGTCGTCGCCGACCATCTCGGGGGGCAAGGTGTTCACCGCCTACCCGGCCGGCGCGGGCGGCGGGGGTGGCGGCGTGCAGAACCTGAACAACGCCGGCGGGATGAATGGCAGCTGGGGCAACGTGGCGCCGTCGGTGCCGGTGCCGCCGCTGCCTGCTGCCGGGGCCGGGGCCAAGAGCGAGGTCGCTGGCGTGGCCCGCCCGCGTCCGCCCGGCCAGTCGCACGCCATGGCCGCCTTCGACCTGCACACCGGCAAGCTGCTGTGGCAGCGCTGGATCGACGCCGACGTGATGTCCGCCCCGGTGGCCGCGGGCGGCGAGCTGTACGCCACCAGCTTCGCGGGCACGGTGTACCGCTTCGATCCCGCCAGCGGCGACATCAAGTCGGCCCGCCGCGCGCGCGCGACCTCGGCGCCGGTGGTGGTGGACGGCCAGGTCTACTTCTCGCAGCGCGCCGAGGGCAGCGCCGAGGAGTCGCTGGTGGCGCAGGACGCGCGCAGCGCCAAGGCGTACTGGAGCGCCGAGCGCCGCGCCGCGCCCTACCTCGCGCGCGAGGTGCAGGCGCGCTCGGGGCTGGCCAGCAAGGGCGCCCAGCTCGACAGCGCCAACGGCTTCTCGGGCGGCGCGCCGGCGTCGGCCAACGCCGAGGTCGCGGCGCTGCTGGTCGGGCAGGCCAACGTGTCGACGCTGCAGTCGTTCCAGGGCAGCCGCATGCTGTCGTTCCGCGGCGCCAACATCACGACCATGGGTGACGAGGTGGTGGCCACCGACGGCCGCACCGGCCAGCGCCGCTGGGCCTACAAGCTGAGCGGCGACGCCGCGAAGTCGGGTGGCCACCTGGGGCCGCCGCCGCTGGCCGCCGGCGACAAGATCCTGGTCGCCACCCTGGAGGGCGAGATCCAGGTGGTCAACCCGAAGACGGGCAAGGTGGAGCGGCGCTTCGCGGTCGGCTCGCCGATCCGGTCGCAGCCGGTGGTCTCGCACGGCTGGATCTATGTCGGCACCGAGGACGGCAAGCTGGTCGCCATCGACACCGGCGACAAGAGCCTGACCGGCTGGCCGATGTGGGGCATGAACGCGGCTCGCGCGGGCGCGATCTAGCGAGTGCCTTGATCGGAGCACTCTGGTCCAGTCTGGGCGGGGTGCTGCGACGGCTGGCACGCAGGCCGTCTCGAGGATGCAAGAGAACCGGCCGCACTGACCGCGAGCGTGACGTGGCCCAGGGCCCCCTGCGCAGACGGCGCCAGCTCGCGGTGAACGGCCGCGTGGCCGAGTGCGACCGGTGCCTCGGGCGACGGGCTGCGCGGCGGCGGGCCCGACAAGGGGCCCGCGCATCGCCGCTCCGCCTGGCGCGGCCACGCTCGGCGGCTGGCCGTCAGGCCGGTGCAGCCTCGGCCGCTGGCTGCGCTGGCGCGGCGCCATAGGGCCGCCCGTCAGCGTGTCGGAAGCCGAAGCCATGCTGCCCACGTGGGGCACGGTTGACGATGACGCGGCCGTCGTGCACGGCGCGGTGGTGCGACGCGCACAGGAGGAGCAGGTTGCCCGCGTCGTGGCCGCCGGACTGCGAGCGGTAGACCTGGTGGTGCAGGTCGACCCAGGCGGCGTTGCGACAGCCCGGGACCTTGCAGCGGCCGTGA
>JADYYK010000104.1 GCA_020853705.1 Deltaproteobacteria bacterium
ATGGCGCAGTACATGATGGCGCACACCTTCCGTCACTACAGCTTCATGGAGCGCGTCATCACCACCTTGAGAAGATTGCTGGCCATCGAAGGCGACGGCTGATGGGCCGCTATGTCGCCCTGCTGCGAGGCGTCAACGTCGGCGGCAACAAGCTGGTGCCGATGGCCGACCTGCGCGCGCTGCTGGAGAAGCTGGGCTGCACCGACGTGGCGACGCTGGTGCAGAGCGGCAACGCGGTCTTCACCAGCAAGCTGAAGAGCGCTGCCGCAGTCGTCAAGCTGCTGGAGCCGGCCATCGCCAAGCGTTTCGGCTTCGAGGTCCCGGTCCTGGTGCGCACCCGCGATGAGCTGGCCGCGGTCATCGCGGACAACCCGCTGCCCGAGGCGGTCGAGGATCCGTCGCGCTTCCTGGTCGCCTTCCTGTCCGAGCCGCCCGACCCCGGCAAGCTGGCCAGCATCAGCCCCACGCCGTATCTGCCCGACGAGTTCCGGGTCATCGGGCGCGAGATCTACGCCCGCTTCGCGGTGGGCGTGACCGACTCCAAGCTGGCCAAGGTGCTGCTGGCGCCGTCGCGCCTGGGCGTCACCCCGACCACGCGCAACTGGAACACCGTGACCAAGCTGCTGGTGCTGGCCGATCAGGCCGCCTGATCAGTAAGGAAAGCCCTCGAATGGATCGGGGTAACTGGCGAGGCGGTTGGCGGCCTCGCCCCGGTACAGGGTGACGTTCTCCGGATCGTCTTGATCGAGGTGGAGCAGCATGGTGGTGACGAAGCAGGCCCCGGCCAGCCCGCGCGGGCACGGCCTCAGCGTGCCGTCCTTCACCGCGCCATCGGTCACCTCGGCGTCGACGCTCACGCCGGTGAGCTTGAGCGCACCGTCAGCGGCCAGCTTCCAGGTCCCCTTGGCGGCGTCGTGGAGGTACTCGCCATTGTCGTTGCATCCGGTGCGGGTGATGGTCAGCTTGCCGCCCTTCTTGAAGGCCAGGGTGATGAAGCTGCCATCGTCACACGGCGAATCTCCCCTGAACTGGATCGACCAGGTGCCACGGCGCTCCAGCAGGCGCTGCTCGGGCGTCTGGGTGTCGAGCGCCGGCAGCCCGAGCAGCTTGCGCACCTCGGGGTCGACCGACGCGCGGTCGAGATCGGGATCCTTCAGCGCGGTCTTGAGGACCTTCTTGGCCTCCTTGTCGGTCGACGCCTTGAGCCAGGTCAGCTCGGCGCGCACCACGGCGAAGTCGCCGATGACCGACGCCGCCGACGCAATGTAGTAGTGCGCGGTGACATAGGTCGGATCGGCCACCAGCGCGGCGCGGTAGGCGTCGATGGCCTCCTTCCACTCCTTCTGCTTTTAGTGCTGCTTGACCGCGGCCTTGGTCAGCTTGACCGCGGCAGCGCGATCGGCGCGCGCCTCCCGGGTACCGACAGCCCCGACCAGCACCAGCAGTCCCCACACCAGCCCCGTCCGCTTCGTCATCCCGACAGCATATCCCCTGTGACCCCGGCGTGGACGCCGACTGCGCAGGAAGCGAACAGTGCGCAACCAGGTGCCAGGCGTGGGCAGCGGATTGCCCCCGACTTCCGCGAGCCTGGGCTCCGGCCGTGTCCTTGCAACGTCGTGGCCCAACCGGGAGGCACGAATGCGAGGCTTGTTGGCGGCACTGCTACTGCTGGGCGGATGTGACCAGGACGATGCGACCACCGCTGACATCGACGCGGGTGGGGCGGATGCAGGCGGCGGAGGTGCCGACGCGGCCGCGGCCCAGATGATGGGATGTGTCGCACCGCCCGCGCGCACCTGTGCTCAGGTGATGGCGGCTTTCGCGGCGTCCGGGAACGCCGGCGTGGCCGTCACCTGCGACGCTGGCGCCGGCACCTTCACCATGTCGGCCTCGGGCGTGCCACCCTACATGTCGAACCAGAGCACCCCGAACATGATTGACGCCCAGGACTGGGTCGTGACCCTGCCGCTGGCTCCGACCTGTGCCACCACCACCACCAGCGTGGTCGCCTCGCGCGGGCCCATCGGCTTCATGATCAACGGCGTCGCGTTCTTCGGCCCGCAGAACATGCAGGGCCAGGATGCGCCCAGCGTGGAGGGCGCCACGCTCGATGACTGCGACGGCCACGCCGACCCGCAGTGCGCCTACCACTATCACTCCGACCCGAGCTGCGTGTTCGGACGCGGCGGCGACCTGCTGGCGCACATGGAGGGCGATGGGCATCCCGCGTTGATCGGCTTCGCGCTCGATGGCTTCCCGCTGTATGCCCCGTATCCGAGCGCATTTCCGCCGGCGCTCGACGCCTGCAATGGCCACAGCGACGCCACCCGCGGCTATCACTTCCACACCACGCCGACCTCGCCGTACTTCGTGGGTTGCTACGTCGGGTCGCCACGGATCCCGGTCGCGAACGACCGCGGCTGCAACTGAGTCGCTGCGCCGGGCGCAGCGCGGGCCCAGCATTTCCCCATTTCCCCTATCATGCAGCCGTGGACACGCCCTACCCCGACTTCGAACGGCTGGAGCTGACCTTCCTCGGCGACACCCGCGAGGTCTATCGCGGCGGCGCCGGCCCTGCGGTCATCGTGATGCACGAGGTGCCCGGCCTGTACCCCGGCGTGGTCGACTTCGGACGCAAGCTGATCGCGGCCGGCTTCACGGTGTGGATGCCGTCGCTGATCGGGCAGCCCGGGCGCGAGCCGGGCGCGGCCTACGTGGCGGGGTCGCTGCTGCGCGCCTGTGTGGCGCGCGAGTTCGCGGTGTTTGCCACCAGCAAGAACAGCCCGATGACGTCGTGGCTGCGCGCGCTGGCGCGGCACGCGCACGCCGAGTGTGGTGGCCCCGGCGTGGGCGCCATCGGCATGTGTCTGACCGGCGGCTTCGCGCTGGCCATGATGCTGGAGCCCGCGGTGCTGGCGCCGGTGCTCAGCCAGCCGTCACTGCCGTTCCCGATCAGCGCCGCGCACCGGCGTGATCTGGGGATCGACGAGGCCACGCTCGACTGTGTGCGCCGGCGCGCCGCCGAGGGCACGCCGGTGATGGGGCTGCGCTTCAGCCACGACCGCCTGGTGCCGCCCGAGCGCTTCCAGCGCCTGCGCGAGGAGCTCGGCGACCGCTTCCTCGCGGTCGAGATCGACTCCGGCCCGGGCAACCCGCACGGTAACCCACGCCTGGCGCACTCGGTCCTGGTGCGCCACATGATCGACCAGCCGGGCAGCCCGACGCGCGCCGCGCTCGAGGGCGTGATCGCGTTCTGCCAGAAGCAGCTCGGTCCGATCTAGAGGTGTCGCGCTGTCACAGCTTGGGCTTGAGCTTGATCAGCAGGAGCGGTGACAGGAACAGGTCGGCGAAGACGGCCGTCAGCAGCGAGATGCCGATCAGCAGGCCCAGGTTGGCCAGGCCCACGAAGCGCGACAGCAGCAGCGTCAGGAAGCCCAGCGTGACCGCCAGGCTGGTCACGAACATGGGCAGGCCCGACTCGCGCAGGGTGTCGAAGGCCGCGCCCTCGTGCGGATCGGGGTGGCCGGCGGCGCGCAGCTCGAGGAAGCGGCGCCGGAAGCGCGACAGGTACTGGATGGTGTCGTCGTCGGCGATGACCAGCGTGATCGAGAACAGGAAGACCGTCGACGGCTTGATGTCGATGTCCAGCGCCCCCATCATGCCGAAGGTCAGGATCAGCGGCAGCAGGTTGGGCACCAGCGCGATCAGCGCCAGCCGCCATGAGCGCAGCACGAAGCAGAAGATGATGAACGACACCAGGATGGCGATGGCCAGCGAGCGCAGCAGGCCCCCGACCAGCGAGCGATAGATCCCGTCGGCGATGCCATAGATCCCGGTCAGGGTGACGCGGTAGCTCGGGTGTGCCGCCATGTCGGCGCGGAAGCCGGCCTCCATGCGCGCGATGACCTTGGTGGCCTGCGTCGAGCCGTGGTCGGGCAGCATGGCGAACACCGCCGCGGTGCCGTGATCCGACGACAGGAAGTCGCGCAGGTTGCGCGAGTCGTCGACGCCGATCAGCTCCTGCGCGATCAGCGGGCGGGTGCCCGGCAGCGGCGAGCGCGCGGCCTCCTCCTCGCCCGCGAACAGCCGGTGCGCCTTGCGCATGAAGCTGGCCATCGAGCCGGCGTTCTTGACGTCGGGGAAGTCGCGCTCGAGGCGCTGCTCGATGGCGTCGATGAGGGCCAGCGCCTCGGGCTCGTGCATGGCGTCAGCGCCCGGCTTCACCGGCTCGATGAAGACCGCCATCGGCACCGTGCCGCCGTGCATCTTCTCCACGTAGCGCAGGTTCTGCGCCAGCTTCGACCCCGGGCGCAGGTCGTCATAGCTGTAGTACTCGGCGCCGTAGCCGAGGGTGCCGACCACCGCGGCGGTCACCACCAGCACGCCGGTGACGCCCAGGATGGTGCGCGGGCGCGTCTTCACGGTGTGCTCGATCCAGGCCACGAAGCGCTTGAACATGCGCGCGCTGGCCGACTCGACGGCGTCCTTCTGCGCGGTGGCGGCGCGGTCGGGCTTCATGAACGACAGCGCCAGCGGTAGCACCGTGACGTTGGCCAGCCAGGTCAGCAGCATGCCCGCCGCGGTGGCCAGGCCGAACTGCTGGATCATCTGCATGTCGGCCGACAGCAGGCCGAGGAAGCCGCCCGCGATGGTGACCTCGGTGAGCAGGCACGGGATGGCGCTGTCGTGGCACGCGGCGGCGATGGCGCGCGGCACGCTGTCACCGGCGGCGACGCGCTCCTTGTAGGTCGAGATGATGTGCACGGTGTCGGAGATCGACACGATCATGACGACGATCGACGTGATCTGCGTGAGCAGCTGCAGCGGGATGCCCATCACGCCCATGGCGCCCACGGTCCAGATCACCGCGAAGATGATGGTGACCAGCGCGGCGGCGACCTCGGCGACGCGACGGAAGGTGATGCCGAGCAGGATCAGGATGACCAGCAGCGCGACCGGCACCAGCAGCGCCATGTCCATCGAGATGAGCTCGTTGAACTCGGAGCGGATGACCGGCAGGCCGTTGAGCACCAGGCGCTGCTCGACCCCAGCGTCGCGGGCGATGCGCGCGTGGCGCGCCAGCAGCTTGCGGGCGTCGTGCAAAAAGCGCGAGCGCTCGACCTCGAGCTTGGCGGCCGCCGGCTTGAGGGTGACGCGGATCGAGGTCGCCTTGCCGTCGGGCGTGGCCAGCGTCCACTTGAACAGGGGGTCGCCGGTGGCGATGGCGCGCTGCTTGGCCAGCTCATCGGGCGGCAGATCGGGGCGCGGGAACAGCTTGTCGGGGCGCAGCTCGATGTCGTCGCCGACCACGTCGTTGACCGTGGTCAGCCCCTCGGTGTCGGACACTCCGGGCAGCTTTGCGAGGTCGGTCTCCAGCGCGACGATGCGGGCCAGGCCGGCGGGCGTGAACAGATCGGGCGCCTCGACGACGACCAGGGCGCGCGCGTCCTCCAGCGGGAAGGCCTTCTTGTAGCGCTCGTAGTCGACGCGGCGCTGATCGTGATCGGGGAACAGCATCTCGACGCGGAAGTCGGGCTTGACCCTGGTCGCGAACGCGCCGAGCCCCGCCGTGAACACCAGCACCGCGAGCAGCGCCCACCAGCGCCGCGCGATCATGCGGTCGAACAGGTTCGGCTCGTGTGAATGTTCCTCAGCCACGGGCTCCCCGAGAGTAGCCGTTTGGTGCCATGCTCATGCCTCCTCATATGCTAGTTGACGCGGTGCGGCAAGACATGGTTTGAGGGGGTTGAATGACGGCGACGACGACGCTCGAGAGTCCCCTGCTGGCGCGGCTGGGCGCCTGGGCGAAGGAGCGCTTTCCGCCCATCCACTCGATCCTGGCCATCGTGCTGTACGCCGCGGCGGCGCTGGCCGGGCGCGCGCTGGCGATGCCCCGCGGCCTCGCCATCCCGGTCACCGCGCGCGACCTGGCCGGGCTGCCGCTGGGGATCGCCTTCTTCCTGATGCTGCGCGTGTTCGACGAGCACAAGGACTACGAGCTCGATCTGTCGAACCACCCGCAGCGGGTGCTGTCGCGCGGCCTCATCACGCTGGGCCACCTCAAGGTGCTGGGCGTCATCGCCATCGCGCTGCAGCTGGCCATGTCGGTGCTGCTGGATCGCGGCGGCTTCCGCACCACGGCGTGCTGGGGCGCCACCATGGCGTGGGCCCTGCTGATGGGGCGCGAGTTCTTCATCGGCAGCTGGCTCAAGCCGCGCCTGGTGCTGTACGCCATCTCGCACATGCTGGTGATGCCGCTGGCGCTGGTGTGGATGGCACAGTCGGCGGTGCCGTGGGCGTGGGTGCCGCGCACGGTGGCGTGGCTGGCCGGCCTGGGCATGCTGTCGGGCTTCTCGCTGGAGGTGTCCCGCAAGCTGAAGGCGCCGGCGGACGAGCGGCCCACGGTCGACTCGTACACGCGCTCGCTGGGGCTGCGCGGGGCGCCCATCGCGGTCATCGTGCTGACGGCGGGGCAGGCCGCGGTGCTGGCGGCGCTGCTCGGGCGGCTGGGCGCGGGCGCCGGCTGGTGGGCGGGCGCCGCGGCGGTGGCGCTGCTGCCGGCCCTCGCGGCGGTGGGCTTTCTGCGTACGCCGACGGCCAAGGCGGCCAAGGGCGTCGAGGCGGCCGCGGGGCTGTCGCTGCTGGTGAGCTACGTGCTGGTGATCGCCGCGCTGGCGGTGACCCGAGGTGTGACCTGGGTATGAGCGACATCGAAGCGGGCGGTGATGACGAGGTGGCGGCGGCGCGGGTGCACCAGCATCTGCTGGCTCCGGCGGCGGCGCTGACGGCGGGCGAGGCGGCGGTCGGCGGCAAGGCCTTCGGGCTGGCGCGGCTGGTGGCGGCGGGCGCCGCGGTGCCGGAGTTCTTCGTCATCCCGGCGGCGGCCGCGGTGGCGCACCTCGGGCAGCCCACGCTGACCGGCGTCGACGAGGCCGACCTCGCCGACGCCATCAAGACGTCGCTGATGGATCCCGCGCTGGCCGAGGCCATCGAGGAGGCGCTGACCGCGCTGGGGCCGGGGCCGTATGCGGTGCGCAGCTCGATGGTGGGCGAGGACTCGGCGTCACACTCGTTCGCGGGCCAGCTGGAGACCTTCCTGTTCCAGCCCGGCGAGCGCGAGGTGGTGCGCTCGGTGCTGGGCTGCTGGGCCTCGGCGTTCTCGGAGCGCGCGCGGGTGTACCGCCAGCGCGCCGGGATGCTGGAGGCGCCGCGCGTCGGCGTGGTGGTGCAGCGCATGGTCGCGGGCCGCGTCTCGGGCGTGATGTTCACCGCCCACCCGGTCAGCGGGCGGCGCGACCACGTGCTGGTGACCGCGGCGTGGGGCCAGGGCGAGGGCATCGTGAGCGGCGCCTGCAACACCGACGAGTTCACCGCGACGCACGACGGCGCCGAGCTGGAGGCCCGCGTGGCCGACAAGGACGTCGAGGTGGTGCAGAGCCCGAGCGGGGCCGGCACGGTGGAGCAGCCGGTCGACGAGGCGCGCCGCCGCGTGCGCTGCCTGACCGTGGCCGAGGTCGCCGCGGTCGTCCGCGAGGGCGCGCGCGTCGCCAACGCCTTCGGGGCGCCACAGGATCTGGAGTGGACCTTCGACGGCGACCGCCTGCTCCTGCTGCAGTCGCGCCCCATCACCTCGCTGCCGCCCGCGCGCGCCGGGCAGACCGAGGCCGGCCCGCGCGTGGTGTGGAACAACTCCAACATCCAGGAGAGCTACTGCGGGGTCACCACGCCGCTGACCTTCTCGTTCGCGCGCGGCGCCTACGCCAGCGTGTACGAGCAGCTGCTGCACATCCTCGACATGCCGGAGTCGGAGATCGCGCCGCGCCGGCCCATCCTCAAGAACATGCTCGGCCTGGTGCGCGGGCGGGTCTACTACAACATCAACAACTGGTACCGCATGCTGCTCATCTTGCCGGGCTTCGGCAAGAACAAGCACGACATGGAGCGCATGATGGGGCTCGACGTCCCGGTCGACTTCGTCGAGGGGCTGGAGCTGGGCTGGCTCGACAAGGCGCGCCGCGCGCCGCGCCTGGTGCGCACCCTGCTCAAGCTGATGTGGCTGTTCCGCAAGCTCGACAAGGACGTCGCCGCCTTCCTGGCCAACTTCGACGCGCGCACGGGTGCCATCGATCGCAGGTCGTTCGCGTCCGCCTCGTTCGTCGAGCTGATGGGGGTGGCGACGCGGCTGCGCGACGAGGTCATGGCCGACTGGCACACGCCGATCGTGAACGACTTCTTCGTCATGATGGCGTCGGGCAAGCTGCGCCGCCTGGTCGACAAGACCGGCCTCCCCGACAGCGCCGCGCTGCTGGGCCACCTGATGTCGGGCGAGGAGGGCATCGAGTCGACCGAGCCGACGCGCATGCTGATGCGCATGGCCAAGCGCGCCCGCGGCGACGCGGCCACCGCGGCGGCGCTGCGCGAGGGCACCCCGGCCGAGGCGCTGGCCCGGCTGGCGCTGGTGCCGTGGTTCGCGGCGGAGTTCGCGCGCTACCTCGAGCGCTATGGCGATCGCTGCATGGGCGAGCTCAAGCTGGAGACGGTGTCGTTGCGCGAGGACCCGAGCTTCCTCATCCAGGTGCTGCGCGGCTACCTGGAGCGGCCCGACCTCGATCCCGATCGCCTGATGGCCAAGGAGAAGCAGCAGCGCGCCGCCGCCGAGGCCGCGGTGCGCGCCGCGCTGCCCTGGCGCGACCGGCTGCGCCTGGGCGGCATCCTCGGGGACGCCCGCCGCGCGGTGAAGTGGCGCGAGAACATGCGCCTGGCGCGCACCCGTGGCTTTGGCCTGTATCGCGACATCTTCCTGGCCGTGGGCGCGCGCCTGCACGAGGCCGGGCGCCTCGACGCCCCGCGCGACGTGTTCTACCTGGCGCTGGAGGAGCTGTACGACTACCTCGACGGGCGCGCGGTGTCGGCCGACCTGGCGGCGCTGGCGCGCGCGCGCAAGGCCGAGTACGCCGGCTACGAGGGCGACGACATGCCCAACCACTTCGAGACCGTGGGCGCGGTCTATCACGGCAACGCCCTGGTCACGCCGGCCTCGGCCACGCCGCCGGCCGAGCTCGACGCCCGCACCCTGCGTGGCACCGGCTGCTACCCCGGCGTCGTCGAGGCCCCGCTGCGGGTCATCATGTCGCCCAAGGACGAGCTCGAGCTGACCGGCAAGATCCTGTGCACGCTGCGCACCGATCCCGGCTGGGCGCCGCTGTTCCCCACCGCCAGCGGCATCCTGGTCGAGCGCGGCAGCACGCTGTCGCACTCGGCCGTGGTGGCGCGCGAGCTGGGCATCCCCGCGGTGGTCGGCGTGCCCGACCTCTTGCGCCGGGTGCACGACGGCGAGCGCGTGCGCCTCGACGGCGGCACCGGCGTGGTGGAGCGGCTGCCATGAAGGCCGACACCCGCGCCGGCGGCCCCGGCGGCGGCGTGGTGGACGGCTTCCTCGAGGTCGCGCCACTGAGCTGGGGCGACGACCCGAGCTGGGTGCCCGAGGTGCCGGCCGAGGTCGCCGCGGCGTTCTCGGCGCAGAACCCCTGGTTTCGCGTCGGGCGCGCGCTGACCGCGTGCGTGCCCGGGCGGGCGCGCATGGCGGGCTGCTTCGGGCCGCAGCCGGTCGAGGGCGCGCAGGCCGCATTTTTCGGCTACTTCGAGGGCATCGGCGACGCCGCGGCGGATCGCGCCGTGCTCGACGCCATCGAGGCCTGGGCGCGCGCCCAGGGCGCCAGCGCGCTGTACGGGCCGATCGACTTTGCCACCGCGCTGCGCTACCGCGTGCTGCTCGAGGCCGAGCCGGGCGCCCTGCCCTTCCACGGCGAGCCCTGGACCCGCGCGGGCACGCCGGCGCGCCTGGAGGCGCTGGGCCTCGGCCTGGTGCGCCGCTACATGTCCGGCATCGTCGACGCCGACGCCCGCGCGCGCACCATGGCGCACGAGCGTCCCAGCCACGACGCCGCGCTGGCCGCCGGCTACCGCATCGAGACGCTGACGCCGGCGCTGTGGCTGGCCGAGGCCGACCGGCTGTTCCCGCTGGTCGACCAGATCTTCTCGGGCAACTTCGCCTACACGCCGATCTCGCGCCCGGCCTTCGACGCCCTGTGCGGCGCCGACTTCGCGCGCCGCTTCGACCCCGACGCCAGCACCATCGGCTTCGCCCCCGACGGCAGCATCGCCGGGGTCTTCATCGTGTATCCGCACTACGGTCCGCTGCTGGTGCAGGGCGCCGGCGCGGCGCGGGTCGACAGCGGCAAGCTGTCGTTCGCCGAGCACTTCCCGCTGCTGGCGGCGCGCGGCCCGGTGCTGCAGATCTTGAAGACCCTGGGGGTCGCACGCGAGCATCGCTCGCGCGGCATCGCCAACGCCCTGACCTACGGCACCTATGCGCGCGGCCTGTCGCGCTACGCCGGCGGCATCGCCGCGCTGGTGCGCGAGGGCAACCACTCGGCCAACATGGCCTGGGCGCACCACTGGACCCGTCGCTACGGCCTGTACCACAAGCCCCTGTAGCCGCCGCCGCGCGGCCGAAATGGTAAGTTGCCGGCATGTGGGCCCGCCTCTCCGCACGCGTGCGCAAGCTCCTGGTGGGGGCCTTCGTCGGCCTGGGCATCGGCCTGGCCGCCGCGCTGCTGGCTTTCCTGCGCCCCGGCGCGCTGGAGCGCGGCGAGTGGTGGACCTACGACCAGCGCGCGCGCGCGGCGGCCCACCGCGCGGACGCCTCGCAGCAGATCGTGGTCATCGACATCTCCGATGACGACATCAAGAACGTCGAGACCAACTTCGAGGGTGTCAGCTGGCCGTGGCCGCGCTCGGTCTATGGCTACCTGACGCACGTGCTGACCGAGGCCGGCGCCAAGGCCGTGGTGTTCGACTGGATCTTCCAGGATCGCGGCGGCTACAGCGTCAACGACGCCGAGGAGTTCGCCAGGGAGCTGCAGGCCAACGGCCGCTCGGTGTTCGGGCTGGCGCTGAGCCGCGAGCCGCGCCCGGCCGGGGTCGCCTCGGGCATGATCGCCGACCTCGCCAGCTACCCGGAGCGCAAGGCCGCGGTGGCCACCGCGCTGCGCCTGCTGGCCTGGAACTTCCGCGTCTTCGTGCGCGAAAACCCCGACAAGACCTTCACCGTGAGCTACGGCGGCCTGCCGCGCGAGTCGTTCATGGCGCGCTGGACCACGGTGTCGACCCCGGGCGACGGCGCCCTGGCCGATCTGTTCGCGCCACCTGCGCCAGCGCCGCCTCCTGCCCCCGCGCCGGTCCCCGACGGCGCCGAGCCCCCGCCCGAGCCCGAGCCGGTGCCGCCGCCCGCGCCGGTCATCCGCGAGATGGTCGCGGCCGACCTGCCCTTCGAGTACACCGCCGAGCAGATCGTCGCCGAGCGGGACGGCTGGATCATCGCCAGCCGGCACAAGACCCCGTCGCGCAGCTCGATGAACCCGCCGCTGTCGGTGCTGGCCGGCGCGCCCGCGCACCTCGGCGTCATCACCCAGACCCCCGAGGCCGACGGCATCATGCGTCGCCACGCCTACCTGACCGAGTACAACGGCCGCTACTACCCGTCGCTGGCGCTGGCGGCCTACCAGATCGCGCACCCCACCGTGAAGCCGAAGTTCGAGGACGGCGAGCTGGTCCTGGGCACCCGCCGCGTGCCGCTGGATCCCAGCGGCCAGGCCGGCATCCGCTACCACGGCGCGCGCCTGTACAAGCACGTCCCCGCCTACGAGGTGCTGCGCTCGTTCGCGCTGATGTCGGAGGGCAAGCCGCCGGTGGTGCCGCTCGAGGTCTTCGCCGGCAAGTACGTCTTCATCTCGGCCACCGCCCAGGCGCTGCGCGACATCCGGGTCAGCCCGGTGTCGCAGGTGCACCTCGGCGCCGAGATCAACGCCCAGGCGCTCGATAACCTCGAGAGCGGCATGTTCGTGACCCGCACCAGGCCGTGGGTCGACGCCGTCATCGCCTTCGGCCTGTCGCTGCTGCTGGCCATGGCGGTGGTCCTGATCTGGAGCGCGGTCAAGCACCCGGCGCTGGCGCTGCTCGCGGTCATCGCGGTCACCGGCGTGGTGCTGGGCGGCTACTGGTACCTGGCCAGCTATCTGTACGACTCCAGCGGGACCTGGATCGGGGTCACGGTGCCGGCTTTCGGCGGCATCGGCGCCACCTTCGTCGCCATCCTGGTGACCTCGGCGATCGAGCGTCGCAGCAAGCGCTTCGTGCAGGAGGCCCTGGGCCGCTACACCTCACCCGAGCTGGTGCGCGAGCTCATCGCCCACCCCGAGCACCTGTCGCTGGAGTGGGGTGACCGGCGCGAGATGTCGGTCTACTTCTCGGACATCGCCGGCTTCACCACCATCAGCGAGGGCCTCGAGCCCGAGCGCCTGGTCGCGCTGCTCAACGAGGACCTGACCGAGATGACCGACATCGTGCTGGCCAGCGGGGGCGTGGTCGACAAGTACATCGGCGACGCCGTGATGGCGTTCTGGGGCGCCCCGCTGCCGCGCCCCGACCACGCCAAGGCGGCCGTGCTGTGCGCCATCAAGATGCGCGCCAAGTGCGACGAGATGCGCGGCAAGTGGAAGGCCGAGTACGGCCATGTGGTTCACGCCCGCGCGGGCATCAACTCGGGCACGGCAGTTGTTGGCAACATGGGCTCCAAGCACAAGTTCAACTACACCGTCATGGGCGACATGGTGAACCTTGCCAGCCGGCTCGAGGGAGCGAACAAGCCCTACGGAACGTACTTGATGATCAGCGAGTTCACCTATGGTCTGGTGATGAATGTCGTGGACACCCGGGAGCTCGACTACATGACCGTCAAGGGCAAGGACAAGCCGGTCAAGGTGTACGAGGTCCTCGCGGAGACTGGCAAGACCGACGCCGACACGCTGCGCGCCATCAAGATCTACGAGAAGGGGCTGCTCGAGTACCGCGCGCAGCAGTTCACCGACGCCATCGCGAGCTTCGAGAAGGCCCTGGTCATCCGGCCCGAAGACGGGCCGTCGAAGATGTATATCGAACGGTGCAGGCATTTCCTGGCCGAACCCCCGTCCAAGGACTGGGACGGCGTCTGGCACATGAAGGAGAAATAGACATGCGTATGAAGTGGATCCTGGGGGCGGCCCTGGTGGCGGGCCTGGCGCTGGGCAGCGGCGCCGGCGCCGCGCCCAAGAAGAACTCGAAGATCTATGTGCGGGTCATGAGCGCCAAGATCATGAAGAACCCGCAGTTCATCGGCGCCGCCGCCGGCCCGGTGTCGCGCGGCGACGCGCTGACCTTCGTGGCCGCCAAGGGCGACTGGTACCAGGTCTCGGCGCCGGTCGCGGGCTGGCTGCACAAGTCGAATGTCTCCGAGAGTGTCATCAAGGTCAGCTCGGCGGCCGGGCAGAGCTCGGGCGGCGCCAGCGACAAGGAGGTCGAGCTGGCCGGTCGTGGCTTCACGCCCGAGACCGAGAAGGAGTATCGCCAGGCCAACCCCAACCTCGACTTCACCCACGTCGACGCGCTGGAGAAGACCGCGGTCGACGTCGAGCAGCTACAGGCGTTCGTCAACGACGGCCGCCTGGCGGGTGCCCAGTGAGGACGCCCATGCGGACGCCGACGCGGACCCGGCTGGCGGCGCGCGTGACGCTGGCCGCGGTGGTGGCGGGCAGCGCGGTGATGGGCTGCGCGGCGCTCAAGAAGGTGCCGGGCCTGGGCGCCATCATCAGCGCCAACGAGGATCTGACGCCCGAGAACGAGTACTACGTCGGGCGCTCGGTCGCGACCAACATCATGGCCAAGTACAACTACGCCTACCTCGACAAGGAGGCCATCCTGGCCGGCCGGCTCGAGGGGCTGACCGAGTATGTCAGCCGCGTCGGCAACATCCTGGCCGCCAAGGCCATCGAGGTGCCGCGCAAGGGTGATCGGCCGACGCCGATCGCCGGCTTCCACTTCCTGGTGCTGGACGCGCCCGACGAGATCAACGCCTTCGCGGCGCCGGGCGGCTTCATCCTGGTGACCTCGGGCGCGGTCAAGCTGGCCAAGACCGAGGACGAGCTGGCCGCCATCCTGGCGCACGAGAT
Organism: Deltaproteobacteria bacterium; assembly: GCA_020853705.1. Classification (GTDB taxonomy): domain Bacteria; phylum Myxococcota_A; class Polyangia; order Haliangiales; family JADYYK01; genus JADYYK01. Next base: position 14,046 of record JADYYK010000104.1, read on the forward strand.
CGGCCACGTGGTGCGCGGCCACGCGCTGGGCACCATCAAGTCGGCGCGCTTCGCCGGCCTGACCAAGAGCGCCCTCGACACCGTCAAGGTCGAGGGCCAGGACGGTCAGCAGACCAAGCTGACCGAGGCCTTCGGCGGCTCGATGGACGACATGATCACGGGCATGACCGTGAAGGGTTACTCGCAGGAGTCGGAGTTCGACGCCGACAAGGTCGGCATCAACCTGATGCTGCGCGCTGGCTACGACCCCGCCGCGTTCGTGCGCTACCTGGAGGCGATGCAGAAGAACGAGAGCACCAAGTCGGGCGGCGGCTTCTACTCGACCCACCCCAAGGCCGGGACCCGCATCTCCAAGCTGCAGGGCCACGTCAAGAAGATGGGCGCCCGCAAGGTCGTGCAGGCGCGCACCGACAGGTTCCTCGCCGCCACCGCCACCCTGCGTCAGTGAACCCAAGTCCGCGCGAGCACCGCGCGGTGGGGGGAGGCTCTGCGGGCTTTGCCCGCAGAGGGGGGACGGGAACGGCCCCCTGACGATCGGCGGGCGCCCGCAAGGTGGTCCAGGCGAGGACTGGCCGTTTCGTCGCCGCGACCGCGATCCTCCGCCAGTAGTCCCTGATCCGCGCGACCAACGCGCGGTGTCCCCACTCCGCTTCCTTCGACATCGTTGACGACCGTCATGAAGGGCAGCGCGCGTGCGCCTAGGGTGCGCGCATGTCGTGGGTGCGTCGGCTGGCTGGGCTGCTGGGCGTGGCGGCCGTGGTGTTGCCGGCTGGCGCCGCCAGCGCGGTGCCGGCGTTCGCGCGACGCTACGAGGTGTCGTGCCGGACCTGCCACCAGTACCGTTACCCGCGCCTGAACGCGTTCGGCGCCCGCTTCATGCTCAACGGCTACCAGCTGCCTGACGGCGCCGAGGATCCGGTGCGGGCGCGGCGCATGCTCGAGCCGGGCACCATCGCCGAGCGGCTGACGGTGTTCCGCGAGCTGCCGCTCAGCGTGCGCGCGCAGGCGGTGGCCGACTTCGATCGCAGCAGCGGCGAGCATGCCCCGGTCCATGACAGCCGGGTCTCGGCCAGCCTGGCCGGCGGCGGTTCGGTGGCGCGCGACGTGTCGTTCTTCTTCAGCTGGAACGCCGCGCCCAGCCCGCTCCTGCACCAGGCCCGGGTCGGTCTGCACAACCTGGGGGCGCGCGCGCTGGGGGCCGGGGCGCTCAACCTCAAGGCGGGCCTTCTGCTGCTGCTCGACGGGCAGCGGCCGGCGCACCGCAGCCTGGCGCCGGGCATCACCCTGGGGCTGCCGGTGGGCGCAAACCCGTTCGTGCTCGACGACAGCACGCTGGGACTGGCGCTGTACGGACGCCCGGGCTGGGGACGCTTCGGCTACGAGGTCGCGCTGGTGTCGGGGCCGCCGGGCGTGGGCGCCGATCCCGACCAGTGGAAGGACGTGTTCGGCCGGGTGTCGTGGACCTTCTTCATGGACACCCCGCACGAGCTCGAGGTCGGCGTGCTGGGCTACCTGGGGCGGGCGTCGCTGGTCAGCCAGGTCGGCGGCATCACCATCGACCATCGCGATGACTTCTGGCTGGCCGGGGGTGACGTCGAGCTCGACCTCGGGCCGGTGACGGCGATGGCACGCGCCTTCTTCTCGCGCCATGACGATCCGACGCCGGCGGGGGGCGCGGTCGACCTGACCACGGTGCGCGCCGAGCTGATCTGGGGCGTCAGCCGCCACATGGTCGCGGGGCTGGCGCTGGACGCCAACCTTTCGCCCGACGACCACGACCTCGAGCGCAACCAGCTGGCGGCGCACGCGTCGCACCTGGTCGCGAGCAACGTGCTCGGCACCGTGGTGGTGCGCGGCGACGTGCAGCACGCCGAGCAGTTCACGGCGAGCGCGCTGCTCGAGGTGGCGTTTTGAGGGCGCAGCGGCTGCTGCTGCTCGCGCTGGCGCTGGGGGCGTGCCAGCACGAGGAGGTCGGGGTGCGCTCGATGGCGTTCGCGCTCGAGCCTGTGAGCGCGGGCGGCACCGGGGCGGTGGCCATCGACGTCCACGGCGACAGCGGCAGCGTCATCGCGCGTGGCCTGGCCGACCCGGGGCTGGACCAGCAGCTCATCGTCACGCTGGGCTTCGCGGCGTCCGACCGCGCTGCGCTGGAGGGCAGCACGCTGGAGCATGTCGTCGCCGGGGTGATGGCGTGGAACGCCTCCGATGGTGCCTGGCACCTGTCGTTCAGCTCGGGCAACGTGGGCGACCGCTCGCTGGGCGCGGTGCGCACCGCGGCGGTCAGGCTGGGCACCTTCAGCCAGGGTGTGCAGGCGACCCTGCTGCTGGTCGGTGACGCCCGTGATGCCCAGTCGGGCGCGGCGCCGGCGCCGTCGCCGACGGGAGGTGGCCATGTGCACTGAGAGCGCACGCGCGCCGCGCGTGGCGCTGGCGATGGCGATGGCGATGGCGGTGCTGGCCGTACTGGGACGCGCGGCCACACCCGCGCACGCCGACCAGCCGGCACCCACGCCCGCCCCCGCCGGGCCCGCACCCACGCCGCCCGCGGCCGTCGAACCCACGCCCACGCCACCCGCGGTCGTCGAGCCCACCCCCACGCCACCCGCGGTCGTCGAGCCCACGCCCACGCCCACTTCAGCGCCCGTGGTCACGCCACCCCCGGGGCCGACACGCCCCGCCGCCAACCCGGCGCGCGGCGCCAGGCTGTACAAGCAGCGCTGCGCGATCTGTCACGGCAACGGCGGCCGTGGCGACGGCTCCATCGCGCGCGAGCTCGAGCCGCGCCCCCGCGATCTCACCCGCGGGATCTTCAAGCTGCGCTCGACCGCCAGCGGCGCGCTGCCCACCGACGACGATCTCTTCCGCACCCTGACCCGGGGTATCCCGGGCACCGCGATGTTCGCCTGGTCGGGGCTGCCCGCCGCCGATCGCTGGCAGCTCGTCTACCACATCAAGTCGCTGTCGCCCCGCTTCGCGCGCAAGGCGGCGCCGCCGCTGCCGGCGCCCGACCCGCCGGCGATGACCGAGGCCCTGCGCGCGCGTGGTGAGCTGGTCTACCAGCAGATGATGTGCGGCGAGTGTCACGGCCCCGATGGCCGCGGCGACGGCGTCAAGGCACGCGCCCTGGTCGACGACAGCCGGCGCCGCACCTACCCCTTCGATCTGACCCGGGGCTGGAAGCTGAAGGCCGGCAGCACTCCGGCCGACCTGTTTCGCGTGCTGCACACCGGCCTCGACGGCACGCCGATGCCGTCCTATGCCGACGCGCTGTCCGAGGCCGATGGCTGGGCGCTGGTGGCGCACCTGCGCGGGCTGTTCCGCGACGGGACGCCTTGACGATGGAGGATGCGAGACATGACGCTGCGAACGCTGGTGCTGGTCCTTTTCGGTGTAGCCCTCGGCTGTAGCGACGCCGAGGAGCACCAGCACGGGGGCGACGCCGCCAGCCTCGGCGCCGACGCCGCGGCCCTGCCCGATGCGTCCTCTGGCAGCGACGGCGCGACCGTGGCCGCCCCGGTGCTGGTCAGCGCCAGCCTCGTCGTGCACGGCACCATGGCCCTGACCTGGCAGAACCCGGCCGCGACCTGCGCCACCATCCTGGTCAATCGTCGCAAGGATCAGGGCGTCTACGTGGTGGCCCAGACCCTGGCCGGCACCACCACCAGCGCCGAGGACATGCCAGGCCATGACAACGGCACCTACTGCTACACCATCACCTGCGTGCTCGGCGGTCAGGCCTCGGCGCCCTCGAACGAGCGCTGCGTGACGCAGTAGCCAGGCAACAAGCTCTTGCGCGGCGCTCCGCGCGCGGTTAGATCGCTGGAGTGAGCGCCACCGATCCTGCCTACGTGTTCGACGTCACCGATCGCGAGTTCGAGACCCGGGTGGTCGACCGGTCGCACGAGGTCCCGGTGGTGGTGGACCTGTGGGCGCCCTGGTGCGGCCCCTGCAAGATGCTGGGGCCGGTCCTGCAGGCCGAGGTCGAATCACGCGGCGGCAGCGTCGAGCTGGCCAGCCTGAACGTGGACGACAACCCGCTGGTGGCCGCGCAGCTGGGCGCGCAGAGCATCCCGCTGGTGGTCGCGTTCGTGAACGGCAAGCGCGCGGCGCAGTTCGTGGGCGCCCGCGACGCCCGCTTCATCAAGGGCTGGCTGGACGCCCTGGTGCCGTCCCGCGCCGCCGCCGCCCTGGCCGCGGCCGAGAAGGCGCTGGCCGAGGGCAAGGCCGACGTCGCCATCGCGACCTTTCGCCAGCTCTTGGCCGACGCCGCGGTCGAGACCGAGGTGGCCGCGCGCGCAGCGCTGCTGCTGGCCGGCGCGCTGCTGGAGCGCGGCGAGACCGACGAGCTCGGGCCCCTGCTCGACCGCGCCGAGCGCAGCGATCCCAACAAGGTCGAGTCGCTGCGCCGCCGCGTACAGCTGCTGGCCGACGCCAACGCCTATGGCGGCGAGGCCAAGGCGCGCGCCGCGCTGGCCGCCAGCGAGGGTGATCTGGAGGCGCGCTGGGCCCTGGGCTGCGCCCTGGCCTCGCGCGGCGACCACGCCGGGGCGCTGGAGCAGTTCCTCGAGCTCGTCACGCGCAGCCGCAAGTTCAAGGCCGACGCCGCACGCCTGGCCATGCTGGCCCTGTTCGACGGCCTCGGCCCCGACAGCGACCTGACCCGCGAATACCGCCGCAAGTTGCAGATCGTCCTGTGACCCGCGGCGCGCGCTCGACCCGCGGCTGACGCCGGCTAACGCGACTCGTAGATCCGCAGCGAGGGCAGCTCGAGCACCGACAGGTGGCCGCCCTTGCCGCAGCCGGTGTCGATGCCGCACAGATCGCCGCGCCACCACACGTCTCCGGGATCGCCGTGCTCGCGCGCCTCGGGGCTCTCGTGGTCGCGCGGCAGGTCCTTGACCGAGGTGTGGCCGAAGATGACCCGCTTGCCCTTGTAGTTGGCGTAGAAGTCCGGTTCGCGCATCCACAGCAGCGGCTTGAGGCGGGAGTCGCGCGGGTGCTTCCACTCGTGGCCTTCACCATCGAGGCCGGCGTGCACGTAGATGGCGTGGTCGTCCTCGTACCAGTGCGGCAGCTCGCGCAGCCAGTCCGCCAGCGCGGACGGGAACCAGCGCCGCACGTCGAGCATCTCGACCATCTCCTCCTGCCCGAGCTCGTCCTCCTCCTTGAGGCGCGGACGGCCCATCACGGAGCGGAACATCTGGCCGCAGCCGTTGCCCGGCGGCAGCAGGAAGGCCATCGCGGCGTCGGGATCCTCCAGGCAGCGCAGCCAGGCGTCCTCGTGGTTGCCGCGCAGCGTGACCACGGTGGCCTGGGTCTGCTTGGGCAACGCGACCACGCGCTCGATGACGCCGCGCGAGTCGGGGCCACGATCGATGTAGTCGCCCAGGAAGACGATGGTGTCGTCGGAGGTCAGCTTGGGCATGCGCGCCATGACCTCGTCCAGGGCGCCCGCGTCTCCATGGATGTCGCCGATGGCGAAGGTGCGCTTCATGGCAGGTCACAAGCATACAGCGGAGCCGGGCGCCCGCGCTGATCACCATCTGCGACCAGCAGCAGGGCGCGCCCGTCGGGGCCGACATGGACGCCCTCCAGCTTGGGCAGCGGCCCGGCGCTGACGGTCACCGGCCACAGCGCGCTGACCCGGGCCTCGGCGGACAGGATACCGACCGCGGCGCCCGCACACGGGCCATCGTCATAGGTGCTGGCGCCGGCCTCGGCCGCGCAGGTGAAGACCAGGCGGCCGTCGGGCAGCGGCGAACAGTCGGTGAAGTCGAGGCGCTCGCCGCCAGCCAGGCTGCCGACCTCGACCCGGGTCACACGCTCGAGCAGCTCGGGCCCCAGCGCGCGGCCGGCCGCCAGCGCCTCGAGCACGCCGGCCAGCGCCAGATCGACCACGGCGTTGACCCCACTGGGGCCGTTGCCGCGCTGCAGCAGCCTGAGGTGTGCGCCCGCGATGGCCGCGCCCTCGAGGTTCAGCTCGCTGAGCTCGCGCGTCAGCGCGGCATACAGCGGCGCGGCGTCCACCGGCGTGACCGCCCGGCTGGCGCGGTCGACCAGCGCCCCACGCGTGCGCGACGGCCGCGACCCCGACCCGATGGTGAGCAGCCGCCCGCCGGGCAGCGCCGCCAGCCACTCCAGATCGGGCTTGGCCCGCTTGCGCGCCTGGTGCTCGTCGGGCAGCACCCCGGGCAGCAGCGTCAGCGTGAACGCCGGAGTGCCGTCAGGGCTGAAGGTGGCGAGGTGGTGCTCGTCGTCGGCGACGATCCAGAGCAGCTCATCCGCGGCGACGAGGCCGCTCGCCGCGGAGAGCTGGAGCTGAGCGAGGTGACGGAGGAGGAGCGAGCGAACTAGCCTTGCTGCTGGTTGTGCGCGCCGAGGAACTTGTGCACGAAGTACGCGATGCCGAACACCGCGCCGCCGATGCACAGCGTGGACGGCGCCGACAGCTCGATGATCTTGTTGAGGCGGCCCTTCCAGGTGCCGACCCAGCGATCGCTGAAGACGTCGAGCGCGGTCACGAAGGCCACCGTGGCGGCCCACCAGAAGGTGATGGCGTAGCTGTGGAACTTGCCCAGCTTGGCCAGGCCCGGCACGAAGAACGACGCGATGGCCGCGGCGGCGAGCACGAACAGCAGGATCGACATCAGGAAGACGATCTTCATCTCGGTCGGGACCTTGCCGATGTACTGCATCATGATGACCAGCGGGATCTTGCCGTGCACGGGCACCAGGAAGGCCGACGCGAGCAGCGCGCCGCCGCCGGCCGCCATGATCTTGGCGACCATGTTGTTCTCTTCACCGCTGTGACCGCGCACCCAGAGGCCCGCACCGGCCGCGAAGAAGCCGATCAGCATGGCGTAGCGCACCCAGCCACCACCCAGCATGCCCTGCGCGCCACCCTCGCCACCCGGCTGCGCAAGCAGCAGCGCGGTCAGCACCAGGCCCGTGGCCAGCTGTGCGCCGGCCCGGATGGTGTTGTTCATCGGTAGCCAGCCGACCAGGCCGCACAGGATGCCCATGATCGGCACCGCGAAGAAGAACAGCTTGAGCGCTATCGGGAACTTGAGGATGGCCTTGAAGTTCTCGACCGGGTTGTCATAGGCCGACAGCATCAGCTGCGAACCGAACCAGGCGATCCCGAGGCCGGCGAACACGAAGCAGAAGATCTTGATGTGGTCGGTCCAGCCCTCCTCGACCTCTTCAGCCGAGGCGGCGCCGCCTGCGCCCGCCTGGGCGCCCTTCTTCTTGCCGAACATGCCACCGATGCCGCCCAGGGCCCCGCCCATCATGCCACCCATCACGCCGCCCGCGACCTGGCCGGCGATGGCACCCTTGCCGGGCATCTGCGGCTGCTGCGGCATGCCACCCATCTGCGGCATCTGGGGCTGACCCGGGAAGCCGCCCATCTGGGGCGCGCCCGGGAAGCCACCGCCACCCATCTGCGGCATCTGCGGCATCTGGGGCTGCCCCGGGAAGCCGCCACCCATCTGCGGCATCTGCGGCATCTGCGGCATCTGCGGCTGGCCCGGGAAGCCGCCGCCCATCTGCGGCATCTGCGGCGCGCCCGGGAACTGCGGCGCCTGCGGCATCTGAGGCATCGACGGCATCGACGGCATCGACGGCATCTGGGGCTGACCCGGGAAGCCGCCACCCATCTGCGGCATCTGGGGCGCGCTCGGCATCTGCGGCATCTGCGGCATCTGCGGCTGCCCCGGGAAACCACCACCCATCTGGGGCATCTGGGGCTGACCCGGGAAGCCGCCCATCTGCTGTGGCGGCGGCGCACCCGGCGGCGGCGCCACGAACAGCGTGCGCGCCTCGGCGTTCGGCGGCGGCTGCTGCGGCGGCGGCATCGGCTGACCGACACCCTGCGGGTAGCCACCCTGCTGCGGGTAGCCGCCCTGCTGCTGCGGCGGCGGATAGCCCGGCTGCTGCGGCATGCCACCACCCATGGGCTGACCTGGCGCCGGTCCACCCTGCCCCGGCAGCTTGGTGCCGGGCGGCAGCAGGTCCGCGACGCTGTAACCCATGATGGTCTTCTTCTCGGCCGCCCCGCCCGGCCCGCCGGCCTCAGGCTGCTTGGCCCCGCAGAAGACACAGTGAGACGAGCTCTGCGGAATGTCCTTGCCGCAATTGACGCAGCGTTTGGTCGCCATGGCGCGAATGTATCCCCCGGTTCGGAGTCCAGTCAATCAGCGTCGGAAACGCCCATCCTGATACGACAACCTCACAGCGATGTCCCCGCCTGGAACAGCTTGACGATGATCAGTTCGACAGCATCGCCGCAACCACACCTGCCGCCAGCAGCGCGACCACCACCAGCGCCACGATCTTCTGCGTGCGCGTCAGCCCCGGCTGCGCGGGCCTGGCCGGCGTGGGCAGCGGCATCGGCGGCTTGGTGATCTCGTCGGCCTCGGCGTGCTGGCTGGCCTCGATGACCACGCCCCGGTCGGCCGGGCTGCCCGCGCCCGCAGCGCCGCCATGGCCATGCCCGCGATCCACCGGACCACGCACCATCGCGGTCGACTCGGCGTCTGGCCCTGATAGCCCCGAGCGTGCGCTGCTGTACCCCGGCATCGTCGACGCCACCGCCGGGCGCTCGCCCGAGCTGGGGCGCGCCGCCACCTGCTCGCTCGACACCCGCCCGGGCATGAACGGCTCGACCAGGCCACCGGGGCCGATCACCGCCTCGGGCCCCGACGGCGACGGCGCGCGCGGCGGCGGCGTCGCGGTCGGCACCAGGCCGATGCCGGGGATCTGGATGTCCTCGATGCGGCGCAGCCCCGGGTTGGTCGACTTGCCCGCCGCTGACAGGCCCTGCGGCGGCATCGTCATGCGCCGCGCCGCCAGCTTCTTGCGCGCCGCCAGCTGGTCGCCGAAGTGCTGCCGGATCGGCTCGCCGACCAGGGCGTTCGAGATCAGGCCACCGTGGCGCGAGATGGCGTGGGTGACCGCCTGGCCGAAGGCGCGCGCGGTGGCGAAGCGGCCGTCGGGCTCGCGCGCCAGCGCATAGGCCAGCACGTCGTCCAGCTCCGGAAATACGTCGCCGCGCAGCTGGGTCGCCCGCGGCACCTGCGCCTCCAGCAGCGCGCGGTAGGTGTCGAGGTCGTTGCCGCGCGAGAACAGCCGCTTCAGCGTCAGCGTCTCCCACAGCACGATCCCCAGCGAGAACACGTCGCTGCGCCGATCCACGGCATAGCCGCGCGCCTGCTCTGGCGACATGTAGGCGAACTTGCCCTTGATGACGCCGGCCGCGGTCTGGGTCACGCGGTCCATCGCCTTGGCGATGCCGAAGTCGAACACCTTCACGATGCCGTTGGGCGTGACCAGGATGTTGTGCGGCGAGACGTCGCGGTGCACCAGGCCCAGGCTCGACTCCGAGCCGTCGGCGCGGGTCAGCTCATGGGCGTGATGCAGGCCCTCGGCGGCCTGCGCGACCACGGTCGCGGCCCAGCGCACATCGACCGGCTGCTTGGCCTTGGCGGCGCGCTTCAGGCTGTCGAGCAGCGGCACGCCCTCGACATACTCCATCACCATGTACAGCGAGCCGTCGCTGGGATCCTCGCCGAAATCCTCGACGCGGATGATGTTGGGGTGCTCGAGCTGCGCCGCGATGCGCGCCTCGTCGTAGAACATGCTGCGGAACTGCTCGGACTCGGCGAGGCTGGGCAGGATGCGCTTGACCACGACCAGGCGCGACACCCCCAGCGACCCCTTCTGGGTGGCCAGGAAGATCTCGGCCATGCCGCCCGAGGCCATCTTGGCCAGCACCAGGTTGGGGCCGAGCTGGCGCCCCACCATGGGGTCGTCGACCGCTGTCTCCAGGGTCGAAGCCGGCGCGAAGCCTTCGCTCACGGGTGAATCCTCTCATGCCGTACGCCACGCCGACAACGTGATCTCGTCGCGGTCGTGGTAGAGCTGCCGGGCCCGCACATCCTGCCAGCCGCCCTCGGTCAAGGTCTCGCGCACCCGGGTCAGGATCTCGAGCTTCTTGGTCATCGGCAGCTTGATGTTGGCCACCAGCTGCCGCGCCCAGTTGCGCTTGGCCCACTTGGCCAGGAGCTGCGCGACCTCGAGCGGCCGCCACGCCATGTCGCACAGCAGCCAGTCGACCGGCTCGCTGGGCGCATAGTCGAACGCGCTGGCGCACACGTGGCTGAGCCCCTTCTTGCCCTTCATGGTCGGGCTGAGCTGCGCGGGGTCGACCGCGATGACGCGGGCGCGCCGCTTGAGCACGACGTGGCACCAGCCGCCCGGCGCGGCGCCGAGGTCGACGCACAGATCGCCCGGCTCGGGCCCGCGGCCCAGCCACTCGAAGGCCTCCTCCAGCTTCATGGCGGCGCGCGACGGCGCCGCGGCCTCGGCCTTCTGGCGCGCCCGCCCGCCCGGGATCAGCGACAGCGCATCCCGGGTGCGTGTGGCGCCGACCGCGACCTCGGTTCTGGACAGCATGCACAGCTGCGCCAGCGCGCCATCCATGGTGTGGGCCTGCTCGGCGCTGTCGACGTGGCGCAGGCGAAAGCGCGGTGACGTGGTCTCCGCGGCCTGCAACGCGGCGGCGGCCAGGCGACGCAGGTCGCCGGCCAGCTGGTTGGCGGCCTCGGCGTCGGCCACCCAGGCCTGCAGCGTCCACGCGGTGGCGGCGCCGGCGACCGCGGCCTTGACCGCCTCGGCCAGCGCGGTCGCGATGGCGGTCGGCTCGGCCGCGACCACGGCGTGCACCGGGAAGCCCTGGCGCGCGAACACCAGCCGCGACGGGGTCGCCGTCGCGCTGGCGTCGGACGGAGCCGCCACCAGCGCCGGCCCGAGCACCCGCGCACCCGGCAGCTCGCTCACGAGATCCGCCTCGGAGCCCTCCCGCGTGGTCAGCAGGAGCTCGCCGGGCTGAAGCTTCATCCCTTGTTGCGCTGCGGGGCGTCCGACACGCCGGTGAACGTGGCGGCGTCAGCGACCGAGCGGCGCTCCAGCGTGGACGCCGGGCGCGCCTGGGCCAGCGTGCGCATCTCGGCGTCGAAGCGGACCTCGATCTTGCCGTCGGGGGTCGACCGGGCGACCACGCCGACGCCGAAGGTCGGGTGCGTCACGCGCTGGCCGACCTCGAAGCGCTCGCTGGCGCGGTACGGGCGCGGCGGCACCGCGGCGTCGAACTCGACGTCGGGCAACACCGGCGCCGCGGGCTCGCGCTTGGCGCGCGGCGTGGAGGTGCCGGCGGCGGCGCGGACCTTCTGCACCTTGGCGGTCCCGGCCATGTGCGGATCGGTGCTGCGCGGGCGATGAGAGGTGTGGCAGCGCTTGCACTGCACCTTCGCGATCTTCTCGCCGACCTTCGCCACCACCACGTGCCAGACCAGCCCGCCGCACTTGGCACAGGTGGATTCGATGTCTTCGCCAACCGCAGGAGTCGCCACGGACGAGAAGCTAGCACACTGCGCGCTGAATTCACGTCGCCGCGGTGACCTCGACCGGCAGATTCGTCACCGCCGCCGTGCCCGCCAGCGCGTCGACGCGCAGCTCGTCGGTGACGTCGTTGAGGCTGACCCCGGCGTGCGCCGTCGCCACCCCGAGCTGCATCCCGGTGCGCGCGTGGCCCCAGCCGTGCGGCAGGCTGACCACGCCGCTCATGACCTCGTCCGAGATCTCGAGCGGCGCCTCCAGCGTACCCACCCGCGAGGTCACGCGCACCTTCTGCCCGGTGGTGAAGCCGCGCGCCGCCGCGTCGCTGGGGTGCATCAGCAGGGTGCAGCGCTCGGGCCCCTTCACCAGGCGCTGCACGTTGTGCATCCACGAGTTGTTGCTGCGCAGGTGGCGGCGCCCGATCAGGCTGAGCGCCCCCGGCCCGGTCGCCAGCAGCGCCTCCAGGCGCGCGGCGTCGGCCACGAGCTCGCGCGGTGCCAGCTGGATGCGCCGGGTCGCGTTCTGCAGCCGCGCCGGCAGCATCGGCTCCAGCGCGCCGAGGTCGACGCCATGCGGCGCCTCGCGCAGCTTCTGCAGCGACAGCCCGCCGGGCCCGCGGCGCAGGCCATAGGGCCCCGCGCGCAGCGCCAGATCGATGACCCCGGTCGGCCCCAGCGCGCCCATGACCCGGTGCAGGCCGCGGCGCAGCAGGCCGCGCAGGCCGCGGCGACGCTCGATGCGCTCGCCGAGGTCGTTGAGGATCTCCCAGTCGTGGCGCGCCCCTGGCGGCGGCGTGAACAGCGGCTCCGAGTAGCGCGTCACGTTGCGCACCGTCAGCAGCGACAGCACCAGATCGAAGTGGTCGCGCTCCAGCGGCGACACCGGCGGCAGGATGTAGTGCGCGTGGCGCGTCGTCTCGTTGCGATAGATGTCGATCGACACCATCAGCTCGAGCTTGGCCAGCGCGCGCTCGATGCGCGGCCCGTTGGGCGCCGACAGCACCGGGTTGCCCGCGAAGGTGATGAGCCCACGCAGCTGGCCCGGCCCCGGGGTGTCCATCTCCTCGCCGAGGACGGCGACCGGGAACTCGCCGGTGAACGCCGGCAGCCCGCGCACGCGCGAGCGATGCGCCGCGAACTCGCCGGCGATGCCCAGCCGGCGGGCCACGCCGAGGCCGTCCACCGCGGGCCGCGTGAACATCACGCCGCCGACGCGGTCGAGGTTGCCGGTCACCACGTTGACCACGTTGATCAGCCAGCACGCCAGCGCCCCATGCTCCTGCACCGAGACGCCCAGGCGGCCATACACCGCGCCCGCGGGTGACGCCGCCAGGTCGCGCGCCAGGCCCCGGATGGCCGGCGCCGCGATGCCCACGCGCGGCGCGACGCGCTCGGGCGAGAACTTCAGCGCCAGCGCGCGCACCTCGGCCAGACCGTCGCTGAAGCCATCCAGCCGCCCCGGGCGGGCCAGCTTCTCGTCGAACAGCGTGTGCAGCAGGCCGAGCAGCAAGAGCGCGTCGGTGCCCGGCTTGATGAAGTGGTGCTGATCGGCCAGCTCCGCGGTCTCGCTGCGCCGCGGGTCGATCACGATGAGCTTGCCGCCACGCGCGCGCAGCGCCTTCAGGCGCGCCGGCATGCCGGGGGCGGACATCACGCTGCCGTTGGAGACCACCGGGTTGGCGCCCAGCACCAGCAGGTGCTGCACGCGGTCGAGGTCGGGCACCGGCAGCAGCGCCTGGTGGCCGAACATCAGGAACGCCACCAGCAGGTGCGGCAGGGCGTCGACCGAGTTGGCCGAGTAGCGATTCTTGCTGCCCAGCGTGTCGGCCAGCAGCTGTCCGTACAGCAGGCCGCTGTAGCTGTGCGCGATGGGGTTGCCGACATACAGGCCCATGGCGTCCTTGCCGTGGGCCGCCTGCAGCGCGACCACCCGGCTGGCGATGTCGTCCAGCGCGGCGTCCCACGACACCTCGGTGAAGCTCGAGCCGTCACGACGCAGCGGCTTGCGCAGCCGGTCGGGGTCCTCGTGCAGATCCTGCAGCGCCACCGCCTTGGGGCAGATGTAGCCCTGGCTGAAGCTGTCGGCGTCGTCGCCGCGGATGGCCTTGACGCGCCCGGCCTGGGCATCGACGTCGATCTGCAGGCCACACATGGCCTCGCACAGACAGCAGGTCCGGTGATGCGTCGTCGTGCCGCCCTGGGTGCCCTGGCTCGCCATTGCGCGCAGCGTACCAAAGTGTTGCTTGCGGCGCCCGGGCGCCGCGCGGCTATACTCCCCGGATCGTGGAGCCCGTCGCACCAGTCGCCGTTTCGCTAGCCGATCCGCAGCTCTACATCAATCGCGAGCTGTCCTGGCTGGAGTTCAACCAGCGCGTCCTGGACCAGGCCCTGGACGACAGCGTGCCCCTGTTCGAGCGCATGAAGTTCCTGGCCATCACGGCCTCGAACCTCGACGAGTTTTTCATGGTCCGCGTGGCCGGCGTCAAGACCCAGCTGGCCGGGGGCGTGGCCGACGCCGGCCCCGACGGCCTGTCGCCCGCCGAACAGCTGGCGCGCATCTCGGCGCGCACCCACGCCATGGTGGCCGAGATGCAGCGCTGCCTGCGCGAGCAGCTGCTGCCCGGCCTGGCCAACTACGCCGGCATCGAGCTGGTGCGTCCGACCAAGATGACCGCGGTGCAGCGCAAGCACCTGGCCGCGCTGTTCGCCGACCAGATCTTCCCCATCCTGACGCCGATGGCCATCGACCTCGGCCACCCCTTCCCGCACCTGCGCAACAAGACCACCAACCTGGCCGTGACCCTGGTGCGCGAGGGCGCCAAGGCGGCCTCGCTGGCGGTCATCCAGGTGCCCGGCATGCTGGCCTCGCTGGTCGAGCTGCCGCCGTCGCCGACCGGGCCGCGGCGGTCCTTTGCGCTGCTGGCCGACGTCATCGCGCTGCACGCCGGCGAGATGTTCCCGGGCGCGCGCGTGCTGGCGGCGTTCGGCTTCCGCGTCACGCGCAACTTCGACCTCGCCATCGACGAGGAGGAGTCGGCCGATCTGCTGGCCACCATCCAGAAGGAGGTGCGGCGGCGCGATCGCGGCAACGCCGTGCGCCTGGAGCTGGAGGCCGGCGTGGGCGCCGACGTGCGCCGCTTCCTGGCCGAGGCCCTCAAGCTGGGTGACGACGACCTGTACGAGGTCGACGTCCCGCACGCCATCGGGGATCTGCTGCCGCTGTGCGTCCCGGCGGCGCCGGTGGCCAGCGGCATGGAGGAGACCACCGCGGTCGGCCCGCGCCTGGCCGACGAGCCGTTCACGCCGCAGGTACAGCCGCGGCTGCGCGACGCCGAGACGCTGTTCTCCGAGATCGCCAAGGGCGACGTCCTGCTGCACCACCCCTACGAGTCGTTCGCCACCGTCATCGACTTCATCGAGGACGCCGCCGAGGACCCCAACGTCCTGGCCATCAAGCAGACCCTGTACCGCACCAGCGGCGACTCCCCCATCGTCAAGGCGCTGGCGCTGGCCGCCGAGCGCGGCAAGCAGGTCACCGCGCTGATCGAGATCAAGGCCCGCTTCGACGAGGAGGCCAACATCCACTGGGCGCGCGCGCTGGAGGAGGCCGGCGTGCACGTGGTCTACGGCCTCATCGGCCTCAAGACCCACTGCAAGGTCGCCATGGTGGTGCGCCGCGAGAAGGACGGCCTGCGCCGCTACGTGCACTTCGGCACCGGCAACTACAACCCCGCGACCGCGCGCCTGTACACCGACCTGTCGCTGCTGACCTGCCGGCCGCAGCTGGGCACCGACGCCTCGAACCTGTTCAACCTGCTGACCGGCTACTCGCAGCCGCCGGTGTGGCACCGGCTGGTGGTCGCGCCGCTGACCCTGCAGGAGCGCATCATCGAGCTCATCCGCGCCGAGGCCAAGCTGGCGCGCAGCGGCAAGGAGGGCCGCATCATCGCCAAGATGAACGCCCTGGTCGACGCCGAGACCATCCGCGAGCTGTACGAGGCCTCGCGCGCGGGCGTGAAGATCGATCTGCTGGTGCGCGGGATCTGCGGGCTGCGCCCGGGCGTGCCCGGCGTGTCGGACAACATCCGCGTCATCAGCGTGGTCGACCGCTTCCTCGAGCACTCGCGCATCTTCTACTTCCGCGCCGGCGGCAAGGAGGAGGTCTTCATCTCGTCGGCCGACTGGATGCCGCGCAACTTCGTGCGTCGCGTCGAGGCCATGATCCCGATCGAGGACCCCGCGCTGCGCACCCGCGTGGTGGCCGAGATCCTGGGCACCATGCTGGCCGACAACGTGAAGGCAAACCTGCTCAGGCCCGACGGCAGCTATGTCCGCCTGCGCCCTGGCGACGCCGAGCCGCAGCTACGCAGCCAGGTGCGCTTCCTGGAGATCGCGCGGGCCCACGCCGAGGCCGCGCCGCTGGCCACCATGCAGCTGCGCGCGCGCACCCCGGTGTCGCTGCGGCCGTCGCCGCGCCGGGGCCGCGTCAACACCACGCCGCCCGAGCGCGAGGTGGTCCCGGTGGTCGTCGCCCCGGCGCCCGAGCCAGCCCCGGCCCAGCAGACGCTGCCCACGCGGACCGCCTCCCCGCTGCCTGAGCGGTAGCGATGTGCTAGTGGTGAAGGCGTCGTGATCAAGATCTGCGTCAGCTGCAACTCGACCTGGGCCGGTGGCCAGACCTGCGAGGACTGCGGCGGCCAGCTGCGCGAGACCTTCGACGGCGACGCGCAGTCGTTCCCCAAGGGGATCTGGGGCTACATCCGGCTGCAGTACGGCGCGCGCCGCGGCATGCTGGTGCGCGTGATGGCCCTGATCCTGGGGCCAGTGGCGGGGGCGCTCCTGCTGCGCGCGTCGTTCGCGCTGGCCATGCCCTGGCTGGTCTTCGGCGCCATCGGCGCGGTGCTGGCCGGCGTGGTGGTCTGGTGGGCCATCCACTGGCTGGCCGGCCGCGCCGTCAAGCTCTGGGTCCTGCGCAAGGGCCAGCTCAGCAAGCGCAAGCTGGCCCGCGCCATGCTCAAGCGCGCCACGCGCCGCTGACCTCGGGATTCGTCACATCTCGGCGGCCCCGCATTGCAGCGAGGCCGCTCGGGCATGGCGAACTGAACGAGCAGCGTTGTCGCCACCGCCACGGGCGGCTCGGACGGGCGGCTCGGGTTGGCGGCCGAGGACG
>JADYYK010000105.1 GCA_020853705.1 Deltaproteobacteria bacterium
CGAGGCAAATGTTCGACCTCTAACGGCAACCTCGTTCGAGGAGTACACGACTTACCGCCCCGCGCCTATTTTCGCCGAACCGTGGTCGACGCCCCGGCGTCGGCCGAGTCTGTCGCCTGTTTGTCCGCCTCCGCCTCTGTGTTGCCCACACATTCCCACCCCTGATCGTTGATCTCGCCGCCCCCTTCCGCTACATTTCGCGACCTTCGGAGGGACTTCATCATGGCAACGAAGATCGGTATCAACGGATTCGGTCGCATCGGTCGCTCGGTCATGCGGGCGTTCGCCCAGGACCCCGCGTTCGAGGTCGCCGTCGTCAATGACCTGACTGACGCCAAGGCGCTGGCGCACCTGCTCAAGTACGACACCGTGCACGGCCGCTTCCCGGGCACCGTCGAGGCCGACGGCGCCACCATGATCATCAACGGCAAGAAGACCCTGGTCACCTCCGAGAGGGAGCCCGGCAAGCTGCCCTGGAAGGCCCATGGCGTCGAGCTGGTCATCGAGTCGACCGGCCGCTTCACCGACAAGAAGGGCTGCCAGGGCCACCTCGACGCTGGCGCGCGCAAGGTCATCATCAGCGCCCCCGCCAAGGACCCCGACATCACCCTGGCCTGCGGCATCAACCTCGAGAACTACGACGCCGCCAAGCACCACATCGTGTCCAACGCCTCGTGTACCACCAACTGCCTGGCCCCGGTCGCCAAGGTCCTGCACGAGAGCTTCGGCATCGTGCGCGGCCTGATGACCACGGTGCACTCGTACACCAACGATCAGCGCATCCTCGACCTGCAGCACGACGATCCGCGCCGCGCCCGCGCCGCCGCCATGAACATGATCCCGACCTCGACCGGCGCCGCCAAGGCGCTGTCGCTGGTGCTGCCGGCGATGGCCGGCAAGCTGGACGGCCAGGCCATCCGCGTCCCGACCATGAACGTGTCGCTGGTCGACCTGACCGCGCAGATCGAGAAGAAGGCCGACAAGAAGGCCATCAACGACGCCTACAAGGCCGCCGCCGCGGGTCCGCTCAAGGGGATCCTGCAGGTCTGTGAGGAGCCGCTGGTGTCGATGGACTTCAACGGTGACAAGCACTCGGCGTCGCTCGACGCGGCCTGCACCATGGTCATCGCCGACAACATGGTGAAGGTCATGGCCTGGTACGACAACGAGAGCGGCTACTCGCAGCGGGTGTACGACCTGTCGAAGTTCATCGTGTCGAAGGGCTGGTAATGGCGGGCTGGGGCAAGATCCGGTCGGTCGCCGACCTGCCGGTCGAGGGTCAGCGCGTCTTCGTGCGCGTCGACTTCAACGTCCCGCTGACGCCGGCACGCGGCGTGGCCGACGACGGCCGCATCAAGGCCGCGCTGCCGACCATCAAGCACCTCATCGAGCGCGGCGCCCGCGTGGTGCTGGCGTCGCACCTCGGGCGCCCCAAGGGCAAGCCGGATCCGGCCTTCTCGATGGAGCCGGTGGCGGCGCGCCTGGCCGATCTGCTCAAGCAGGACGTCCTGCTGACCGACGAGCCGGTCGGCGACGGCGCGCGCAAGGTGGTGTCCGACCTGCGCGCGGGCCAGGTCGCGCTGCTGGAGAACCTGCGCTGGTCGGAGGGCGAAGAGGCCAACGACGAGCAGTTCGCGCGCGGGCTGGCGTCCTACGCCCAGATCTACGTCAATGACGCCTTCGGGACGGCGCACCGCGCGCACGCCTCGACGGTGGGCATGATCAAGTACGTCACCGGTGGTCGCGGCGCCGGCTTCCTGATGATCAAGGAGGTCGAGTTCCTGTCGCGCCTGCTCGGCGAGGTCGAGCGGCCGTTCCTGGCCGTGGTCGGCGGAGCCAAGGTGTCGGACAAGATGGCGGTGCTGGAGAACCTGCTCGGGCGGGTCAGCGCCATGCTGATCGGCGGCGCCATGGCCAATACGTTCCTGAAGGCGCAGGGCAAGGCCGTCGGCAAGTCCCGCGTGGAAGAGGACAAGCTGGCGCTGGCGCGGTCGTTCCTGCGCAAGGCCGAGGAGCGCGGCGTCAACGTGCTGCTGCCGCGCGACGTGGTGGTCGCCCCCGCGCTGGATGCCACCTCGGGCCACGTGGTGTCGGTCGACGCCATCCCCGAGGGCGAGATGGCGCTGGACATCGGGCCCGACACCGCGCGCGGCTTCGGTGACGAGATCGCGCGGGCGCGCACGCTGTTCTGGAACGGGCCCATGGGCCTGTTCGAGTCCAGGCCGTTCGCGGCCGGGACCCAGGCGGTGGCGCAGGCGCTGGCGGCCAACACACGCTGCCTGTCGGTGGTCGGCGGTGGCGACAGCGCTGCCGCGGTCGAGCAGCTCGGGCTGTCCGACAAGATCACGCACATCTCGACCGGTGGTGGCGCCTCGCTGGAGCTCATCGAGGGCAAGGAGCTGCCCGGGGTCAAGGCGCTGGAAGACGACGCGCCGGCACCGGGGTCGGAGCAGGACGGAGGGGCAGCCTGATGGGGAACGCCGCGCGCAAGCCGATCATCGTCGGCAACTGGAAGCTGCAGAAGACCATCGCGCAGGCGCTGGAGCTGGTCACCGAGCTCAAGAACGCGCTGACCCAGGTGCGCGACGTCGAGGTCGGCGTGGCCCCGGTGTTCACCGCCATCGCGTCGGTGGCCAAGCGCCTCGAGGGCACCCCCATCGCGGTCGCCGGCCAGGACTGCTACTGGGAGGACGCCGGCGCGTTCACCGGCGAGGTCTCGGCGCCGATGCTGAAGGACGCCGGCGCCAGCCACGTCATCATCGGCCACTCGGAGCGGCGCCACCTCTTCGGCGAGCTCGACGCCGCGGTCAACCTCAAGCTGAAGGCGGCGCTGCGCACGGGCCTTGTGCCCATCGTGTGCGTCGGCGAGACCGAGAAGGAGCGCGACGCTGGCGAGACCATGGGTCGCGTGGGCGCGCAGCTCGACGGCGCGCTGGCGGGGATCGAGGCCGACGCCGCGGGCAAGATCGTCATCGCCTACGAGCCGGTGTGGGCCATCGGCACCGGGCGCACCGCGACCAACGCCCAGGCCCAGGAGGTCCACGCCTTCATCCGCGGCCGCCTGCGCGAGCGGGTCGGCGCGGTGGCCGAGACCATGCGCATCCAGTATGGCGGCAGCGTCAAGCCGGACAACGTCGCGGGACTCATGGCGGAACCCGATATCGACGGCGCCCTGGTCGGGGGGGCGTCGCTGACTGCCGACTCCTTCATCAAGATCGTGCGTTTCAAGCGAACCTGAGGTAAAGAAGCGACTTCCCATGAGCACCCTGATCTCAGCTCTGCATATCTTCGTGTGCGTCGTCCTCGTCATCACCGTCCTCTTGCAGGCCGGCAAGGGTGGCGGTATGGGCGGCGCATTTGGTGGCGGCGGGTCCGGCACGGTGTTCGGCGGCTCGGGTGCCGGCAACTTCCTGACCCGCTTCACGGCCATCAGCGCGGTCGTCTTCATGGCGACCTCGCTGGTGCTGGCCTACATCGCCAGCGGCACCGGCTCCAAGCGCCTGCAGGAGGAGGAGCACCGCCAGGCCTCCAACAAGGCCGCGCGTGGCAAGGCCAACGAGGCCATCGAGGCCGCCGCCAAGAAGAAGCTGCAGGGCCTGAGCGCGAGCGGCGATGCCGGCACCGCGGCGTCGCCCTCGGCCTCGCCCAGCGATTCGCCGTCGGCGTCGCCCAGCGGCTCGCCCGCCGCGTCGCCCAGCGGCTCGCCCGCCGCGTCGCCGGCGACCTCGCCGGCCGCGTCGCCTGCGGCGTCGCCCGCGACCTCGCCCACCGCGGCGCCGGTGCCCCCGGTCGGCGCCGTGACCCCCTCGGCCAAGCCCGTCAAGCCGGCCGCTCCCGCGAAGCCCGCGGCGGCTGCCCCGGCCAAGCCCGCGGTGCCCGCGGGCGACGCCACCAAGCCGGCCACCCCGTGATCCTCCGCGCCCGCCTCGTCGCGGGCGCCCAGCGAGCCTGACCCACCCGATGGCGCTCTCCCGGCCTTCGCTGCAGCAGACCAGCCCCAACCGGGTGCTGGTGGTGGACGATCAGGAGGTCGTCTGCGAGGTGCTGTCGGCGCTGCTGCGTCGCGAGGGCTTCCTGGTCGAGGCCGTGCACGACGGCGCCGCCGCGCTGGCGCGCCTCGACGCCATGAACGCCGCGCAGACGCCGTTCGACGTCGCGGTGGTCGACAAGAACCTGCCCGGCATGAGCGGTCTGCGCGTGCTCGAGGCGGGCAAGCGGCGCCACCCGCTGATCGAGTTCGTCATGATCACCGGCTACGCCTCGTTCGAGTCGGCCGTCGAGGCGCTGTCGCTGGGCGCCTACGACTACCTGGTCAAGCCCTTCATCGACATCAAGGAGGTCGCGGCGAAATTGCACCGCGCCGCCGAGAAGGCCACCCTGGCGCGCCGCTCCGAGGCGCTGGCCCGGGATCTCAAGGCCAAGAACGCCGAGCTCGAGGTCGCCATCGCCGAGCTCAAGCGCACCCGCGCGCAGGCCATCCGCGCCGCCCGGCTGTCGGCGCTGGTCGACGCCGCCTCGCGCATCGGCCACGAGCTCAAGCACCCGGTGCAGTCGCTGCGCGCTCGCCTCGACGCCGCCGCCAGCAGCGGAGGCCTGGGCCCGCACCTGGCCGCGGGTCTGGGCGGCGATCTCGATCGCCTCGAGCTGGCCGTCGCCGAGTTCCTCGACTTCGCGCGCCCGCGTCGCCCCGAGCCGACGCCGCACGACCTGGCCGCGCTGGCGACGCAGATCTGTCGCGAGCTCGAGCCCACCCTGAGCGCACGCGGCGTCACCCTGACCCTGGCGCTGGAGCCCATCGAGCGCGTCAGCATCGACCCGCGCCAGCTCGGTCAGGTGGTGCGCAACCTGGTCATCAACGCCAGCGAGGCGCTGGCGGCCGGCGGCGAGATCACGGTGCGCACCCGCATGGTCGAGCAGCGCGTGACCCTGGCGGTCGACGACGACGGCCCCGGCCTCAGCGCCAGCGCCGACGACCTGTTCACGCCCTTCTTCACCAGCAAGCCCACCGGCACCGGCCTGGGTCTGGCCATCTGCAAGAAGATCATCGAGGAGCACCGCGGCCAGATCGCGCTGGAGAACCGCGTCCCCCGCGGCGCCCGCGCCCTCATCGAGCTACCGCCGGCCTGAGTCGTCACCCGGGCTGTCGGCCGCGGCCGCACGGACCTGCTCGATCCACCAGGGCGCGAAGGTCGCCGGCGGGTCGGGCCAGGCCTGCTCGGCGAGGTACTCGAGCTCGGTCTGGTCGTCGCGCGCGGGGTTCTGGGTCACCCGGTCGTGGGCCTGGAAGGCCGCGCGCAGGGCCGCACCGGCGCGCCCTTCGACCTCATAGGAGCGCTGCGACAGCTGGTCGCGCAGGTCGAGGCGCCGCGCACGCCGGCCTTCGCGCAGCGCGCGGGCGGCGTCGTCGAGCAGCAGGGCAGGCTGGTCGTCGGCGGTCCAGGCCGGCAACACCTGGCGCGCGACCGCGATCGACAGCGCGCCGCGCCGCGTGTAGCCCGGCCAGCGCGCGAGCTCGTCGGCGAGCACGAAGACGCGCTGCCACTCGGTCGCGGGCTCGGGCTGCGCTGCGAGCCCGGCGAGCGCGGCGCGCTCGTGCTCGAGGATGACCTCGGGTGCGGCCAGCTCCTCCAGGCGTGCCAGGCGCGCCCGCGCCAGCGCGAGCGGCGTGTACAGCACGGCGTCGGCCGGCACCGCCAGCAAAAGGTCGGGCTCGCGCGCCGCCAGCTCTGGCCGCCGGGCCCGCGCGTCGGCCTCGGCCTTGCCCCACAGCAGCTCGGGCAGCGGTCCCAGCGCCCGCCAGACCGCGCCCAGCGCCGCGTCGGCGGCGTCCGCCAGCAGCGCGCTGTCCATCGCCAGCCGACCGTGCTGCGCGGTGAACCGCCTGACCCCCTCGAGGGCCTCCGCCAGCGTCAAGGTGCCTGGCTCGGTCACCGCGCACACCCGGGTCGGTCCAGGGCTCAGCCGAAGATCTTCTCGTCGTCCGCGCCGGTGCCGTCGTCGTGATCGTCGTCGTCGCCACCGGCGTCGGCCTGGGCGTCGAGCCCCTCCTGCAGGTAGCGCAGGAACATCTCGAGGTACTGGCGGTTGTCGCGGTTCATGCCGGTGAAGGCGCAGCCCAGCTGGTGCTTGCCGTTGCCCATCGGCGTGCTCCACACGATGCGCGCGCGCAGCAGCAGTGGCTCCGAGAACTCCTTCTCGCTGAAGACCAGCGACAGCGCGACCTCGGGCTCGGTGCCGGCGACCAGCGGGGCGTTGGCCCAGCACGCCATGCCACCCGAGCTGATGTCGCGCGTGCGCGCCGCGACCTTGCCGAAGTCCCCACGGAACTCGGCATCGATCTCGACCGCATAGCGCGGGTGCGCACGCTGGACTTGATCCGCCATCCCCGACGCTCATGGTACCTCGTCTGCCCCCTCGGAGGCGAGATCTGCCTCGGTGGGCGCGGCCGGGCCCAGCCGCTCGGTGCCGGCCAGCTCGGGTGGCAGCACACCGGTCAGCGCCGCCAGCCGCGCCGCCGCCTCGCGGGCATCCAGCTCGCGCTCGGCGCGCTGCTCCGGCCCCGCACGTGCGGCCCGCCGCCGCGCCCGCAGCGCCTCGAAGTAGGCGTGGATGACCTCGCCCGCGAGCACCCGCTCGGCGCGCGCCTCGGCCACCGCCGCGCGCGCCGCCGCCAGCTCCTGCGGGTGGGCCAGCAGCCGATCGAGCCGCCAGGTCGCGTGCACCTCCAGCGCCACGCTGTCCCCGGCCCCCGCCCCCAGCCGCGAGCGCTCGGCCTCGGTCAGCGTGGTCGCCACCGTCTCGTCATAGCGCTGGGCCCGCGCCGCCCCCACCCGCACCTCGGGCAAGAGCGCCGCCAGCCGCGCCCGCTCCGCATAGCCCCGCGCTCGCCCCGGCTCCAGCCCGGCCCGCACCAGCGCCCCGTCGACCAGCGCCTCCAGCCCTCCCGCCCGCCAGCGCACCGGCTCCCGCGCCCGCACACAGCCCAGCCCCAGCAAGACCACGACCCAGATCGCTCGCATGCAAGGGCCCATCGCAAGCCCCGCGCCAGCCGAGAACCGCTCGAAATCAGCCCCCAGTGCGCAGCCCAACCCATGTCCGCCCGGACACTCTGTCCGTCCCCCCGGACCGGACCGGACAGGGCACGCAGCACGAGCACGCACGCCCACGCGTCCCCGGCGTGGCGCCCCCTTGCGGCCGCTACCCGACGTCCTCCACCGTCAGCACCTCGAACACCGCACCACAGCCCTCCAGCAGCGCCGCATGCTCCGCCCGCGCGGGGTCCGCCCGGTATGCCACGAAACCCTCGGCGGCCTCGAAGCGCACCACATGCAGCTCCTTCCACCCGCCATCCGCCGTCACATGGCGCAGCCGTCGCTCCAGCGTGCCGCCATGCCGCCCCAGGAGCTGCAGCACCGCCGTCTCGTACGCCGCGAACCTCTCCACTCCGGGTCCCGGCACGCTCGCGATCATCACCATCAACATGGCGCGCAGCATCCCACCATCCGTCCCCCGGTCGCCCGAACTTGACACCTTCTCGCCCATCCTGAACACTTGTTCACGATGGCATCCCACGCAGCGACCCTCCACCGTTTCCCCGACCCCGTGGCGACGCCAACCGAAGCCGAGCTCACCCTCAGCGCCAACGCCGAGACCGTGCTGGCGCGGCGCTACCTCGCGCGCGACGCCGCCGGCAACATCATCGAGCGCCCGTCCGAGCTGTTCCACCGTGTGGCCCGCGTGGTCGCCTCCGCCGAGACCGCCCACGGCGGCGACGCCGCCGCTACCGAGCGCGCCTTCTACGACCTGATGGCGCGTCGCGCCTTCCTGCCCAACTCGCCCGCCCTGATGAACGCCGGCCAGCCCCTGGGCCAGCTCGCCGCCTGCTTCGTGGTCCCGGTCGACGACTCGATGCCGGCCATCTTCGACGCCGTCAAGTGGGCCGCCATGATCCAGATGAGCGGCGGCGGCACCGGCTTCGCCTTCTCGCGCCTGCGCCCCGCCGGCGACCATGTCGCCACCACCGGCGGCGCCGCCTCGGGCCCGGTGCCGTTCATGGACATCTTCAACAGCGCCACCGACACCATCGTGCAGGGTGGCCGCCGCCGCGGCGCCAACATGGGGATCCTGCGCGTCGATCACCCCGACATCGTCGAGTTCATCCGCGCCAAGCTCGACCCGCGCCGCCTGACCAACTTCAATCTCTCGGTCGCCATCACCGACGACTTCATGCGCGCGGTCGCCGCCGACGCCGACTACGCCCTCATCAACCCGCGCACCGGCCTGGCCACGCGCCAGCTGCACGCCCGCACCGTGTTCCGCCTCATCTCCAACCTGGCCTGGCAGAGCGGCGAACCCGGCGTCGTCTTCATCGACCGCATCAACGCCGCCCACCCCGCCCGCCACATCGGCGTCATCGAGAGCACTAACCCCTGCGGCGAGCAGCCCCTGCTGCCGTTCGAGTCGTGTGTGCTCGGCAGCCTCAACCTGGCGGCGTTCGTCACGGACGGCGCGCGCGACGAGGCCGCGCTCGCGGACGCCACGCACCTCGGGGTGCGCTTCCTCGATGACTTGATCGACGCCTCGCGCTATCCGCTGCCGCAGATCGAGGCCATCACCCGCGCCAATCGCAAGCTCGGGCTCGGCGTCATGGGCTTCGCCGACCTCCTCATCGCCCTCGGCATCCCCTACGACTCCGACCAGGCCATCGCCACCGCCGATCACGTGATGGGCCTCGTCGAGCGCGAGTCGGTCGCGGCCTCGCGCGCCCTGGCGCGCACCCGCGGCGCCTTCCCCAACTACCGCGGCTCCAGCTGGGACACCTCGGGCGCGGCGCCGATGCGCAACGCCACCACCACCACGGTGGCGCCCACCGGCACCATCAGCATCATCGCCGGCTGCTCCAGTGGCATCGAGCCGCTGTTCGCGGTGTCCTATGTGCGCACCGTGCTCGAGGGCACCCGGCTGACCGAGGTCCACCCCGGCTTCCGCGCCCTGGCCGAGGCGCGCGGCTTCGCCAGCCCCGACCTGATGTCCCGGCTGGCCGATCGCGGGCGCGTGCGTGGCCTGCCGACCAGCGACGTCCCCGCCGACGTGCAGGCGCTGTTCGCCACCGCGCACGATGTCAGCCCCGAACAGCACGTGCGCATGCAGGCCGCCTTCCAGCGCCACGTGCACTCGTCGGTGTCCAAGACCATCAACCTGCCGGCGTCGTCGACCCCCGAGGACGTGGCCAGGATCTATGACCTCGCGTATGCCCTCGACTGCAAGGGCGTCACCGTGTATCGCGACGGCAGCCGCGAGGCCCAGGTGCTGTCGTTCGGCGGCGACGCCGCCAGCGCGACCGAGACCACCACGACCGAGGCGCTGCCCCCCGATGGCGGCTGCCCCGAGTGCGGGCACGCGCTGTTTCACGGTCGCGGCTGTCTGGTCTGTGAGTCGTGCGGGTGGTCGAGGTGCGGATAGCAGGACGCGAAGCGGACCTGCTATCCGTCCGGCTCCGGAATGGAACCAGAACCGGACAGAACCGTTCCTACGGAACGGTCTTGATATCGATGCGCCCGAACGGATCGTCGGTGCCCTCGAACACGAAGTCCGAATACCAGGCCTTGCCGGCGTCGACCGCGACCGAGGTGTAGAACCCGAACCCGCTGTCGCCCTTCTCCAGATCCGTCTTGGTCCACATGCCGTCGGTACCGCGCTTGGCCGAGCGCAGATCCACCGTGTGCTGGTCCTGGTACAGGATCTTCGGCTGCGCGCCGTCGAGGAAGATGGCCGCGCTGGCGCCGACCGCGTGCGGGCGGTCGCCCATGCGCTCGCCGTCGTCCACCAGCTCGGGCGTCCCGGCCGCCGACCCCGGCTTCACCGTCACGTAGTACAGGTCGTCCTTCTGCGCGTCCTGGTAGGCCACGTGCAGCGTGCCGTCCGTCGCCACCGCCACCGACGGCCACATGCCGCGGTCGCGCATGACGTCGCCGTCGATCTTGCTCACCGTCCACATGGCGCCGTTCTCCACCGCCAGCTTCAGCTCGCCGTGGTCCGCGAAGCGGTGGTAGTACACCACCGCGACCTTGCCGCCCGACACCACCGGCTGCGGCCACAGCCCCGGCCCCTCGGCGATGTCGAAGATGGCGCTGGCCTTGCGCACCGCCACGCACGCTCCGCCGACACACGCGGTGCCGCTGCCGCAGCTGGCGGTGCAGGTGGTGACCTCGGGCGCGCACTGGTCGGTCATCTCGACGCAGGCCATCCCGGTGGCGCACAGGTTCTGGCACGGGATCTTGGCCTCCTCGACCAGGGTGATGGTCCAGTCGGTCGCCGCCGCCGGCTTGGCCACCTTGGCGTGGGCCACGCGCAGCTGGTTCTTGAAGCCGTTCATGCCGTCGGGCACGCCGGTCGCCATGTACGCGATGACCGGGTTGCCCATGCCGTCCAGGGTCAGGCCGGCGTAGCGCCCGAGCTCGCCCTTGGCGCCGCCGCCCATCTCGACGGTGTGGCTGGCGTACTTGGTCCCGCTGGCCGGCTCGGCGGCATACTTGAGGCTCTTGTTGGTGACGTCCTGGTAGGCGACGCGCACCTTCTTGCTGCTGTCCAGCACCAGCGAGGTGTAGTAGCCGACGTCGTCCCCCACGCCCTGGATCCCGCCGCGATAGCCGCTGGCGCGCAGGGTCGGCATCTCGGCCGGGACGCCGTCGATCGGGGTGTACTTCAGGGTGCCGTCGCTGGCGCGCTCGACGATGACGAGGTCGCCAAACGACGACTCGTAGGCGCTGGCCACCACGCGGGTGCCCGACACCGCCAGGTCGCTGAAGCGCCCGGTGCTGCCGCGCAGGACCTGCTCGGTGGTGTCGTCGTCGCCACCGTTGCCGCTGCCCGAACCGCCGCAGCCCGCCGCGCCCAGCCCCAGCGCCGACAGCGCCAGCAGCAGCCCGGCCAGCATCGCCACCCGCCGCAGGCGCAGCCGCCTGCGCTGCTGCACCAGCACGACGCCGAGCACCGCCAGCCCGAGCAGCCAGCCCAGCCCGGCGCTGCCGCTGCGCCCACCGGCGTTGCAGCCGCAGCCGCCCGCGCCCGCCGGGGCGCGGCCGTGGAACGCGGTGGCGCCGTCCAGCTCGGTCACGTTGCCGGCCTCGTCGCGCACGCGCACCGCGACGCCCTCGGGATCCAGCACGGTCAGGTCGAGGCTGGGCAGCTCGGGCACCCAGGCGCCGAAGCCATCGGTCGCGTGCAGCCGCACCGCGTACTCCAGCTTGGCCGCCGGGGTCACCAGGTCATGGGCCTCGACGCGCAGCCGATCCTGCTGGGTGTCGAGCGCCAGCTCGAGCTCGGGCGGGGTCACGTCGATCAGCACATCGACCACCGCGGGCGTCGGATCCAGTGTGGTCGACTCGCCGATCTGGCGCGCGCGCACCTCGACCTTGTGGTGGCCCTGCAGCATCAGCTCGGGGCGCGACAGCGTCAGCAGCGGGCGCTCCGAGTACAGCGACCAGAAGCCGCCATCGACGCGCACCGACCACTCCAGCCCGCGCGCGGTGCCGTCCAGCCCGCTGCCGCCAAGGTCCAGCACCACCTGCAGCCCCTTGTAGTCCTCCATCCGCTCGAGGTCGAACGCGCGCGCCTCGGGCAGCACCAGGCGCGCCAGCCGCGCCGTGGTCTCGACCGGGGACGACGCCGGCATCGCGGTCGCCAGCGTGGTGAACAGGCCGAGGTACTTGCCGTCCACGCGCTTGATCCCGCCCGGCTGGACCACCAGCTTCATGCCCAGCACGTCGGGCAGCTCGAAGCCCGACAGCGAGCTCGACAGGAACGGCAGCGCCAGCCCGAGCACGGCCGGGAACTTCATCGCGATGTCCGCCGCCGGCTCGGCCAGGAGCTCCGACCCGGTGACGCGGATGTTCTTGAACGCCTCGGTGGTGTCGCCCAGCAGCGGCACCAGCTTGCCGGTCATGTCGACGTCGATGGCCAGCGGCAGGACGACGTCGGCCGTCATGGTGAAGACCCGGGTGTAGCGCTCCTCGACCAGGACGTGGAAGTCGATGGCCAGATCCTTCAGATCGACCGTGATCAGCGGGTCCACGATGGTCTTCTCGCCGGTCATGGCGTTGACCATGATGGTGCCCGCGCCCAGCGTCAGCACCGGCGGGTTCTGCGGGCGCAGCGACAGGAACAGCGGCGACTTGACGCCGTGGGTCAGATCCTTGAGCGATCCGATGATGACGTTGAAGGTGTCCGACGCCAGCAGGTCGACCGACTTGGTGCCCACGTTCAGGCACAGGCCGCCAGCGTCATACATGGCGTAGCCGGCGTTGTTGAGGAACTGCTCATGGACGCCGACGCCGATGTGATAGGCGTACGGCACCTCGGCGTGGGTGTTGGCCGCGAACACCGGGGACTCGGTGATGGCGGTGACCGGCGGCGCGGTCTTGACCGGCACGCAGGTGTCGTGGACCGGGGCGTGGTTGCCGCCGATGACCCCCAGCGACATGCCGCCGGTCGCGCCGGCCTGCACCTTGGCGTAGTTGCCGGCGACGTCATACACGTCCATGTTGGCCGACAGCCCGGGCGAGAAGCTGGCCAGCATCGCACCCACGTCCATGCGCCCGTCCAGGCCCAGCTTCTGGATGCACTTGCCGCCGCGCATGCAGATCTTGTCGGTGCAGGCGTCGCCCCAGGGCGCGCACTCGCTGACCATGCCGGAGTCGCAGGGCTGACACAGGCCGTTCTTGATGGCGTCGTTGATCTGCGTGGTCAGGGTGTCCTGCAGGGTGCCGATGAAGAAGGTCAGGAAGAAGTCGGCCGCGCTGCACGAGAAGCCGCCCGAGATGCTGATGTCACCGGTCTCCAGGTTGTTGATGACCAGGTTCTGCACATCGACGCGGGTGGTGTTGAGGTTGGTCGCGTTGGCGCCGGGGTCGTGGGTGGTGAACACCATGTCGCCCTTGAGCTCGATGAAGGGCGAGCCCGACTGGGTGGTGTTGAGCTCGAGATCGCACTTGTTGAGCGTGATGATGCTGGCCTTGGCGCTGAAGCGCAGCTTCTCCAGGGTGCGCAGGCGGGCGTGCAGGGTGAACGACAGCCGGTTGGGATCCGCGGTGGCGAGCACCAGCGGGTTGTCGGCCGGGATGAGGTCGAGCTTGATCTGGCCGCACTTGGCGGCCGGCATGTCGACCGCGCAGCACAGCCGGGTGTCGGCCGCGGGACAGCCCGAGGGCGGGATGGTGATGGTGCCGGCCGGGGTGCCCGGCGCCATCGGCAGCGCCGAGTTGATGAGGCCGGCCGAGTTGGCCTGGATGAAGTCGAGGCCGCCGCGGGTGACGCGGGCCTGGATCATGTTGTTGTGGCGCTGGTCCTTGGGGAAGCCCCCGGGGATCGGCGCGGCGCACGAGCAGCCGTTGCCGGCGCAGCTCGCGAGCACGAAGAGCACGCCAATGGCACACGCCAGGCGTACGAGGCGGACCGGGATACCAGCGCCAGCGAAAGACATGCGGTCACCTCCGAGTGCTTCAGGCCAAGCTTTGATTGTGCTGCGAATCGCGCCCGAAATGGCGGCGATCCCCGGAGCGCAGCGTACGCGGGTCGATGAACAGGGGTCAAGCCGCAAGACCATGTATTCACATGTGTTTTGGTCGGATGACCAATGTGCCTGGTCGGACCGGGCGTCAGCAGGTGGGCCCAAGGTTCGTGCTAAGGTTCCGGACCCATGGGCGGTTGTTCAGACAGCGGACGCGGATGCCCCAGCTCGGGCGGGTGCGGGACCAGCAAGAGCGGTCAGCGCAGCCTGATGCAGCGGGTGCTCGGCCGGGTCTATCCGACCGGGACCTGGGGTGTGCTCGACGACGAGGCGCGCTATCGCCGCGGCCTCGGTCGTGACGGTGGCCAGCGCCTGGCCCGCGCCCTGGCCGAGGCGCTGCGCGCGCCGACGACGTTCGTCGAGGGCGGCCCCGACGAGCTGTGCGACTTCGTCTATGTGCTGTGTGTCGGCCGCGAGCCCGGCCTCATCGCGGTGCGCGAGGGGCGCGAGGCGCTGGAGCCCGGCGCTGCCGAGGACGGCCTGCAGGTGTCGGATCTGTACCTGCGCGTCGCGCTGTCGTCGCTGGCGCGGCTGGCGTGCATCCAGCAGGTCACGGTCGAGCTGCTGCCGCTGGGCGACGGTCGCGCGGCCATCCGCGAGGCGCCGCGCGCGGGCGTCTATGATCCCATCCTGCTCGAGCGCTTCCAGAAGGCCATCGACCTGCTCGAGGCCTCACGCGTGCGCCACCTCGACATGGGGCTGCTCGACGCCGAACCGGTGGGCATGAACCCGGCCGACTACGAGCGTCGCTATGGCGATCGCCCGCGCGTGATGAACTACCTGTTCTATCCGCAACCGACCAACACCGCGCGCGTGACCGAGCTCGGCGACAGCCCGCTGGTCGCGCGCGACGTCGCCTGACGGGACGACGGGACGACGGGACGACGGGACGACGGGACGACGGGACGACGGGACGACGGGACGACGGGACGACGGGACGACGGGACGACGGGACGACGGGACCTGCCGCGACATGACGCAGCGCTTCGCAACGCCGATGGAGCTGTCGACCTGGGCCGAGGATCAGGGCGTGCTCGACGACACCCTGGTGCTGGGGCTCGACCCCGCGACGACCAGCCTGCGGCTCGGCTTTCGTCTGCCCAGCGACGGCGCGAGCCTGACGCCGCGCCAGCGCTTCAGCGCGACCCACGAGGAGCTGCTGGTCTTCACCCTGACCGGTGACGGCCCGGGCGCCGCGCTGACCATCACCGGGAGCCCGGTGTTGCCGGCCGCGCTGACCATCGAGGGCTACGACTGGGACGCGCCCAGCTTCGCCTTCACCCTCGCCCTCGGCGACGCCCGCGCCCACTTCACCGCGCCCGCCGTGGTGCACGAGGAGCTCGGCACCGAGTCACACCCCATCATGCGCAGCTGGGAGCCCGGCGCGCTCAGCCTGCACGGTGCCGGCCCGCTCGAGGCCGGCGTGCTGAGCGCCGCCCTGGCCAGCCGCGGCGTCGCGGTCGACCTGCACGGCAACTGGAACAGCAGCGGTCAGCCTTTCGGACGCGCCTTCGTGCGCGACGTCGCCGCGCCGACCGCGGTCGCCCCCGGCGCCAGCCTCGACGGCTGGTGCGTCACCCTGGCCGGCACCCCGGCGACCCAGCCCGCGCACGTCTGGCTGCTCGGGCGCGCCACCCCGACCTCGACCTACGTCACCCTGCAGCGCAGCGCGGCGTCACCGCCCGCGCTGGTGGCGGCGCTGGTCAGCGTGCTGCGCGCGTGGCCCGGGCTGAGCTGGGGCTACAGCGGCAATCGGTTGCTGGAGTCCGACGCCGACGCCGCCGCCTGGCTGGCAGCGGCGCCGCCGGCCTGAGCCGCCGTCGCCCGCGCCGCGGCCTCGGCCGCGTTGACGCGCTCCAAGAACGGCTTCAGGTGCTCGGTCACCAGCTGCGGGCGCTCGATGGGCGCGGTGTGTGACCCGGCCTCGATGACCATCAGCTCCGACCCGGCGATGCGCTGGTGCATCTCCTCGCTGAGGTTCATCGGGGTGAAGCCGTCGCGCTCGCCGGCGATGATCAGCGTGGGCACGTCGATGGTGTCGAGGATCTCGCGCGCCGAGTGGCGCCCCGCGTGCGCCAGCATGTCGACGAACAGCGGCAGGTCGACGCTGGCGATGTGCTCGAGGTAGGGAAAGAAGTCCTCGTAGCGCACCAGCTCGGCGTTGATCTCGGTGCGCGTCGCGATGGCGAAGGCCAGCCGCGTCGGCACCACGTTGCGCCACACCGAGCCGATGATGTCGCCCAGCCAGGCCCGGTTGATGGCGAACGCCGCGTAGGGCAGGGCGGCCTCCAGCGTGCGCCGCCCCTTGAAGGTGCGCAGCGGGTGGCCATACGAGCCACACATCAGCACCAGGCCCGAGACCTTGTCGGGGTAGCGCCGGAACGACTCCAGACAGACCTGCACCCCCATGGAGTGGCCGGCCAGCACCGCGCGCTCCACGCCGACGGCGTCCATCACCGCGGACAGGTCGTCCGCCATGTCGGCCATCGAGACCCGGCTGCGGTCGTGCGGCACTGGTGTGCGGCCATGGCCCCGGTAGTGCCAGTGCACGATGCGGTGGTCCGCGAAGTCGCGCTTCAGGTACTTCCAGATGTAGCCGTCACAGCCGATGCCGTCCGACAGCACCAGCGCCGGGGCCGCAGGATCAGCCGGCCCCTGCACGCTGTAGAAGATGGGCGCGCCATCGCGAGCGATGGCAAAGGCCTCGCGAGGACGACCGGCGCTGCCGTCCATCACTCGTCGGCGCCGCGCTCGTCCGGCTCGCCCGGGAACTCGTTCACCGAGGGGAACTTCATGATCTCCTTGCGGGCGATCTTCCAGGCCTTCTGGACGATCCAGGACAGCGACCGGTCCTGCCGGTTGGCCTCCTCCTGGATCTCCCGCAACATCTCCTCCGGAAAGTACAGACTCTGCTTGCGCTTATCCGAGCCGGCCATTTGGGCCCTCCGCGTAAGCAGCTTAGCCCCCCGCCGAAGCCTGCGTCAACCCATGGCTTTCTGCGCCGTGTGCTAACGTGATGCAGCCATGGCGCCGGAGCCGGAAAAAGACGTACACAGCGCGCAGCCCGAGGGGCCCGACGCCGAGGCTGACGCGCCCGACGTCGAGGCCGATGCCGACGCGCCCGAGGCAATCGACGGTGTCGAGACCAGCGCCCCCGATGGCCAGCGCGAGGACGGCCGGGTGGCCCGTGCGGCGCGCCTGCGCGCGGCGCGGCGCGCCCAGGTGCTGGCGGTGGCCCGGCGCGTGTTCGCCGAGCGCGGCTACCACGCCACCTCGGTGGCCGACATCATCGAGGCCGCCGGGATCGCGCGCGGCACCTTCTACCTCTACTTCGTGTCGAAGCGGTCGATCTTCGATGAGCTGCTCGACAACCTGTTCTCGCTGCTGACCGCCGTGCTGCGCCGGGTCGACATGACGCCGGGCGCGCCGCCGCCGCTGGAGCAGATGCGCGACAACATGGACCGCATCCTCGGCGTGCTCGACGACAACCGCGATCTCACCCGCATCCTGATGCGCGAGGCGGTCGGCCTCGACGCCGACTTCGATCGCAAGCTGGCCGAGTTCTATGGCCGCGTCACCGACCTCATCCAGCACGCGCTGCGCCGCGGCCAGAGCATCGGCCTGACCCGGCCCTGTGACCACTACATCACGTCGCTGTGTGTCCTCGGCTCGGTCAAGGAGGTCATCAGCCAGGCCCTGGTCGGGACCGGCAGCAAGGACCACCCGGTGGACCGCCAGCTCATCGTGCGCGAGATCATCCAGTACAACCTGAATGGTCTGTTCTCGGTGCCGGTTCCGTAGGCCGATCGGCCAGCCAGGCGCGTCAGCCCGTCGCGTCCGTAGGCCCCGGCGCGCATGGCGGCGGCCCGATGGTGTCACTTTCCAGGGTCAGCGGCATCTGTGGCTGCCCGGCCGATATCCGTTGCGTGACCGGTGACCCTGGGCTAATTTGCGGCGCTCAGTTTTTCTAGCCGCTGCGGGAGAGGGGCATGACGGTCAAGGATGGCAATCCGCTAAAGAAGAAGGATCTCAAGCGCTTCCGTACCATCCTCGAGGAGCGCAAGAACGAGATCCTGAAGAACGCGCAGAAGACCCTGTCCGAGGACATGACCCTCGACGCCGACGACATGCCGGACGAGATGGACCTGGCGTCGAGCGAGTATCTGCAGTCATTCCAGTTCCGTCTGCGTGGTCGCGAGAAGACCTTCCTCAAGAAGATCGACCTCGCCCTGAAGAAGATCGACGACGGCACCTTTGGTGTCTGCGAGGAGTGCGGCGAGCCCATCTCGATGAAGCGCCTCGAGGCGCGCCCCGAGACCGGCCTGTGCATCCGCTGCAAGGAAGACCAGGAGCGCATCGAGAAGGCCTACGGCTGACGCTGCGGCGTCGGCCATGACCTGGCAGGCAACAGCCTGCTAGACCTTGATGGCCGGGAACTTCCCGGTGGCGCCGAAGCCCTGGGCCACCGCGGCGCGCAGCTTGAGCACCTGATCGGTCTCGCCCAGCACGATGAGCGCCATGCCGGCCTCCAGCGTCTCGCTGGGGCCGGGGTTGTAGATGAAGCGACCGTCGTGCGCGCGCAGGGCGACGATGAGCAGGTTGGTGGCGCTGCGGATGCGCGAGTCCGACAGCTGCTTGCCGACCAGGCTCGACTCGGCGGGCAGCGTGACCTCCTCGATGCGCAGGTTCTTGTCCTTGTCGCGCAGCATGAGATCGAGGAACTCGACCACCTGCGGCCGCACCATCTCGGACACCATGCGCACGCCGCCGATGTAGCTCGGGGTGACCACGGCGTCGGCGCCGGCGCGGCGCAGCTTGTCGGTGGCGCCGACCTCGACGCCCTTGGACACGATGCGCAGCTTGGGGTTCAGCGTGCGCGCGGTCAGCACCACGTAGAGGTTGTCGGCGTCGTCGGTCAGCGCCGAGACCAGGCCGATGGCGCGGTCGATGCCGGCGGCGCGCAGCACCTCGTCGTCGTGGGCGTTGCCGGCCACGATGGGCACGACGTCGGGCGACAGGTCCTGCAGCTTGTCGAGCTTGGCCTCGTCGTGGTCGATGGCCACCAGCGGCCGCTTGGTCCACAAGAGCTCTTCCACCACGTGAACACCGGTGGTGCCGATGCCGCACACGATGACGTGATCCTTCACCTCGCGTAGCGCCTTCTGCATCTTTCGCCTCAGCCGCAGTTGGAGGAAATCGCCCTCGATGAGGAAGCCGGTGAACAGGGACGTGAAGAGCAGGGCGCTGCCCAGGCCGAACACCGCCAGCGTGGCCACCAGCAGGCGGCCGCCGGGGACCTCGCCGACCGGGATGATCTCGCCATAGCCGACGGTGACCACCGTGGTGATGGTCATGTACGCGCAGTCGCCCAGCGTCCAGGCCTTGTCGTGCGCACGGCCCAGGCCATACAGTCCGAGCGTGCCGAAGACGACGATGCTGGCGAAGGCGATCGAGACGATGAGCAGGCGGCGCCGGGACGCATCGGCAGCCGTGCGGTCGGGGCGCTGCTTCCGCTCGCTCATTCGCGCCGCGATTGTATACTCGCGCCGCACATGCGTCCCATCCTGTTCCGAATCCCGGGCCTCAACCTCCCCATCTACTCCTACGGGGTGATGCTGGGGCTGTCGCTCATCCTGGGCTGGTACCTCGTCCTCGGCCTGGCCGAGCGGGACGGCCTCAACCGCGAGAAGATGGGCAACCTGTATGTCTGGACCGCGGTGTGGTCGGTCATCGGGTCGCGCATCCTGTTCGTGATCACCAACCTCGACCGCTTCGACAATCCCATCGACATCATCCGCGTCGATTCGGGCGGCCTGGTCGCGTACGGCGGCTTCCTGGGCGGCTTCTTCAGCAGCCTGATCTACTGCCGCATGAAGAAGATCTCGCTGCTCATGTGGGCCGACTGCGGCACCGTGGCGCTGGGCAGCGGCCTGGGGCTGACCCGCATCGGCTGCTTCCTGTACGGCTGCGACTATGGCATGCGCACGACCTCCAGCCTGGGCATCAGCTTCCCCAAGGGCAGCCCGGCCTGGCAGGACCAGGGCCCCGGGGTGCCGGGCTGGACCGAGCTGGCTTCGGCGCCGGTGCACCCGACCCAGCTGTACGAGAGCTTCTTCGGCTTTCTCTTGCTGGGCATCATGCTGCTGACCCGGACCAAGGCGCTGCGCCGCTTCTCGGGCCAGACCTTCTTCACCTTCGTCATCGTGTACGGCATCGGGCGCTCGCTGCTCGAGGTGGTGCGTGACGATCCGCAGCGCGGCGGCTTCGCCGGGCTGTCGACCTCGCAGCTCATCGGCGTCTCGACCGCGGTCCTCGGCCTGGCGGCCTACCTGTACTTCTGGCAGCGGTCGCGCAAGGATCCCGAGGGCGCCCAGCTATGGAAGCGCGAGCTGGCCAAGGTGCAGGCGGCCAGCGGCGCGCGCAGCGGCGGCGGCGGCGGCGGCAGCGACGGTGGTGGTGACGGCGACGGCGCCGAGTCGGGCCGCCCGCGCCACAAGCGCGCGCGCAAGGCCGGTTCGCGGTAAAGTCGCGGCGCGCGGCCCCGTCGGCCGCTCCGGGGAGCGAGGCGCATGGCAGAGGACAAGGGGGACGGGAAGGGCGACGGCGAGCCTGCGAGCACTGGCGCCGCGGCTGCCAGCGCGCACGCCGAGGAGCGCAAGCTCAAGCCCGAGATCGCGCCCGAGCGTGAGGACGTGGTGACCACCCGGCGCCAGGTCATGAAGCTGTGCACGGTGGCGCTGGGCGTCGCGGCGGTCGGCGCGGCGGCGGTGCCGGCGGCGCTGGCGGCGGTCTACCCGGCGGGGCGGCGCACCGTGCGCGCGCCCGAGGGCGGCATCGACGCCGGCGCGCTGGCCGACCTGCCGTCGGATGGGCCGGTGCGCGTCGACCTGGTGGCGGCGGACGCCAGCGACGCCTGGCTGCACAAGACGGCGGCGCCGCTGGGCGCGGTGTACCTGATGAAGGGCGCGGACGGACAGCCGAGGTGTCTGTCCTCGGTGTGCCCGCACCTGGGCTGCTTCGTGGAGTGGGAGGCCGCCAAGAAGCACTTCGCCTGTCCCTGCCACAACAGCGCCTTCGACGTCGCCGGCGCGCGCACCAGCGGGCCGTCACCGCGCGGTATGGATCCGCTCGAGGTCGAGGTCGTGGACGGTCGCGTCAAGGTGCGCTGGGCGCGCTTCGTGACCAACACGCCGGGGCGCACCAAGGTATGAGGAGGTTCTTCGACTGGCTGGAGGACCGCAGCGGCTATCGCGCCTGGCTGAAGACCGCGCTCGACGAGCCGGTGCCGGGCGGGGCGTCGTGGGCCTTCGTGTTCGGGTCGGTGATCACCTTCGTGCTGGTGCTGCAGATCGTGACCGGCCTGGTGCTGGCCAGCTACTACAGCCCGTCGTCGACCACGGCGTGGGCCTCGGTCGCCTACGTGCAGGATCAGGTCACGCTGGGCTGGCTGGTGCGCGGGCTGCACTCCAAGGGCGCCAGCGCGATGGTGGTGGTGACCGGGCTGCACATGCTGCAGGTCTTCGTGTACGGCGCCTACAAGAAGCCGCGCGAGCTCAACTGGCTGGTCGGGCTGGCCATGTTCGGCCTCATCCTGGCCTTCGCGCTGACCGGCTATCTGCTGCCCTGGGATCAGAAGGGCTACAACGCGACCAAGGTCGCGACCAGCCTGATGGGCGCGGTGCCCGGCGTCGGGCGCTGGCTGCAGGGCTTCGTGCAGGGCGGCAACGACTACGGCAACCTGACCTTGACGCGGTTTTACACCGCGCACGTGCTGCTGCTGCCGGGCGCGCTGCTGGCGCTGCTGGGGCTGCACCTGTCGCTGTTCCGGCGCCACGGGGTGACCCCGCGCTGGGGCAAGAGCAAGCAGACCCTGGCGCGCACCACGCAGCCGTTCTGGCCCGATCAGCTGCTGCGCGACGCGGTGGCGATGGTGATCGCGATCGGCTTCCTGGTCGGCCTGGTGGTGCTGTCGCACGGGGCCGAGCTGTCGGCGCCGGCGGATCCCTCGAAGCCGTACGAGGCGCGACCGGAGTGGTACTTCCTGCCCCTGTTCCAGCTGCTGAAGTACTTCAAGGGGGGCCTGACGCTGGTCGGGAGCATGGTGCTGCCGGGGCTGTTCACGCTGCTGCTGGCGGCGCTGCCCTTCGTCGATCGCTCCCCCGGGACCGACCCGGCCAGGCGCCGCGGCGTGCTGCTGGCGTTCTTCGCCGGGGTCGCCACCGTGGTCGTGCTGGGGGTGCTGGCCAGGCGCGCGGACGACAAGAACCCGGCCTTCAAGAAGCACGTCGCCGAGGCCACGCTGGCGGCCCACATCGCGCGCGCCTATGTGAAGGAGCACGGCTTCCCGCAGAGCGCGCGGGTGCCGACCACGGTGCGCGAGCTGGAGGTGGCGCTGAGAAAGCCGGTCGATCCCAACGACCCGGTGGCGCGCGTCGAGGCGGTGTGGAAGGACAAGTGTCTGGGCTGCCACCCGGTGGCCGGCGTCGGCGATGGCGAGGCGCCCGATCTGGCCGGCTATGGCACGCGGGCGTGGATCGAGGCCTTCCTGCGCAACCCGAGCGCGCCGCAGTTTTACGGGCGCAGCAAGACCTTCATCAAGGAGGGCATGAAGCAGGTCGTGGGCACCGACGCCGAGCTCGGCGCGTTGACCGAGTTCGTGTACGCGCTGCAGGGGCCCGAGCTGGCGCCCGATGTCGACACCGCCAAGGCGGACGCCGGGCGCGAGCTCTACGCCTCGGACCGCATGCAGTGCACCAACTGTCACTCGCTGGAGGGCCGCGAGGAGGGCGACGGGCCCAACCTGGGCGGGCGCGGAAGCCGGGCGTATCTGCTCGAGGTGCTGAAGGACCCCGGGCAAGCCTGGCTGTACGGGGTCAAGAACGACATGCCGGCGTTTGCGAACAAGCTGCCGCCAGCGGATCTGGAGGCGCTGGTCGACCGTGTGCTGGCGATGAGGAAAGTTCCAATGAAGTAGGGTACATATGGAGCGCTTGAATGGGGCGCTCGGGGCCGCCGTCAATCGCGACATCGGCTTGTCCGTCACCTAGTAAAGGAGCATGCGCATGACTCGCAAGTGGAGCTGGTTGGCTGGCGCGCTGAGCGCCCTGACGATCGCGACGACGTCGCTGTCGGGCTGCGTGGTGCGCGGCCGGGCGGCCTGGGTGGTGGACACGGCGCCCCCGCAGCAGGAGCAGGAGGTCCAGCCGGCCCCGCGTGAAGGCTACGTCTGGATCAAGGGGCGCTGGGAGAACCAGGGCGGGCGCTGGGTCTGGGCGCGCGGCTACTGGGAGCAGCAGCGTCAGAACTATGTCTGGGTCGACGGGCGCTGGGAGCAGCGCGGCGGGCAGTGGCACTGGGTGCCGGGGCGCTGGGAGCAGGGTGGCGGCGGCGTGATGGTCGGCGGTGGCGGGCAGGCCGACGTGATGTGGGAGGTCGAGGCCGAGCCGCCGGCGCCGCAGATGGATCAGCCCAACGAGATCCGCCCTGGCTACATCTGGATCCGTGGCTCGTGGGAGTACCGCCGTGGCCAGTGGCAGTGGCGCACTGGCTACTGGGAGGCCGAGCGTCAGGGCAACCAGTGGATCGAGGGGCGCTGGGATCGTCGTGGCAACCGCTTCGTGTGGGTGCCCGGCAACTGGAGCGTGAACGTCAACGTGGGCGGCAACGTCCAGGTCGACACCGCGCCGCCGGCGCCGCAGATCGAGCAGGTGCCGCCGCCGCGTCAGGGTCACGTCTGGATCGCCGGGCGCTGGGCCTGGGAAGGCGGGCGCTGGAACTGGAAGGGCGGCTACTGGCAGCAGCAGCAGCAGAACCGGGTCTGGGTGCAGGGCAAGTGGCAGAACCAGAACAACCGGTGGATCTGGGTCGAGGGTCACTGGGAGTAGTCACACCCGATCCGCAGCAAGCGCCGCCGCCTCGAGCTTGGCCTCGAGGGGGCGGTTTCGCTTTTCGGCCGCGGGCGCGCTACATTCGTGAGCGGAGGGTGTGATGAAGAAGCTGAGCTTGCTGGCCTGCGCCTTGGTGCTGGGAGTGGCGACCTCTAGCGCTGTGCTGCCGGGCTGTGTGGTTCGCGGCCGGGCCAGCTGGGTGGTCGATAGCCAGCCGCCGCCGCCGCGCGAGACGGCTCGGCCGGCGCCGCGCCAGGGCTATGTCTGGATCGAAGGCCACTGGGAGAACCGCGGTGGCTGGGTCTGGGTCAATGGCTACTGGGAGGCGCAGCGGCAGAACTATGTGTGGATCGACGGCCGCTGGGAGCAGCGCGGCGGTCAGTGGCACTGGGTGCCGGGGCGCTGGGAGGTCGTGGGCTCGGGGACGACGACCACGGTGACGCCGGACGGCAACACCACGACGGGGCCGGCGGATCCCAACCAGCCCGGGCCGCGCGTACGCACGGTGGACACCCACCAGGATCAGCCGGGTGGTGGTGGCGGCGGGTCGATGCCGCCGCCTCCGCGCTAGCCGCGAGCGGATTTTTTCGCCGCGCGGGAGGTCGTAGTAGGCTCGCGGGATGATCAGAGCGAGCGACCGCGCGGCGAGCACGAGCACGAGCACGAGCAGGGCACGGGGCGTGGGGCGCTGGCTGGCGGTGGCGCTGCTGGGGGTGGCGGTGCCGGCGTGGGGGCAGGTGCCGCCCGCGGTGTCGGCGCCAGTTGCGGGCAGGCCGGCGGCGCCGGTGCGCAAGAAGGCGCTGACGCTGGGCGAGCTGGAGGCCGCGGTGGCGGAGCTGCGCGCGCAGGTCGACGCCGGCACCGTGGGCGCGGCAGATGCGGCGGCGGCGCGGGCGGCGGTCGGCGAGCTGGAGGCGCGGGTGGCCACGCTGGCGGCCGACACCGCGGCGCTGCAGCGCGCGGGCGCGACCTCGGCCGATGTGCGCGGAGTTGTCGATGGGCTGAGCGCGCGCGTGAGTGCGCTGGAGTCGGCGCTGTCGGAGCTGCGCGTGCTGGTGGCGCTGCCGCCGACGCCGGTGGCGGGCGCGGCTGCCGAGGCAGGTGCGGGTGGTGGCGGCGGGCCGGCGGCTGCCGGTGGCATCCCGATGGCCGACGAGGCGCTGAACGGCAACGACGTCATCTTCCTGGCCTCGGCCAACGGGCGCATCGGTATGTCGCTGCGCGGCTTCATGCAGCTGCGCTACGCGCTGGACTACGCGGCGGCCCCCGACAGCGCCATCGTGGCGTCGGGCTTCTCGTTGCAGCGGGCGCGGTTGATCTGGTCGGGCTTCACCTGGCAGCGCCAGCTGCGGGTGCGCCTGAACGCGGAGCTCGCGGGCAGCGCGGTGGGGTTGCGCGACGGCTTCGTCGAGTATCAGCGGGCGCCGGCGCTGTGGCTGCGCGGGGGACAGTTCAAGGTGCCGCTGTCGCGCCAGAACCTGGTCTCGAAGGAGTCGATGCTGTTCGTGGATCGTGCCCTGGCGATGGACAGCTCGCCGCTGCGTGACATCGGCGTCAGCGCGGGCGGTGCGCTGGCGGGCGGCAAGCTGGCCTACCAGGTGGGGGCGTTCAACGGCGCTGGCACCGGGCGCGGCAACGACAACATCGACCTGCGCTATGTCGGGCGGGTGGCGGTGGCGCCGCTGGGGCCGGTGCCACGCAACGAGGGTGACCTCAAGCACACGCCAGGGCGCCTGCTCGAGGTGGCGGTGGCCGGGATGTACGACCTGACCCCGACCGGGGATCTGGACGGTGATGGCAAGCTCGACGACATCGACGGCGACGGACGGGTCGACAACTCGGCGGTGTATGCGGTGGGCGCGTCGCTGGTGGCGCGCCGACGGGGCGCGTCGATCGAGGCGGAGTATCTCGGGCGCCGCGAGCAGGAGGGCGCCGGTCGCGGCACCCGGACGTTGCACGCCTGGTACGTGCAGGGCAGCTACCACACGCGCTGGGGCTGGATGCTGGGCACGCGCATGGGCGTGGCCGAGCCGTCACCGGTCGGACTGTCGCAGGCCGCGCGCACGGTGCTGCCGGATCAGCGCTGGGAAGTGTCGCTGCTGGCGGGCTGGGCCAAGGCCGGCCATGCCGTGCGCGTGCAGGGCGAGTTCACCACGCTGGTGGAACAGCTGCAGGGCACGCCGGACCGCAAGGTGCATCGGGGGTTGGTGCAGGTGCAGATCGGGTACTGAGCACGAGCACGAGCACGAGCACGAGCACGAGCACGAGGGCGAGGGCGAGGGCGAGGGCGAGGGCGAGGCGAGGAAGGTCGTGCCGCGTCAGCGGGTCGAGCGGACGATGGCGCTGGCGGCGGTGAGGGCGAGGCTGGGGTCGGCGAGGGCGCTGATGAGAGCGTCGCGGGGCGCGCCGGGGATGTCGCCGAGGGCGGACAGGGCGGCGGCGCGTAGCGGGGCGCCGGGGGCGGCCTGGGCGTCGAGGGCGGTGGGGCCGCGCGGGTCGGCGGCGCGGGCCAGCTCGGCGGCGGCCTGGATCTGCGAGTAGACGAGCTCGCTGCTGGGCTCGCTGGGGTCTGGGCTGGCGTCGAGCAGGGCGGCCCACAGGGCCACGGCGCGGTCCCTGGCGCCGAGGTCGCTGAGCAGCCGGCCCGCGGCGAGGCGCACGCCGGGGGCGCTGTCACGTTCGCCGGCGTCGGCCAGGGCGCCGGCGTCCTTGTCGTTCATGCCGTCGGCGGCGTTGAGGGCGGCGGCGCGCGCGGTCCAGGGGCCGGCCGCCGTCATCACCGAGAGCAGGGCGGCGCGGGCCTCGGCGCGCAGGTCGCGACGCCACAGCAGGACGGCGGCCTGCACGCGCAGCGAGGCGTCGGGGCCGGCGGCGACGTTGCGCAGGGTGGCGGCGGCCTCGGCGCCGAGCAGGCTGTCGAGCACCCCGAGGGCTGCCAGGCGCGCGCCAGGATAGCGATCGCCGAGGCCGTCGCGCGCGATCTGCAGCGCGACCGCGGCGGCGCCGGGCAGGGCGCCGAGGGCGCGCAGGCCGATGGCGCGGGCGTGGCCATCGGCGGCGCTGGACAGGATGCCAGCGATGAGCTCGCCGTCGGCGCCGTCGCGCGCGGCGCCCAGCACCGCCAGCGCGGCAGCCTGCACCGCCGGGTTGGCGTCGCGCACGTGGCGCAAGGCGGCGGCGCGCGCCGCCTTCGGTGCGCGCGTCGCCAGCGCCTCCAGCGCGCTGGCGCGGGCGTCATCGGCGGCGTCATCCGCCAGCGCGAGCAGCGTCTTGACGTCACCCAGCGCACCGGCGATGGTCGCGCGCACCAGGGCGTCGGCGTCGCCGGCGTGGGCGCGCAGGCTGCCGTCGAGCTTGGCCATCGCTGCGGCGCGGGCGGCGGCCACACGCACCGCGGGCGCGGCGTCATCGAGGCCACGCTTGATGACGCCTATGGCGAGGCGACGTGCCGCGGCGGCGTCGGGCGCGGCGCCGCTGGCGCGTCGCTGCTGGTACGCGGCCAGGGCGTCGGCGCTACCCGCCGCGCTGACCGCCTCGTCGTGGCGCGCGCTGCCGCCGCAGCCCGCCGCGCCGGCGCCGGAGGCGACCAGGCCGGCGCCGAGCAGGGCGGTCATGCCGAGGCCGAGCAGCGTGTGCTGCCCGGCGCGCGCGAAGGATCGATGCAGTGACATGGAGGCTCCTTCGATGGTCGTCAGTATAGGCGACACCCGGTATGTGCGCCCTGACGCGGCGGCGGTTACGTGCGCGTCCCAGAAAGCTTCCGCCCGGGGGGCCCGGCTCGGCGGGGTGAAAGTCCGTCGCTCGGGCCGCGTTCAAGGGCCATGAAGATGCACAAGCGCATGGGTGGAGTGGGGGCACTTGCGGCCCTGGTCGCGCTGGCCGGCTGCACCGGCGGCCGGGCGCCGGCCCCGAACTATCCGACAACTGGCTACGGCGGCGGCAACTATGGCGGCGGCGAGGCCACCGCCAGCGCGGGCGCTCCCAGGAGCACCGCGTCACAGCCCAGCGACGACTCCGGTGGCTCCGACGAGGCCAGCGAGGCGCCGCCGACCAGCAGCGACGGCTGCTGCGCCGGCCCGGCCACCCGCAGCACCCCGGCGCCCGAGCCCGCGCGCCGCGAGCGCCCCGGCCTGGGCACCGTGTTCGGCGAGTCCCGCCGCAGCGAGGTGCGCCAGGTCAGCTTCCAGCGCGCCAGCGACCAGCCCTTCGCGGTGCTCGACGCGCGCTACAACGACGCCGCCGGCACCCGCGCCATGATCGATCGGCTGCTCGGGCGCGGCGCGCGTCCGCAGCCGGCGCCGACGCTGGTCGCGACCGGCGTCGACGTCTCGGTGGTCAACGAGTACGGCCAGCCGCTGGCGGCCTACTTCATCGGCGGTCACATGCAGGTCGTCGGCGAGAACAACCAGCGCTATGCGGTGCGCGTCACCAACCGCAGCGGACAGCGCTACGAGATCGTCGCCAGCGTCGATGGCCTCGACGTGCTCGACGGCAAGCGCGCCGAGCTGGGCAAGCGCGGCTATGTCCTCGACGGCTACGCGACCCTGATGATCGAGGGCTTCCGCACCAGCTTCAGCGAGGTCGCCGCGTTCCGCTTCGGCAGCGTGGCCAGCTCGTATGCCGGCCGCACCGGCGAGGCGCGCAACGTCGGGGTCATCGCGGTGGCGCTGTTCGCCGAGTACCAGGCGCCGCAGTACGACCAGGACGACCTCGACCTGCGCGAGTCCGCCGAGCCGTTCGCCAAGCCGCCACCCGGCTGGGTCGCCGAGTAGTCCAGCACCAGGCAACACACCGCCAACCCGCCGCAAGACGGAGGCGACTGGCCCGGCACTCCCCCGGGCCAGTCGTCTTTTGTGCGCCCGGCACGGGCGTGATC
Organism: Deltaproteobacteria bacterium; assembly: GCA_020853705.1. Lineage (GTDB taxonomy): Bacteria > Myxococcota_A > Polyangia > Haliangiales > JADYYK01 > JADYYK01. Next base: position 28,331 of record JADYYK010000105.1, read on the forward strand.
AGGAGGTGAAAGTCCTCTGGGGAACCCGGTCGCAGGGACCCCACGCGAACCGCAAGGCGAAATGATTCCAGCCGTGAGGCTGGCGCTGAAGGAAGCG
>JADYYK010000106.1 GCA_020853705.1 Deltaproteobacteria bacterium
CCTGCCACCTGCCACCTGCCACCTGCCACCTGCCACCTGCCACCTGCACCTGCCACCTGCCACCTGCCACCTGCCACCTGCCACCTGCCACCTGCCCCCTGCCACCCGCCGCCTGCCGCCCGCCGCCTGCCGCCTGCCGCCTGCCGCCTGCCGCCTGCCTGCAGCCACCGCGACACCAGCCCTCGACGCTCTCCGGACAACACGCCCATCCATGACCCACGCGCGACATGCACCCGGCGGGCACTCGAACCACGCCCCTTCCACCGCCCTGCCCTACGCCAGCAACCCCACGCCCTCCACCATCAGCCGCACGTCGACCTCGTTGCCATCGAGGATGTCCGCATAGCGCTCGGCCCACGCCTTGGCCTCGGCCAGCGACCCCAGCCCCAGCACCGAGAAGCCCGCGATCATCTCCTTGGACTCGGTGAACGGCCCGTCGGTCCAGGTGCGCTTGCCCTTGGGCGCGCGCGCCAGCCGCGCCCCGCTGGCGCTGGGCGCCAGGCTCTGTGCGCTCAGCAGCACCCCCGCCTGGCGCAGCTCCTCGCTCACCCGCGCCACCTCCGCGGCCACCTCGGGGCGCGGCGCCGTACCCGCCTCCGACCCGGGGCCAGCCTTGCGCAGCAGCAGGTAGCGTGTGCTGGTCAGGCCCTCCGGCTTCGGCATCATGCCGAGGTCCCAGGCCTCGACCACCGGCCCGATCTCGATCTCCAGCTCGGGCTCGGCCAGCGCCGCCGCCAGCCGCTGCGCCACCCCGATGGCGGCCTCCATGCTGGCCACCTTGATCATGGCCATGCTGGCGACCAGCTCGCGTTCGCCCAGCAGCGGCCCCTGGGTCACCGCGCACTCACCGGCGCCGAAACGCAGACGCACCCGCTGCGCGCTGCGGTGCAGCCCGGCGCCATCCAGGAAGATCCCCTCCTTCAGGCTGTCTCCCACCAACCGGCCCATGCCCTGGATGATCTTCTGATCGGGGGCCCCACCGGCCTCCATGTGGGAATCGACCTTGTGCATGACCATGAATCGCATCGTGTCGTCATCGCCTCCTGCAGGGTCGTCGAACCAGCCCGGGCCGGATCGACACGCTGCTCAACAAAAAAACAACGTCAGGGCCGCGGCCCATACACCGGCACCGCCGCGCCCCTTTCCAGCGCCCCCAGGTCGGGCGCCGCCCCAGCGAAACCATCATTGATGTTCGCGATCACCACGCCCTTGTCCTCGGCCGCGCCGCCCGCCTTCAGGCGCAGATCGGGCGCCGTCAGGGCCGGGAACGGTGTCGCCGGATAGGCCACCGCCGCCGCCAGATCGCCCAGCGCGACCTCGACCGCGTGCTTCTCGGTGGTGCCCGCGCGCAGCTCGGCCAGGCTGGCGAACGACACCGCGCCCAGCCGGCCGCGGAACATCCCCACCGTCGAGCCGAAGCCATCGTAGTCATAGTCGCCGCTGGGGTCGGCGTCGCGCGCCTCGATGACCCGCCCGGTGCCGGTGTCCCAGGTGTTGAAGGTCCCGCCCGGCCCGCCGATGAGCAGGTTGTTGCGGAAGTACTGGCGCAGGTGCGGCACCCCCGATGCGATGGCCAGGGCGTCACCGTTCTTGATCACCGTGTTGTGCAGCGCCACGTCGCCCACGCTGCCGCGGTTGAGCTTGAACGGCGACAGCAGCACGTTGTAGACCGCGTTGCGCACGAAGTAGTTCGGGCCGCCGAGGCCCGGCTGCGAGCTCAGCCCCACGAACACGTTGGTCAGCCGGTTGCGCACCACACGACAGTCGTGCTCGCAGAAGTCGGCCTCGACGCCGTCGTCGGCGCACACCGCCAGATCGTTCTCGACGAAGTCGATGCTGTACTGATCGACGGCCTCGCCGTCCTCGAAGGTGGACAGACAGTCGCGGAACCCGGTGACCCGGTTGTGCTCGATGACGTGGCCGGGGCCGATGACCGCGATCCCCTCGCCGACGTTGCTACCGCTGACGCCCAGCGCGGCCTGGTTCCACATCGTCGCGCCGGTCACCACGTTGTCCGCGATGTACAGGTCCTGCGAGCGCAGCCCCGCGATGATGCCGTCGCCCGTGGTGCGCACGGTGCAGCGCATCACCGCCACGCCCTCGGTCGAGTTCAGCCGCACCCGCCCGTTGATGGTCAGCCCGACGAGGTGCACGTACTTGCGCCCGATCAGCGACACCTCGCCGCCCACCGTCACCGTCGCCCCCGCCGCCGCGCGCACCACGATGGGCCGCCCCGCCGCGCCATCGACCGTGAGCTGAAACGCCGCATAGTTGCCGGCCGCCAGCTCGAGGATGTCGCCCGGCTGCGCGGCCCCGGCCATGGCCGCGAAGGTCGCCGCGGTCACGCTGCGCACCGGCGCGCCCGCCATCGGCGCCGGCACCGCCCGGGTCGCGACCTCCAGCGTGCGCACCTCGCAGCCGCCATCGGGATCGCTCAGCCCGAGCTCGATCTCGTAGGTCGTCGCGGGCACGAGGTCGAACAGGCTGCCGGCGTGCTTGTTCGGCCAGCTGTGCCCCTCCGCGCTGCCCGCGGGCACCCGACGCAGCGGCATCCCCGCGGCCCACGCGGTGTCGCCCTTGACCCGGTAGCGCACCGTGACCACGCCGTCGCCATCGGCGTCGCCGCTGATCAGCCACTGCAGCGCCAGGTTGCGCAGCGTCGGCGCCGGCGCGCTCAGCGCCCCGGGCACCGTCGCGTTGGGACCGCCCGCGCCGACCCCGCCATCGCCACACAGCATCGGCGGCGGCGCGCTGGCGTCGCCCCCACCCCCGCCACCATCACCACCGCCACCACCCCCGTCGCCACCCGCGGCCTCGCCCCCGCCTCCACAGCCCGCGCTCGCGCCCACCACCACCGCCACCATCATCATCATCAGGATCAGCCCGGAACGCATCGCCGGCATCATCCACCATTTTGAGTGACCCGGATGATTTTGGGCCCCCCTCCCCGCCCGACACCGACATGATTTCGCGCACTTGTCATCGCACTCGCGCTGGCCCGCATCCTGAAAAAGCGTCCCTCCGAACCCCAACCCACGGAGGACGCCATGACCACCACCCGCACCGCACTGTTCACCCTCACCGCCACCCTCGTCGGCGCGCTGGCCGCCGCCGCCCCGGCCCACGCCGACACCGGGCCCTACCGCGTCGACCTCCACGTCGACAAGGCCTACGACAGCTGCTTCTTCGACCTGCACCCCGAGCTCACCGAGGGTCAGTTCCAGGAGTTCGCCGCCGAGGGCGGCCAGGTCGTGCGCTTCCGCCAGATGTCGGCCGCGACCACGCTGGGCAAGGGCAACTTCGACGTCAGCCTGAACTACGCCTACTTCTTCCTCGACGACGAGAAGGGCGCCTGGAACAACACCATGTCGCACCCCGAGGCCGACCACTACCTCGGCCAGGAGCTGGGCTTCCCTCAGCTGTCGCTGCGCGTCGGCGTGGCCGACCGGGTCGACGTCGAGGCCTTCGGCACCGTCAACTTCCTGTCCAACTACGGCTTCGCCGGCGTGGCCTCGAAGATCGCCATCCTGCGCCAGAGCCCCGACATGCCGGTGTCGCTGGCGGTGCGCCCCAGCGTCAGCGGCCTCATGGGCCCGTCCGAGGTGCAGGTCGTCAACCTCAGCACCGACATCGCGGTCAGCCGCAACGTCTTCCGCGGCCTTTCGCCCTTCGCCGGCGTGACCGGCAGCATGACCGCCGCCATCGACTCGTCGGACGACACCGACGTCGGCAACCAGGCCGCGGCCCGCACGGTGGCGTTCGCCGGCGTCGAGTACCGCTTCGGCCACCTCATCGCGGCCGCCCAGGCCGAGATCTCCGACCTGCCGGCCCTGGGGCTGCGCCTGGGCGGGACCTTCTAGCCAACCCTCGATCCCCCCAAGGAGACCCCATGCGCCCTCTCACCCAGCTGCCCCTGATCGCCGTCGTCCTCGCCACCACCCTGCTCGGCTGCGGCTGCAGCGACGACACCGACGAGCTCGAGTCCGGCCTGCGCGCCGTGGTGCACGCCGACGCCACCCAGCACAGCTTCATCAGCAACGGCGTCAGCGTGCGCCTGCACGACGGTCGCATCCTGCGCGCCGCCCACGGCCACACCGACCCCGCCGCCACCCGCGCCTACGACCTCGCCACCACCGAGCAGGTCGTCGGCAGCGTCACCAAGCTGTACACCGCCGTGCTGGTCCTGCAGCTGGTCGAGCAGGGGCGCGTCGGCCTCGATGACCCGGTGACGCGCTGGGTCGACTTCCCCGGCGCCAGCGCCATCACGGTGCGCATGCTGCTCACCCACACCAGCGGCCTGGCCGAGTACCTGGACCTGATGACGCTGGAGCAGCTGGGCCGGGCCTGGACCCCGCCGGAGCTGGTGGCCCTGGCGACCGCCGCGCCCGCCCTCGGCCACCCGGGGATGGCCAAGGCGATCTACTCCAACACCAACTTCGTCGTGCTGGCGATGATCGTCGAGGCCGCGACCCAGACCTCGTGGGCCGCCAACGTGCAGCAGCACATCGTGAGGCCGCTGGGCCTGCGCCACACTTACTACGTCGGCGAGCGCCCGCGCGGGCCGCAGCTGGCGGGCGGCTGGGTCAAAGCCCAGACCGGCTGGCTCGACACCCTGACCCTGTTCGACCCCTCGGTGGGCTGGGGCATGGGCGCCATGGTCAGCACCAACGCGGAGCTTTTGCGCTTCACCGAGGCGCTGTTCGACGGCGAGCTGTTCGGCGACCCGGCCACGCTGACCGCGATGCGGACCTACAGCATCGAGCGCGACCCGGCCTACCTCGGCGCGGAGCCGCCCGGGCGGATGGGCCTCGGCATCATGACCCTGGAGGCCGAGGGCATCACGCTGGAGGGCCACCTCGGCCACATCGAGGGCTTCCACGCCGCGGCCCTGCGCGACCGCGACACCGGCGCCCTCATCGTGGTGACCTCGAACGACAACCGCGCCTGGGCCGGCCTGACCGCGCTGAAGGTCGCCAGCTACCTGCGCGCGCAGCCTGGCGCCAGCGCCCGAGCGGACGTGGTAGGAACCCGGTAGGGATGGCAGTGGTGGCCAGACGTCACATCGCGCCGACGTGGCTCGCGCTCGCAGTGCTGGCGTGGCTGCCGCGCGCCGCCGCCGCAGCTGCCGCCGCTGGCCCCGCCCCCGCCGGCCCCGGCCCCGCAGCCGCCCCGATCAGCCTCGCGGGCAGCGCCCAGCAGCACTGGCTGATGGGCCACCTCGATGCGCTGCTCGACCCCGACGGCGCGCTCGACGTGCACCAGGTGGCGGCCCGCCCGCGCGCCCCGCTGGAGCGCCTCGACACCGGCCTGGGACGCTGGCCTGGACAGCGCCAGCCCATGGTGTGGCTGGGCTTCTCGATCCTGGTCCCCCCTGGCGGCACGCCCGACGACTGGTCCCTCCTCATCGGTCGCCCCTTCAACCCCGGCACGGTCTACCTGGAGCAGGACGACGGCAGCTTCAGCGCCTTCGCGCTGCGCCTCGATCACAGCGGCGGGGCGTTCCGCGTCGAGCTGCCGCGCACGCCCGGGCTGCACCGCGGCTTCCTGCGCGTCCCGGCGCCCATCATCCGCCCCGACCTGCTGCACCTCGCCACCCCGGCCGGCCAGGAGTGGCTGCTGGAGCGCCACCTCATCACGCAGGGGCTGTACTTCGGCGTCATGCTGGCGATGCTGCTCATCAACCTGCTGGTTGGGGTGCTGCTGCGCGATCGCGCCCAGCTCTGGTATGTCGGCTTCATCGCGACCTCGGTGGCCACCTTCGCGCTGCTGACCGGGACCGCCAGCCGCTTCGTGCTGACCTCGGTGTCCGCCGCGGCGCTGTACCGGGTCCAGAGCGCCGGCCTGGCGCTGGTGGTGCTGGTCGGCATGCAGTTCAGCCGGCGTTTCCTCGACACCGCGCGCAAGGCGCCGCGCACCGACCGCGTCATGCGCGGCTTCCTGGCGCTGGCCGCGCTGGTGGCGCTGGCCTGCTTCGTGGTGCCCGACAACCTGGCGCTGCGCGCGGTGGCGCTGCTCGGCCTGCTGGTGCCGCTGGTCGCACTGACTGCCGGCGTGGCGACGCTGCGCGCGGGGTCGCGCTGGGCGCGCTTCTACCTGGTGGGCTGGAGCTTGTTCAGCCTGGGCGGCTTCATCTTCGCGTCGCCGATCCGACCCTTCGGCCTCGACGGCCTGACCGTGTTCCAGCTCAGCTCGGCGCTGGAGGCGGTGCTGTTCATGGTGGCGCTGGCCGATCGCATGCGGATCTTGCGCGCCGAGCGCGCCGAGGCCGAGCGCGCCCTGGTGCGCGGCGAGAAGCTGTCGGCGCTCGGGCAGCTGGTCGCCGGGGTCGCGCACGAGGTCAACAACCCGAACAACTTTCTCACCTTCAACCTGCCGATCCTGGACGACTACGTGCAGGCCACGCGCCCCATCGTGGAGGCCGCCGGGCGCGAGCAGCCCGACCTGCGCCTGGTCGGCCTGACCGTGGACGAGTTCTACGCCGACGCCGGCAAGCTGGTCGGCAACATGCTGCACGGCGCCGAGCGCATCACCGCCATCGTGGCGCAGCTCAAGAGCTACGTGCGTGGCCACGACGACGCCGAGCGCCAGTGGGAGAGCGCCGACCTCGGCCGCGTGGCCAGCAGCGCGGCCACCCTGGTGCGCAAGCAGCTCGAGCAGTGGGGCATCACCTTCCAGCTCGAGCTGGCGCGCGCCCTGCCGCCAGTGCGCATGAACCCCGGGCCGATCGAGCAGGTGGTGATGAACCTGGTGCTCAACGCCGGCCAGGCCGCGCGCACCACCACGCGCGGGCAGGTCACCGTGCGCACCCGCCCCAGCGCCGACGGCAGCGCGGTCGAGCTCACCGTCACCGACAACGGCCCCGGCGTGCCCGAGAAGCTGCGCACGCGGATCTTCGAACCCTTCTTCACCACCCGGGCCGGCGAGCAGGGCACCGGCATGGGGCTGGCCATCTCGCAGCGCATCGTCGAGGAGCACCACGGCACGCTCGAGCTCGCCAGCGCCGCCCCCGGCGACACCTGCTTCGTCGTGCGCCTGCCCATTCCCCCCCCATCCGTGGAGCAACCATGACCACCACGCCTGCCATCCTCATCGTCGACGACGAGGTCACCTTCCTCGACAGCGCGCGCCGCAAGCTGCGCATGGCCGGCTACGACGCCGTCACCACCGAGGCCGACCCGCTGGCCGCGCTGGCGCGCCTCGACGGCCACAGCTTCGACGTCGCCTTCCTCGACATCACCATGCCGGGCATGAGCGGGCTGGAGCTGCTGGAGCGGCTGCTCGAGCGCTCGCCCGCGACCCGCTGCGTGATGGTGACCGCGCTCGACAACATCGACTCGGTGATGCGCGCGACGCGCCTGGGCGCCTTCGACTACCTGGTCAAGCCGCTGCGCCCCGAGCAGCTGGTCGACGCCCTGGAGCGCGCGCTGTCGCACAAGCGCATGGTCGACCTCCTGGAGCTGCGCCAGCGCGAGCTGGCCGGGAGCCGCCTCGAGGATCCCGCCGCCTTCGCCGCCATCCTGACCGCCGACGAGCGCCTGCTGCGCCAGCTGCACGAGGCCGAGCTGCACGCGCGCTCGCGGGTGCCGGTGCTGATCACCGGCGAGACCGGCGTCGGCAAGGAGCTGATGGCGCAGGCCATCCACAAGGCCAGCCCGCGGCGCAAGGGCCCCTTCGTGCCGGTCAACATGCTGTCCTTGTCGGCCGCCCTGTTCGAGTCGGAGTTCTTCGGCCACAAGCGCGGCGCCTTCACCGGCGCCATCACCGACAAGGAGGGCTACCTCGACCGCGCCCGCGGCGGCACCCTGTTCCTCGACGAGATCGGCGATCTGCCCATGGAGCTGCAGGGCAAGCTCTTGCGCATCCTGCAGGAGGGCGAGTACTGCCCGGTCGGCGACACCCGCCCGCGCCAGGCCGACGTGCGCTTCATCGCGGCCACGCACCAGGACCTCGAGCGCCCGAGCTTCCGCAAGGACCTGTACTACCGGCTGCGCTTCGCGCACATCGCGATCCCCGCGCTGCGCGAGCGTCGCGACGACATCCGCCTGCTGGCGGCGCGCTTCGTCGAGGGCTCCGCGCGCCCCGACGCCCGCCTGTCCGAGGAGGCCCTGGAGGCGCTGGTCGGCCACGACTGGCCCGGCAACGTGCGCGAGCTCAAGGGCGTCGTCGAGGCCGCCGCCAACCTGGCCGAGCGCGGCGAGATCGTGGCCCGGCACCTCAACATCCCGCTGCGCAGGCCGGCCCGCGCCGAAACTGCAGGTGCGGCTGCGGGCGCGGCTGCGGGGGTGTCCGCGGGCACGTCCGTGGGCGACGCCGACGCCGACGCCCTGCTACCACTGGCCGAGGTCGAGCGCCGCCACATCCTGCGCGTCTACGACGCCAGCGGCCACAACAAGACCCAGACCGCCAGGCTCCTCGGCATCAGCGCCCAGACCCTGCACCGCAAGCTGGCCGCCTACCGCGTCGATTGAGCAGGTGGGCGGGTCTGGCCGGCTACTCGACCCGCCGCCGGGGCCACACCCACGCCGACGTGGCTGGAATGACAGGGCCGCCGCGCGCCGCGCCACCGGCACGCGCCTTGCTGAGTTCCGGCACATGTCCGCCCCTGCGCGCCGGTCGCCGCTGCTCGCCGGGCTCACGCTCGCGCTCGCCGTCGGGCTCGGGCTCGGCGTCGCTGGCACCGCCGGCTGCGCCGACCCCGACAGCGCGGTCCCCAGCAAGGCCGACGTCATTGGCGGCAAGCAGGACAGCGCCGGCTGGTGCCGCCTGCTCGGCGCCGGCCCTGGCTGTGACCTGTGCGAGGAGCTGGGCTGGTACGGCGACGGCGACTGCGACCACCTGCTGACCGACCTCGGCACCTGCCGCCGCCGCGATCCCGACTGCGCCCCGCCCGGCTGCTTCGAGACCCACCTGCTCGACGCCATCGCCCTCAACCAGGCCCGCACCCCGCTCTACTCCGCCGCCTCCGCCGGCCGCTCCCAGGCCATCTCGTCGCGCCTCATCTCCAGCGAGCGCACCCTGCTCCCCATCGC
>JADYYK010000107.1 GCA_020853705.1 Deltaproteobacteria bacterium
ACGAGGACATCACGGTCCAGCTGGGCCTGGGCATGTCCAAGACGATGTATGAGTGGATCGAGAAGTTCTTCACCCGCGACATCGTCCGCAAGGACGGCGCCATCGTCTCCGCCGACTTCAACTTCAAGGAGCAGAGCCGGCGCGAGTTCAAGCAGGCCATCATCACCGAGATGACCTTCCCCGCGCTCGACGGCGCCGACAAGAACCCCGGTTACCTGACCATCAAGCTGTCGCCCGAGAAGATCAGCTACGCCACCGCGACCGGCGGCAAGACCCTCGACAAGGGCAAGCAGCGCATCGAGCAGAAGACCTGGAAGCCGTCCAACTTCGAGGTCAGCATCGGCAAGGGTGAGCTCAAGTGCGGCCGCATCACCAAGGTCGAGAGCTTCACCATCAAGCAGACCATGCTCGACAACAAGACCGGCGCCAGCCGCGAGTTCCAGCGCGTGCCGGGGCGGATCGAGTGGCCGAACATCACGCTCTACGTGCCCGAGGTCGACGTCCAGAGCTGGCTCGACTGGCACGATGACGAGGTCATCAAGGGCAAGGGCAAGGAGACCCAGAAGCAGGGCTGGATCTCGCTCAAGGCGCCCGACCTCCAGAAAGAGCTCCTGCACATCAACCTGACCAACGTCGGCATCGCCTCCATCAGCGCCGAGAAGGCCGAGGCCGGTACCGAGCAGCTGCGCAAGTGGAAGATCGAGCTGCACGTCGATCAGATGAACTGCGAGTACAAGTAGCTCGCAGCAGCCGCGCTCCGGCGCCGCAGGTCGTCGCCATCGCCATCGCCGGGCCAGCTACGGTTCGGACAGCAGCGCGCGCAGGGCTGCCTCGATGCCCCGGGCGTGCGGGCTGGCGGCTTCGGCTCGCCCCAGGGTGCGCGCGCGCAGCCGGCCAGCGCGGTCGATGAGCAGGAAGGTCGGCCAGCCCTCGGCGCGCACCTGCTCGAAGTAGCGGCCGTCGGCGTCGATGTACACCGGCCAGCTGATGTGGCGCTGCTTCATGACCTCGGCGACCCGGGCCGGATCGCGCTCGCGCGAGGTCTGTGGGCTGTGCACCGAGATGACCACGAGATCCTTGCGGGCCGCCATGGCGGCGACCCAGGGGTGGCTGGCGCGACAGTGCTCGCAGGCGAAGGTCCAGACCTCGAGCAGGACGACCTTGCCACGGGCGCTGGCCGGGGACATCGGCGGCCCCAGCCAGCGCGCGGGGTCGGCGGCCGGCAAGGCCAGGGGCTCGGCCTCGCGGGCCGACACCAGGGGCAGGGTCTCGACCTTGGCCGGCGCGGGGCAGCCGGTCAGGAGCAGGACGAGGACCACGGCGAGCTTGTGCACCGAGGCAGCATGCCCGTGCCCGAACGCACGTGCAACGGCGCTGGATTTGGCTAGTATCTGACCCATGTCGGCCGTCGCCTCGCGCTCTCGCCACAAAGCCGCCGCTGCCGCCGCGCCGCCGCGGGTGTGGATGGTGTCGCCGACGTTCGACCTGTTCTTCTTCGTGGCCACCGCGCTGGTCGTGCTGGGCCCCTGGGTCGCCATCGAGCGCTACCACGTCAAGCCGTTCCTCGTGCTGGCCGCGGTGGCCATCGTGTCGAACGGTCCGCACCTGATCTCGACCTGGACCCGCGTCTACCTCGACGGCAACGAGCGCTGGCGCCGCCCCTTCGCCTACTGGGTCATCCCCGGCGCCATCGCCGCGGCGGTGGTCTACTTCGTCATGCACGAGGGCGCCCGGTCGACCACGCTGCGCACCGTGCTGTTCTACTGGGCCTGGTGGCACTTCCTGGCGCAGAACTGGGGCATCCTCAGGATCTACCAGCGCCGCGCCGGCGAGGCCGACAAGCGTGTGGTCCTGCTGGAGCGCACCGTGCTCTACGTGGGCGCGCTGTTCCCGCTGCTCCGGCGCCTGCACACCGGGCCGTGGACGCTGTTCGGGTCGCCGATCCGGCACCCTGACGTGCCGCGCTGGTTGGTCAACGGGATGGCCTGGGGGCTGGCGGCACTGGCGGCGCTGTACCTGGCGGTGCTCATCATGCGCGCGCTGCGCGGGCAGGCGGTGCACATCATCCGGCCGCTGATGATTGCGGCGTCGTGCTTCGCGTTCTTCGTCCCCTTCGTGCTGATCAAGCGCAGCGGCACCGCGGCCTTCGCGGCGGCGGCATGCTGGCACGGCCTGCAGTACCTGGGCATCGTGTGGTTCTACAACCGCAACCGCTGGAAGGACGGCGTCGACAAGCGCGCCACCGTGGTGTCGTGGGTGTCGCAGCCGCGGCGCGGGGTACCCTACTTCCTGATGCTGCTGGCGCTGGCCGGCCTGCTGTATGCCGGGCTGACGGTGGGGGCCATGCTGGTGTGGGACGCGCAGACCTGGGGCGCCCTGGTCTGGCTGTCCTTCACCTTCGGTCACTACTGGCTGGATGGCGTGATCTGGAAGCTGCGCAAGAAGGAAGTGTCGCGCCAGCTGGTGGCGCCGGCGTAGCAGCGCAGCGCGGGCGGGGCTACCGCTTGCCCTTGTGCTTGCCGTTGCCGTTGTGCACGCAGGCGAAGCCGTTCCAGTGATGCGCCGGCGGGCACACCTTGCCCGGGCGACCGCGATCATGGTGGTGGCGGGGCCCGGTGCGGACCACGCAGCCGGTGAGCAGCAGAAAGCCCAGGGTGACACCTGTGGTGAGTTTTCGCATGGCCGATCTACGACCCATCGGGGTCCACCGATACGGTATCATCTCCGCGGAAGCGCGAGCGATTCTGGTGAGCGTCGCGGTCTTCAAAACCGCAGGGGCTCGGTGAAAGCCGCGGCCCGGGGAGTTCGATTCTCCTGCGCTTCCGCCATCACCCCGCGCGGTCGTGGCGGGCGACTCAGCCGCGGGTGAAGAAGCGGGCCGCGGTCGCGGTGGTGTCGGCGGCGACCTCGGCGGCGGGGCGGCCGGTGGCGCGCGCCACCGCGGCCAGCACGTGGGGCAGGAAGGCGGGCTCGTTGCGGCCGTCGGCGGGGCGCGGGCGCAGATCGCGGGGCAGCAGGAAGGGGCCGTCGGTCTCCAGCATCAGGCGGTCGCGGGGCACCCGGCTGACCAGCTCGGCCAGGTGGTGGCCGCGGCGCTCGTCGCAGATCCAGCCGGTGATACCGATGTGACAGTCGATGGCCAGGTAGGCGTCGAGCTCGGCGCGGGTGCCGGTGAAGCAGTGCACCACGGCGGCGGGCAGGCGCGCGCGCAGGCCGCCGAGGATGGCCAGGAAGCGCTCGTGGGCGTCACGCTCGTGCAGGAAGACGGGCAGGCCCAGGCTGGCGGCCAGCTCGAGCTGCTGGCGGAAGGCGCGCTCCTGGTCGGGGCGCGGAGAGAAGTCGCGGTTGAAGTCGAGGCCGCACTCACCGATGGCGCGCACCTCGGGGGCGCGGGCCAGCGCCGCCAGCTCGGCCAGGGCGGCGTCGTCGAGGTGGCGCGCGTCGTGCGGGTGCACCCCGGCGGTGGCCAGCAGGCCGTCACGGCCGCGGGCCAGCGCGGCGGCCTCGCGGCTGGCGCGCACGCTGGTGCCGGTGATGACCAGGGTGTGCACGCCGGCGGCGTGGGCGCGCGCCACGACCTGGTCGCGGTCACGGGCGAAGCGGGCGTGGCCGAGGTTGATGCCGATGTCCCACAGCTCGTGCGGGGCGGGTTGTGATCGCGGATGCATGGAGGGTTCTCTGTCTCTGTGCGTGGTGATAGGCGTGGTGATGGGGGTGGTGATGGGGTGCTTCATGGGGTGCTTCATGGGGTGCGTGCGGCAGGACTTGCACCTGCAACCTTCGAGTTCCTTACGCTCGACGCTCTGCTGTTGGAGCTACGCACGCAGGCGCGGCCGGGGCCGCGTTGCGTCACTGTGCTACGGCGAGGGGGGGCAGATCCCCCGTGGCCGCGACCTCGGCCAGGATAGCGCGCCCGGCGGCGCGCAGCGCGGGCTCGAGCAGGCGGCCCCGGTAGCTGTTGCCCTCGATGGCGTCGAGCTCGCTGCCGAGCAGCGCGGCCTGCTCGGCCAGGCTGGCGACGCGCGACTCCTGGCCGGGCTGGCTGCGGCGCCAGCGCCGGAGGTGCAGGCGCCGGCGCAGGTGCGCGGTCAGCATGCACAGCAGGGTGGCGCGCCAGCGCGAGTCGAAGCGGCCCAGCCCGGTGGCTGGCGGCTGGCCGCGCTCGGCCAGCGGGCGCTTGCCCCAGGCCTTGAGGGCGCCGAGGTCGGCCGTGATGGCCGCGATCTCCATACGCAGGCGGGTGCGGATCTCTTGCTTCTGTTCTCTTGTCATCATGTCAATACACTCCTGGCTGACGGCAGCCACTAGCGCAGCAGCGGCAGCCCTCCCAGGAGCCGCCTGAGCTGCTTGCGGTCACGGGGGGCCATCGGCACCACGCCGATGGCCATCAGCGACGAGGACCCCGCGGAGCGGGGCTCGGCGTTGTCCTGCTCCGGGTTCTCCGCGCCTGACCAGGGCGGGTCGGGCTCGCGGATCTGGACGTGGGGCACGCCCCAGCGCACGAGGCTCTGGGCCAGCGCGCGCAGCGCGGCCTCGTCCTCGACCATCAGCGCGACGGCGCGGGTACCGCTGGCCAGGCCGCCCGGGCTGGACTCGCCAGCGGCATGGATCAGCTGTGCGGCGATCATCCCCAGCGGGAGATCGCGGCGCACGACACAGCAGTGAGTGAGATCTACTGCGGGAGCGGCGGGGAGCTGGGCGTCAGCGGCAAGGTCGAGCGGTCATGATGGGACAGAGTCTTGGCACTTCGAGGCGCGCTGTCAAGGCGCTGTGTTGCAACTCGGTGGAAGGACTCTGCGTTCAGGGCTGACGGCGACCACCACCGCCACCGCCGGTCGGGCCGCCACCGCCCGCGCCGGCGGCGCCGCCGCCGAAGCCACCACCCGGGCCGCCCGGCCCGCGCCCGCGACCCTGCTGGCGCAGCTCCTCGTAGCTCGAGTACTGCTCCTCGCTGAGGATCTTCTTGGCGGCCTCGTCGGTGCTCTGGCGCAGCGCCCGCATCTCCTCGAAGCCCTGGCGACCGCCCTGGCCGGGGCCGGCGGCGCGCAGCTTCTCCATCAGCTCGGTGCGCCTCTGCTGCTCGGCGTCCATGGCCGCCTTGAGCTGCTGCTCCTGCGCGGCCGACAGGCGCGCGGTGGTGACGAAGGCCTTGAAGCGCTCGGCCTGGGCCTGCTCGCGCTGCGTCATGCGCTCCTGGGCGCGCTCGGCGAAGACCTCGTCCTGTACCGAGCGGAAGATCTCCTTCACGCGGGCGCGGCCGGTCTGGGTCTCCATGGCCTGCCCGGTCAGCAGGGCGTCGATGTCGCTGCGCAGATCGGCCAGCTCGGGCGCGCTGGCCGCGCTGGCGCCGGCGCCGCCCGTCGTCGCGCCGCCGCTCGAGACCCGCTTCTCCAGCGCATCGAGGCGGCGCGACAGCCCGGTGATGCGCCAGGACAGCTCGGCGGTCTCGTCGTCCGCCAGCGACCGCGCGGGCGGCCCCGGCGCGGGGTCGGACGGCTCCGGGCGCTCGACGCGGGGGCGTCGGGTCGGCGCGCTGGCGGCCGGGCGCCACAGCAGGGCGACCGCCAGGGCAGCCGCCGACAGCACGATGGGGGCGATGGTGAGCGCGCGCTTCATGACCGTGGTGACTCCTTGGTCGACAGACTACCTGGGGCGCGGCGCGATTCAACCGAAGCGCGTGCGCAGGGTGCGCACCACCTCGGCCTCGCGGGCCAGGCGGCGGCGCTCGGCGCTGAGCAGATCGCTGCGGCTCAGGATGGCGACCACGGCGTGAGGCGCGGTGTGGCCCAGCACCGGGACGCGTCCGATGTCGGCCACCGCCATGATCTCCATGGCCTCGCGCACGGTGGCGTCCTCGCGCACCGCGTGCACCGGTCCGGTGTGCAGCGCGGCGCGCACGGGGGCGCCGCCGGGCCGCGCCTGGTCCAGGAGCTCCTCCCGGGTGACCATGCCGACCAGGAGGTCACCGTCGACCACCGGGAAGCTGTGGTGCACCGCCTCGGGGGCGTCGCTGGCCAGCCAGGCGCGCACCTCGGCCAGCGGGCGCTGCGCGCCGAGCGTGCTGGGCGGACGGCTGGCGACCTCGTGCACGCGGAGCTGGTGCAGCGGATCGATCTCGTACTCGTCGGGCACGCGGGCGCCGCGCCGGGCCAGCTTCTCGGTCATGATCGACGTGCGCATGGTCAGGCTGGCGCTCAGGTAGGCCGCGCTGCAGCCCGCCAGCAGCGGGAGCAGCCCCCCCTGGTGACGCGTGGTCTCGTAGGCGAACACGATCGAGGTCAGCAGTGCGCGCGAGGCGCCGGCGAACATCGCCGCCATGCCGACCAGGCCTGCGATGCGCACGTCGATGCCGAGGCCCGGCCACAGCGCGATCATGCCGCCACCGAGCAGGCCGCCGAGGCCCGCGCCCAGGGTGAACAGCGGCGCCAGCGTGCCGCCCGAGGTGCCGCTGCCCAGCGAGATGCTCCACGACACCCACTTGGCCAGCACCAGCAGCGCGATGGCGCCGGGCAACATTGCGCCCGAGGCCAGCGCCTCGATGTTGTCGTAGCCGACGCCCATGGTGCGCGGCGACAGCCAGCCGATGACGCCGACCACCAGGCCGCCCAGCGCGGGCCACCACATCCAGTGCAGGCGCAGGTGCTCGAAGGCGTCCTCGACGGCGTAGACCAGGCGCGACACCCCGGCCGAGGCCACCCCGATGACGGCGCCGATGAGGACATAGCCGAGCAGCGCCGCGCCCGCGGGCTCGCTGATGTCGGGCATCAGGAAGGCGGGGTGGCTGCCCAGGAAGGCGATGCGCACCGCGGCGGCGGTGGCGGCCGCCAGCGCGACCGGGATCAGCGAGCGCGGGCGCAGCTCGAACAGCAGCAGCTCGACGGCCAGCAGGACCGCGGCGACCGGGCTGCCGAAGGTCGCCGACATGCCGGCGGCGGCGCCCGCGGCCAGCAGCGTCTTGCGCTCGCCGTGGGTGACCGGGAGCAGCTGGCCGAGCAGCGAGCCCAGCGCGCCGCCGGTGGCGATGATGGGGCCCTCGGCGCCGAAGGGGCCGCCGGTCCCGATCGAGATCGCGGCCGACAGTGGCTTGAGCAGGGTCATGCGCGCCGGGACCCGGCTGTCGTTGTAGAGCACCTGCTCCATGGCCTCGGGGATGCCGTGGCCGCGGATGGCGGGGCTGCCCCAGCGCGCCAGCACGCCGATGAGCAGCGCGCCCGCGACCGGGACGCAGATGACCCAGGCGCCGAGGTGGTGGCCGGCGGGGCCGACCCAGCTGGCGCTGAGGCGGCCGTAGAAGGCCAGGTTGGTGATGAGGGCGATGAGGTGGGTCAACCCCTGCGCGGCCACCGCGGCGGCGGCGGCGATGACGACGGCGAGCAGCGAGATGGCGACCACGCGGGGGGTGATGACGGCGCGCGACGCCGAGGTCTGACGCGGGTCAGGTCCGGGCATTTATGGATTCCATGGGATCCCATGGAATATGACCGAGCGAGCTCCGTCAAGCCATGAGGTCGCGCGTCAGGCGTGCGCGGGCGTCAGGCGCGCGCGGGCGTCAGGCGTGCGCGGGCGTCAGGCGTGCGCGGGCGTCAGGCGTGCGCGGGCGTCAGGCGTGCGCGGGCGTCAGGTGGGGCAGGCGTCAGCCGCGGCGGCGGCGGCTCGACGCCGGTCGCGGTGACTCTTCGAAGAACATCGTCGGCGGCTCGGCGTCGATGCCCATCGCCGCGGCCAGCGCCTCCATCGAGGTGCGCAGCGCCTTGCGCGTGGTCGGCGACAGCGAGCGGACGGCCGCGATGAGGCCGAACTGCACCGGCATCGGCGCCCGCGCGCACAGGGCGCGGCCGGCGGCGGTCAGCGACAGCTCGCGGCGGCGGCGATCGGTGCTCGACGGCGTGCGCGCGACCAGGCGGCGCGCGACCAGGCGCGCGACCACGACCGAGACCGAGCTGGGATCGGTCAAGGTGCGGCTGGCCAGCTCGGCCAGCGAGGCGGCCGGGGTGTCGCCGAGCTCGTGCAGCACGAAGAGCTGGGCCCCGCTCAGGCCGACGCTGTTCTCGGCGCGGTGGGCGGAGGTGCGCAGCGAGCGGACGATCCGTCGCAGCGCATCGAGCGCATGGGAGGCATCGTCTCCAGCGTGCATGGTTTCGGTGTTAAGCGACCGCCACACGTTCGTCAAGCGCAGACAATGCGCGCTCGCCCCGGACCTCATCGACCAGGGCAGATCGACCAGCGCACGCTGCATCGAGACGCGGAGAGCCGACAGGGCTGAAACCTGGCGGCCCTGGCGGCCCGCTCGCTATACTCGGCCACGTGAGCGAGCCCGGCGAGGCACAGCTTGTCGCGCACTACCGGCTGGTGCGCAAGCTGGGCGAGGGCGGCATGGGCGAGGTCTTCGAGGCGGTCGACGAGCGCATCGATCGCCGGGTCGCGCTCAAGCTGCTGACCGATCTGGCGACCTCGACCGATCGGCAGGCGCGCTTCGTGCGCGAGGCCAAGGCGGCGGGGGCGCTGAACCACCCCGGCATCGTGACCCTGTACGACATCGGCATGGCCAACGGCCAGCTGTACCTGGCCATGGAGCTGCTCGAGGGGCGGGCGCTGTACGAGGTCGCCCAGCAAGGCGTGGCGCCGACCCGGGCGCTGACCATGGTGGCCGAGGCCGCCGACGCCCTGGCCGCGGCGCACGCGCGCGGCATCCTGCACCGCGACATCAAGAGCGACAACCTGATGCTGACCAGCGACGGTCGCGTCAAGGTGCTCGATTTCGGCCTTGCCAAGCTGCACGCTGATGGACCGGTGTCGATCGACGATCACGCCTCGCTGGAGGCGGTGACCGCGCCGTCGAGGTCGGCGCCGCCGGCGCCGCCGTCAGCGCCGCCACGGCCGGGCAAGGCGCTCGACGGCGGCGGGCTGAGCGAGGCCAAGACCGTGATCGCGTCGCCCAAGGGGCGCCCCAGCACGCTCGCGCCGGCTGCCGCCGCGGCGGGGACGCCGATGCCGCCGCCGCGCGCGCTGACCCGCGCGGGGTCGATCCTGGGCACGCCCGGCTTCATGGCGCCCGAGCAGACGCTGGGTCAGCCGGTCGACGAGAAGTGCGAGGTGTTCGCGCTGGGCGTGGTGCTGTACGAGCTCCTGGCCCGGCGCCGTCCGTTCGATCGCGTGAGCCTGGAAGCCACGCTGGAGGCCACGCGGACGGCGTCGGCGCCGCCGCCGTCGCAGCGACAGCCCGCGGTCACGCCCACCATGGACGCGGTGGTGGCCCGCGCGCTGGACAAGGAGCCCGCGCGGCGCTACCCCGACATGGCGTCGTTCGCGACCGCCCTGCGTGCCGCGGCGGCCGAGCCCGCGCGCGTGGCGGCCGCCCGGCAACGCCGTCGAGTCCAGCTCGGGGCCGGGGCCTTTGCGCTGCTGGCGCTGGCGGGGGGGGCGGTGTGGTGGCGGCTGTCGCGCAGCGCGGCGGTGCCCCAGCCAGTGGTGACCCAGAGCCGACGCCTGACCTTCGATCCCGGCTGCGAGGAGTACCCGGCCTTCACGCCCGATGGTCAGCGCGTGGTCTATGACGGGCTGTGGGACGGCGACTACGAGGTCATCGCGCTGGAGCCCGCCAGCGGGCGCAAGGTGCGGCTGACGCACTCGCCGTCGTGGGACTACTCCGCGGTGGTGTCGCCCGACGGCAAGCAGGTGGCCTACATCCACCAGGGCGCCGAGGAGGAGGTCCGCGTTGGCTCGCTCGAGGGTGACGAGGTGTCGCCGCCGGTGACGCTGGGGCGCTCGTGGGGGCTGCCGGCGTGGACGCGCAGCGGAGACGTCCTGGTCGGCACCGATCGCGAGCTGGTGGGCTGGACCGGCGGCAAGCCGGAGGGGCGCCACGTGGTGGCGCGCCTGCCCGAGGGGCTGCAGGCCAACGCCCTGGCGCCGATGCAGGGCGGCGAGGTCGTGATGGTGCTGGGCAACTTCGCGCAGGACGCGCCGCCCGAGCTGTGGCGCATGAAGCGCGATCACAGCTTCAGCGCGCTGAAGGTGGAGGCCAGTCAGTATGGCCTCGGCGCGGCGCCGCGCGGCGACGCCTTCTATCACCTGCGGCGCTCGGCCAGCGGCGGCGACGAGCTGGTGCGGCGACGTCGCGACGGCAGCGCGCCGCGCGTGGTCCAGGGCGGCCTGGCGCCCGCCGGCGGCTTCGCCATCGCGAGTGATCGCAAGCGCATGGTGTACTCGAACTGCAAGTCGAAGTCGTCGCTGGCGCGGCTGAGGGCGGGCGGGGTCGACCTGGTGGGCGAGGCGGCGGCGTGGCAGGACTCGGCGCCGGTGCTGGCGGGCACGCGGGTGCTGTTCACCTCGGATCGCTCGGGGATCGAGCAGCTGTGGATGCAGGAGCGCGCCGGTGGGCAGGCCACCCTGCTGGGCGCGGGCTATCGCCCGGCGGTGTCGCCTGACGGCGCCTGGGTGGCCTACTCGGCTCGCACCGAGCCGGGGCTGCACGTGATGCCGATGGCGGGTGGGCCGGCGCTGCGGCTGACCGATCAGGTCAGCGACACCGGCGCCAGCTTCACCCACGACGGGGCGTCGCTGGTGTTCGTGCGCACCACCGACCAGGGCGATCGCCTGATGATCGTGCCGCGCGGCGGCGGCGCGGTGCGCGAGCTGGTCAGCGGGGTCACCGTCAGCGTGGCGGCGGCGTCGCCCAGCGTCGACCAGATCGTGTATCTGCGCAGCGACGGCGACAACGTCGGCGTCATGCTCACCGACGCCGCCGGTACGGCGCCGCGGCAGCTGGGCGCGGCCATGCCGCGGGCCTACTACGCGGGGCTGAAGTTCTCGGTCGATGGCAAGCGGTTGCTGGTCATCCGCAGCGAGACCGAGGTGGTCGAGCTGCCGCTGGATGGTGGGGTGCCGGTGGTGCTGTGGCGCGCCAGCACCGAGGCGCTGGGCGCCGTGGACATGACGGCGGATGGTGAGCTGTGGGCGTCGATCACGCGCTGGGACGGCGACCTGTGGCTGGCCGAGGGGCGCTTTCCCTAGCCGCCGGGCGGCGCGCTCAGGGCTGGGCGGTGGAGGCGAGGCGTAGCGTGGTGATGAGGGCGTGGCCGCCGTTGCGCGGCACGTAGCCGCCGTCGGAGCCGCTGCCGGCGCGGGTCTGCACGCGGCGCGCGTCGATGCCCTCGGCCACCAGGTACTCCTTGACCTTGCGCGCGCGGATGCCGGCCACCGTGAGGGGGTGGTAGTTGTCGGTCTCGAGCGAGCCCGAGAAGCCAGTGACGCGGACGCCCAGGGTGGGGTCCTTGCGCAGGTCCTCGACCAGCACCTCGAGGAAGACGGCGGCCTTGGCGGAGACCACGGCGTCGTTGCTGGTGAAGCTGATCTTCAGCGGCGAGAGGCCGAGGTCGGTCCAGGTGGCGCCGTCGTAGTCGATGATGGGTGCGGGGCTCGGCTCGGGTGTCGGGTCGAACAGGGGGTCGGGGGTCGGGTCGGGCTCGGGCGTCGGGTCGGTGCTGGGCTCGGGCGTCGGGTCGAACAGGGGGTCGGGGGTCGGGTCGGGCTCGGGGCTGGGTGTCGGCTCGGGCGTGGTCGGGCTGGTGGCGTCGGGCGCGGCGGCGAGCGTGTCGTGACGGGAGGGCTCGGGGCGCGTGGCCAGGTAGCCGACCACGCCGGCGAACACCACCACGGCGGCGGCGAGCGCGAGCCAGAGTGCGGAGCGGCTGCGGGCGGGCGGGGCCGTGGCCGTGCTGGTGGAGCTGATCGTGCCCGTGGAGGTGCTGGTGCTGGTGCTGGTGGTCGTGCCCGTGGACGTGCTGGGGCTGGTGGTCGTGCCCGGGGACGTGCTGGTGCTGGCCGCACCCGGCGCCGCGCGCAGGGCCGCGGCCATGTCGTCGCAGCTGGCGAAGCGCTGCGCCGGATCGACCGCGAGGGCGCGCTGGATCACCGCCGCGATACCGGGGTCCAGCCCGGGTCGCACCTTTTCGGCCGGACGCTGGCCGCCGCGCACGATCTTCTCCATCACGTCGAAGTCGCTGTCGCCAGCAAAGGCCAGCTCCAGGGTCGCCAGCTCGTACAGCAGCGCCCCCAGGGAGAACACATCGGAGCGCGGGGTGACCTCCTTGGCGCGGCGGATCTGCTCCGGGCTCATGTAGGACAGCGTGCCCAGGCGGGCGTCGGCGTGGGTCGAGCGCTTCTTGCCGCCGCCCGCGGCGGCCTCGACCTTGGCGATGCCGAAGTCGCTGACCTTGGGGATGAGCTGTGCGCCGGGGCGCCGCACCAGGAGGACGTTGGCCGGCTTGAGATCGCGGTGGATGACCCCGCGCGCGTGGGCGTGGCCGACCGCCGCCAGCACCGGCAGCATCAGCGCGCGGATGACCTCGGCGTCGGGGGGGCGCTTCTGCTCGGCCAGCCAGCCCTCCAGCGAGGGGCCATCGATGAGCTCCATGACCAGCGCCGCGACCGAGGCGGTGGCCACGATGCCGGTCACCTTCACGATGTGCGGGTGATCGAGGACCTTGGCGCCCAGCTTGGCCTCGTCGAGGAAGCGCTGGCGGGCGTCGGCGTTGGCGCGCACCTCGGGCTCCAGGACCTTGAGCGCGTGCAGCGTCTCGAGCAGGGCGTGGCGCACGCGATAGACCCGCGCCATGCCACCGCCGCCGAGCTCGGCCTCGACGACGTAGTCCCCGATCTGGGTCCCCGGCTGCACGATTCCCCCAGGCCATACTACCCCGTGGCATGATGAAGTGATGCCTGGGGCCGAAGCGGGGGCAAGCATGGCGGAGCTGTCGGTCCTCCTGGTCGAGGACAACGAGCAGAACCTGGAGCTGGCGCAGTTCCTCCTCGAGGAGGCCGGCGTCGCCGTCGCGGTGGCGCGCGACGCCGCCTCGGCGCGCGCGGCGTGGGGCCAGCCCGGCCTCGGCTGCGTGCTGATGGACATGGATCTCGGCGGCACCGACGGCCTCACGCTGGTGCGCGAGCTGCGCGCGCAGCCGGCCACCGCGGCCCTACCGGTGATCGCGCTGACCGCCCACGCGATGCGCGGAGACCGCGAGCGCTTCCTGGCCTGCGGCTGCTCGGGCTACATCGCCAAGCCGATCCAGCCCAGGCTGTTCGTGGACGAGGTCAGGAAGATCGCCGGCGCAGGCGCAGGTGGAGGTGGCAGGTGAGCGCGCCGGACACTGGCGCGATCTCCCCTGACGAGCTGCTGGGCGCGCCCGGCTTCGTGCTGGCGGTGGACGACCAGGACATGAACCTCGAGCTGGTCGACGCCATCCTGGGCATGGAGGGCTTCGAGGTCCAGACCGTGACCTCGGGCGCCGCGGCGCTGGCGGCGGTGGCCAGGCGGCAGCCGGACTGCATCGTGCTCGACGTCATGATGCCGGGCATGAACGGCTTCGAGGTCGCGCGCCGGCTCAAGGGCGACCGGCATACGCGCTGGATCCCGATCGTGATGCTGACCGCGCTCAGCGAGGTCGAGGCCAAGGTGCAGGGGCTGGAGGTCGGCGCCGACGACTTCCTCAACAAACCGGTGGATCGGCTGGAGCTCATCGCGCGGGTGCGCTCGCTGGTCAAGATCCGGCGCCTGCGCGCGGAGCTCGAGACCTCCGAGGACATCATCTTCTCGATGGCGCGTGCGCTGGAGAGCAAGAGCCCGGTGATGGCGGGCCACAGCGAGCGGGTCGCCGCCGGGGCGCTGCGGCTGGCCACCGCGCTGGGGCTGCCGGTCAGCGCCATCGACACCATCGGCAAGGCGGCCTGCTTGCACGACCTCGGGCAGATCGGCGTGCCCGAGCGGGTGCTGGAGGCGCCGCGCCCCCTGGCCGGCGACGATCTGGTGGCGTTCCGGCCGCACGTCGAGATCGGCGCCCGCATCCTGGCCCCGCTCGAGGGCTTCGCCGGGGTGCGCGAGATCATCCGCCACCACCACGAGCGTCGCGACGGCTCGGGCTATCCCGATGGGCTGCGCGGCGAGGCGGTGCCGGTGGGCGCCGAGATCGTCGGGCTGGTCGACTGCTATGTCGATCTGTCGGCGCGCCAGGGTCGGGCGACGGCGGAGGCCGCGGTGCGCGAGATGGCCGGGCGCGAGTTCGGGCGTGCGCTGGTGATGAAGCTGCTCGAGCTGCCCGCGGTGCTGGCCGGCGAGCTGCCGGAGGGCGGCTGGGAGTCGCTGCTGCCGGTGGTGGCGCCGTCGCGCCCGGGGCGCATCGTGGTGGCCGACGACTCACCCAGCAACCGCGAGCTCCTGATGGAGGTCCTGACCTCGGCCGGGCACCAGGTAGTGGCTGTGAACAGCGGCGTGGCCGCGCGCCAGGCCATCGAGCGCGAGCTGCCCGATCTGGTGGTCACCGACGTGCGCATGCCGGGCCTCGACGGCTTCGAGCTGTGTCAGACCCTGAAGGCGCACCCACGCACCGAGCTTCTGCCCGTCATCCTGGTCACGGCGGACAAGGGCGTCGATGATCGCAAGCGCGGGGTCGCGGTCGGCGCCGACGACTTCCTGCTGGTGCCCATCAACCACCAGGAGCTGGTGGCGCGCGTGCGCTCGCTGCTCAGGCTGCATCACCTGGCGCTCGATCTGGAGCATCACCAGGCCGTCATCCTGTCGCTGGCCAACGCCATGGAGGCCAAGGATCCCTACACCCACGGCCACTCCGAGCGCGTCGGCGCCTTCGCCGAGTCGCTGGGGCGCCAGCTGGCGCTGCCCGAGGACACCTGTCAGCTGCTGCGGGTCGCTGGCTATCTGCACGACATCGGCAAGATCGGCATCCCCGAGCGGCTGCTGTGCAAGCCCGGCAAGCTGACCGCCGAGGAGTTCCAGACCATCGTCAGCCACCCCTCGATGGGCGAGGTGATCTGCCGCCCGTTGCGCACGGTGCGGCGCGTGCTGCCGCTCATCAAGCACCACCACGAGCGCTTCGACGGCACCGGCTATCCTGACCACCTGGCCGGCGAGGCCATCCCGCTGGGGGCGCGGGTGCTGGCGCTGGCCGACGCTTATGACGCGCTGACCTCCGAGCGCAGCTACCGCAAGGCGCTGCCCCAGGCGGAGGCGCTGTCGATCCTGGCGCGGGAGACCGCGGACGGGAAGTGGGATCCGAAGATCTATGCGGCGCTGCGGGTGATGCTGGCGCGGACGGGGTAGGGCGGAGGCGGAAACGGCGCGGAGACGGAGACGGAGACGGAGACGGAGACGGAGACGGAGACGGAGACGGAGACGGAGACGGAGCGGAGACGGAGACGGAGACGGAGCGGAGACGGACAGTATCTCTAGCCCTTCGGGCTAGAGATACTGCTGCTCCTTCTCGCAGTACCAGCGGTTGTGCTCCGCGACCCAGCGCAGCGGCGCGCCGCAGCGGGTGCAGGGGGTGACCTGCGCGGGGGCCGGCGGGGCCATGCCCATGGGCTGCTGCATGCCGGGCATGCCCATCGGGGGCTGCTGGGGCATGCCGGGGAAGCCGGGGCCAGTCGCGACCGGGGCGCCGCCGGCCTTGGCGGCCATGCCGTCGGGAGACTCCTCCCACTGCTTCATCATGAGGCCGCCAGCGATGCCGGCCGCGCCGGCCAGCAGGGCCAGCGGGAAGCCGAAGCTGACGCCGATCTTGCCGCCATCGCCGGGGACGCTGGCGAAGAAGATGATCGACAGCAGGAGGTACGAGCTGCCCATGCCGATGGCGTTCTTCGACAGCGCCAGCGGGCCCGACCCGATGACCTTGCGCATGCCGACCGCGGCCGCGGCGCCGCCGCAGACCAGGCCGCCGATGGCGCCGAACACCATGACGAAGGTGCCCATGGTGGCCCAGGTGCTGCCGCTGCCGCGGCGGGCGGCCTTGCTGAGCGACACGCTCTCGCACTCACCCCCGCGACACATCTCGATACCCGTGGGGCCGACCGAGACGCTGCGACGCCCCTCACCGGCCGACCACCAGGTCTTGGTGAACGCCGTGATGAACATGAAGAGTGCCGCACCCGCCAGCAGCCCGAGAGCCAGTTTGCGCTTGTCCAAGTCCCCCTCCAGGTCGAAAAGTGTGGCGGCATGCTACCAGAATCCGGCGCCTGCGGTGGAAACCTCTGACGTCGCGTGATACGGAAGCCGTCATGCATCGAGAAGGGCACGGCGGCCTGCGGCTCGGCTTCATCAGCGGACGCATGTGCTCCCGTGGGCAGGACAGAAAGCTGTACTGCCACCCAGGGCTCGGCCGCCTGGTCGACGCCCTGCGCGGCCGGGTCGGCAAGCTGACGGTGGCCATGAGCCTGGCACCTGAACGTCCGACCGTGCACGACCATCAAGTCGACATGGCCGAGGCCGACTTCGTGGCGCTGCCGCACCTGCCCAGCACTCTCGCGGGGTTGCGCCAGGATCTGGCGTGCCGGCGCGCGTTTGCCGAGGTCGAGCGGCGCTCCGACGCCGTCATCGTCCAGCTGCCGTTCTCGCCGCCCAGCGCGCTGGCGCCGGCGCGCAGGCCGCGCGTCTACCATGTGTGCGCCGACGTCCCCAGCGTGGTGCGGGCGTCGCCCTTCTACACCGGGTTGCGGCGCCTGGCCGCGGTGGGCGCCGCCGATGCCATCCACCTGTGGACGCGCGCCCTGGTGCACCGGCAGCGCTGTCGCGTGGTCACCAACGGCGGCGAGCTGATGGCGCGGCTGGGGCGGCCGCCCGGCAGCGTGGGGGTCAGCTCTTCGCTGCTGGCATCGGAGATCGGCTCGGTGACCCGGGCGCGCCCGGCGGGGGCGCCGTTCCGCGTGCTGTTCGTGGGCTACCTGCGGCCCGAGAAGGGCCTCGACGTGCTGATGGCGGCCTATGCCCGCCTGTGTGACGACCTGCCCGGCAGCGAGCTGGTGATCGTCGGTCAGCAGGATCTCGACGAGGGCGGCGCGGCGCGCGAGTTCGCCGCCGCGGTGGCGGCGCTGGGGGCGCGCGGGCGGGTCACCCTGCGCGGCCACCTGCCGTTCGGGCCGGCGCTGTTCCGCGAGTATGCCGACGCCGACGTGCTGGCGGTGCCCAGCCGCAGCGAGGGTACCCCGCGGGTGCTGGTCGAGGCGCGCGCCTTCGGCTGCCCGGTGGTGGGGACGCGCGTGGGGGGCATCCCGACCTCGGTGGCCGATGGCGAGGACGGCCTGCTGGTGCCGCCCGACGACGCCGGGGCGCTGCACGCGGCGCTGTTGCGCATCGCGCGCGAGCCCGCGCTGGTGGCGCGCCTGGTCGAGCGCGGCCATGCGGCGGCGCGCCGGGCCACCGTCGATGCGTTTGCGCTGCAATTGCTCGCCGAGGTGGATACTCTGCTCGGCCACGCCAGGGAGGCCAGCTGATGGGCAGCAAGGACGCGACCGAGATCGTCGAGAAGAGTCCGCTCAGGCGCGCGCTGGCGTATGCCTGGTTCGAGGGCGTGATGTGGGCGACCGCGCCGCTGCCGGACTTTCGCGCGGTGCAGCGGCTGCGCGGGCGCCTGCTGGCGCCATGCTTCAAGAGCTGCGGCAAGAACGTGATGATCGCCAAGGACGTCAGCGCCTCGTACACCACCAGCATCGAGCTCGGCGACGACGTCTGGATCGCACGCGGCTCGTGGCTGATGGGCTACGGCGGGATCCGGCTCGACGACGAGGCCATGCTGGGGCCCTACACGGTGCTGGCGGGGGCGCTGCACAGCAAGCACGAGGGCTCGTACCGACATGGCACGCCGAAGGGGGCGCCCATCGTGATCGGGCGCGGGGCCTGGACCGGAGCGCACTCGGTGGTGATCGCGGGGGTCACGGTCGGCGAGGGCGCCGCGGTGTCGGCGGGCTGCATGGTCACCGTGGATGTGCCGGCCCAGGCCATGATCACCGGCGTCCCGGGGCGGGTGGTCAAGCCGGCGGCGACCGAGCCAGGGGCCGGGCCAGCAGGGCCAGGCAAGGACAAGGACAAGGACAAGGAGGCGCGGGCGAAGTGAGTTCGGGCCTGTCAGCCGCGGCCGAGGTCGAGGCCATCATCGCCGAGGCCGGCGCCGGGGCCGAGGGGCCGAGCGGGGTGCTCAAGGCGGCGCGCCGGCTGGCGCCGCTGATCAGCGGGCAGCCGCGGGTGGCGCTGCTGGCGTCGTTCGCGGGCCAGCTGCTGGAGCCGTACTTCGTGGTCGAGGCGGCGCGCGCGGGCTATCCGCTGCGCCTGTGGGCGGCGCCGTTCGGGCAGTTCGAGCAGCTGGTGCTGGACACCGGCTCGGCGCTGTGGGCCTCGGCCCCCGAGGTGCTGATCGTCGTGCTGCGCCTGTGCGAGCTCGACCGTCGGCTGGTCGACGAGGCGCCCGAGCTGGGGCCCGCGGGCGTCACCGCGCGGCTGGTGGCGCTGCGCAGCCGGCTGGTCGGGCTGGCGCGCGAGCTGCGCGCGCGCTCGGCGGCGCCGGTGCTGGTGGCCAACCTGGCGCTGGAGGGGCCGGTGGCGCTGTTCGACGCCAGCGATCCGGATGGCCTGGCGCACCTCGTGGCCGAGCAGAACCGGGTGCTGGCGCGGGAGCTCCGCGAGGTCGCCGACGCGCACGTGTTCGACTACGCCGGCACGGTGGCCGAGGTCGGCGCGGCGCGCTTCGCGGACGCCAGGCTGTGGGCCATGGCGCGCGCGGTGGGCAGCACCGAGGCGCACGTGGCGATGGCGCGGCGGCTGGCCGCGTCGGCGCGCGCGCTGCTCAGGCCGGCGCAGAAGTGCATCGTGGTCGATCTGGATCACACCCTGTGGGGCGGCGTGCTGGGCGATGACGGGCCGGCGGGGCTCAAGCTGGGCGACGACGGGGTGGGGGCGCTGTACAAGGATCTGCAGGCGGCGCTGCTGGGCTACCGGCGCCGCGGCTTGCTGCTGGCGGTCGCCAGCAAGAACGACGACGCGGTCGCGCGCGAGGCGCTGGCGACGCACCCCGAGATGCTGCTGCGCCCGGCGGACTTCGCCGCGATGGAGATCGGCTGGGGACCCAAGTCGGAAGGGCTCAGCGCCATCGCACGGGCGCTGAACATCGGCGTCGACGCCCTGGTGTTCGTGGATGACAACCCGGTCGAGCGCGCCGCGGTGCGCGCCGCGCTGCCCGAGGTGCAGGTGGTCGAGCTGCCGGCGGAGCCGGCGGGCTATGTGGCGGCGCTCAGGCGCACGCCGGGGCTGGAGGCGCCGCGCCTGCTGGCCGAGGATCGCGCGCGCGCGGGCATGGTGGCGGGCGACGTGGCGCGCGGAGCCTGGTCGGCGCAGGCGGGGTCGGTGCAGGACTTCCTGGCCTCGCTGGAGATGGTGGCCGAGGTCGGGCGGGTCGATGAGGCCACGCTCGGGCGGGTGCACCAGCTGATCCAGAAGACCAACCAGTTCAACCTGACCACCCGGCGCCACCCTCTGGAGGAGGTGCGCCGGCTGGGCGCGGCCGACGACGCCGTGGTGGCCTGGCTCAGGCTGGCGGATCGCTTCGGTGATCTCGGCCTGGTGTGCGTGGGGATCGCGAGGGCGGTGGCGGGCGAGGCGGCGGAGCAGGCCGGGCTGTGGGAGATCGACAGCCTGCTGATGAGCTGTCGGGTGATGGGGCGGCAGGTCGAGGACGCCTTCCTGAGCTACCTGGCCGAGCAGGCGCGCGGCCGTGGCGCCAGGCGGCTGCGCGGAGCCTTCGTGGAGACGGCCAAGAACGCGCCGGTGCGCGGCTTCTATGGCGAGCGCGGCTGGCTGGCGACAGGCGACAACGTGTGGGAGCGCGACATCGCCGCCGAGGGGCCAGCGTGGCCAGCGGTGGTGAAGCGGAGACCGGACAAGGAGGCATGAAGGAGGCATGAGCTTGCTGCTGCAGCGGGTGCGCAAGGTGGTGGCCGACGTCTTCGACGTGCCGCTGGAGCGGGTGGGGCCGAAGACGTCGAAGGACGACGTCGAGGCCTGGGACTCGGTCAACGTGGTGCACCTCATCATGGCGCTGGAGGCCGAGTTCGCGGTGGCGTTCAGCGACGACGACACCGCGGATCTGCTGTCGGTCGAGCTGATCGTGGCGCTGCTCGAGGAGAAGGGGGCGGCGTGAGGAGCTTCGCGGTGGGCCAGCGCGCCGAGGTCGCGGCGACCATCACCGCGGCGATGGTCGATGCCTTCGCGGCGCTGTCGGGCGACGACAACCCGGTGCACATGAGCGGGGAGGCGGCGCGCGCGTGGGGCTTCCCGCAGCGGGTGGTGCACGGCTGCCTCACCCTGTCGCTGCTGTCGACGTTGATCGGCAAGCAGCTGCCCGGCGCCGGCGCGCTGTGGCGCTCGGTCGAGGTCGACTGGGTGCGTCCGGTGCTGCCGGGCGACCATGTGGTGGTGAGCGGCGAGGTGGTGCAGTGGTCGGCCGCGGCGGAGACCATGGTGATCCGCGCCGAGGCGAAGAACCAGAGCGGCACCGTGGTGATGCGGGCGACCGCGACGGTGGGGCTGCTGGCGGCGGGGAGCACGAGCACGAGCACGAGCACGAGCACGAGCACGAGCACGAGCACGAGCCCGAGCACGAGCACGAGCACGAGCACGAGCCCGAGCACGAGTCCGAGCCCGAGCCCGAGCACGAGCCCGGTGGTGGCGGCGGGTGGCAAGGTCGTGCTGGTGACCGGGGGCAGCCGGGGCATCGGGCGCGCCATCGCGCTGGCGCTGGGCCACGCCGGGCTGGCTGTGGCGGTCGGCTACCGCGAGGGGGCCGAGGCCGCGCAGACGGTGGTGGGAGAGCTGCGCGCGAAGGGCGCCCGTGCGATGGCCATTCAGCTTGACGTGCTGTCAAGTAGCAGCCTCGATCTCTCCGCCGTCGATGCCGAGCTCGGCCCGCCGACCGCGCTGGTCCACGCGGCCACCCCCGGGCTCAGCCTGCGCAAGCTGGCCGAGCCAGCG
Organism: Deltaproteobacteria bacterium; assembly: GCA_020853705.1. Taxonomy (GTDB): domain Bacteria; phylum Myxococcota_A; class Polyangia; order Haliangiales; family JADYYK01; genus JADYYK01. The sequence goes on from JADYYK010000107.1 coordinate 20,804, forward strand.
TTCGACGCCGACCTCGAGGGCTACCTGGCGGCCTATGTCCGCGCGCCGCTCGCCCTGGTGCGCCGCATGGAGCCGGCCATGACCGCCGCCCGCTGGGGCCGCGTCATCCTGCTCGGCACCAGCGCCCTGATGGGTACGCCACCGGCGCGCATGACCGCCTATGTCACCGGCAAGGCGGCGCTGCTCGGCCTCGGGCGCAGCCTGGCCGTCGAGCTCGGCCCGGTCGGGGTCACCGTCAACGTGGTCTCGCCCGGCCTGACCGCGACCGACCTCACCCGCGACGTATCCCCGCGCGCCCAGCTCGCCGAGGCCCAGCGCACGCCGCTGCGCCGCCTGGCCAGCCCCGACGACGCCGCCGCCCTGTGCAGCTTCCTCTTCAGCGACGGCGCCGCCTTCATCACCGGCGCCCACCTCCCGGTTACCGGCGGCCTGGGCATGATCTGAGGGTGGCGCCGCGCTGCTGGGGCCTGCCTGGGCTGCGCACAGGATGAACCTTGGCTTCGCCAGATCGCTGCGCGGGGATGGCAATGGGGAGTAAGATCCCCAGAGATGCAGGCAGTTGCGAGGAGGTCGCTGGATCCACGGCTGCGGGTGCTGTACCTGCTGCTGGTCGCGATCGGCATCTTCGTGGTGCCGAAGCTGTGGATGGTGGCGGCGCTGGCGCTGGCGCACGCCGCGGCCTGGCTGCTGATCGGGCTGCCGCCGCGGCGCCTGCTGCGCCAGATCTTCAAGCTGTGGGGCTTCGCGACGTTCCTCATCCTGTCGTTCGCGCTGACCGAGGGTGGCAAGCGCGGACCGGTGTGGCAGGTCGACCTGTGGCTGTTCACGGTCGACTTCTCGGGCCACGCGGCGCTGGCGGGCGTGACCATGGTGCTGCGCGTGGTCACCGTCATCCTGGCGTCGCAGGTCGCGCGCGCGGGTGACGCGCGCGCCATCGCGGCGGGCCTCGGCAAGCTGGGGGTGCCGCGTATCGCGGCGGTGTCGATCGACTCTGTGCTGGCGCTGATGGGCGACGGCATGGGTGGCGGCGGCGGCGGTGGGCGAGGGCGGCATCGCGGTGGCGGTGGCGGTGGCGGTGGCGGTGGCGGTGGCGGTGGCGGTGGCGGTGGCGGTGGCGGTGGCGGTGGCGG
>JADYYK010000108.1 GCA_020853705.1 Deltaproteobacteria bacterium
CCTCGACCAGCTCAGCGAAGGCCGAACCGTGAAGAGCTACATCAAGCGAATCGAATCCCTTGGCTACCACGTGCACGTAGAGAAACTCGCGGCTTAGACCTGTATTTTCAGGGCAGGCGACAGGGAATGGCGGAGGGGGACGCGGGGCGCGGGAGGCGGGAGGCGGGAGGCGGGAGGCGGGAGGCGGGAGGCGGGAGGCGGGAGGCGGGAGGCGGGAGGCGGGAGGCGGGGCGAAGTCCGAAAACGCGAAGGGCCACCCCCTTCCCAGATGAGCGGCCCCTCACATTGACCGCTCCCTGAGCGGTCGCACGCGAACGCGTGCATTTGATGTCCACATTAGACGCGTTCGAAGGCAACGCGCTTATGTTCGACGATTGGTATGTTAGCAGGACGCGTGCCGCGCCGAAAGCGTGAAGATCGCTCAGAAGGGTCGTGCAAGGGTGTGCAAGTCGTTCAGGAATTGAATGAAATTGTTCAAGAATTCGACTGGGCGACTTGAACGGCTGGCGCCTGCGCGCTAGAACTCGCGGGTGCTGCTGGGGGGACTACGGGAAGCGGACCTGGACGCCGGCGCCGCCGTCGACCTGGAAGCTGAACCAGCGCCGCACACCGATGGAGCCCGAGCCCTGGACGTAGAGGCCGAAGTTCCGCACGAAGTCGAACGCCGCGCCCAGCGCGAAGCGCGCGCCGAAGTCGGGCGACTTCACGCCGGCGGCGTCCCAGTCGGTGTTGTCGATCATGACCTGGCCCGACAGGAAGAACTTGAACGACGAGTCGGGATCGAAATAGAAGCGCAGCCCGGGCAGGAACGCGATCTGGGTCTCGTCGGTCAGCTCCTCGGCCTCGAGGCCGAGGCGGACCTCGGCAAGGACCTCGATGTCGTCGGTCAGGCCGTAGGTCAGCCCGAGATCCATGACCGCCGGCGCGCGGCCCGAGCAGGCCTCCTGGCTGAGGTCGTTGGAGCAGGGCTCCTTGTCGTAGGGGAAGATGCCGCGATAGCCGAAGGCCAGCAGCGCGGAGAGGCCGATCTGGCCGCCGTGGCCGAGGCCGCGCGGGCCCTTGTCCTTGGGCTTGCCGATGGCGCCGAGGCCCGAGCCGTCGCCGTCGCCGTCGCCGCCGGGTGTATCGGTGACCGTGGTGCCCTCGGTGGGGTCGGGCGCGGTGCCCTCGGTGGGGTCGGGCGCGGTGCCGTCGGGGGGCGTGGCCGGATCGGCGGGGTCGGCGGCCGGCTCCTCGTCCGGCAGCGGCACCGGGGCGGGAGCCGCCTCTGCGCCGCGCAGGGCGACGCCGGCGGTCAGCAGCGCGACCAGCGTGAAGTGCGCCACCGGGAGACCTGTGCGAGCCATGGGCTGTTCCTCCTCTGCTCAGGCGGAGTATCGTGGCGCGTGCATGCTGTCAATCAGGCCCATCAGGCCGGGAGCCGACCGTGAGCCAGCCGACGCGGCGTGACGCGCTGGCGCTGCTCGGCGGCGCGGGCGCGCTGGCGCTGCTGGGTCGGCGCGCCGACGCCATGGGGGAGCGCACGCGCTTCACCATCGGGCAGCTCAGCTATGCGGGCGGCAACTGGAACCCGCGCCCCAACGGGCTGCGCCGCCTGCTGTGGGAGATCGACAAGCGCACCAGCATCGACACCAGGGCGGAGCCCGCAGTGCTGCGCCTGGACGACAAGGCGCTGTTCGCGTCGCCCATGCTGTGGCTGGCCGGCGACCGCGCGTTTCCGCTGCCCAGCGAGGCGGATCTGGCGCGGCTGCGTCGGCACCTCGGCCTGGGCGGCTTCATGGTCATCGACAGCGCCGAGTCGCGCGAGGGCGGCGGCTTCGACAAGAGCGCGCGCGAGCTGATGGCGGCGCTGCTGCCGCGTCGGCCGCTGACCAGGCTGCCGGAGTCGCACGTGCTCTACAAGTCGTTCTACCTGGTGCCGACGCCGGTGGGCCGCGTGCTGGTGCAGCCCTACCTGGAGGCGGCGTTCGAGGACGATGGTGGCGGGCGGGCGCTGGTGGTGTACTCGCAGAACGACCTCGGCGGGGCCTGGGCGCGCGACAACTTCGGGCGCTGGGAGCACGAGGTCTATCCAGGTGGCGAGCCGCAGCGCGAGCACTCGTTCCGCGTCGGCATCAACCTGGTGATGTACGCGCTGTGCCAGGACTACAAGGCCGACCAGGTCCATGTGCCGTTCCTGCTCAAGCGGCGCAAGTGGCGGCCTGACTCGCCGTGATCGACACCCTGGCTCGCTGGCTCGGGCTGGATCCATCGGCCTACAACGACTGGCACCTGGTGTGGCTGGCTCCGTGGGGGCGCGTCGGCATGGTGGTGGCCGGCGTGGTCGCGCTGGCGACGCTGTACTGGAGCTGGCGCGGCTACCGGCGCGAGCCCCGGCTGGGGGTGCGCGCGCTGCTGCTGGGGCTGCGCGCGCTGGCGGTGGGCGCGGCCCTGGTGCTGTTCTTCGAGCCGGCCATCGAGCTGCGCCATGTCACGCGGCAGCCCAACCATGTCGCGGTGCTGGTCGATGACTCGCGCTCGATGGCCATCGCGGATGGTGGTGAGGCCGGCGGGCCGACGCGGCTCGAGCGCGCGCGGCGGCTCATCGCGGCCAGCGCGGGGACCTTCGCGCGCTGGCGCGAGCGCCACCTGGTCGACTTCTACACCTTCTCGGATGGGCTGACGCCGACCACCGAGGCGGCGCTGGCGGCGCCGGGGGGGATCTCGGCGCGGGCCGACGCCACCCAGCTGCGCGAGGCGCTGACGGCGCTGCGGGCGCGCCATGACGGCCACGACCTCGGCGGCGTGGTGGTGATCTCGGATGGCATCCCCACCGGCAAGCTGGAAGCGTTGACCGACGGGCGCTTCGATCCGGAGTCCAGCGACTTCCTGCGCGGGCTGGGGGTGCACGTGCACACCGCGTGGGCAGGGCGCGATCGGCTGCGTGACGTGGCCATCGCGCGCGTGCTGGCCGACGACTTCGCGTTCGTGCACACCGCGGTCAAGCTCGAGGTCGTGGTGCGCGCCAGCGGCATCAAGGAGAAGACGCTTCCGCTGACCTTGCGGCGCGACGGGGCACCGGTGCGCACGGTCGAGGCGGCCATCGACGCGACCTCGCACGAGGCGCGGGTCGCGTTTGAATTCACCCCTGACGCGGTGGGCAAATACCTTTACGAAGTGACAACACCTGTGCTGCCCGGTGAGGCCATCGAGAGCAACAACACGCGGGCCTTCGTCTTGAAGGTCATCCGCGACAAGATCCGGGTGGTCCAGGTCGCGGGGCGGCCGTCGTGGGACGAGAAGCACCTGCGCGCGCTGCTCAAGCGCGATCCCAACGTCGACCTGGTGTCATTCTTCATCCTGCGCACGCCCACCGACCTGTCACGGGTCCCCGAGGACGAGCTGTCGCTGATCCCGTTCCCGACCGAGGAGCTGTTCGCGCACGAGCTGGGCGGCTTCGATGTGCTCATCCTGCAGAACTTCAACTACGGGCCCTACGGCATGGGGGCGTACCTGCAGAACATCAAGGACTACGTGCTGGGCGGCGGCGCCCTGGTCATGCTGGGCGGCGACGTCGCGTTCACCAGCGGCGGCTATCCCGACACCCCGGTGGCCGACGTGCTGCCGGTGGAGCTGCTCGACGAGGGGCTGCCCGCGGAGCGGCTGGTGTCGGAGGAGCCGTTCCGCATGCAGCTGACGCCCGACGGCGAGCGCCACCCGGTGACCGCGCTGAGGCTGGACGGCGCCGAGAATCGTGCGCGCTGGCAGGGGCTGCCCGAGCTGGTCGGCGTCAACCTGGTGGCCGGGCCGCGCGCGGGCGCGACCGTGCTGGGGACGCACCCGTTCCTGAGGGCGCGCGGGGGGGCGCCGATGCCGGTGCTGGCACTGGGCGAGTTCGGCAAGGGGCGCTCGATGGCGTTCACCACGGACACCATGTGGCACTGGGGCTTCCTGGCGGCCGGCGAGGGCGATGATGGACGCGCCTACGACAAGCTGTGGGAGAACGCGATCAGGTGGCTGATCCGCGATCCCGAGCTGCGCCTGCTGCGGGTCGACACCGACAAGGCCGAGTATGCGCTGGGCGAGACGGTGCGCGTGGACGCGCGGCTGTTCGGGGTCGACTACCGGCCGGCACGCGGGCAGAAGGTGCAGCTGGAGGTGCGCCGCGCGGGCAGCGGCGCGGCAGGGGCGCCGGGGACGCCGGGTGGCAAGGGCAAGGCGAGCGATGTGGCGCCGCCGCTGCTGGCGCGCACGGCGGACACCGATGACGAGGGCGAGGTCCATGTCGACGTGCCGGCCGACGCGGCGGGCCCCTACGAGATCATCGCGCGCGCCAAGGTGGGCGAGGTCGAGCAGGTCGAGAAGGAGGTCTACCTGGTGCGCGCGGAGGGGCGCGAGCTGGAGCAGCCCAATGCGCGCAAGGATGTGCTGACCGCGCTGGCGGACGCCACCGGGGGCATCGCCATGGGCGGAGCCGACGAGCTGCTGGCGGAGCTGCCGTTCCTGCCCCCGCGCGTGGTGCGCATCGATCAGCGCACCGACGTCGAGCTGTGGTCGCTGCAGGCGGTGTTCTGGTTGGCGCTGGGGGCGCTGGCGCTGGAGTGGACCGTGCGCAGGTGGCGCGGCTACCTCTGAGGAGCTGCTGAGCGAAGTCAGCCGAGGCCGGAGCGGGCCAGGGCCTCAGCGACGGATGCGGACCAGGGTGCCGGGGGTCTGGTCGATCGAGGCCCACCCGGGAGGCAGCTGGGGGTCGCTCCAGCTCCACAGCCACCGGGCGTCGGCGGGCGTCATGTTGACGCAGCCGTGGCTGGCGGTGGTGCCGAACTCGTCGTGCCAGTAGCTGGGATGGATGGCGATCGACCCGAAGATGGTCATCACCCAGGGCACCTCCATCCAGTACTTGCCGATGGCGTTGGGGCGCGAGCGCAGCGGCGTGTTCGCGCGCTTCTTGTAGATCCGGAAGGTGCCGTCGGGGGTGGAGCGGTTCGCGGTCGACACCAGCGTGGCCATCACCGGGCGGGTGCCCTCGTAGGCGACCAGGACCTGGTGCGGCAGGTCGACGTCGACCCACTTCTCGTCGGGCTTGACGCCCTTGGGCGGCGTGGCCAGGCCGACCTTGCGCACCGCGGTCTGGGCCACCAGGCGCTCGTGGCCGCCGGTGCGGATGCGGAAATAGGGCGTCTTTTGCAGGGTCACCTCGCCGAGCAGGTCGGCGCGGCCCCAGCGCTGCATGGTCTTGCCGGTGGGTGCGCCGGTCTCGTCGAGCAGCGGCGCGCCCTCGTGCAGGTGGGCGAACACGAAGGGCAGATCCTTGGCGTCGTGGATGGGCACGCCGGAGACGTCCGACGGGGTAGCGACCTCGGTCTCGGCGGTCGGGATGTAGCCGATGCTGACCTGGACATAGGCGGTGCCGCCGCGCTCGATGCGGCCCAGCAGCTCGAAGGCGTGCTTGCCCCAGAAGCGGGTGGGGCGCGCGGCGTCGATGTCGGCCAGCTCCTTGTAGAGGTGGGGATGGTGGGTCAGGACATAGGTGCTGGCGGGCAGCAGCTGGCCCTTGGGCACGTCGGGCAGCACGCGGCCGCTGGGCCTGGCGTCGGAGTCCTTGGTGAAGCGCGAGCAGATCCAGGCGCGCTCGCCGATGGCCAGCCAGTCGCCGCGACAGCCGCCGGCCTGTCGGCGGGCGGTGACCGCGAAGCGCGCGCCCAGGGCGGCGGTGCCGCGCTCGGGGCCAGCGCCGGCCTTGGCGCGGATGGGGGCCACCTTGATGATCTCGACCACGTCGGCCGGGGGCTTGCGCGGGGCGGAGTCCTTGGCCTTGCCGCGGGCGGTGCGCGCCAGCGCGGGGGTGGCGGACACCGACAGCAGCGCCGCAAACCCGAGGCTGAGGACCGGAAGCCGCATGGGCTATCCAGGATAGCAGAGCCAGAATAGGATGGCGTCATGATGCGCGCGGGGGTCGCGAACCTGGTGCTCGCGCTGCTGGCGCTGGGCGCGGGAAGCGCGACCGCGCAGCCAAAACACCGGTTTGCGACGGCACTGGCGTGGTCGCCGGATGGTCGACTGGCCGTCGCGGAAGGAACCAACGTTCGCGTGTTCGCGGCCGCCAAGGCGGGTGGGCGCGAGATCGCGCGCCTGGTCGGCCACCGTGACGAGGTCGGGGTGCTGGCGTGGAGCCGGGCCGGCGTGCTGGCGTCGGCGGGGCGCGACGAGCGCGTCCTGGTGTGGGACGTCGCGACCGGGCAGGTGCTGCGCGAGCTGGGCGGACATGGCGCGTGGCTGGGGGCGCTAGCGTGGAGCCCCGATGGGCACCGGGTCGCGACCGCGGGCGGCGACAAGCGCGTGCATGTGTGGGACGTCGCGAGCGGGCGCGAGCAGGTGCTGGAGGGCGGCCACACCGAGGGGGTGATGGCGCTGGCGTGGAGCCCGGATGGCGCCTGGCTGGCGTCGACCGGGGATGACACCCGGGTCAAGCTGTGGGAGATGCCGAGCGGGCGCCTGGTCGCCAGCCTGGAGGCGCACACCATGATGGTGCAGGCGCTGGCGTGGAGTCCCGACGGGGCGTGGCTGGCGTCGGCAGGCCGCGAGCGCACCGTGATGGTGTGGGACGTGGCGAGCGTGGTGGCAGAGCTCAGGGCACCACCGCCGAACAAGAAGGCGCCGAAGAAGAAGGCGCCGAAGAAGAAGCCGGTGACGGCGGGGCCGCAGGGCCCGGTGCTGGTGCTGCGCAGCGCGCCAGCGCGGGCGCTGGTGGGCGCGGGCGAGGCGGTGTTCGGGCTGTGGTGGAGCGCCGACGAGAGCGCGGCGGAGCTGGACAAGGCGGCGCCGCTGCGGGGCTCGGTCCTGGTCGCGGGGACGGCGCGTGGGGCGCTGGTGAAGTGGACGGCGAGCGTCAACCCGGGCGGGGGGCTGCGCTGGTCGGGGGCGGACATCATGGCGGCCGCTGGCGATTGGGTGCACGCGGTGGCGCTGGGGGGCCTGCCGGTGGTGGCGGCGCCGGCAGGGCCAACCGGACCCGATGCGGGTGCGGGTGCGGGTGCGGGTGCGGGTGCGGGTGCCGGCGCGAGCGCGGGTGCGGGCGCGGGTGGCGTCGATGCGGGGCATGTCGATGCGGCCGTGGCTTCGCCGCCAGCGCGGCCGACCCCGACGACGCGGCTGCTGGCGGTCGCGGACTGGAATGGGGCCACGCGCGCGGGCGCCCTGGGGGCGCTGCGCGTGCTGATCGCGTCGAACCCGGTGGCGCAGACGGCGCTGGCCTGGGCGCGTGACGGCAAGTCGTTGGTGACGGGTGGGCCAGGGCTGCTGGTGCAGTGGAACTTCGACGGCCGTACGCTGGGGGCGCCACGCTTCGTGCGCACCACCGGGACGGTGCGTGGGCTGGCGACCGACGGCGGCGCGCGCGTCGCCATCGCCGGGACCACGGGCGCCCAGCTGCTAATGCCCGTGACGGCGCGGTCCGATGGCGCGGCGGCGGCGACCCCGCGCGGGTTCGGGCCGGCGCTGGACTGTCGCGCGGTGGTGGTGGCCGACGTGGATCTCGATCGGTCGCGCTCGCGCATCGCGACCGGGTGCGATGACGGCGCGATCCATCTGTGGGATCTCGCCGGTGGGCGTGGGCGCAGCCTGACCGGGCACACGCGCTGGGTCACCGCGCTGGCGCTGGACGCCGGAGCGACCCGGCTGGCCTCGGGCGCCGACGACCGCGAGGTGCGGCTGTGGGACACCCAGGCCGGCAAGCTGCTCGGCACGCTGACCGGCCACGGCGACGCCATCCGCGCGGTCGCCTTCGACGGCGACCTGGTCATCTCGGCCAGCGCCGACGCCACCGTGCGGGTGTGGCAGGACGGCGCGACCAGCGCGACCTACAGCCAGGGCAACGACGTGCTCGCCATCGCGGTCGGCGCCGACCATGTCATCGCGGCCGGCGACCATGGCGGCAGCATCCGGCTGTGGCCCGCGGGCACCACGCTGGCGGCGCACGCCGGCCCGGTGCGCGCGCTGGCGTTCTCGCCCGGCGGCGCCGTGCTGGCCTCGACCGGTGACGATGGCATGGTGCGGCTGTGGACCGCCGCGGGTCGCCCGCTGCTGTCGCGCAGCGCCATCGAAACGCTGGCGTCGCCGCCACAATCGGTGAAAATGGCGCCGGGGATGCCCTGATGTCCGACAGCGTGATCCGCTTCGACCGCCTGACCACCCACTTTCGCGTCAAGAACCTGAAGGAGCTGCTGGCGCGTGCGCGGCAGCGCGCCGGCCTGCGCGTGCGTGCGGTCACCGACCTGTCATTCGAGGTCCGGCGCGGCGAGATCATGGGCTTCCTCGGCCCCAACGGCGCCGGCAAGTCGACCACCATCCGCACCCTGATGGGGCTCATCCACGCCACCTCGGGCGCGGCCTACCTGATGGGCGAGCAGGTGCCCGCGCGCCACGCCCGCGAGCGCGTCGGCTTCCTGCCCGAGAGCCCCTACTTCTACGACTTTCTCACCGCCACCGAGCTGTGCGACCTGGTCGGTCGGCTGTACGGCCTCGACCACGCCACGCGCAAGCGGCGGGCTGGCGAGCTGCTCGACCGCGTCGGCCTGGGCGACGCCCGCGCACGCCGGCTGCGCACCTTCTCCAAGGGCATGCTGCAGCGCGCCGGCCTGGCCCAGGCGCTGATGAACGATCCCGACGTCGTGGTGCTCGACGAGCCGATGAGCGGCCTCGACCCCATCGGTCGCAAGGAGGTCCGCGACCTCATCATCTCGCTGCGCGACGCCGGCAAGACGGTCTTCTTCTCGACCCACATCCTCAGCGATCTCGAGCTCATCTGCGATCGCGTCGCCATCATCGTGGGCGGCAAGCTGCGCGACGTCGGCCCGCTTTCGCGCCTGCTGTCACCCAAGAGCACGCACACCGAGAGCGTGCTGCGCGCGCGCGATCCCGAAGGCGCCAGCGCGCTGGCCGGCGCCGCGGGCTGGACCGACGTCGTCGGCGCGCGCACCCGCGTGGTCGAGGACGAGGCCTTCATCACGCTGCCCGAGGGCGCCGACGTCGACGCCTACCTGGCCTCCGCGCACAGCCACCGCGCCGCCGTGGTCAGCGTCACGCCGCGCAAGGAGTCGCTGGAGGATCTGTTCCTGCGCGAGGTCGAGTCGGCCGGCGTCAAGGGCGCGGGAGATCGCGCGTGAGCGCCCCCGGTCGCGTCTGGGCCATCGCCCTCAACACCTATCGCGAGGCCATTCGGCAGAAGACGCTGTACGTGGTCGCCGGCTTCGCGGCGGGCATCAAGCTGCTGGCGGTCGCGCTGGGTGAGATGTCGCTGCACCAGGAGGTCCGCGTCGTCAAGGACGTGTCCCTGGGCGCGCTGTCGATCTTCGGCGTCGCGGTGGCCGCCTTCGTGGGCGGCGCGCTGCTGTACAAGGAGATCGACAAGAAGACCATCTTCACGGTGCTGGCCAAGCCGGTGCACCGGCACGAGTTCCTGCTCGGCAAGTATGTCGGCCTGGGGCTGACGCTGACCACGCTGTTCGCGGCGCTGGTGGCGCTGCTGACGCTGGCGCTGTCGCTGCGCGGGGTCACGCTGGACGCCACCCTGGTCAAGCAGATCTTGCTCAGCTACAGCGAGGTCCTGGTGGTGGCGGCCATCGCGACCTTCTTCTCGTCGTGGGCGTCGCCGTTCGCGGCCGGCCTGTTCACGGTGGCGCTGTTCGTGGTCGGCCGGCTGGTGCCCGACATCGTGCAGGTGGCGAAGAAGGTCGACAACCCGGTGGCGCAGGCGGCGCTGAAGGCGGTGGCGCGCATTGCGCCCGATCTGCACCTGTATGCCATCAGCGGCGGCACGGTCGAGGGCGGCAAGGAGGTGTCGATTCATGCCACCTTCGTGGGCTGGGACTATGTGGCGACCGCGGCCGGCTATGGCCTGCTGTGGTCGGCGGCGGCGCTGCTGCTGGGCATCTTGATCTTCAGACGTCGCGACTTCGTCTGATCTGCGCTAACTTTCGAGCATGGCGACGGCGGCGCTCAGGAGTCTCGGTGTGCGCCAGCTCGCTGCGCCCGACCTGGCCGACACCGGGCGCCTGCTGTACGAGGCCTTCGCGCGGGTGACGCGGGCGCATGGCTTCACGCCGCCGTTCGCCAACGCCGAGGAGGGCGAGCGGCTGGCGCGCGCCTACCTGCACCTGGATCCCGAGGGCGCGGTGGTCGCCACCGACGCTGGCGCCGTGGTCGGCTGCGGCTTCATCCACCTGCGCGGGCGGGTGGCGTCGATCGGGCCGGTGGCGGCGGCGCCGCGTGCGATGGCCGGCGTCGGGCGCGCGGTGATGCAGCGCCTGCTGGCCATCGCCCACGACGTGCCGTCGGTGCGGCTGTTCCAGGACGCCTTCAATGCGCGCTCGTTCGCGCTGTACACGCGGCTCGGGTTCCGCATCCACGAGACCGTGGCGGTGGTCGCGGCGGCGGCGCCGCGGCTGCCGGCGTCGCGCTCGCGGGTGCGCATCCGGGCCATGGAGGACAGCGACCTCGCCGAGGTCGCCGCGCTCGACGAGGCCACCACGGGCAACGCGCGCGGGCGCGACCTGGAGCTGCTGCGCACCATCGCGCCGGCCCTGGTCGCCGAGGCGGGCGGGCGCGTGGTCGGCTTCCTGTTCGTGCACCGCGCCCCGGGGCGGTCGTACTTCGGGCCCGCGGTGGCGCACGATCTGGCCGACCTGGGCGCGCTGATGCACGCCGCGGCGGCGTCGGGCGGCGCCATCGCGATGCGCGTGCCCACCGGCGCCACCGAGCTCTTGAACGGGCTGCTCGAGGCCGGCTTCCTGGTCGAGCAGCTGGGCAACGTCATGGTGCGCGGCGGCGAGCCGCCACCGGCGATCCCGCGGCTGCTGGCGGTGTTCCCCGAAGGGTTGTGACCCGGACGGGCCTGAGGCGGGCCTAGGCGGCGGGTTCGCCACGGCCGAGCAGGGCGGCCAGGGCCTGGCGGTCCTCGCTGGCCATGTCGACGATCTTGCAGCCGAACCCGGTCGGCGCGCCGGCGGCCGCCTCGGGCGAGCCATCGCCGACCACGCGCACGATGACGACGCGGGCGCGAATGCCCTGCGCGCCGTCAGCGAGCTCGAGATCGAGGGCCTGCCCGACCTTGAAGTCGTACAGCTGCGAGGCCGGGGTGAACAGGAAGATCCCGGACAGCGACAGGTCGCGGGTGCGAAACAGCGCCTCGCCGCCGGGGGCGCTGGCGACCTTCACGAAGGCGTCGAGGACGACCCGCTGGTGTTCGCGCGTATTGACGGGGGTGGCCACGGCGTCATCATAGCGGTAAAGGGGCTGCCATGCGCGTGCACTGCGGGGCCTGTGATCAGGAGTTCGAACTGCCCGACGGGGAGCGGCTGCGCTGCCCGAACTGCCTGCGTCGCACCGGCCTCAACGTGGTCGACCCCGCGGCCAGGAAGCGCGGCGGCATCCTCAGCCTGCCGCCCGCGGTGCTGGCCATCGTGGCGGTCGCCATCGTGGGCGTGGCCAGCGTGGGGATCTTCCTGTGGGCGCGCGCCGGCGAGCCGAAGAAGCCCGGGCCGGCGGCCTGGGCGCCGCCCGCGCCGCGCAGCGACGCCGAGCTGGCCGCGGCGCTGACCACCGCAGGCATCGACAAGGCCGACCAGGTCGCGCCGCTGGGTCAGACCGACGCGGTGCGTGCGCTGGCCAAGGGCATCACGGTGACCGAGCCGCTGCAGCGGCTGCGCGCCGCGGCGGCGCTGGTGCGCGCCGGGCTGGCCAGCGGCAAGCTCGAGCACAGCGAGCCCAGCTTCATGGGCGGCGAGCCGCCGCGCGACGCCGGCGAGCTGGCGCTGCTGCTCGAGAGTGGCCAGGCCGCGCGGGTGTCGAGCTTCGAGCTGGCGCTGCTGACCGCCGCGATCGCCCGCGCGTCGGGGGCGCCGGCGCTGATCGGCGAGGGGCTGTCCCCGCTGGTCGACAACGACGCAGGGGTACGCGGCCGCGGCCCCGCGCTGGAGCCCAGCGGCACGCGCGGGGTCTTCGTCGCCGCGCGGGCGCCGACCTCGCCGGTCAGCGCGCCGCAGCTGGTGGTGGTCGATGGCCAGGAGCCGCCCGAGGTCGACGTGCGCTCGGACGAGCTGGTGACCCAGATCTTCTACAGCCAGCGCGGGCTGGCGCGCCTGGGTAGCGACCCCGAGGCGGCCGCGCGGGACGCCGATCTGGCGGCCAAGATCGCGCAGCCGTCACCCACGGTGGCCAGCGCGCGCGCGGCCATCGCCGAGATCGTCGACATGCCGGAGACGGCGGTGTCGATCTGGCGCACCGCGATCTCGCAGGGCGGCGGCGACGCGCCCCGGCTGGCGGCGCTGGCGCACGCGCTGCTGGCGGCGGGCGACCCCGGGCAGGCGGCGGCCGAGGCGCGCGATGCCCTGGCGCTCGATCCCGGCAACGCCAGCGCGCACGGGGCGCTGGCCCGCGCGATGGCCAGCGCGGGCGCGGTCGAGGAGGCCACCAGGCACATCGAGGAGGCGCGCAAGAAGGCCGGTTCGGTGCGCCGGCTGGCGCTGGCCGAGGCGGCGCTGGAGTTCGCGCGCGGCGATCGCGACGGCGCGCGCAAGCGGCTGGACGCGGCCATCGACGACAGCGACCCCTCGGTCTCGGCCGAGGCCGGGCTGACGCTGTACGAGCTGGCCGCGCAGGAGGGCGACAAGGTGCGCGGCGCCGAGGTGCGCCGCCGCGTGCTGGAGGCGTCGAAGCTGAAGACCCGCCTGGGGCTGCGCTTCGACGAGATCGATCGGGCCTACGCGCCGCCGCCAGCGCCGCCCGACAGCGGTGTGCCGCCCGCCGGCAGCGACGGTGGAGTGCCAGATTCCGGCCCGAAATACGTCATTCCGGATGGCAAGGGCACGCCGATCTAGGGCTCGGCGGGGGCCGGCTGCGTGGGCGCGTTTTTCAGTCATTCTTGGGGTATGTTGGGGGCCTAGTGGACGTCCGTTGCGAGCAGTGCCAGACCGAATACGAGCTCGACGAGGCACGCGTCACCGAGCAGGGCGTGACGGTGAAGTGCACGCAATGCGGACACATGTTCAAGGTGCGCCGGCGCGCTGGCACGCCGCCCCCGGCGCCCATCCCGACCGCGGCGCCGCCGCCCGCGGCCCCGGCGGGCGCGCCCTCGGTCTGGCTGATCCGCAACAACATCGGCGAGATCCGGCGCTTCAAGGAGCTGACGACCCTGCAGCAGTGGATCGTCGAGCGCAAGGTCGACCGCGAGTGCGAGATCTCGCGCACCGGCGACACCTGGAAGCGGCTGGGCGAGATCGCCGAGCTGGCGTCGTTCTTCCAGCTGGTCGACCAGGCTGACGCTCGCGAGGCCGCGCGCAAGCGGCGCCTGACCGACCCGGTCGGCCACCCCACCAGCGCCAGCACCGGCGCACCCGTGGCGCCCGCGGCGGCGGTCCCGTCGGCGCCGCTGCGCCACCAGACCACGCGCCCCATCGGCACCGGCGCAGGCGCGCTCCCGGGCCCCGGCAGCGGCCCCATCAAGGCGACCCCCGGCCCGCGCCAGCCCACCCCGCCGCCGCCCCCCGCGGCGGCGCGCCCCTTGACGGCGCCAGCACCGACCGCGGGTCGCCCCGGCGGCGGCGGCGTGCCCTCGGCGGTCAACGCCGACGTCACCGGTGGCTGGGCGGCGCAGCCGATGGCGGGGCTGCCGGCGAGCGCGTCGCAGCGCACGCCGGCCTTCGCAGCCGGCGGCGAGGTGCCGGTGTTCGATCAGAACGAGCCACAGTTCGTCGGCGGTCCGCTGCGCGGGCCTGCCACGAGCGGGCCCAAGACCGGCGGCTGGGCCAGCACCGGCGCGCCGCCGCGCGAGGATCCGGGCGAGCCGCTCGACGAAGACGATCTCGAGGAGCAGCCCACGCCCGGCCCGCGCCCCGGCAGCGCGGGCGGTCCGCGCGAGTGGCGCAACGACGCCGAGGTGGCCCGGAAGGCGCACCCTCCGCGCATGGCGGCGGCGCCCAGCCGCATGGCGCCCGAGGAAGACACCCTCAAGCACCTCAAGAGTCTGCAGGTCGAAGACGACAGCGAGCCGGTCGACGACGAGCCGCTGGGCATCCACCCCGAGTACGTGCCGAAAAACCGCACTCCGCTGGTCATCGCGGCGCTGGCGCTGGTCATCCTGGGCGGCGCCGGGGCGCTGTGGTTCTTCAAGCTGCGCGGCAAGCCGGGCAAGAAGCCGCCGGTCGCGGGGCTGACCGTCGACGCCGGGGTCGCCGGGGCGCTGGCGCCCGACGCTTCGGCGCCGGTGGTGTCGCCCATCGCGCGCGTCGATGCCGGCGGCGCGACACCGGTGGGGCCGGCGCAGGCCGCCATCGCGCGCCTCGACGACAACACCGACGCCGCCTGGAGCAGCGCCGAGACCGAGCTCGGCTCGCTGTCGCTGGACGCCAAGCACGCGGCGGCTGCGACCGCGGGGCTGGCGCTGCTCGAGCTGGCGCGCGCCGAGGCCCGCGTCGACGAGGCCGAGCTGCTGGACACCGACGCCACCGCGGCGCAGGCGGCGGGGCAGAGCGACATGGCCGCGCAGGCGCGCCGGGACGCCAAACGCAAGCGCACCGAGGCGCAGCAGGGCATCGCGCGCGCCAAGGCCCACGCCGCGCGCGCGCAGGGGCTGGCCGCCAGCGCGCCCGAGACCGGCCTGGCGCAGGCCGAGCTGGCGCTGGCCAGCAAGGCCACCCCCGCGGTGGTCGAGCGCGGGCTGAAGACGCTGTTCGCCGCGCTGCCGGATGATCCGCGTGGCCTGTACGTGCGCGCGATGACGCTGCTGGCCGCGAACAAGCCGGCCGAGGCCGAGACCGCGCTGGCAGCGCTGCCGACGCTGCCGCGCGCGCTGTACCGGCTCGCGGTGGTGCAGCAGCGCGCTGGCAAGGCCGACGCCGCCATCACCACGGTCAACGCGCTGCTCGGGCTGCAGCCCACCCACGGTCGCGGTCGCGCGCTGCTGGCGCAGCTGCAGCGCACCCCGCTGGCCAGCGCCAGCCCGAGCCCCAGCCCCAGCGAGCCCGGCACCGGCGCCCCCATCGGCGTCGAGTCGTACGACGGTCTGGTCGCCAGGGCCGACAAGCTCGCCGAGAACGGCAAGACCGACGCCGCGGTCGACGCCTACAAGAAGGCGCTGCAGGCCAAGCCCAACGGCGTCGAGGCGCTGTCGGGGCTGGCCTACGCCTTCCTCGATCGGCGCGACTATGACAGCGCGCTGGCCTACTTCGACGCCGCGCTGCACCAGTCGTCGGGCTACTCGGACGCCCTCATCGGCATCGCCGAGACCTACAAGCTCAAGGGCGACAAGTCGTCCGCGATCGACGCCTACAAGCGCTATATCGAGAAGCACCCCGAGGGCAACAAGGTCGCGATGGCCAGGCGCAACATCGTCGACCTCGGCGGCGAGGTCGACGCGCCGTCGCCATCGGCCACGCCCGAGCCGACCAGCGCACCCTCGCCGACGCCCACCCCGACGCCCACGCCCGAGTCGAGCCCCGCCCCGACCGCGGAGCCTGCGCCGTCGCCGTCGCCGTCGCGCTAGGAATAGCCCCGGGCGGAGGCTGGTTGTGTCGGCGATGCTCGAGATCAAGCGACTGCTGAGTGGTGCCGTGCTGGCCGCCCTGGCGGCTTCCGGCTGTGACCCGCGCGCCTACGAGAACGATCCCGGCGCGCAGACCAAGGCCGCGGCGCCCAGCACGCCCGCGCTGCCCGGCAGCGCCGGTGGCAGCGCCGCCGGTGGCAGCCAGCCCGGCCCCGGCAAGCACCACGTGGTGCTCGAGCTGGCGGGCTCGCTCGCGGAGCTGCCCGGGACCTGGGACTTCAACCCCACCGGCAAGACGCTGCGCGAGACGCTGGCGCGCATCGACCGCGTCGCGCGCGATCCCGACACGCGCTCGCTGATCGTGCGCATCTCGTCGGTGTCGACCAGCATGGCGACCGCCGAGGAGGTGCGCGGCGCGCTGCTGGCCGCGCAGGCGCTGGGCAAGCCGGTGCACTGCCACCTGGAGACCGGCGGCAACACCGAGTACCTGATCGCGACTGGCTGCGACGACATCGCGCTGGCGCCCGCGGGCGACATCTTCCTGTCAGGCCCGCACGCCGAGGCCATGTTCGTGAAGGGGCTGCTCGACAAGCTCGGCGTGGTCGCCGACTTCGAGCACCAGGGCAAGTACAAGGGCGCCGCCGATTCGCTGCAGCGCGACACCATGTCGGAGGCGCAGCGCGAGGCCATCGACGCGCTGCTCGACGGCGCGACCAGGCGGCTGACCGAGTCGGTCGCCGCGGCGCGCAAGCTCAAGCCCGACGCGGTGCGCGCGCTGTTCGACCAGGCGCCGTTCGCGGCCGACGCCGCCAGGGCGGCCAAGCTGGTCGACAAGCTGGTGCCCTTCGAGCGCTTCCGCGACGACATCGCCAAGGGCGCCTTCGTGCTGGCCTCGGCCAGCGAGCCCAAGCCGGAGCCGCCGAACATCTTCGAGCTGTTCTCGGGCAAGGCGCCCGAAGGCCCCAAGGGCAAGCGGCTGGCGCTGGTGTATCTGGTCGGCGGCATCGTGCACGGCAAGTCGGGCGGCGGGCTGATGCCCTCGCAGGAGGTCGCCTCGCGCGATCTGGTGTCGCAGCTCCACAAGCTGGCGGCCGATGACGACGTCGAGGCCGTGGTGCTGCGCATCGACAGCCCCGGCGGCAGCGCGCTGGCCAGCGACATCATCTGGCAGGCGGTGCGCGAGCTGGCGGCCAGGAAGCCGGTCATCGCCTCGATGGGCGCGGTGGCGGCCTCGGGCGGCTACTACATCGCCAGCGGCGCGCAGAAGATCTATGCCCAACCCGACACCATCACGGGCTCGATCGGCGTCATCGGCGGCAAGCTGGTGCTGGGCGGGCTGTACGAGAAGCTGGGGGTCAAGAAGGAGATCCTGACCCGCGGCACCCGCGCCGCCATGTTCAGCGAGGCGCGCCCGTTCACGCCCGACGAGCGCGTCGCGGTGACCAAGATGATGAAGGACGTCTACGGCCAGTTCCTCGAGCGCGTGGGCGCCGGACGCAAGCTGTCGCGCGGCCAGGTCGAGCCCTTCGCGCAGGGTCGCGTGTGGAGCGGCGCCGACGCCCTGTCGCACAAGCTGGTCGACGAGCTGGGTGGCCTGAGCGCCGCCATCGCCGACGCCCGCAAGCGCGGCAAGCTGGCCGACGACGCGCCCATCCAGATCCTGCCCGAGCCGCCCTCGCTGACGGGCCTGATCCAGCGCTGGAGCGGCGGCGGCGGCGGTGACGAGGTGCGCGCCACGCTGGCCAGCGCGCTGCTCGGCGAGCTGGGCGCGCCGCCGCAGGCCGCGCTCGACCTGGTGCACGCGCTGACCATGCTGCGTCACGACCACGTGCAGGCCGTGATGCCGTTCACGCTGTCGCTCAACTAGCCCCCTCGAGGCGCAGCTTCGCGACTCCCAGCGCGCCGCGCCAGCTCAGCTCAGCCCAGCTGCTCCAGCGCCTGATCCAGCTGCTCCAGCGCCTGATCCAGCCGCTCCAGCGTCTCCACCACGGCGTCGGCCCCGGTCTGCCGTAGCTCGGCCACCGAGTGGCGCCCGGTCGCCACCGCCACCACGCGCGCGCCCACGCCACGCGCCGCAGCCACATCGCGCGGGGTGTCACCGATCACGACCACCGGCAGCTGCCGCCCCGCGGTGGCGAAGCCGGCCTCGACTCCGCGCCGCGTCAACGCCACCCGATCGCCGTCCGCCCCGGCGAATCCCCCGAAACCGAAGTAGTCCCACAGCCCGGCCCGGGTCAGCTTCAACCGCGCACCGCGCTCCACGTTGCCGGTCGCCAGCCCGAGCACATCGCCACGCCGCCGCGCCGACTCCAGCGCCGTGTGGACCCCAGGGAGCACCCGGACCTCGTGGGTGGTGCCCAGCTTGGCCTGCAGCGACGCCAGGTAGCGGTCGATCACACGCTCGACCTCGCCCGCCTCGGGCGCGCGCCCAAGGGACGCTGCCAGCATGTCGATCACGATGCCCGGATCGGTGTGGCCATCCGGCTTGACCGACGCCGCGGCCCCGCGAATCCCATAGATCTCCGCGAAGGCATCGTCCATCGCACGCATCCCCGCGCCACCGCTCAGCACCAGGGTTCCGTCAATGTCGAAAAGCAACACCCGCACGCGCTGACTCTACCCCGAAACCCCGCAATGGATCCGCGGCCATCGGCATCCCACTGGCCAGGATCCAGGTGCTTGACGGCCACCCCCACGCTTGATACACATCGGCCGTCTTCGCGGGCTGCCCCAATCGAGGCCCGGCCCAAGGAAAGACCTACGAAATGGCGAACCTAGAGTTCCTCAGGCAAGAAGGTTGTGACCCGAAGCAACACATCTGGTCACGGCGCAACTTCATGGGCTTGGCGGGCTGGGGTGCGGTGCTCGGGTCATTGAACGTCGGCCTGCTGTGTTTCGGCCGCTTCATGTACCCGCGCGTGCTGTTCGAGCCGCGCACCACGGTCAAGATCGGCCGCCCGGACGAGTACCAGATCAACGCGGTCAACGAGAAGTGGATCAAGCTGTACCGCTTCTGGGTGGTGCGGACGCCGGCGGGCTTCCTGGCCCTGTCGGGCGTGTGCACGCACCTCGGCTGTACACCGCGCTACCTGACCGCCGAGAACAAGTTCAAGTGCCCGTGCCACGGCTCGGGCTTCCGCGGGGTCGATCCCACCGACCCCTATCCGGGCATCTCGGGCATCAACTTCGAAGGCCCGGCCCCACGTCCCCTGGAGCGGCTCAAGATCGGCCGCGCCGAGGATGGTCAGATCACCGTCGACTTCGGCGTCCTCTTCCGCTCGGAAAAGGGCGAGTGGGAGAAGCCCGACGCGTTCTTGAAGTTCCGCGCCTAAAGCGCCCGACCCCGAGCAGGAGCTGGCATTGGCTACGGAGAAAAAGGGCTTCTTCGAGACGGTGAAGGAGTCGCAGGTCTGGAGATCGATGTTCCGACACGGCTACGCGGACACCCCGCGCAACCGTATCCTCCAGATCTCGTCGAACGTCTTCCTTCACCTGCACCCCACCAAGATCCCGCGTCATGCGGTGCGCATCCGCTTCACCTGGTGCGCTGGTGGCGTGACCTTCCTCTTCTATCTCATCACCGTGGTGACGGGCATCATCTTGATGTTCTATTACCGACCCACGGCCGAGACCGCGTACCACGACATCAAGTACCTGCAATTCGACGTCCCGTTCGGGATGATCATGCGCAACATGCACCGCTGGGCCGCGCACGCGATGGTCATCGCGGTGTGGATCCACATGCTGCGCGTCTTCATGACCGGCTCCTACAAGCCGCCGCGCGAGTTCAACTGGGTCATCGGCGTCAACTTGCTGGTGTTCACGCTGCTGCTGTCCTTCACCGGGTACCTGCTGCCGTGGGACCAGCTGTCGATCTGGGCCGTCACGGTCGGTACCAACATGGCGCGCGCGGCCCCCTTCTTCGGTCACGAGGGGCCCTTCGCGAACCTGGTCGGCGTGGACAAGCGCTACGACATGCGGTCACTGCTGACAGGTGGTCGACTGGTCGGCGGTGCAACCTTGCTCCGCTTCTATGTGCTGCACTGCATCTTCATCCCGCTGATCGCGTCCGTCCTGATGATCGTCCATTTCTGGCGCATCCGGAAAGACGGCGGCATCTCGGGGCCCCTGTAGAGGTGATGGCCAATGGCTGAAGCAACCATCCCGACGCAGGCGGCCGCGGCTGCAGCTGCGCCCGAGGCGGCTCCGGCCGCCGCGGACGCCGCCAAGGCGACCGCCGCCACGGGGGCGGGCAACAAGCCCACGACCAGGAAGAAGGATCGTGAGCTCGAGCTGCCCAACCGCATCCACACCTGGCCCTACCTGGTCCGGCTGGAGTTCATCACCGCCGTCATCGTGATGATCTTCATGACCGTGTGGGCCATCTCGCTGGACGCCCCCACGGAAGAGTTCGCCAACCCGAACCGCACGCCGAACCCGTCGAAGGCGCCCTGGTACTTCCTGGGTCTCCAGGAGATGCTGGTCTACTTCGATCCCTGGATGGCCGGCGTCGTGCTGCCGACCCTCATCATCATCGGGCTGATGGTCATCCCGTACATCGACATCAACCCGCGCGGCAACGGCTACTACACCATCAAAGAGCGCAAGTTCGCGATGGGGACCTTCATGTTCGGGTTCCTCATCCTGTGGATCGCGCTGATCATCCTGGGCACCATCTTCCGCGGCCCGGGCTGGAACCTGTTCTGGCCGTGGCAGTTCTGGGATCCGCACAAGACGGTGGCGCTGGTGAACGTGAACCTGCCCTACCTGCTCGGGTTCCGGACCGAGAACATGCAGATGATCGTGGGCGCAGCAGCCACACTTGCGTTCTACCCAGGACTCGCCGTCCTGGGCATGATCCTGTTCAGGAAGAAGGCCTGGTACAAGGAGCTCGGCGTCGTGCGCTACCACATCGTGGCGATGCTGTTCCTCATCATGATGGGCCTGCCAGCCAAGATGTTCCTGCGACTGGCCTTCAACGTGAAGTACGTCTGGGTCACGCCCTGGTTCAACATCTAGGGAAAAGCAGCTGAATCGAGCAGCCCGGGCGCCGCGAGGTCCCCGGGCTGTTTCATTTTCGGAGCGGCAGCGGGCGGGCGCTGATGGCC
>JADYYK010000109.1 GCA_020853705.1 Deltaproteobacteria bacterium
CGAGACCGAGCACGAGCACGAGCACCAGCACCAGCACGAGCACGAGCACGAGCACCAGCACCAGCACGAGACCGAGGCCGGGAGTGAGAGACCTCAGCGCCGGGCGGGGACCCGGGCGCGGGCGTCGACCACGATGGCGCCCGCGCCGCCGGGCGCCTTGGCGGTGACCACCAGGCGCTCGAGGCGGATCTCCTCGAGGCGGTCGCCGAGCTCGAAGGCGAGCCAGGACAGGCGGAACAGGGTGTCGGCGAGCGCGCCGAGATCGAGCTCGCCACGGCCGCGGCGCAGGATGCGCTCGTCCTCGGCCAGCGCCTGGGCGTCAGCGCGGCGCAGCGGGGCAGGGGCCGCCACCAGCGGGGCGCCGGCGCCTTCGCGCACGACGGCGAGCTCCAGCCAGGCGCCCAGCGCCCCGCCGGTGACCACACGCGCGCGTAGCTCGACGCCGGCCGGCGGAGTCTCGCGCACGATGGCCTGCTCCAGCGGGGACAGCTTGGCGCAGGCCAGGAAGGCGCGCCGGGCCTCGGCGACGCCGCGCACGCCGCGCACCACCAGCAGGCCGTCTGCCTCGCTGGCCAGGTCGGGGCCGTGCGGACGCAGCTCGCAGGGCCAGCCGACGCGGCCGGCCAGACGCGCGGCCGCCGACGCGCTCTGCGCGATGGCCTGCCGCGTGGGCAAGAGACCATAGGCCTTGAGGACGATCTTGGTGTCGTGATCGGACAGCCAGCGTGGCCGCAGGCGCAGGGCGCGCTCCAGGGTGCGCTGCACGTGATCACGCTCGGCCGTGGGGCGTCCGCGGGTGTCGGCGGGGGCCGGGCCCAGACCGCGCTGGCGTCGAGTCGCGACGTCGGCCGCGGCGTGGACCGCCTCCAGCGCGGGCCACACGCCGAGCAGCGCGGGTGTGCCCGCGGCTGCCAGCCGCGTCAGCGCGGCGGCCGGCGCGGCGCCGGGGCCCGCGACCAGCGGGATGACCAGGCCGTCGCTGGGGCCAGCGGTCGCGGCCGCGCTGGCGCCGGGCTTGCCATCATCGTCCTGGCTGACGGCGCGCAGGGTGACGTCGACCGGCGGCTTGCCGTCGGGCGCACCGGCGGCGCGCGCGGCCAGGTCGACCGCGCTTCCCGGCTCGGCGTCGACCCGGCGGCGTGAGCCCGCGGGCACATCGTAGGCGCCCATCACGACCAGACACTCGACCCAGTCCTCCAGCGCGGCCGGCAGCGCGACCCCGTGCGCCTCCAGCAGCGCTCGCAGCAGGGCGTCGCCGACCCCGGAGACCCCAGAGACCCCGGAGACCCCGGAGACCCCGGCGCCGCCGCGGCCCCGCCCAGGAGGCGCCAGCAGCACGACCCGCGTGCGCCGCGCGGCCGCCGCCAGCGGCGCCAGCCAGCCGGCCTCCAGCTCACCCAGGATGCCGATCACCCGCGGTGGGCGGGCGCCGTGCGCGGCCAGCCCCCAGGCCAGCGTGCCGACGTCGAGGCCGTCCGGCCCGGTCGCCAGCAGCGTGCCCGGCGCCACGCCACGCGCCGCCAGCAGGCCGGCCAGCTCGCGCGCCAGCACCGCCGAGGTCGCCAGCACCGCGACGTCCTCCGTGGGCAGCAGCGCCTGCGCGGGGGCGGGCGCCACCGCCGTGGCCAGGAGCTCGAGCGCACGCCCGCGCGTCCACATCCCGAACTGGGTCGGCCCCAGCACGGACACCTCGTCTCCCTCACCGCGCTCACCGCGCTCACCGCGCTCACCGCGCTCACCGCGCTCACCGCGCTCACCGCGCTCACCGCGCTCACCCTCGCCGAGCACCAGCAGCCCGGCGCCCGCGATCCCGGCCAGCGCCGCTCGCAGCCGCCCCGCGCCCGCGACATCACCCAGCACCAGCTCGCCAGCGCGCGCTCCACGCCCGCTCGTCAGGGCCGCCCCGAGCCCCTTGGCATCCTCGTACCGGGCGACCTCCACCCCTCGGGCTCGTCCAGCCGTCGCCACCGCCGCCGCCACCGCGCCCGCCGCCTTGACCGGCAGCCACACGCGCGTCGGCGCCACGAACGCGGTCACGTCCGGCGCGGGCGCCCCACTCATCAGGGCCACATCGGCGACCGCCTCCGCCTCGGTCGCCGTCTCCGCCGCCACGACGAAGGCCCCGCCGCCTCTGGGCCGCCTGCCGCCGCCCGCGCCGCCCGCGCCGCCCATGCCGGCCGGGCTGCCCCCGTCGCCGTCGCCTGCGCTGCCGCCGCTCGCGCTCCCCGCGCGCCCACCCCGGCGCGCGCCGCTCATATCAATCGGTCATCGCGCAGGCGCGCCACCAGCTCGCGTGCGCTGCGCACCATGGTCGCGTTGCGCTGCACGCGCACCGGGTAGGTCCGCCCCAGGAAGCGATCGCGATGCTGGATCTCTTGCGGCGCGATGCCGAGATCCTCCAGCCCCAGCACCTCGACCGAGCGCTCGCCCGGGCCGCGCGCGGCGTTGACCACCCGGCGCGCGTCGCGCTCCGGGCCACGCTCGTCGCAGCGCACCGCCACCAGCGCGGGCAGCGGGATGCGCAGGGTGCGCACCAGGTCGAGCTCGCGCCGCTCGCCACGCACCGCGGTCGGCACCTCGGGGTCCGCCCTGAGCTGGTACATGTCGCTGAGGTGCCAGATCCCCAGCAGCTCGGCCACCGCGGGGCCGATCACGCTCTGCACCTCGTCGAGCGAGGTCTGCCCGGCCAGCACCAGATCGAACCCGGCGTGCTTCACCGCCGCGGCGAGCACGCGCGCGACCCCGTGATAGTCGACCACCGTCAGCGCCGGATCGACCACCGCCAGCGCGCGATCGGCGCCGCGCGCCAGCGAGTGGATCAGCGCGGCGTCGTCGCGCACCCCGCTGGCCGAGACCGTGGTCACGTGGACCGGATTCGAGGCCTCGCCGCGCAGCGCCAGCGCAGTGGTCAGCGCGGCCTCGTCGCACGGGCCGAGCAGGTCCTCCAGCAGGCTGGCGCTCTCCTCGCTGCGCCGCGCCAGCCGCTGCACCGGGGTCGGTCCGGTGGTGCCCGCCGCGGGCGCCGCCCGGGTGGCCCTGAGCAACACCACCACGCGCACCGGCTCGCGCTGCTTGCGCCGGTCCTGCGCGCTGCTCATGAACGAGCGCACGCGCCGCCGGTCGATGGTGACGACGGGGCCGCCGCTCATCCCGTCACCGCCGGCTTGGGCGTCTCGCCGTCATCGTCATCGTCGCCGTCATCGTTGCCGTCGCCGTCGCCAGCATCCTCGTCCTCGCCGGCGCCCGCCTCGGCCACGACGATGCCGGCGTCGGCCTCGCGCTTGGCGCGCGCCGCCGCGGCCCGCGCCGACTCCACCGCGGCGTCCGCCGCCGCGCCCGCCAGCGCCGCCTCCAGCGCCTTGCCCGCGCGCAGCTCGCGCAAGAGCTCGGGCACGATGGCGTGCAGATCCCCGACCAGGCCGTACTGCGCGACGCGGAAGATGGGCGCGCTGGCATCTTCATCGATGGCCACGATCTCGGCGTCGCCCGAGATGGCGGCCAGGTGCTGCGGCGAGCCCGAGGCCCCGCAGGCCAGATACAGCCGCGGTGACACCCGGCGCGCGCCGACCCCGACCTCGCGGTCGGGTGGCGCGAAGCCGCGCGCGCACGCCTCGCGCGTCGCCACCGCCTCGCCGCCCAGCTCGTCGGCCAGCTCGCACACCAGCTGCCAGCCCTCGCGTGAGCCCACGCCGGCGCCCGCGCACACCACCACGCGGGCCTGCTCCAGCGCCGACGACTCCACCCGTCGCCCCAGCTCCTCGACCGGCGCGACGTCGACCGCGGTCGCCGCCAGCATGACGACCTCGGCCTCCTCGTCACCGCGCTCGCGCGCGTGCACCCCGGGCGGCAGCGTCACCACCACCGGGCGCTCGAGGTCGTCGATGGCCAGCCGGCGCCTGAACAGCCCGCCGTACACCGGCCGCGCCAGCACCAGATCACCGCCGGCGCCCCACTCGAAGGCCGGCTCGGGCACGAAGGCCGCGCCCATGCGCGCCGCCAGCCGCGGCGCCACGTCACGGCCGCCGGGCGTGGCCGCCAGCAGCACCAGCGTGGGGCGCTCCTCCTCGCAGGTCGCGGCCACGGCGTCGCCATGCGTCGCATACAGCGGTGGTCCGCCCAGGTGCGGCGCGGTCAGCACCATCACGCGGTCCGCGCCCAGCCCCGACAGGAGCTCGATGAGATCCGGCTCGGGCGGCTCCGGCAGCTTGGCGCACGGCACCAGCGCATCCAGCGTGGCGCCCAGCGTGGTAGCCAAGCGGCGTCCCTCGCCGAGCGCCTCCAGGGAGGCTTCCACCGGGCGGTCGCCCGAAAGCTCGATGTAAACCAGGACGTTGGCCAACGCCGCCAGACCTCGGTATCAGCGAGCGTAGTCCCCGGCCCGGGGCCGGGTCAAGAATGCTACCGCCCGCCGCCTCCACTGCCGCCATCGCTCAGGCCATGCTTGCGCTTGATCTGGTCCATGGCCTTGGCGTACTCGGTCTCCCAGGCGTTGGTGCCTTCCTGCAGGTTCTTGATGCGCAGGCGGACCTCGGCGTCGAGCTCCTCGTCCACGCTCATGTGCTTCTTCAGGACCTCGCGCATGCGGCGGCGCAGGGTGGCGTCGTCGGCGAAGACCTCGGCCACGTGCGGCGAGTGCATGAAGGTCTCCTGCAGCTGGGTGCAGATCCAGTTGAGGGCCTCCTCGCCCAGGCCGAACTCCTTCTCCTCGGCCAGGCGGCGCTTGATCTTGGTGAACTCGCCGTAGGGCAGGCCGCGCTTCTCGACCATGTCCTTGGCCTTGTCGGTCAAGTCGCGATCGACCCGGATGTACTCCTTGAGCACGGACTGCACGTCGAGCTCGGTCTCCGCGACGTTGTCGAGCTCGATGTCGCCGGCCTCGCCGAGGGCACGTACCAGCTCCGTGGCGATGGGGACGACCTTGCTTGTGAACAGCTTCATTGCCGGGAGGTGTATGCTGACGCGCGATGTCGGTCAAGACCAAGCTGGTGGCCGCGGCGCTGATCGTGAACGATGGCGGAGCGATCCTGTTGACCAGGCGCGGCCCCACCCAGGCCATGGCGGGCTTCTGGGAGTTCCCCGGCGGCAAGCTCGAGGAGGGCGAATCCCCCATCGAAGCGCTCCACCGTGAGATCAAGGAAGAGCTCGGCTGCGCGCTCGTGGTCGGCCCGGTGTACGACGTGCTGTTCCATCGCTACCCGCAGTTCGACCTCTTGATGGTGGTCTACACCTGCGGCCTGGCCCCGGGCGAGGCGCCGCAGGCGCTCCAGGTCGCCGACATGCGCTGGCTGCCCCCGGCGTCCCTGGGTAGCGTCGAGATCCTGCCCGCCGACGCGCCGCTGACCGCGCGGCTGGCCCGCGAGGGCGCGCCGGCCCCCCCCAGGCCTGAGGTCACGCCCACTCAGGCGCCGCAATCTCCGCGACTTCCTTGACCCCAGAAGTCTGGCAGGGTTACGATCCCGCGAAATGGACCCCCGCCCCAAGGTGACGAAGGAAGTCCTGTGCGAAGAGTCCCGCTTCATCCTGGCCAACGTGCTGGCCGAGGGGCGCTACGGCAAGCAGAACCGGCTGGCGGACATCCGGCGCATCTGTGAAGGGTCCATCTCGCTGGCCTTCACCGAGTACCTCGGCTTCCTGGAGTCGTCGGGCTACCTGATGTACGACCGCGCCAACGACGCCCTCGACGTCACCGCCGAGGGCGAGCGCGTGGTCGCCGGCGAGCGCTCCAACGAGCTGACCGAGCGCGCCGTGGCCCACTTCGGTGGGCGCAAGGCCGAGGCCGCCAAGCGCCGCCCGGCCCCGGCCGGCGAGCGCACCGGGGGCATCGAGAAGGTCGATCCACGCGACCGCACCGCGTCGGGCGAGCGGCTCGAGAAGCAGGACAAGGTCGAGCGCGCGGCCTCGGTGCCGCCGGTCTCGGCGGCGGCGGCGGCGGCGCTGGCAGCAGCAGCAGGTGCAGCACCCCAGCGCGGCGAAGCCGCCCGAGGAGAGGCCATGGATCGCCGCTACGAGCGCCAGAACATCATCGGATCGGGTGGCATCGGCACGGTCTACCGGGCTCGCCAGGTGCATCTGGATCGCGACGTCGCGCTCAAGGAGATCCGCGAGCTGTTCTCCTTCTTCGCCGACGATCAGCGCCGCGAGATCGTGCGCCGCTTCGGCGAGGCCATGCGCGCGGCGGCGCGCCTGTCGCACCCCAACATCGTCGCCGTGCACGACGTCAACCTGGAGCGCGAGCACCCCTACGTCATCACCGACTACGAGCCCGCGGGCAGCCTGCGCCGCCTGATCGCGCTGGCCGAGGACATCCCGGTCGGCCTGGTCGTGAAGTACCTGGTCCAGATCCTCCACGGGCTGCGCGCCGCGCACGCCCAGGGGGTGCCGCACCGCGGCCTCAAGCCCGAGAACGTGCTGGTCGATCTGTACGGCAACGCGCGCATCACCGATTTCGGCATCGCGCGCGTGGTCGAGCGTGATCAGGCCGTGATCCGGCAGGTCTACATCGGCATGGGCGCGGTGGCCTACATGGCGCCGGAGCTCTTCACCGATCCGATGGGCTCGGGCCCGCAGACCGACATCTATGCCCTGGGCATCATCTTCTATGAGCTGCTGACCCGGAAGCTGCCGGGGCGCCGTTCGCCGATGCCGTCCACCGTCAACCCGGTGCTACCCAAGGCGTTCGACGACATCTTCGACCGCATGACGCGTGACGAGCGCGCCGAGCGCTTCACCAGCGCCGATGAGATCCTCGAGGAGATCTACAAGGCCGACGGCATCGACAAGTTCCTGGAGCCGCGCAGCGCGGTGCTGTTCGCGAAGAGTCCGCTCAGCGACCTCAAGTTCAAGGAGCCGCCGCCCAAGGACCCCGACCTGCCGGTCGATCCGACGGCGTTCTCGCAGGCCGGCGCCCCCGGTGGCGCCCCGCCCGGTGGCATGGTCGGCAACGTGCCCACCGGCACCCAGTCGGGCCTGGGCACGACGTCGCCGAGCGCCGGGACGGGCGTCCGGCACGCGACCGGGAGCACGCGCCGCCCGCTGACCTACTCGTCACGGCTGCGCGATCGCGGCAGCGAGTGAGAGGCAACATCTGAAGGCGGTGGCCGACAACGCCTGCATGAGTGAAGAGGCAACAGGTCACAGGCCACAGGTGACAGGTCACAGGGAACAGGGGATGCGGAAGGGCGCGGACATCAGCGCCCGCCTGGTCAAGGTGGCGTCGGCCACCCTGCGGATCTCGGAACGACTGCCGAAGCACGCGGCTGGTCGGCATGTCTCCCTGCAGCTCGTGCGCTCGGGTACTGGCGGCGGCTCCAACTACGAAGAGGCCCGCGCAGCCGAGAGCGCCGCCGACTTCGCCCATAAGGTCCTCATTGCCGCCAAAGAGGTCCGCGAAACCCTCTACTGGCTATCGGTCCTTCAGGACGCCGGCTGGCTCACAGCCGACATCACCGCCCTCGTCTCCGAGGTCAACCAGCTCTCCGCCATCCTCGCCGCCTCCGCCCGCACCGCCCGCCGCCAATCCCCCTGACGCCTGCCCTCCGCCTCCGACCATTCCCCGTTCCCTGTGACCTGTCACCTGTCACCTGTGACCTGTTTCTCTCTCCGCTCCGCCCCGCTCCGCCCCGCTCCGCTCCTACGCGCCCAGCTCGCCGAGCATCTTCTCGAGGTCTTCGCCCTTCATGCCCAGGCGCTGGAAGATCCCGCGCGCCTCGGTGATGAGGCCGCGCCCGTTCGGCACCTCGCCGCGCTCGATCTTGTAGCGACCGAACCGGGCCAGCCCCTTGGCCAGCTCGGCCTCGTTGCCGAGCTCGCGGAACAGGCTGATGCCGCGGGTGAAGAAGTCCTCGGCCGGGGCCTTGCCGTCGCCCTCGGTGCTGTCGAACAGCGTGGCGGCGTGGACCTCACCCAGCGCCAGCAGGGCGCGGCCGACATAGTCGCGCATGCCGGCGGTCTCGGCCACGCTGAGCGCCTGGATGCACATCTCGCGCGCCTTGTCGGTCTGACCCGAGCGCAGCTCGAGCAGGCCGAGGTTGCGCGTGGCCTCGCTGGTCAGGCGGCGATCCTCGAGGTCCTTGGCCAGCGCCAGGGTCTCCTCCAGGCGCTGGCGCGCCTCCGAGGTCTTGCCCTCGTGCAGCGCCAGCTCGCCCAGGTTGTTGAGCACCAGCGCCTGCAGCGGCAGCGCGCCGATCTCCTCCGACACCTGCAGCGCCTGCTCCCAGTACTTGCGCGCCTGGCCCTTGTCGCCGCGCTCGAAGCCGAGCACGCCGAGGTTGTTCAGCGAGGTCACCACGCCGGCCTTGTCGTCGATGGCCCGGCGCAGCTCCAGGGCCTCGCCATAGCAGCCCTGGCTCTCGGTGAACAGGCCGCGGTCCTTCTGGATGTTGCCGACGTTCGACAGGGACAGCGCGATCGAGCGCTTGTCACCGAAGCGGCGGCGCTTCTCCAGCGCCTGCAGGCTGTGATCGAGCGCCTGGTCGTAGCGCCCCAGCAGCCACAGCACCTGGCCGATGTCGTCCAGGCTGCCGGCCACGCCGCGCTCGTCGCCGGCCTGCTGGAACAGCTCCAGGCCGCGGGTCAGGTACTCCAGGGCCAGGTTGAGGTCGGCCTTCTGCCGCCACACCCGCCCCATCTTGTTGAAGGCGACGGCGCCCTTGCTGCGCGAGGCCACCACCCATGACAGGCGCAGCATGCGCTCGAAGGCGCCCAGCGCGGCCTCGTAGTCGCCGCGCATGGCGTACACCGAGCCGAGGTCGTGCCACAGGTGCACGCGCGCCGCGATGTCGCCCTCGCCCAGGCACTGCAGCGCCTGGGCATACAGGCGGATGGCCTTCTCGTTGTAGAAGCGGGCGCGCGCGGCGTCACCGGCGCGGCGGTAGCGCGCCGCGGCCGACTCGCCGTCGCCGGCGCGCTCGAGGTGGCGCCCGACCTCCTCCTGGGCCTCCTCGCCGCGGCCCTCGGGCCGCAGCTCCAGCCACTGCGCGATCAGGCGGTGGTAGCGCCGGCGGGTCTGCTCGTCGATGCCCGACATGCCGGCCGAGCCCTTGCCGCTGTAGACCAGCTCCCACAGCGACGGGTAGGCGAAGCGGTACTCGCGCTCGCCGGGGATCTGCGAGGTCGGGTTCTCGGCGATGAACTCACGCTCGACCAGCTTGCCGAAGGCCTCGGCGGTGGCCACGCGGGTGGCGTCGCCGGCGACCGCGATCTCGCCCAGGGTGGGTCCGTCGGGATCGCCGCCGAGGGCGACCGCGCGCACCAGCGCGACCACGGCGTCGAGCCAGAACGCCGAGTCGCCGCAGGCCGCGGCCTTCTCCAGGAGGTCGCGCTCCGCGGGCGCCATGGCCGCGATGCGGGCGGCCAGGATCTCGTCGTGCGAGGCCGGCAGCGCGCGCTGGCGCATGGCGGCCTTGTCGACCAGCCAGCTGCCGCCGCCATAGCGGATGACGTCGCTCTCGAGGAGCAGGCGCACCAGCTCGAAGATCGAGCGCGGCGAGCCGCCCAGGCGATCCTTGACGTGGCGCGCCAGGTCCGCGGGCGGTGGCTGCTCGGTCGGGGTCAAAAGCTCGGTGAGCAGCTTCTCCGACTCGTCGGGGCTGAGCGGGCCGACCTCGACACGCTCCAGCGTGACGTCGCCCTCGCCGAAGGTGGGGTGGGCCTCGAACAGCGCGGGGCGCGCGGCGGCGACCAGCAGGACGCGCGCCGAGCCCAGCCCGGCGGCCAGGTACTGCAGCAGGTTGACGGTCTCGGGACCGGCGCGCTCGACGTCGTCGATGCCGATGAGCAGCGGCGTCTTGGCGGCGTCGGCGCCCAGGAAGCGGCGCAGCGCGATGAAGCTGCGCGCCTCCAGCTGCTGCGGGCTCTCGGCCAGCGGCTCCACGATGGGGCTCTTGGCGAAGGGCACCCGCAGCATGTGCGCCAGCAGGTGGCCGACCTCGGCCACCCGCGCGGCCGGCATGACCTCGCCGACGCCGGCCAGGATCTTGTCCTGGGCGTTGGCGATGGAGTCGAGCGCACCGATGCCGAAGCGCGCCGACAGCACGCGCACGAAGGGCGCGTAGGGCGGCTCCTGCGGGCCGAAGGCCTCGGTGGTCAGGATGCGCGCCTCGGGGGTCTGCGCCAGCGCGGTCTCGGCGAACTCGCGCAGCAGGCGCGACTTGCCCACGCCGGGCGGGCCGATCAGCGAGATGAAGGCCACCTCGTGGGCTGCCGCACAGCCGTTCCAGATCCGCATCAGGCGGTCGAGCGTGGTGCGTCGGCCCACGAAGCGCGGGCGCAGCGTGAAGATCGGGTTCTCCTCGATGAGATCCTTCTCGTCGAGCAGCTCCTCGCTGCCCAGCGCCGCTGGCACGCGCTCGGTGCGGCAGTCGCGACAGAGATCGTTGTCACCGGTCAGCACGGCGCCGCAGCCGAGGCAGTTTCTCGGCAACGCCACCGCACAGCGCTTGCACTTCTGCGCGCCGGGACGGTTCGAGCTCTCACACGAAGGACACTTCATCCGGCCCCCTGGCTACCCTTGAACAGCCCCGCTGTCAACCGGAACTCAATCGTTACGAGCAGATGCGGCCTTGCACGCAGTTTCGAGCCGGGTCCGCCAGGCCTGACGCTGGGCGCTGATTTCGGCCGTCGGGCCCGGCGCGGGCTCGCCGCCCACCTTGGGGACGAAGAAGTGATCCAGGTTCACCACCTCGATGACCGGCTCGCTGGCGGCCAGGCGGCGGCAGTTCTCGGCCTGCAGATCGGCCAGCACCAGCGGGATGGCCTTGGCGGTCCACTTGTGGGTGTCGTGGAACAGCACCACGCCGCCGCTGTTCTTGAGGATGCCCTTGATGGCGGCCTTGTGGACCTTCTCGGTCTTGAACGGCTTCTTGGTGTCAGCGGAGTCGGACGACCACATCACGGTGGTCAGGCCGCGCTTGGCCAGCGCCTTGGCGATGCGCGGCGACACCGACCCGAACGGGGGCCGGAACAGGTAGGGGTAGCGGCCGGTCTCGCGCTCGATGAGCTCGGCGTTCTTGTCGATCTCCCACGACAGCTTGGGCTCCTGGGTCTGCGGCAGCACCAGGTGGTTCCAGGTGTGGTTGCCGATGAGGTGACCGCGCTTGACGATCTCGGCCAGCGTCTCGCGGTTCTTCTGCGCGGTCTCGGACTTGCCGCCAAAGCGGTAGCCGCACACGAAGAAGGTCGCCTTGATGTTGTAGGCGTCGAGCGCGTCGAGGATGGCCGGCGTGTTGTGATAGTCGGGCCCGTCGTCGAAGGTGAAGGTGACGTGGTTCGCGGCCTTGAAGCCGGAGATGGACTTGCCGCCGTAGAAGGGGTCGGGCGGCGGTGATGGAGCAGGAGACGGTGACGGGGCTGGCGAGGCCGCTGGGACCGGCGAGGCCGAGGCGGCCGGCGAGGCGGACGGGGCCGGCGAGGCAGCCGGCGCGGCCGAAGTTGTCGGGGCCGCGGGGGAGGGGGTCGGCGAAACCTTCGCCGCTGGTCCAGCGTACGTGGGGCTGGCGAGGAGGATTGTGGTGACGATGGCCAGCCTGGTGCGCACGAATTCGAAGATAGCACGCGGTACTGCTAGGCTCCTCCTGTGCGCATCGTTCTCATCTTCATTGCAGGGCTGGCCCTGTCCCTGTCCGCGGTGGGCTGCTTGAAGGCCGACAAGACCTCGACCCGCCGACGCAGCACGGGGTCGCGCCACGCCAGGCACGAGCACAAGCACCGGCACCCGCACGGCTCGGGCGGCCACCATCACCATCCCCACGTGCACCCGCACATCGCCGGCCAGCTCGGCCACCACCACCCGTACTGATGCTGCGGCGCTGGGCGCTGGTCGGGTGGGCGGCTGCGGCGCTGGCGGCGGCCAGCGCGCTGACGCTGGCGGCGCCCGGCGCGGGTGACGATCCCGAGCCCGGCATTCGCGCGCTGATCCGCTTCACCGCCCGGCTGTCGCTGGGCCTGTTCCTGGTGGTGTTCGCGGCCTCGTCCTGGCAGAAGCTGGCGCCGTCGCGGCCGTCGCGCTGGGCGGTGCAGAACCGCCGCCACCTCGGGCTGGCGATGGCGCTGTCGCAGCTCGTGCATGCGATGGCCATCCTGATGCTGGCCAACCTGGACCCGGCGCGCTTCCGGCGCGGCCTCGGCCTGGGCACCGTGGGTGGGCTGACCACCTACCTCCTGATGATGCTGATGGTGGTGACCTCGTTCGACGGACCCACCCGGTGGCTGGGGCGCAAGCGCTGGCGCATCCTGCACAGCGCCGGGATGTACATGCTGGCGCTGACCTTCCTGGACCCCTATGGCGTCCGCACCGCGCGCGGGGTCGGGCTGGCGGTCCTGCCGACTGTGCTGCTGCTCGGCGTGCGGGCGCTGCGGCTGGCCGCGCGCCGCGGTCGGGCGAAGGTCATCGCGCGAAGCAGTTGACGCGCCCGCCCAGGTTTGCTACCAGATCCGGGCCTTTGGCAGGGTAGCTCAGTTGGTTAGAGCACACGGTTCATACTCGTGGTGTCGCGGGTTCGACTCCCGCCCCTGCTACCAAGATCGTCCGGAAAGACCGCGCTATTCGCAGTGCCACTTGGGCTTGGTGCCGCCGGCGCCGTCGGGGACGTCGATGTAGTGGCAGCCGGCGTTGCTGCTGCCGCCCGGCGAGCCCTCACCGGGCAGGCCGCCGTACCAGCCGGGCTGGTAGGTGCCGATGAAGCGCGGCACGATCATCAGGCGCGCGCCGACGCCGGTCGAGGTCACGCTGAGCTCGCGGCCATCCTTGTTGTCGACCGCGCCGGTGAAGCGCTCGACGCCGAGGCTGAACAGGGCCAGGCTGCGGGCCAGCCAGGCCGGGCGCCCGCCCACGCTGACGCCGGCGAACAGCACGCGGATGTCGGTCGTCCTGGCGTCGGCGTTCTTGCTCTCGGGGGCGACGCGGCCGCCGCCGTCGTACAGCCAGCTGTAGCTGACGGTGACGCGCTTCTGCAGCTTGGGCGAGATGAAGCCCGACGGGATGATGACGTCGCCGCGGAACACCGTGCCCTGGCCCGACATGCGCACCACCTCGTCGAAGGGGGCGATGCCGTCGGCGTTGAACGAGCCCGGCGAGACCCCGAGGCCGATGTTGGTCACCTTGGCGGGGATGTCGTAATAGAAGCCGATCTTGATGCCCAGCGACCAGCCGGCGCCGCCGCCCTCGACCACGGTGTCGGTGCTGCCAGGCACCGCGGGGTCGCGCGGGGTGACCACCTTCTGGCTCAGGCTGGGGTGGTAGGCGATGCCGCCCTCGAAGTAGCAGCCGGCCTGCAGTGACAGCGTGACCACGAGCGCGACCACGCTCGCGAGGGACAGCCTGCGAGCGGGTGACATTCGATCACTATACGGGAGGATGCGGGTAGGACGAAGCGAAGCACTGCCGGTCGCCATCGACCGGCAGTGCTCGGGGGAGCGCTACTTGTGGACCTCGGAGATGGCCGCGAGCTTGCCGGGGCCGTGGCACAGCAGGCACTGCTCCTTCGGGGTCACCACGCTGAGCACGGTGGCGCGCGGCGCGTAGAACTGGCCGCCGTTGGCGCGCATGTGATCCAGCGCGACCGAGCTGTCGTGGCAGGCCGAGCAGGCCGCGGTGATCGGGCTCTTGACCAGGGTGTCGTCGGTGGCCTGGCACGGCGTCCCGATGCTGCAGGTGGCCAGGGTCACGCTGCAGGTGGTGGTGGTGGGGTTGTTGGGGCTCTGGGTCTGGCAGGTGCACGGCGCGCCCACGCTGCAGGTCGTGCTGCCCTGCTTGCCGGTGGTGCTGACCACGCTGCACGGGTTGGCGGCGGTACACACGCACGGCGCGGCCTGGGTGCACACGGTGGCGCCCTGGGTGCCGCTGTTGCCGTCGGGCAGGGTCAGCGTGCGGTTGCTGGTCGAGAAGCCGAAGCCGTAGTCGACCTGGTTGTTGCCGTTGACGTAGGGCGAGATCGAGAACCAGCCGGTCGGGTTGAAGATCGGGTTGGTCTTGTAGAAGCCCTGCGCCGCGGTGCTGACCAGCATGTTGGGGATGGCGGCGGCGTTGGCGGCCAGGCTGAAGTCATAGCCGCCGGCGACGTGGCAGGCCTGGCAGTTGTTGAGCGGCCCCGGGAACTCGACCTCACCGAAGGTCAGGCCCGGCTGCGCCGCGTGCCAGTTGAAGTCGACGGTGCGCTTGCGGGCGCCGTGGATGGAGTGCACGAAGTCCTTCACGTTGGCCGACCAGCCGCTGCTGGTGCGGTTGGGGTTGTGGCAGAACGAGCAGGTCGGGGCGTCGTTGCGCTGGCCGGCGTGGAACTGCGGATCGGCGCCCAGCGAGACGTGGCAGGTCAGACACTTGTTGTTGTCGACCACGGTGCGACGGCCGGTGTAGCCGGTGGCCACCTTCCAGGCGTCGTGCGCGGGCACGATGAGGCCGCCCTGCTTGGTGGTCGGGTTGTACGGGAAGCCGTTCACGTTGGTCTGCGTGAGCGGGATGGTCGAGCTCAGCGAGTAGGTGTAGCCGATACCGCCGGTCAGCATGGTGGCGTTGGGCGGGATGCGCACGTTGGTCAAGGTCAGGGTGTAGAAGCCGTTGGCGTCGCGCGTCATCGGCATGGTGCCGACGGTGGGGGCGGTCTGGGTCCAGATGGTCTTGATGTAGCCGCTGCCGGTGACGTTGAAGTCGGCCGGGTTGCGGATGCCGTCCTGCGGCACCGCGAAGGCGAAGTAGGCGCTCGGCGAGCCCACGAAGTTGGGCATCATCTCGGTCACGGTGCCCGCGGCGTAGGTCTGGAAGATGACGTCGGTCGGCGCGGCGCCGTTGACGCTCTCCTGGAACTTGAACTTGATCTGGGGCCGCTTGTCCGGCGTGATGGCGGCGTCATCGACCGCGGTCACGCTGCTGACCACGTAGCTGATGACGGTCGCGCCCGGGGGCACGAAGCCGGAGGCCGCCAGATAGGCCGCGTTGGTGTTGGCGTTGGTGCCGCCGTTGAGCGAGTTGTTCGGATCCGGCGGGGTCACCGGCATGTGGTGCACCGCGGTCAGCGACGGCGTGTGGCACATGGCGCAGGCGGTGTCGGGCTGCGGGCCCAGGCGGTGCTTGCAGGCGGCGGCGATCTCGGCGCGCGCGCTCAGCGAGTAGGTCTCGCCCGCCGAGATGAAGTTCGGGAAGTCACGCGCGCAGGTCGCCGCGGTGGCGGTGTTGGACACCACGTTGCAGACCCGGCCGCTGTTGGGGCCCGAGGTCATGGTCAGCAGGCCCCCGACGAACTGGTTGGCGGTCCAGGTCTTGGTGCTGTCGGTGACCACCTTGGTCGCGCCGGCGCCGGACATGGTGCCGGTCACGGTCAGCGCGGGCACCATCGCCGGCGGGTGCTCGCAGTTCGGCAGCGAGGTGCCGACGAAGTCGACCTGATCGTGGCACGAGCCGCAGGCAGCCTGGTTGGGGCGGGTGTAGGACTGCGCGCCCTGCGCGGCGCCCTTGTGGCAAGCGTCGCAGTTGCGGACGTCCTGCGGGTAGGTCGCCACGATGTTGTGGAAGGCGTTGGTCGGCTGGATCATGCGCGCGGCGTGGATGCGGTGCACGAAGGTGCCGGCCTGGGCGGCCTGGTTGGTGCGCGCCGGGTTGTGGCAGACGCCGCAGAAGTTGGCGTCGATGCGGCCGCTGCCGTGGAAGCCGGCCGAGGTGGTGCCCTCGGCGGTGAAGCCGCGGTGGCAGTTGTTGCAGTTCGCGGTCAGCGTGATCTCGCGCGGGGTCGGGGTGCCAACGCCGCTGGGGATGTAGTTGTGCTCGGCGTTGACGGCGGTGAAGCCGGCCGGGCTGGTGGCGTTGTTGAGGTCGGTCTGGCGCGAGGTCTGGATCCAGACCGTGTGGGTCAGCCCCATCTTGGCGGCGTCGTAGGTGACGGCCTTGTAGAGCACGCCGTTGGCGGTGCCCGCGGCGTTGGTCTGGGCCACGTCGGTGGCCGGGAAGGTGTAGGTGTAGTCACCGGCGTTGGCGCCGTTCTCGACCAGGGTGCCCTGGGCCGGCGTGCGCGTGGTCGAGCTGGTCGATGGGTCGGGGCTGTAGGTCGTGGGCTGGAAGGTGGTCAGCGCCGAGGTCGAGTTGGACGCCGTCAGCACGTTGTAGGGCAGGATGTTGTTGTTGGCGTCCTTGTCATGGTTCGACAGCGAGAAGCGCAGGCTCATGGGCAGGTTCAGCGAGTACACGCCGTTCCTGTCGACCGGGTTGCCGCGGCTGTCCTTCATGGTGAAGCGCACCGCGATGGGCGCGGTGGTGCTGACGCTCTTGACGGTGAGGGTGAGGCCGCTGCTGGACGACGAGATCCCGGTCGGGCCGTTGCACGCGTAGGTCGTCAGCGCGGCGTTGACCTCGGTGGCATCGAGCACGCCGGAGCTGTTGGCGTCGACGCCGGTCTCGATCTTCACGCCGCCGGTGGGGCAGTTGGCGCCTGCGGGCTCGGCGCTGGTCTTGACCAGCGAGCCGAGGCCTGGGGTGCCGATGGTGCCGCTGCAGATGTAGCGCGTCGCGGCGGCGTCGATCTCGGCCGCGTCGAGCGTGCCGTTGCGGTTGGCGTCGGGGCCGACCTCGACCTTGGTGCCGCCATTGGCGCAGTTGGCGCCTGCGGGCTCGACGGTGGTGTTGACGAGCGTGCTGACGCCGGTGGGCCCGGCTGTGCCGGGATCGCCAGCTGGTCCCGTGGAGCCCTCGCAGCCCAGCTGGATTGACGCGGGCAGCCACAACGCCAGCACTCCAAGGATGAGGTTGGCTCTTCGTCCAATCGAGATCATTTGTCGTCCCTCCCCATTTTCGACCACGGACCCTGGCGGAGTCCCGTCAGCTGTGGCCTCAGGTCGCAGGCTGCACCTTTACCAGAAGAGGTTCTTGACGGGGATCAATTTGCCCAGAAGAAAAGCGCAGCGCTGTTGTAAGCGGACCGTGGCAGTTTTGCGGGCACCAGTGTTGACGCGGGGCTGGCGTCGGCGGCAAAGCGTGCCACGGTGTGGGCAGTGGGGGAGTGGAGTGAGGTGCAGGATGAGGAACACGCACACGACCCAGCACGGAAAGCACACCTGGCGGCCGGCGCAACGCGGGCGCGAGGATGATGGCAATGCCTTCATCCCCGATCCTGGCGACGGCCCCGCGCACGCGCCGGACGAGCTCGCCGAGGAGCTGGCGCAGGAGTTCCTACAAGCCGCGACCTCGGGCGAGGACGCCGGCGCCGACGCGCGCGCCGTCGAGGTGCCCGAGGAGCGCGGCGGCCCCTTCGTCGAGAGCACGGCTGGCGAGGAGTTCGCCTGGACGCGGCCGCCCGGACGTCGTCGTGCTCGACGCGAGCCGTTTCCGACCAGCGGTCGCGCGCAATAGCCGGTTGCGGGGCGCCGCGCGTGCGCGGCACCTCGATTGACCGCCGCGACACCCAGCTTTGCGGCGGATCGCCCACGTGCGCCCACTGGGGGCGGAGGTCCCGAATGGGGGGGACGGCCCCGGAGGGGGGGCCTGATCGCGATGCAAGCGCGCCCGGGGTGGGCCGCGCCGAGGTCAGGTCGCGCACACTCGTAACGCCACCTCGGTACAGGTCCCATCGTTGCAATGTTTCCCCAGCAGATTCGCCGAGATCACTTACCTGGGGGGAAGCAGAGCACGATGGCACACACGGTCGCAGAGCTGGGCGGGTACGCGGTCTCCGAGCGCATCGGGTTCGGCGGCATGGCGGAGCTGTTCCTGGGCCATCGCGAGCAGCGCAGCGTCGCCATCAAGCGCGTGCTGCCCGCGCTGCTGGGGCAGAGCGACTACATCAACATGTTCCAGGACGAGGCCCGGCTGGCGGCGCGCCTCGAGCACCCCAACCTGGTGTGCGCCTGCGAGACCGGCGAGGACGAGGGCGCGCCCTACTATGTGATGGAGTACGTGCGCGGCAAGGACGCCCGCAAGCTGCTGCGTGCGGCGGGGCGTGGCCGGGCCATCCCGCTCGAGGTCGCGCTGTCGATCGTGTGCGGCGCGGCGCGCGGGCTGCACTTCGCCCACGAGCTGCGCGACGACGACGGCGAGCTGCTCGGGGTGGTGCACCGCGACGTGTCGCCGTCGAACGTCATCATCGGCTTCGACGGGCGCGCGCGCGTCCTGGACTTCGGGGTCGCCAAGGCGGCGCGGCGCATGAGCGAGACGCGCACCGGGGTCATCAAGGGCAAGTCGGGCTACATGTCGCCCGAGCAGACCATGGGGCAGCCGGTCGATCGGCGCAGCGACGTGTTCGCGCTGGGCGTGCTGCTGTTCGAGCTGACCACGGGGACGCGGATGTATCGCGCCAGCGGCGATCTCGAGCTGCTCACGATGGCGGCCAAGGCGGACGTGCCGGCGCCGAGCTCGCGGCGGCCGGAGTATCCCGCGGCGCTGGAGGTCATCGTGCTGGGCGCGCTGGCGCGGCTGCCCGAGATGCGGCCGGCGACCGCGGCGGTGCTGGCGGCGCAGCTCGAGACCTTCGCGAGCGACGCTGGGCTGGAGGTGTCGGACGCGGTGGTGGCGGGCTACCTGGGGGAGCTGTTCCCCGAGGACGCGGCGGTGGCGGCGGCGCCGGCGGGGCTCGAGCTGGAGCTGGAGGCGTGCACCGCGATCGAGGCGCCGGAGGCGATGCGGGTGGCCTCGGGGTCGCAGTCGATGCCGGCGGCGTCGGGGTCGCAGTCGATGTCGGCGTCGCAGTCGATGTCGGTGTCCCGGTCGATCTCGCTACTGGATCAGGACTCGGTCGAGCAGGCCCTGGCCAACCTCGACGAGGCCGAGACGCTGTGCGCGCCGGGCCGCTTCGGCCACACCCTGGTGGCCGCCGTGGTGCCGCCGCCGCGGATCGCGCGCGGCACCCGGCCGGCGCCCATCCAGGTCGCGCCGCCGATCGGCCCGGTGGCCATGATGTCGCTGGAGGAGTTCACGCCTCACGCCGACGCCGCGACAGTGGGGATCCCGCTGGCGCCGCTGGCGCTGGCCGCGCGGGCGCCCGGCGTTGCGCGGGTCGCGACGCTGCCGCTGCCGATGGCGGCCGTGGTCGCGCCGGCGGCCGCGGTGGCTGCCCAGGCCGATGGGCAGGGAGCGCCGCGTCCAGCAGCGCCGCTGCGCGCGCGGCGGCGCGGCGGCCTGCGCCGCGTGCTGGCGGCCGCGGGCTGGCTGACGCTGGTCGGCGCGACGGTCAGCCTGCTGGTCGGATGAGCCGCGGCCGCATCAGGGCACCCAGGCGGTGACCAGGGCGGGCTCGCCGTCATCGAGCACCGTGATCGGAGGCGTGGCGTCGAGGCCGAGGACGTCGAGGTGGCCGCCGTCCCAGTAGGCCACGCAGCGGCCGTCGGGGGACAGGCTGGGCAGGCGCGCGCCGTCGGGCAGGCTGCGGGCCCGGCCGTCGTCGAGGCGGACCAGCTGCAGGCGCGGCGCGACGGACGCGGCGGGAAAGTCTCGCGGCGAGGTGTCGCCGGGGCGCTGCGGCTGGGCGCGGGCCTCGATGAGGAGGCCATCGCCGGCGCGCTGCAGCAGCTCCAGCGGGGCCGGCACGGCCAGGCCCTGGCGGGTCCACGGCGCGGCGCCGCGGGCGGAGCAGTGCAGCCCGCTGGCGCGGTCGTCGCGCAGGGTCAGGCACACCGCGCCGGTCGCGCTCAGCGTGGGCGCGGGGTCGCCGGACAGCGGACGCAGACCGGCGGGCAGCTCGAGCGGGACCGGGCGCAGGCTGCCGTCGGCGAAGTCGGCCCGGAAGTACCCGGCGCCGTCGGTCAGCAGGGCCTGGTCGGGCTGCACCTCGGAGATGGCGAAGCCGGCGTGGGGCAGGGTGACGGTGCGGGTGCCCTGCGGACGCTCGTCGACCAGGGTGGCCCCGACCAGCAGCACGACATGGCCCGGCGGCGTCTCCAGCTCGGCGAACGGGCCGGTGAAGGGCTCGAGCAGGCCGGTCGCGGGGTCGAGCCAGCCGTGCACCGGCGCGCTGGAGCCGGTCCAGCCTGGCAGGCGACCGTCGCTGGCGAAGCTGCCCAGCAAGACGAAGTCGTGCACCCGCTCGCCGCCGTCGGGGCTGATCACCAGGGTGCCGA
This sequence comes from Deltaproteobacteria bacterium, assembly GCA_020853705.1. Classification (GTDB taxonomy): domain Bacteria; phylum Myxococcota_A; class Polyangia; order Haliangiales; family JADYYK01; genus JADYYK01. Next base: position 20,029 of record JADYYK010000109.1, read on the forward strand.
AGGCCGGCTCGCGCACATCCACCGCCAGGGTGCCGTCGGCGCCGACCACCGCGCGCGACCGGCCGAGCAGCGTCTTGGCCCAGCGCACCGCGCCGTCGGCGTCGAGCAGGACGTGGCTGGTCACCACGTCGGGGCTGGCGTAGTGGTGGCTGGTGCGCGAGACCACCACGAAGCCGCCAGCCGCGGCGAGCTGGCCGCTCCAGTAGGGCCGCGCGTCGGGCGTCTCGTCGAGCACGGGGAACTGGTAGGCCAGGCTGCGACTGCCGTCTGCGTGCAGCAGCACGACGTCGCGACCCAGCAGGGCGGCCATCACCGCGCGCCGGGGCGGCCCGGTGTCGAAGCCGCAGGCGCGCGCCGGCTGGCGCTGCTGCGCCGGAGCCGAGGGGTCGGGCTGGCCGCAGCCGGCCACGACCGAGGTGATGAGGCAGGCCATGACCAGGGGACGACGACGCGGCTTCATGGGCTGCATGGTGCGCCACCCGGCGCGGCGCACTGTCGATACTTTCGAGTCCGGATTGTATCGATGTCGTTGATGGTGATTGACCGGCGCCGCCGCGGGCCGTGCGCCCGCCACGCCGAAGGGCGCTTGACTCACGGGGCGGATCGCTCATATTCAAACAAATGTTTGAATGCTAGTTGGGGCCGGATTGGACAAGCGTGGGTTCAAACAGCACGTCTATGGCGAGCTGGCGCGCATCAGCAAGGCGGCGTCGAGCCCGGCCCGCCTGGAGCTGCTCGAGCTCCTGGCCCAGGGCGAGCGCTCGGTCGAGGCGCTGGCCGACGAGCTGGGCCAGCCCATCGCCAATACCTCGCACCACCTCAAGGTGCTGCGTGAGGCGCGCCTCATCGAGGCCCGCCGCGACGGCCAGCACATCCACTACCGCCTGGCCGACCCCCGGGTGTTCGACCTGGTGGCCACCATCCGCACCCTGGCCGAGCAGCACCTGGGCGAGGTCGGCGCCGTGGTCGCTGGCTACCTCGGGCGCCGCGACGACCTCGAGCCGGTGACTCGCGCCGAGCTGGTGGCGCGCGCCCGGGACGGCACCGCGCTGATCCTCGATGTGCGCCCGGCCCTGGAGTACCAGGCCGGCCACATCCCGGGCGCCGTCTCGATCCCGATCGGGGAGCTGCGGGCGCGGCTGGCCACGCTGCCACGCGGACGCGAGGTGGTGGCCTACTGCCGCGGGCCGTACTGCGTGTTCGCCTACCAGGCGGTCGAGCTCCTGCGCGCGCAGGGGCGCAAGGCGCGCCGGCTCGACCAGGGCTTCCCGGAGTGGCGCGCGGCCGGGCTGCCGGTCGAGGTGGCGTCATGAGCGTCCGCACCTCCAGCGCTGCGCTGGCGCCGGCCGCGCCGAGCCTGCGCCTGGGCATCCGGGCCAACCTGGCCCAGTTCACGCTGCTGGTGGTCGTCAACGCCTTCGTGGGCGCCATGGTCGGGATGGAGCGCTCGATCCTGCCCGCCATCGCCAGCACGGAGTTCCACCTGGTGGCGCGCGCCGCCATCCTGTCGTTCATCGTCGTCTTCGGCGTGTCCAAGGCGCTGACCAACTACTTCGCGGGGCGGCTGTCGGACGCCATCGGGCGCCGCCGCGTGCTGATCGCGGGCTGGCTGGTTGCGACCCCGGTGCCGTTCCTGCTGATGTGGGCGCCGTCGTGGAACTGGATCCTGGCCGCCAACGTCCTGCTCGGCGTCAGCCAGGGGCTGACCTGGTCGACCACCGTGATCATGAAGATCGATCTCGCCGGGCCGGCGCGGCGCGGACTGGCCATGGGCCTCAACGAGTTCGCCGGCTACCTGGCGGTGGCGCTGTCGGCGCTGGCCACCGGGTATGTCGCGGCGCGCTACGGGCTGCGCCCCGAGCCGTTCGCGCTCGGCGTCGGCTTCGTGGCCATCGGCCTCGGGCTGTCGCTGCTGGCGGTGCGCGAGACCCAGCACCATGTGCGCCACGAGGCGGCGGGCCATGTCGGGGCGGCGCCGGCCACGCTGTCGGCGCGCGAGGTCTTCGCGCGCACCTCGCTGACCGACCGCGAGCTGTCGTCGATCAGCCAGGCCGGCCTGATCAACAACCTCAATGACGGCATGGCCTGGGGGCTGGTCCCGCTGTTCTTCGCGGCCTCGGGGGCGACCCTGGGGCAGATCGCCTGGCTGGCCGCGATCTACCCCGCGGTGTGGGGGCTGGGGCAGCTTTACACCGGGGCGCTGTCGGATCGTGTCGGGCGCAAGTGGCTGATCGCGGGCGGCATGTGGGTCCAGGCGGTCGGGATCGCGGCCATCGTGGCGACGCGCCAGCTGGGCGGCTTCGTGGTCGGTGGTGTGCTGCTGGGCCTCGGCACCGCCCTGGTGTACCCCACGCTGCTGGCCGCCATCGGCGACGTCGCGCACCCCAGCTGGCGCGCCTCGGCGGTCGGGGTGTATCGGCTGTGGCGCGATCTCGGCTATGCGGTGGGGGCGCTGCTGGCGGGGCTGACCGCGGACTGGCTGGGGCTGGGCGCGGCGATCTGGCTGGTCGCCGGCGTCACCGCGGCGTCGGGCCTGGTGGTTGCGCTGCGCATGCGCGAGACGCTGGGACGCCCCGCGGCTGTCCTGGGTCCCAGCCCGGCCGCGAGCTGACCAGGCCGCGCAGCTCTTGCGCGCTTCCAGATCGGCGGCCACCCCCCCGGGTTGACTTCTGCGCTGGCACGCCGAATGCTCAGCAAGGAAGCACCGTGACGCCGAGGCGGAACATCCGACGCAGCGCTCTGGCCGTGGGGCTGCTGGCCCTGCTGGTGCTGGGGCAGACCGTGGCCGCGGCCGCGGTCTATCGCTGTCGCATGGATGGCGCCGCGCGAGCGCATTGCTGCTGTCCCAGGCCGGCCGCCAAGCAGGCGCCGAGCGGCCCGTCGATCACGCGTCAGGGCTGCTGCAAGGTCCAGTTCACCGAGGCGCGTGTCGCCAGCGTCGTCGCCGAGGCGGCGCGGACCGCGCAAGATCTGCGTTTGACCGTGGTGGCGCCTGCCATCGTCGTCGATGTGCCGGCGCCGGTCGTCGCGGTCGCGGTCGCCACCGTGCCGCGGCCGCTCGAGGAGGTCCGACCTCCCCACGCGCCGCCGCTGCTCCTGCTCAAGTCGTCGCTGCTGATCTGAGCCGCTGACTCCTCCGGTTTTCGGGAGTGAGTGCATGCGCACCAGCCCTGGTGTGCTGGCCACAGTGACGCGGCCGCGTGCCGTGTCAGCAGGAGCGGCGAGCGATGTTGCAGTGGAGTTCAGGACTTTTGCTGATGGGCGCGCTGACCGGCTGTGTCGCCGGGCCAGGCCGGCTCGATGGTGATCGCTTCTTGCGCGAGGTCAGCGACCAGCGCACCGCGGCCCCATTGCCGGCGCCGACGCGGCCGAGCGCCGCCGACGAGGTCGGCCTGGCCAGCGCGGCGCGGGTCGAGGACATCGTTCGCGTGGTGCTGGCGCAGAGCCCCGATCTGGCCGAGATCGAGAGTCGGGTGCGCGCCGCGCTGGAGCGTGTGCCGGCCGCGGGCGCGCTGCCCGATCCCGAGCTGAAGGCCGAGCAGTGGGCCACCCCGCTGACCCGGCCATACCGGCTCGATCAGGCCGAGACCCTGATGCTGGGTGTGCGCCAGAGCTTCCCGGTGCCGGGCACCCGGGCCGCCCGCGCGCGCGCCGCGGTCGAGGACGCCGCCATGGTCCGCGCCGACCTGGCGACGCGCAAGCTCGACCTCGCGGCCCAGGTGCGCCGCGCCTTCCTCGAGTACCTGCTCAGCGACCGCGAGCTGGCGGTGCACGAGCAGCACGTCGAGCTGACCAGCCAGCTCGGCGAGCTGGCCCGGGTGCGCTACGCCGCCGCGCAGGGCACCCAGCAGGACGTGCTCAGGCTGGCGCTCGAGCTGGCGCGCCTGCACGGCGACCTCATCGCGGTCGAGCAGCGCAAGCGCTCCAGCGCGGCGCTGCTCAACGCGCTGATGGGGCGCGCGCCCGACGCCGCGCTGGGCCCCGCGGTCGAGCCGGCCGGGCTGGGCCGCGAGGATCAGGCCGGGCACCCGGAGCACAGCGACCACGCCGACCACGACCACGCCGTCGGCGCCGGCAAGACCGGCGCGACCGGCGACGGCGACGCCAGCGCCAACGCCAACGCCAACGCCAACGCCAACGCCAACGCCAACGCCAACGCCAACGCCAGCGCCAACGCCAACGCCAGCGCCAACGCCAACGCCAACGCCAACGCCGACGCCGACGCCGCCCTGGCTGCCCGCCTGGGCGCTCGCCCCGAGCTGGCGCGCGCCCGCCACGCCATCGCGCGCAGCAGCGCCGAGCTGTCGGCCGCCCGCGCCGCCGCGAAGTGGCCGACCTTCATGATCGGCGTCGACTACATGTACATGCCGCTGCATGGCGAGCACGGCTATGGCGCCATGCTCTCGATGTCGCTGCCCTGGCTGTCGAGCCGCCACCGCGACGAGGTCCGCGCCGCCGAGCACAGCGCCGCCGCCGAGGCCGCCGCGCTGCGCGCCGAGGCCGCCCGGGTGCGCTTCGAGCTGGCCGACGCCCAGACCCGCGTCAGCGCGGCGCGCGAGGCCATGGCGCTCTTGCAGCACGACCTCGCGCCCCAGGCCGCGCAGGCGCTGGAGGCCGCCGAGGTCAGCTTCGGCGCCGGCCAGGGCGACGCGCTGGCCGTGGTCGACGCAGGGCGCACCTGGCGCGACGTCACCCTGGAGCTGGAGCGCAGCCGGATCCGCCTCGCCGCCGCCCTGGTCGATCTCGACCGGGCGCTGGGAACCCCGCCGCAAGGAGCCACGCCATGAGCGAGCCCAGCACCACGACCAGCACCGGGCCCACCACGGACCATCACGACGAGCCGCTGCCCGAAGGCGTCGAGGCGCCGCCCAGCGGGGTGCGCGCGATGGGGCTTCTGCGCTGGAGCCTGGTGGCGCTGATGCTCGGCGTCGCCGCGCTGTCCTCCGCCTACTACCTGGGCGCCTTCGAGCGCCAGGCCGTCGCCAGCAGCCAGCGCTACTCGTGCCCGATGCACCCGGCGGTGATCCAGGATCACCCGGGCAGCTGCCCGATCTGTCACATGGACCTGGTCGAGGTCGCGCCGGTGTCGCCCGAGGTCGCGGCCCCGGGCGACGCCGGGGCCGCGCCGGTGCCCGGCCTGACCACGGTCGAGCTCAGCCCCGAGCGCATCCAGCTCATGGGCATGCGCACCGCCACCGTCAGCGAGGAGGTGCTGTCGTCGCGGCTCGACACCGTCGGCTTCGTGGCGCCCATCGAGAAGGGGCTGGCGCTGGTGCACGCGCGCTTCTCGGGCTGGATCGAGCGGCTGCCGGCGTCGGAGACCGGCATGCGGGTCAAGCGCGGTCAGGTGCTGGCGTCGATCTACAGCCCCGAGCTCTTGCCGCCGCAGCAGGAGCTGCTGGCCGCGCTGCGATGGGACGCCAGCGGGGCCGCGGCGCCGCCCCGCACCGGCCACATGACCGCGGGGCTGGCCGAGGCCGCGCGCGGTCGCCTGCGCATCCTCGGCCTCAGCGAGGCCACCATCAAGACCATCGAGCGCACCGGGGAGCCGGTCCGCACGGTCGACGTGATCGCGCCCGCCGCCGGCACCATCACCCGCCGCGGCGCCGCGCTGGGCCTGTACGTGCAGCCTGGTACCGAGCTGTACCAGCTGGCCGACCTGTCGCGGGTCTGGGTCATGGCCGACATCTACGAGTACGAGCTCGATCGCGTGCACGTCGGGCAGAGCGCGACGGTCAGCTTCCCGAGCTACCCGGGTGAGGTCTTCCCGGCCAAGGTGTCGTTCCTGTACCCGACCCTCGATCCCGACACCCGCACCATGCGCGCCCGCCTCGAGGTCGACAACAAGGACGGTCGCCTGCGCCCGGGCCTCTACGGCGAGGTCCACCTGACCGCGCCCGGCGCCAGCGCTCTGGTCATCCCGGTCGATGCCCTGGTCGACACCGGCGAGCACCAGTATGTCTTCGTCGCCCTGGACGGCGGCCGCTTCGAGCCGCGCCTGGTCGAGGTCGGCGCGCGCCAGGGTGACAAGGTCGCGGTGCGCCGCGGCGTCAGCGCCGGCGAGACCGTGGTCACCACCGCCAACTTCCTGATCGACTCCGAGAGCCGGCTGCGCGCGGCCATCCAGGGTTTCGGCAGCGCGGGCGGCGCCGGTGCGGCCGGCCCCGCGGCGGCGCAGTCGGTGTGCGAGCGCAGCATCGACAAGCAGAAGTTCCCGGACAAGTACCAGCAGTGCCGCGCCTGCGACGTGCACCGCGGCATGGGCAGCATGGAGGCCGACTGCCGCGACGCCATCCCGCGGCCGTGGAAGTAGGCCCGCCATGGTCGAGCGCATCATCGAGTTCTGCGCCAAGAACCGCTTCCTGGTCTTCCTGGGCGTGGGCTTCGCGGCCCTGGCGGCGGCGTTCTCGCTGAGCCGCATCAAGCTCGACGCCATCCCTGACCTGTCGGATCCGCAGGTCATCGTCTTCACCGAGTGGATGGGGCGCAGCCCGACGCTGGTCGAGGATCAGGTCACCTATCCCATCGTGTCGGCGCTGGTGTCGGCGCCCAAGGTGACCGACGTGCGCGGCTTCTCGATGTTCGGGATGTCGTTCATCTACGTGGTCTTCGAGGAGGGCACCGACGTGTACTGGGCGCGCAGCCGCGTGCTCGAGTACATGAACTCGCTCAAGGCGCGCTTGCCCGAGGGGGTGACCCCGACCATCGGCCCCGACGCCACCGGGATCGGCTGGGTCTTCCAGTACGCCCTGGTCGACAAGAGCGGCAAGCGCAGCCTGGCCGAGCTGCGCGCGTTCCAGGACTACACCCTGCGCTACGCCCTGGGCAGCGTGCCCGGCGTGGCCGAGATCGCCAGCGTGGGCGGCTACGAGAAGCAGTACCAGGTCACCATCGACCCCGAGAAGCTGCGCGTGCACGGCGTCACCCTCGACGAGGTCAGCCGCGCCATCCGCGACTCCAACAGCGACGTCGGCGGCCGCATCATCGAGATGGCCGGGCGCGAGTACTACGTGCGCGGGCGCGGCCTCATCGAGAAGGTCGGCGACCTCGAGAACGTCGCGGTGCGCAGCCGCGGGCCGGGTGGGGTGCCGCTCCTGGTGCGCGATCTCGGCAGCGTGCACCTCGGCCCCGACATGCGGCGCGGCCTGCTGGAGTGGAACGGCGAGGGCGAGGCGGTGGGCGGGATCGTGGTCATGCGCCACGGTGAGAACGCGCTCGAGGTCATCGCGCGGGTCAAGCGCAAGCTGGCCGACCTGTCGCGCAGCATGCCGGCGGGGGTCACGGTCGAGATCGCCTATGACCGGTCAGACCTGATCGGGCGGTCGATCAAGACGCTGTGGCACGCGCTGGTCGAGGAGGGCATCGTCGTCAGCCTGGTCATCATGCTGTTCCTGCTGCACTTCCGCAGCGCGCTGCTCCCGATCATGTCGCTGCCGCTGGCGGTCGCGCTGGCCTTCATCCCGATGTACCTGCTCGGCATCCCGTCCACCATCATGAGCCTGGGCGGGATCGCCATCGCCATCGGCGCCACGGTCGACGCCGAGATCGTGATGATCGAGGCCTCGCACAAGAAGCTGGAGCGCGCCGGGCCCGGCGCCGACCGGCACAAGCTGCTGGCCGAGGCCGCCAAGGAGGTCACGCCGGCGATCTTCTTCTCGCTGCTCATCATCGCGGTGGCCTTCCTGCCGGTGTTCGCGCTCAACGGGCAGGCCGGGCGGCTGTTCAAGCCGCTGGCCTACACCAAGACCTTCGTGATGCTGGCGGCGGCCATCCTGTCGATCACGTTCGCGCCCGCGCTGCGCGACTTCCTCATCCGCGGCAAGATCTACCCCGAGCACAAGCACCCGGTGTCGCGCGCCATCGTGTCCCTGTACAAGCCGTTCGTCTTCGTGGCGCTGCGCCGGCCCAAGTCGACCATCGCCATCGGGCTGCTCGCGATCCTGTCGGCGGCGCCGCTGGCGGCGCGCCTGGGCAGCGAGTTCATGCCGCCGCTCGACGAGGGCGACATCCTGTACATGCCGATCACCTTCCCCAACATCTCGATCGAGGAGGCCAAGCGCCAGCTGCAGCAGCAGGACAAGGTGCTGAAGAGCTTCCCCGAGGTGGCCTCGGTGTTCGGCAAGATCGGGCGCGCCGAGAGCGCGACCGACCCGGCGCCGCTGACCATGGTGGAGACCACGGTCAGGCTGAGGCCGCGCGGCAAGTGGCGCACGGTGGCGCGGTCGCGCTGGTACTCGGGCTGGACGCCGACCTTGGTGCAGCGCGGGCTGCGCAAGCTGTGGCCGGATCGGCGCCCGCTGACCATGAAGGAGCTGACCGCCGAGATGAACCGGCACATGCAGTTCCCGGGCTGGACCAACGCCTTCACCATGCCGATCCGCACCCGCGTCGACATGCTGACCACCGGCGTGCGCACCCCGGTGGGCATCAAGATCTTCGGCAGCAACCTGGAGGAGATCGAGCAGGTCGGCATCACGCTGGAGCAGGTCATCGCGCCCATCCCGGGCACCCGCAGCGTGCTGTACGAGCGCAACCTGGGTGGCCTGTACCTCGACATCGTGCCCAAACGCGATGCGCTGGCGCGCTATGGCCTGCGCGTGGGCGACGTGCAGCGCACCATCGAGGCCGCGGTCGGCGGGGTGCCCATCGGGTCCACCATCGAGGGCCGCAGCCGGTTCTCGATCAGCGTGCGCTATCCCCAGGATCTGCGCAGCGACGTCGATCGTCTGCGCCGCGTGCTGGTGCCGCTGCCGATGGGCGTCGGCGCCGGCGGCGGGGGTGGCGCTGGCGCTGGCGGTGGTGGCATGGGCATGCAGGGCGGGCTGACGCCGGGGCTGCTGCCCGGGCTGGCGCCGCTGCCGGCTGGTGTGGCGGGGCCGATGCTGGCGCAGGGCATGGGGGACATGGGCGGCGGCGGCGGCGGCGGCGGCGGCGGCGGCGGCGCGGGCGGCGGGTCGGGGCGGCGGCTGCCCGAGCTGGGGCCGATGACGGACGCGCCCCCGATGAACACCGGGATGGGCGGCGCGGGTGGTGCGATGCCGACGCTGGACCTCGGCATGCTGGGCGGCGGCGCGGGCGGGCAGGGCGGTCCAGGTGCGGGCGCGGCGCCGGCGCAGCAGATCTTCCTGCCGCTGGGCCAGCTGGCCGACATCCACATCGCGGGCGGGCCGCCCATGGTGCGCGACGAGGACGGCCTGCTGGTGGGCTATGTCTTCGTCGACATCGACCAGGACAAGAGCGACATCGGCGGCTATGTGAAGCACGCCAAGGCGGCCGTCGCGGCGGCCACCGCCAGCGGCAAGCTGACGCTGCCGACCGGGTCGTTCCTCAAGTGGACCGGGCAGTACGAGCAGCTGGCCGAGATGACCGCGCGCATGAAGATCGTCATCCCGATCACGCTGCTCATCATCATCGTGCTGCTGTTCCTGCACTTCCGGCATATGGTCGAGGTGCTCATCGTCCTGATGTCGATCCCGTTCGCGCTGGTGGGCAGCGTGTGGCTGCTGTGGGCGCTCGACTATCAGCTGTCGACCGCGGTGTGGGTCGGGGTCATCGCGCTGGTCGGCCTGGCTGCGCAGACCGGGATCGTGATGATCGTCTACATCGACAACGCCTATGAGCGGCGCAAGAAGGCCGGCCTCATCCGCAACCTCGACGACATCATCTGGGCCCACATGGAGGGCACCGTGATGCGGGTCAGGCCCAAGCTGATGACGGTGGCGACCATGCTGCTGGGCCTCTTGCCGCTGCTGTGGGCCGACGGCTCGGGCGCCGACGTGATGAAGCGGATCGCGGCGCCCATGGTCGGGGGGCTCGTGACCTCGGCGTTCCTGACCCTGGAGATCATCCCGGTGATCTACACCTACTGGCGCCTGGAGCAGCTGCTGTGGGAGCGCCTGGCCACGCTGTCGCCCGCGCGCCTGCTGCGGCTCGAGGTGCTGCGTGGCGTCATCGTGGCCGGGTTCGTGGTCGCGCGCGGGGTGGGCGTGGCGGGGATCTACGCCACGCTGCCGCACCAGGTGAACCTGATGTTGCTCGCGCTGGCCGCCGTCGCCGTGGTCGGCGGCGCCGTCGCCTATGTCATCTCGCGGCCCGCCGCCAAGCGGCTGGTGTGGCCCGTCCCGACCACCGTCCCCGAAAGGAGCTCGACATGATCCGCCACCTGGTCGTCACCTGCACCCTGGCGCTGTCCGTGATGCTGGTCGGCTGCGGCAAGAAGAGCAGCGGCAAGCCCACCCCGGAGCTGGCGCCGCGCGGCACGCCGATCGCCATCACGGTGACGAACAAGGGCTTCGAGCCCGACCACATCCTGGTCGAGAAGGGCGTCGAGACCCAGCTGGTGTTCACCCGCAAGACCGAGCAGACCTGCGCCAAGGACGTCGTCCTGACCATCGACGCCAGCAACCAGATCCGCAAGGATCTGCCGATGAACCAGCCGGTGACCATCACGGCCACCTTCCCGGTCAGCGGCGAGCTGCGCTACGCCTGCGGCATGGACATGATCAGCGGGGTCATCACCGTGCAGTGAGGAGTGAGGCGCCGCGCGCGGACGGTTCAGCGCGCGATGACGCGGACCTGGATGTCGAGGGCGCTGCCGCTGCCCGCGACCCAGGCGGCCAGGAAGCGCCCCGGGGTCGGGGTCGCGACGAGGTGGTGCGAATAGCCCGCGGCCGGGAGGTCGCTGATGGGGCTGGGCGTGGTGGCGCCAAGGCGCTGCTCGACCACGGCCATGGCGGTGCTGGAGGCCTCGAGCCACAGGGCGTGCAGCGCGCCGGCGTGGTCGGCGTACAGCGCGGGGAAGACGTCGGTGATGGCGGCGCCGTCGTTGCTGGTGAGATCGGTGCCGGCGGTCCAGGTGACGCCGTCGGTCGAGGTCGCCAGGGCGACGTCGGTGGTCGCGGTCAGCCAGGGCAAGGTGGCGCTGGCGTCATAGCGGTTCCACACCAGCGTGAGGCCAGCCGGGCTGGCGAGCAGCGAGGGCAGGTGATCTTGCTGGCCCGCGGTCGGGAGGATCTGGGCCGCGGGGGTCCAGGTCGCGCCGCCCGTGGTGGAGCGCGTGGCCCACAGGCCGAAGCAGGGCTGCGGCTGGGGCCAGCAGCCGTCACGCACGAAGACGACGACCAGGGCGCCGCTGGCGGTCTCGGCGATCTGCGGGGTCCAGTCGCTGGCGCTGCCGGTCGGTGTGGTGACGTCGACCTCGGCGCTGATCGGCCAGGTGGAGATGGCGTCGCTGTGGCTATAGACGATGCGCCCGCGCGCGCCGGAGGTGTCGCGCCGGAACCAGACCGCGTGGATGCGAGCGCTGGCGCTCTGGGTCAGGGCGGGGAAGAAGTCGACCGCGGGGCCCGAGGTGAGCTGCACCGGGGCGTCGAAGTTGGCGCCGTCGCTGGTGCTGCGCAGGTAGATGTCCCCGTTGCCGGTGCGCTCCGAGAACCAGGCCACGTGCAGGCGGCCGTCGCGGGTGCGCAGGATGAAGGGGTCCTCGTCCTTGCTGGGCGAGCCGTCGGACAGCAGCAGGGCAGGGCCGGGCACGAACAGCGCGGCGTCGGGGCGGACGTCCGGGCCGGCGCCGTCGGTGGGGGCGGCGTCGGCGGGGGCGGGTGCGGCGTCGGCGGGTGCGGCGTCGGGGCTGTCGTCGTCGTCGTCATCGCCGTCGCCACAGCCCGAGCAGACCACCGCGAGCACCCCGACGCAAACCCACGCCCGACCCATGCCCCAGGCTACCATCGCGCAATGTCCGACGCCCTGCCTCCCGCGCTCCCCAACGTCGACCTCGTCGCCATGCTGAACGCGCATCGTGGCGGCTTCGACAGCTCGATCGGTCTGGCCTACACCGCCGCGACGCCGGACCTGGTGGTCGCCGAGGTCGCGGTCACGCCCGCGCTGCTGCAGCCCTACGGGCTGGTCCACGGAGGGATCTACTGCGCCATCGCCGAGACCGTGGCCTCCGCCGGCGCTGCCATCGACGCCATGGCGCGCGGCTGGTCCACCGTCGGCCTGGAGAACAGCACCGCCTTCGTCCACGCCATCCGCGCCGGCAAGATCATCGCCACCGCGACGCCGATGCAGAAGGGCCGCCGCACGCAGATCTGGCAGGTCGCGCTGCGCGACGAGGCCGGCAAGCTCGCCGCCACCAGCCGGGTGCGCACCCTGTGCCTGGAGCCCGGCGCAGCCATCGCGGGCGAGACGGTGAAGGTCAAGCCCTGACGACGAACCCGCGCTGCGGCCCCGCAGGGCGCTTCAGCTGAAGCGTCGACGACAACGACCAGACACCGCGGCGCACGGCGTTGAGCTGAAGCGTGCCGGCGGTGTGGGGTGCTGCGGCCCCGCATGGCGCTCAGCTGAAGCGTCGACGACAACGATCAGGGCGCTGCGGCGCACGGCGTTGAGTTGTGGCGGGCTGGCGGTGTGGGGTGCTGCGGCCCCGCATGGCGCTTCAGCTGAAGCGTCGACGACAACGACCAGACACCGCGGCGCACGGCGTTGAGCTGAAGCGTGCCGGCGGTGTGGGGTGCTGCGGCCCCGCATGCGCTTCAGCTGAAGCGTCGACGACAACGATCAGGGCGCTGCCGCGCACGGCGTTGAGCTGAAGCGTGCTGGCGGGTGGGGGGCTGCGGCCCCGCATGGCGCTTCAGCTGAAGCGTCGACGACAACGATCAGGGCGCTGCGGCGCACGGCGTTGAGCTGAAGCGTACTGGCGGGTGTGGGGTGCTGCGGCCCCGCAGGGCGTTTCAGCTGAAGGGTGTGGCGGGTGTCGCGCTGGCAGGGCGCTACAGCTCCTTCTTCGAAGGGGTCGGGCGCATGGGGGGATCGCTGGGGACGTCGGCCTGACCGCCGCTGTCGGGGCTGCTGGGGGCGGCCGATGTGTCGGGAGCGGCGGCGCCGGTCTTGCGCGCGCGCATGGCGTCGAAGGCGGCGCGAGCGCGGGCGTCGGCCTCCTCCTTGCTGGCGGGCTTCAGGGACACGGGCGCCGCGGCGGTGCCTGACAGCTCGGCGCCGAGGCGGGCCTGGGCGTCGAGGGTCTTGATGTGCTCGCGGGTGTGCTCCAGCGTGGCCTGCGCGGGGGTCTGGATGAAGGGGTCGGGGTTCAGGATGGCGTTGGCGGTGGCGCGGGCGACGTTGCCCTCGTGGTTGGCGGCCAGCTTGTGCAGCTCGTCCATCTCCTTCACGGCGCTCTTCAGATCGAGGTCGGCGGCGGCCAGATCGGTGGCGACCGACTCCATGCGGCGCTCGATCTCGGCCAGCAGCGTGGCGTCGCCGGCGGCGGCGACCTCGGCGCGGTCCTTCTCGAGCTGGGCCAGTTCGGCCTCGAGGTCCTGCTTCAACATCAGCTTCTTGGCGGCCAGCTGCTTGTTCAGACCCAGCGCCTTGCCCACCGCGTCCCGCGCGTCACTCATGGCTCCAGGATGATCCAGCCGGGGGCCCTTGTCACGCGCCGGGTCAGGGGCCGGCGGCGACGCGGGCTCGCCAGGCGGCGTCGGCCAGGCGAACGGTGCCATCGTTGGCGCTCAGACCGGTGCGTGAGAAGGCCGCCGGCAGGCCGGGGGGATCGTGGCGGAACAGCCAGACTGTGTACTCGACCGGCAGGCCGGCGGTGCGCGCGAAGAAGGTGGTGACCCAGTCGCGCTGCTCGGCCTCGCTGCCGGTGTAGGGCGCCGCGGGGTCGGCGACCCAGGCGGTCTCGCTGAAGATCAGGGGGCCGGCGAAGCGGGCGCGCAGCCGGGTGTAATAGTCGGCGGGCACCTCGGCCGGGGTCTCGTACTCGAAGTAGGGGTAGGTCGTGAAGCCGGCGGCGTCGAGCTTGCCCGCGAAGTCGTCGATGAGCTGCCACTGCGCCGGCTGGGTCCAGCCGTTCTTGCGTCCCAGGCCGGCCAGGTGCTCGAGCTGGAAGGTGGTGAACACGATGGTGCCCGGCGAGGCCGCCTTGATGGCGTCGTAGCAGGCGCGGTACTCGGACACCCAGGTCGCCCACTCGGCAGGCGTGTGCGCCAGGGCGTAGGTGTTGACCTCGTTGCCCAGGAACAGGTAGCGCGGGCGCACCGCGGCGGCGTAGTCGGTCACCATGGTGCGGTAACGCATGCGCGTCTCGGCGTTGCTCCAGCTGTTGTTGGCGGGTTCGGAGGCCGAGGTCAGATCGGGCACCCCGGCGACGTCCCAGCCAAAGCCGACCACCGGGGTGAAGCCGAAGGCGCTGGCCAGGCCGGGCAACATGGCGGCGGTGCCCGGCGCGGTGCCGCCCGGCATGCCGGGATCGCGCCAGTTCATGTGGTAAGCGATGAGCGGTCCGTAGGCGCCGTGCTCGTTGTAGAAGGCCATGATCTCGGGCGCGCCCGGGGTCGCCCCGCGGGGCGAGTAGGCCACCCCGAGCGCGCCCCGTGGTCCGGCGTCGGCGGCCTGCGCATCGGGCACGGCGGCATCAACGACGAGCGGCGCAGCGTCCGCCAGCGCCGCGTCAGGTACCACCGCGTCGGGAGCCCCCACGTCGTCGTCGTCGCCACAGCCGACCAGCGCCAGCCCGGCCAGGACGGGCAATCCCCAGCGTCGCAACCACCCCATGGTCCATCATACATACCGCGCCGCGCCTCGTGCTAGCCTGCGCCCGGCATGCGCGGCACCGCCCTCACCATCGTCTGCATCGCGGCGGGCCTGACCGCAGGCTGCAGCCCCGAGCGCACCCCCGACGAGCAGGGCATCGACGCCGCCATCACCGGCGATGGCGCGGTGCCGCGCCCCGACGCCACCGTCAGCACGCCCGACGCCGCGGTGTTCACCCCGCTGGACGGGATCTATGACGAGAGCCTGACCCCGGTCAGCGACTCCTGCGCCACCCAGTGGACCACGCGCACGTTCGTCACCGTGGTCACCATCAGCGCCACGACGATCACCTTCTCCAACAGCGGCGGCATGTCGATGCACATGCGCACGGGCCCGATGACGTTCGGTGCCAGCATCGGCTCGTCGGTGTTCATGGGCATGTTCACCACCACCGGCAGCTACGAGATCACGTCGACCTACTCGTACACCGACACCGGGCGCAGCTGCACCGCGGTGTTCCGCATCCTCGGCATCCGCCGGCCCTAGAGGCTTGACAGTCACGGGTGAATCACGCTACTCGCTGCCGGTTCTGTTGCTGGCAGGGAGAGCATGAGGGCACGGGTTGGATGGGCTGTGGTCGTGATCGGCGCGCTGGCGATCCCCGCGTGGGCCGCGCCCGACACCAGCACGAGCACGAGCACGAGCACGAGCACGAGCACGAGCACGAGCACGAGCACGAGCACCGAGGCCGATCTCGACTCCGACTCCGACGCCGACGACATCGGCCCCTGGCACGGCCTGCACCTCGACGTCACCGCGACCGAGCTGTCGGGCATCGTCGGCGAGCCCGAGGCCTACGCCAACCAGCTGTCGCTCGAGCTTGGGCCCTCGTTCGACCTCGGTCACCACCTGGGCAGCCGCTTCTGGAAGCCGCTGTCCCTGTCCGCCAGCATCGGCCTCTCCGGCGAGCTGGCGGGCTCCGACCCGGCCTTCCGCGGCCCGCAGTTCCCGTCCTCCGCGCTGCGCAGCGACGCCCCCGAGGCCGTGGTCATCACAGAGACCGCCGGCGCGCGCTCGACCTCGGGCGCCGAGCGCGACCTGCGCCTGTCGGACCTGACCCTGACCTTCAGCCACCCAAGCGTCGCCCACCTGCCCGGGCGCATCACCCTGGGCGCCGGCGCCCGCTTCATCCTGCCGACCTCGCGGGCCTCGTTCAACGACGGCCTGTACACCGCGGCCTCGCTGTCGGCCTCGCTGTCGCGCGTCTTCGGCCGCGTCACCGTGCGCCTGCGCGAGCGCGCCACCAGGTACCTCTATGACGCCGACACCTCGCCGATCCAGCCGCTGGGCGGCACCGTGGTGGTGTCGGGCCTCGAGGTCAGCCCCGAGAGCTTCGCGCACGACGGCGCCATGACACCCAGCTTCGGCTTCCTGACCGGCCTCGACCTCGAGGTCGCGCTGCCCCACGACCTCAGCGCCTCCGCGGGCTACGATCTCGTCAACACCTTCTCGCACGTGCCCGACGCCTGCGGCGTGGCAGGCGTGCCGACCGCCGACGTGTGCGCCGACGGCTCGCTCATCCACGAGGTCCGCCGCGGTCGCCATGACGCCGGCAGCTTCAGCCTGGGCCTCAGCTGGCAGGCGCGCCCGTCGCTGTCGCTCAGCCTCGATCTCGAGACCTACCAGCCGGTGCGTCATCCCAACGGCGACCTCGCCAATCCCTTCCTGCGCGTCAGCCGCGACAACTATAGCGCGCTCTCGCTGTCCGCCACCGTCAGCATCGACGAACTCACCAGGGGCTCCAGATGAAGCGCTCAGCACTCACCGCACTCCTCGCCGCCGCACTCTCCGCCGGCTGCGCCGACAACGTCGCGCCGCGCAGCACCATCCAGGAGGGCGCCATCGCCAAGAGCGATCTCGCCGGCACCTGGTACTTCCGCCAGACCGTGGTCGGCGTCCCGTTCACCACCGGCTTCACCTTCATCGGGGAGCAGGGTGACAACGAGATGGAGAAGATCGTCTGGGACATCCAGGAGAACGTGCTGACCGCGCGACGCGCCTACGAGTTCGTGCGCGGCTCCGAGAAGGGCGAGCCTTCACAGGTCGTTGCTGGCGGTTCGGTCAACTACCTGGGCGCTCCCGTCGCGGCCTATCGCATCGAGTCGCACTTCGACATCGCGCGCGAGTACAACTCCTCGACCGGCGAGGAGTACAACAAGATCGTCGAGAACACCGACCGCAAGTGGTACCAGCGCAAGTTCCTGCGCGTCGACTGGTCGGAGAACCTGGTCACCAACTTCGAGTTCCTGGCCGACTGGGGCCACTCCGCGCTGGGCGCCATCAAGCAGGATCCGGTGCCCTACTACGTCAGCGACCCCGCCGACCCCGATCACTGGCGCCTGGAGCGCGCCACCCCGACCAGCCAGGCCGACTACCTCGAGGTCACCAGCAAGATCGTCGCCTCGCCCGAGACCGTCGACTTCTACGACTTCGCCAACGTCCCGGTGTGCTTCCTGTCCTACGCCACCCAGGACTGCGCCAGCCAGATCATCAAGCTGCGCTCGTCCTTCCTGCGCCTCTCCGGGCCGCGCAACTATGACGCGCTGGCCTATGACGACCACATGATGGAGCGCTTCGGCTACTTCACCACCGAGCGCACCAGCTACAACCGCCAGTACGGCCAGACCGAGACCGGCCGCGTCCGCCTGATCAACCGCTTCGACATCTGGCGCCGCAGCCTGTCCACCACGCGCTGCTCGTCGAACGCCGACTGCGGCACCCAGGCCGGCGAGCGCTGCAACCTGGAGGCCGAGGGCACCACCATCGACAGCGCCACCGGGGCCGCCAGCGGGCTGTGCACCATCCCCTACGCCTACCGCAACCTCAGCGACCCGCTGGACGCCGCCAGCGCCGACCTCGGCCCGCGGCCGATCGTCTACTACCTCAACGACAGCTTCCCGGCCGCCATGGTGCCGTCGGCCAAGCTGATGGCGGCGCAGTATGACAACACCCTGAAGGCGACCTACAAGACCCTGACCGGCAAGGACGCCAGCGCGCCCATCTTCCACCTGTGCGAGCACAACCCGGTGGTCGCCGGTGATCCCGCGGTGTGCGGCCCGGCCGGCACCCACGCCCGCATCGGCGACATCCGCTACAGCATGCTGTACTGGGTCGACGAGCCCAACAACGGTGGACTGCTCGGCTACGGCCCCAGCAACCACGATCCCGAGACCGGCGAGACCATCTCGGCCACCGCCTTCGTGTACGGCGCCGGGATCGACGAGTACGCGGCCCAGGCGCGCGACATCGTGCGCCTGGTCAACGGTGACACCGCCGCGACCAGCTTCGTCAAGGGCGTCGACGTCGCGGCCTGGGTCGCGGCCAACCGCGAGGGCCTGCGCAGCAAGACCTTCGACCAGGGCCAGGTCGCCGCCATGGCCAGCGCGATGGACTTCTCGTGGACCGCCGGCCTGCCGCGCATCCCGGCCATCCGCAAGGCCGACGTGCGCGGCCTGGCCCGGATGCAGCGCGAGCGCTCGTCGGCGCTGGCGCGGTCGTCCATCCTGGGCGCCGATCCCGGCATCACCGCGCGCCGCCTGGCGCCGCTGCGGGGCAGCGCGCTGGAGCAGCGCATGATCAACGGCGACATCCTGCTGGCGCGCGGCCTCGACCCGCGCACCGACGCCGCCCGCGCCGACCTCGGCAAGGTGCAGCCGCTCAGCCTGATGAACCCCGAGCGCGCCCGCGCCATGAAGGCGTTCCGCCGCCACCTGGGCGCGCGCGGCGCCGACCTCAAGGCCACCTTCGACGACGCCGTGCTCGGGCTGGCCATGCAGCAGAAGGGCAAGAACCCCGAGGACGTCTGGCGCGCGCTGCGCACCGAGATCTTCCGCTCCACCGCGGAGCACGAGATCGGCCACACCATGGGGCTGCGCCACAACTTCGCGGGCTCGTTCGACGCCATGAACTACCCCAAGACCTACTGGGACCTGCGCAAGGCCGGCGGCGCGCCCGGCCCGCGCTATGTCGATCCCGAGACCCCCGCCGAGCTGACCGGCGTGATGTCGCCGTCGGGGCTGCAGGCCGGGATCTCGTCGTTCCAGACCTCGTCGGTGATGGACTACGGCGCCAAGTTCAACTCCGACATCCAGGGCCTCGGCCGCTATGACGTCGCCGCCCTGAAGTTCGGCTATGGCCAGACCGTCGAGGTCTTCAACAACGTCAGCGACACCTACCTCATCGGGGCGCTGCAGGCCACGGTGACCTTCGGCATGCCGCTGCCGCTGCTGGTCGACTGCGCCGGCAACGACTTCATCAGCGTGCACTACACCAAGCTGCCCTCGCTGGTGGATCTCGACGATCGCAAGGACGTGCCGATGTCCGAGATCACGCGCGCGGTGCACCGGCGCGACTGCGCCTACCCCGACGAGGTCGATCGCGACAAGGACCTCAAGCTGGTGGTGCCGTACCGCTTCTGCTCCGACGAGTTCGAGAGCGCGTCGCCCGACTGCCTGGCCTTCGACCGCGGGGCGGACATCTACGAGACCAGTCAGAACGCCATCGAGACCTACCAGAACTACTACCTGTTCAACAACTTCCGGCGCGATCGGCTGGGCTTCTCGCCGGAGTACTACATCGACGACATCTACTGGCGCTACCTCGACCCGCTGCGCAGCGCGATGCAGTTCTACGTGCTGTTCCGCAGCGACTACGCCAGCGCCATCCCCGACGACGGCACGCCCGCCAACTTCTGGCGCTCGCCCGACGGCTGGGGCCCCTACACGGTCGCGGTCGACCAGGGCTTCAACCAGCTGGGGCGCATCCTGACTGCGCCCGAGCCGGGGCCGTACTACCGCTACACCCAGAGCGACGGCCGCGACGCCTACCAGGCCGACGACTATGGCGAGGGTCGCCCCGCCTTCACGGTCGACATCCCGACCGGGCGCTTCCTCAACACCGAGTGGGACTATGACTCGGGCTACTACTGGGACGAGCGCATCACCCACATCGGGACCTTCCTCGACAAGGTCGCCGCGCTGGAGCTGATGACCGATCCCGAGACGCACTTTTTGTCGCGCGACGAGTCGGCCGACGTGCGCCAGTACGCCATCAACTACTGGCGGATCTACGCCGCGCAGATGACCAACGTCTGGGGCGCCGTGATGAGCGATCGCTGGGATCGCCTGGCGCCCTACTTCGACGGCACCAAGGTGGTCGAGCGGCCCATCTCGCAGCCCATCCCGGTGCTGACCGGGACCCAGCTGCCGCTGGATCCGCAGGTCGGCTTCTCGGTCGAGCTGTGGGCGGCGGCGCTGGGCGTGGCGCTGATCCCGGCCAGCTTCGACCAGACCTTCGTCGATCAGACCCGGATCTTCCTGCAGGGCAGCGGCCAGGCCATCGACACCACGCGGCCGACGGTGACCTTCAACTACGGCAGGAGCGGGCGCACCTATGTCGCCAACTCGTTCCGGGTTGGCACGGTCGAAGATGGCATCGGCGCGCGCATGCTGCTGCGGGCGCAGGAGCTGGCCGCGCTGGTCGATCCGGCCGATCCGGCGACCGCGCAGGCGCTGGAGGACTATGTCCAGATCATCGAGGTCATGCGCGTGCTGACGGTGGCCTACGCCGACGCCATCTCGGGGTAGCCGGGACGGAGTGCCCTAACGGCGGGGCAGGGCGGCGCGCAGGGCGGCCGCGAGGGCGTGGTCGAGGCGACGCTCGGTGTCGCCGGTGCGCGTGGGCGCCGAGACCAGGTGCAGGGCGCAGTCGGGATCGTGGGGCACGCGGGCGTGGACCAGGGCGCGGCGCTCGGTGGGGGACAGCATGAAGTCGAGCATGGCGCCGACGCCGAAGCCGGCCAGCACCAGCGCCTTGACCGAGGCCAGGCTGCCGGTGACTGCGTAGGCGGGGGCGTCCTTGCGGATCATCGAGCCCTGGCCGGGCAGCGCCTCGATCTCGACGATGGGCAGCTCGCGCACGGCGTCCTCGGTGGTGGCGCGGCCCAGGCTGGGGAAGCGGTCCTTGCGGCCCCAGAAGCGCAGGGTGTAGGGGCCCAGGCGCTCGGCGCGGGCGACGCCGTCGGGCGGGCCCGACCAGGCCACGATGGCGCAGTCGAGCTCGCTGGTGGCGACCCGGCGCAAGAGCTCGAGGGTGCGCGCGGTGGTCAGCTTGATGGCCAGCTCGGGGAAGGCGCGGCGTACCGGAGTCAGCACGCGCGGGAGCAGGAAGGTGGCCACGCTGTCGACGGTGCCGACGCGCAGATCGTGGTAGCGCTGCGCGGCGGTGCGGCCGACGTCGCGGGCCAGCTGCTGCGCGGCCTCGAGCAGGGCGCGGGCGCGCGGCTCCAGGGCGCGGCCGGCGGCGGTCAGCACCAGGCCGCGGCCGCGGCGGTCGAACAGCGGGGTGCCGAGCTCGTCCTCGAGCAGGCGCAGGCTGTGGCTGAGCGCCGGCTGGGTCAGGTGCAGCACGCGGCTGGCGGCGCCCATCGAGCCGGTCTCGACGATGCGCAGGAAGACCTCGAGGCGGTCGAGATTCATAGACGGATTTTATGGCTGCCCATGCAAAACAATCATTGGATTTGATAGGGCGGTGGGCAGAGCATCGGGGACATGAACAACACGCGGTCAGGGACAGGGGCGGCGGCGGCCGGGCGGGCGCGGGCGCGGGCGGGGACGCTGGCGGCGACGGCGACGGCGGCGGTGGCGGTGCTGGCGCTGGTGGGGTGCGGGGCCGAGCGACCGGGCAACGGCGCCTCCAGCGTTCACGGCCTGGTGGTGCACGAGTGGGGCACCTTCACCTCGCTGCAGGGGTCGGATGGGCGCGTCATGGACGGGCTGCACCACACCGAGGAGCTGCTGCCGGCGTTCGTGCACGGGCGGCTGGCGTCCGGTGATGGGCTGCACAAGTCGATGGAGGCGCTGCCCGAGGCGGTGACCCAGAAGCTCGAGACCCCGGTGATCTACTTCTATGGTGACGTGCCGCGCGCCACTGTGGACGTCGAGTTCCCGGGTGGCGTGATCTCGGAGTGGTACCCGGCGGCGACCATGATGGCGCCCGCGGTGGGCTCGCTGACGCGGATCGCGGAGGGCCGCATGACCTGGGACGTCGGGCTGCGCGAGCTGGACGCGGTCAAGCCGCCGTCGGTGCCGGCGACCAGCGTGTGGGCGCCGTCGCGCAACGTGGCGTCGCTGGGCGTGCGCGCGGAGGGTGGCGGCGCGGCGGGGGCGACGCGCGAGGACGAGGGCTTCATCTTCTATCGCGGCCTCGGCCGCTTCGAGCTGCCGCTGAAGGTCGAGACCATCGCGGACGGCATGCTGCGGGTGTCGAACGGCTCGGCGGAGGATATCCCGGCGGCCTTCCTGCTGCATGTGCACGCCGCCGGCGGTGCGGTGACCGAGCTCGGGCGCATCCCGGCAGGCGGCAGCGTGATCGCGTCGCCGACGCCGAAGGAGCGCGACGCCGCGCTGTATGCAGAGCACGCGGGTCAGGTCCTGCGGCGCGCGCTGGAGGCCACAGGGCTGTACGCCGACGAGGCCAAGGCGATGGTCGACACCTGGCAGCGCAGCTACTTCCAGAGCTACGGGCTGCGCGTGCTGTATGTGGTGCCGCGGGCGTGGACCGATCGACTGCTGCCGATGCGGGTGACGCCGGCCCCGACCGAGCTCGTGCGCACGCTGGTCGGGCGGGTCGAGGTGCTGACCGCCGCCGAGGAGCTCGACATCCTCGGCCGGGTCAAGGCGGCGGCGCGCGCCGGGCAGCCGCTGGCACCGGCGGAGTTCGGGCGCTTCGCGGAGCCCAAGCTGCGGCGCGCGCTGGAGCTGATGCCGGCGGATGATCCTGCGCTGCGGCAGTTCACCCAGCAGCTGGTGACGGCGGCGAACGCGATGCCGTAGCTGCGTCGTCGCGCAGCACCCCGAGGCCGCGCAGCTGGGCCAGGGCGGCCGCGATGACCGCGGGCGGCGTGCCGGGATGACGGGCGGCAGCGCCGGGGCCATGGTCGATGAGGTCTGCCAGCAGCGGGGTCAGTGCGCCGGCGATGACGCGGCCGTGGGCGGCGGCGAACAGGTGCGGCGGCGCGCCCGGCTCGGGGTCGCTGGTGGTGGCGCGGTGCACGGCGACCCAGCCACCAGGACAGGGGCGCAGCTCGGGCGGGATGGTGAAGCCGGGGCGCGGACAGATGGTCAGCGCCTTGACCAGCGCGAGCAGGTGTTCGTGCGCGAGCGTGCGGCGCGGACACTCGGCGGGCGTGGTCGCCGCGAGACAGAAGCGATGGAAGGCGTCCTCCAGGCAGGCGCCCGGGTCGCCGGGGGTCTCGCGGAAGGTCGCGTAGGCGGGTGAGGCCAGGAAGGCGACGCTGACGGCGTCGAGGCTGCCGCGGCTGGCGCCGAGGGCGGCCAGGGTCAGCGGGTAGGCGGCGCGCAGATCGCCGCAGCCGACCTGGCGCCGACGCAGGGTCTCGCGGGCCAGGGTGTGCGCGGCGGTGGTCAGCTCGTCGGGCCGCAAGGTCGCCAGCGGGTCGGGCGCCGTCGGTGGTGCGGCGAGGAACGCGGCGCGGGCGGCGGAGTCGCGCAGGAGGAGCTCGAGGCGGCGGTCGGTGGCGATGCCGGACTCGTGCTCGTGCTCGTGCTGGTGCTGGTGCTCGTGCTCGTGCTCGTGCTGGTGCTGGTGCTGGTGCTGGTGCTCGTGCTCGTGCTCGTGCTCGTGCTCGTGCTCGTGCTCGACGTACGCGATCTCGCTCGGGTTCTTCTCGATCTTGATTGGGGCGGACATCCACGCGGCGACCAGCGCCTGCAGGCGGAGGAAGTTCGGGACGGCGTTCGCGATGAGAGCGCCGTCGGCGTCGAAGCGGGGGTCCTCGTAGGTGATGGCGCGCAGGTTGGGGCACAGGGCCAGCAGGCGGGCGGTCAGCTCGAGCTGCTCGTCGAGCAGGACGCCGTGGTGGTAGTCCATGAAGCGCTCGCCGTCGATGATGGCGCAGCCGGACAGGTGCAGCTCGAAGGTCTCGGCCAGGGGCAGGCGGTCGAGCGCGCCGTACAGGGCCTCGCCGCGGTGGCCGTGGCGCCAGCGGTAGCTGAGCAGGTGACCAACGTCGAGAGTGGCGGCGACGCCGGCGTCGCGGACCACGCGTCGGAAGAAGTCGTAGGCGTCGAGGCTGCCGACCTCCAGGCTGAGGCCCTCGGCGAAGCCGGGGAACTCGATGACCAGGGGCGCGGCCAGCTGGTCGGCTACCGCGCGCACGTTGCGCACGCAGGCGTGCAGCCCCGCCGTGGTCAGCTGCGGCGGCAGCGGGTAGGGCAGCGGGCGGCCGCCCAGCGACCACAGACCGAGGTCCTCGTTGACCCAGGCGAACTGGTGGCGCGCGATGAGGTCGTTGGTGAAGTCGATGATGGCGTCGCGCGGGTAGGGCTCGCAGGCGCCGAGGTTCAGCACCGTGTGGTGCAGCGCGCGCGGACCGCGCATGCGGCCGAGGACGTCGTCGTACGCGGCGGCCAGGTCGGCGGCGCGCGGCACGGCGCGGTCGCGCGGCTGGTACGAGATGAAGCCGTAGGCGAAGTCGCCGCCGTGGCGGGCCAGAAACCGCGCCACCTTGTCGGTGACGCGGTCTCGCCCAGGCGCCGCCTCGCGCTGGAACCCGATGGGCGCACCCCAGGGCAGGTCGAGGCCCACCCCGAGGCCCAAGCGACCGAGGCGCAGCCGAGGGAGCTTGTCCGTCTCCGTCTCCGTCTCCGGTCGCCTTCGCCCCGGCAGCTTCACTTCGCCAGGTCCCCCGTCGCCGCCACGATGCTGGCCAGGGTCGCGGCGTTGTCGCAGGTGGCCTGGTCGGCGCGCTGCTGGTCGCTCGGGCAGACCAGGTTGTAGCACTCGGGGCTGGTGGCGGGCTCGATGCGGACCAGCCCCTCGACCTCGATGATGCCGAGGCCCGACAGGCGCTCCAGGTTGGCGTCGATGGCGCTGGGCGCGCAGCTGGCGGCCTCCACGCTGGTGCCGCTGGCGGGCTCGACCTTGGCGACGCGCTGGGTGAACTCGGCCAGGCGCTCGGCGGCCACCACGCGGGCGGCCTCGACCACGCGGCGATCATCGTCGTTGCAGGGCAGGTTGTAGCACTGCAGGGCGCTGGCCGGCGCGTGCTCGACCAGCTGGCCGACGCGGAACACGCTGAGGTCGCGCAGCCGGGCCAGGTTGCTGTCGATCTGGGCCACCGCGGCCTGGCCGCGCGCCACCGGTTGGTCGTCGACCACGTCAGGGCTCGCGGCGCAGCCGGCGATCAACGCCAGCGAGGTCAGCGGCAGGGCCAGCAGTCTCTCGAGCAGCTTCATCACGTCACCGTCCTTGTGCAGGGGTTTGTTTGGGGCTCCTGAACTTTGGATACGCCCCGGGCGGTGAATCGTGAATCGATATTCTCTGACAGGAACTATATATGAACGCTTTGCAGTCTACAGGGGCCCCTTCAGGGTGTCGCAGTCGCCCACCTGGCCGTGGTCGAAGCCGCGCTTGAACCAGCGCACGCGCTGGGCCGAGGTCCCGTGCGTGAACGACTCCGGCACCACCTCGGCGCCGGCCTTCCTGGCCAGGGTGTCGTCACCGATGGCGGCCGCCGCGTTCAGCCCCTCGTCGAGATCGCCGGCCTCCAGTAGATCGCGCTGCGCGGCGCCGTGGGCCCACACCCCGGCCAGACAGTCGGCCTGCAGCTCCTGGCGCACCGACCACTCGCTGGCGGCGGCGCTGCGCTTGCCGGCGCTCTCGATGTGCTGCGCGAACGCGGCGTCATAGCCGAGCAGGTTCTGCACGTGGTGGCCGAGCTCGTGCGCGATGACATAGGCCTGCGCGAAGTCGCCCGGCGCGCCCAGCCGCGCGCTCAAGGCGCGGAAGAAGTCGAGGTCCAGATATACCTTCTGATCCGGCGGGCAGTAGAACGGCCCGATGGCCGAGCTGGCATAGCCGCAGCCCGACTCGGTGCCGCGCGAGAACAGCACCATCTTGGCGCGCACATAGCGCTGGTCTTGGGCCTCGAAGAGCTGGGTCCAGGCGTCCTGGGCGTCATCCAGCACGAAGGCCATGAACTGCACCAGCTTGGCATCGGGATCGGTCCCGCTGGGCGGGCTCTGGGTCTGGCCGCCGCCAGCGCCGCCGCCCGAGTCGTCCGAGCCGCCCAGCTCGCTCAGGTAGTTGCGGCCGAAAAACAGCCCGATCAGCACCAGGATGAGGCCGCCCGCGCCCAGCTTGGCGCCGCCGGGCATGCGCCGCCCGGGGCTGCCGCGGCGATCCTCGAGGTCCCCCGAACCCTGTCCAGGTTGCCACTTCACCCCGCGACGATAGCCGCAAAGGCTCGCCCGGTCAGCAGTTGTGGCGCGCGCGGTCATGCCCTGTGCCCTGGGACCATGGCAGATTGCCGCCATGGACGACGGCAGCCCGCAGACCGAGACCCCGGCCCCGGCCCCCGCCAGCCGCGGCGACATCCTGATGCCGCTGCCCGATCGCGACTTCGACGTCACCGAGGTCGCGGTGCCCTGGAAGCTGCTCACCGAGGCCGGCTATCGCGTGGTCTTCGCCACCGAGGCCGGCGCCACACCCGCCGCCGACCCGCTGCTGCTGACCGGTGTTCTGTTCGGCAAGCTGGGCGCCGCGCCCGAGCCCAAGGCCTTCTATGCCGAGCTCGTCGACGACCCCGGCTTCAAGGCCCCGCTGCGCTGGCGTGACCTCGACCCCGCCGCCTTCGCCGGCCTCTTCCTGCCCGGCGGCCACGCCCCCGGCATGCGCCAGTACCTGGGCAGCGCCGAGCTGCAGCGGCTGCTGGCGCGCTTCTGGGCCACCGGCCGCCCGGTCGCCGCCATCTGCCACGGCGTGCTGGCCCTGGCGCGCGCCGTCGATCCCGCGACCGGGCGCTCCGTCCTGCATGGCATGCGCACCACCTGCCTGCCCAGGTACATGGAGCGCACCGCCTTCTTCCTGACCTTCTGGCGGCGCGGGCGCTACTACCGCACCTATCCCGCCTATGTCGAGGACGAGGTCCGCGCTGCCCTGGCCGACGCCGCCCACTTCGAGCGCGGCCCACGCAACCTGACCCGGCGCGGCACCCGCGACGATGACAGCGCCGCGTTCGTGGTCGAAGATGGTCGCTACATCTCTGCGCGCTGGCCCGGCGACAGCTATGCCATCGCCAAGCGCTTCATCCCCCTGCTGGAGAATGCCCGCCCATGAGTGACGAGAGGATGCTTCGCAAGCAGCGCCTGGCCGCTGCCTTCCGTTTGTTCGCGCGCTTCGACTTCGACGAGGGCGTGGCCGGCCACATCACGGTGCGCGATCCGGTGTTCCCGGACCGCTTCTGGGTCAACCCGCTGGGGGTCTACTTCGGCCACATGAAGGCGTCGGATCTGCTGCTGGTCGATCACACCGGCGCGGTGCTCGAGGGCAAGCGGCCGCTGAACCGGGCGGCGTTCGCGATCCACTCGCGGGTGCACGCGGCGCGCCCCGACGTCATCTCGGCGGCGCACGCGCACTCGCCGGCGGGCAAGGCGTGGTCGTCGCTGGGCCGGCTGCTCGATCCGCTGACCCAGGACGCCTGCGCGTTCTACGAGGATCACGCGCTGTTCACCAACTACAGCGGCGTGGTCAACGGCCTCGACGAGGGCGCCCAGATCGCCGACTGCCTGGGCGGACGCAAGGCGGTCATCCTGCAGAACCACGGCCTGCTCACCGTGGGCGCCAGCGTCGACGAGGCGGTGTGGTGGTTCATCACCATGGATCGGTCATGCCAGGCCCAGCTGCGCGCCGAGGCCGCCGGGCAGCCGGTCAAGATCCCGCACGAGGTCGCGCGTCTGACCCGCGAGCAGATCGGCAACCCCTCGGTGGGCTGGCTCAGCTTCCAGCCGCTGTACGAGCGCGCGGTGCGCGCCGAGCCCGACCTGCTCGAATAGGCCGGCTCGAATCGCCCGCGCCGGCGCTGACGTGGTCCGTGTACCATCGGGCCGTGCGCACCGTGACCGCGACCCGCTATGTGACGCCGTTTCGCGAGGGCGGCTCGCTGCCCGCGCTGGTCGAGGCCGATGACGGGCGCCAGTATGTGGTGAAGTTCCGCGGCGCCGGGCAGGGCAGCCGCGCGCTGATCGCCGAGCTGGTGGCGGGCCAGCTCGGGCGCGCCGCCGGCCTGCCGGTGCCCGAGCTGGCGCTGGTCACGGTCGACGCCGCGCTGGGCAAGTCGGAGCCCGACCAGGAGATCCGCGAGCTCCTCGCCGCCAGCGTGGGCACCAACGTGGGGCTGGAGTTCCTGCCCGGGTCGGTCACCTTCGATCCCGCGGCAGCGCAGCCCGAGCTGACGCCGGAGCTGGCGTCGCAGGTGGTCGCCTTCGACGCCTTCATCTCCAACGTCGACCGCACGCCCCGGAACCCCAACTTGCTGAGCTTCCGCGGCGGGCTGTGGCTGATCGATCATGGCGCGTCGCTGATCTTCCTGCACGGCTGGGACGGCGGCCTCGACAAGGCAGCGTCGCCGTTCGCCGCCATCCGCAGCCATGTGCTGCTGCCCTGGGCCACCGAGGTGCCGCGCGCGGGCGCCGCCCTGCTGGCGCGCCTCGACGACGCCGCGCTGGCCGAGGCCGTCGCCGCGCTCCCGGCCGACTGGCTGGGCGAGGACAGCTTCGCGCTGGGGCCGGCGCTGCTGGCGTTCCTGAGCGCGCGGCGCGGCCACGCCGCCAGCTTCCTGGAGGAGGCCGACCGTGCCCGCACGCGCCCCGTTTGACTACGCCATCGTGCGCGTCGTCCCGCGCGTCGATCGGCAGGAGTTCATCAACGCCGGCGCCATCGTGCACTGTCGGGTGCGCGGCTTCCTGGCGGCGCGGGTCGAGCTCGACGAGGCCCGGCTGCGTGCGCTCGACCCCGGCTGTGACCCGGGCCTGGTGCGGCGGCACCTGGAGGCGGTGGTGCGCGTCGCCGTCGGCGACCGCGACGCCGGCCCGGTGGCCGAGCTGCCGCAGCCGGATCGCTTCCACTGGCTGGTGGCCCCGCGCAGCACCATCATCCAGCCCTCGCCGGTGCACGTCGGCCTGACCGACGATCCCGCGGCGGCGCTGGAGGAGATCATGACCTCGATGGTGCGGACCCGGGTCGCTCCCGCAGTCTGATTTGATATGCTGGCCGACCACTCGTTTCCGATCTGGGGAGGATCTCGATGAAGCTCCGCGTCGCCATTGCCCTCGTGCTGTCCGGCCTGCTGTCCGCCTGTGGGGGTAGCAGCAAGCCCGCCGCCAAGTCCGCGCCGGTGGTGGAGAAACCCGCCGCCACCCCGACCCCCAGCCCGACCGCGCCAGCGCAGCCCAGCGACCACACCTGCTGCTGCCCGCTGGCCTCGGCCGGAGAGGTCGAGTTCAACTGGACCACCCCGGAGGCCTGCGCCGAGGTCGGCAACGAGTGCTCCGAGGCGGCCAGCTGCGCGGATTGACGAGTCGGAGTACGATGGGGGCATGAAGCGTAGCTTTGGCCTGTATCTGCTTGCCGCGGTCTGGCTTGCGGGGGAGGGCCGGGCGCTGGCCCAGAGCGCCAACCTCTCGATCGCCAAGTCGGACGACATCGATCCCATCGGCGTCGGCAACGACCTCACCTACACCTTGCGGGTCACCAACGGGGGCCCCAACGCCGCCGGTGGGGTGGGCGTCATCGACGCCCTGCCTGCCGGGCTGACGTTGCGCTCGGTCACGACCTCGCGCGGCAACTGCACCAGCTCGGGCACGCCACCCACGGTCACCTGTGGTCTCGGGGACATGGCGGCCGGCGGCGTCGCCATCATCAACATCGTGGTGCGCCCGACGGTGGCCGGGACGCTGACCAACACCGCGCGGGTGGGCGCCAACGTGCCGCCCGATCCGATGCTCAGCAACAACATGTCGACCATCACCACCACGGTGGTGTCGAACAACCGGGACGCCGACGTCGGCATCACCAAGACCGACGCTCCCGATCCGGTCGCGGTCAACGGCAACCTGGTCTACACGCTGACGGTGCGCAACGAGGGGCCGGCGGTGGCCACCAACCCGTTCGTGGTCGACAACCTGCCGAACAACGTCACCCTGGTCGGCTTCGTGGGGCCCGCCGGCAGCAACTGTCAGATCAACAACGGCGACCTCGAGTGTGACCTGCCCGATCTCGCGGTCGGCGCCAGCACCGTCATCACCATCACGGTGCGCCCGACGCAGACCGGGACGCTGACCAACCGCGCGGACGTCATCGCCGATCAGAACGATCCCAACCCCGCCAACGACACCGCCACCGCGACCACCACGGTGAGCAACATGCCGCAGGGCGCCGACGTCTCGGTGGTCAAGAGCGACGGCCCCGATCCGGTGCAGCGCAACGGCGTCCTGACCTACACCATGGTGGTGCGCAACAACGGGCCGCAGACCGCACGCGCGGTCGGGCTGAGCGATCCGGTGCCGGCCGGGCTGACGGTGCAGTCGGCGACCTCGACCCAGGGCGCCTGCTCGGTGGGGGCGAACATCAGCTGCGCGCTGGGGGACATCCCCAACAACGGCACGGTCACGATCACCGTGATGGTGACGCCGACGATGAGCGGCACGGTCACCAACACGGTCAGCGTGGCCTCGAGCACGACCAGCGATCCCAGCATGGGCAACAACATGTCGAGCACCACCACCACCGTGGTCGATGGGCCGGTGCCCGACGGCGGACCGCTGGTCGACGCCGGGCCGGTGGCCGACGCCGGACCGGTGGTCGACGGCGGGTCGCAGGGTGACGGTGGCCCGGGCGACAGCGGTATCAGCGTGACCGGCGCCGGCTGCAGCTGTCGCGCCGATGGCGCGCGCGGCTCCGGCGCCAGCGGCGGGCTGGGGGCCCTGGTGCTGTCGGCGCTGGTGCTGGGCTGGCTGCTCAGGCGGCGCTTGCGCGGGATGCTGGGCGGCGGGCTGGTCGTGCTGCTGGTGGGCGTGGGCGCCAGCGCGCGGGCCGACGGGCTGGACGTGGAGCTCTACCGGGCCGCCAGCTCGCAGAGCGGCTTCTTCACGGTGGACGGCGCGGCGGTGCTGCCGCGCGGGCGGCTGGAGGCGGGCCTCGCGCTGGGCTTCGCGCACGCGGCGATGCTCGGCAAGGACAAGGCGACCAACCAGGAGTTCAACCTGGTCGAGAACCGGCTCGGCGGGCAGCTGCTCCTGGCCTACGCGCCGACGCGGGCGCTGGAGCTGGGCGCGGTGGTGCCGCTGGTGCTGAGCCAGGGCCAGGGCGACGGCGCGCCGGGCGAGCTGTCGTCGTCAGCGCTGGGCGACCTGCGCGTCAGCGGCAAGCTGCAGGTGCTGAAGGGCAGGACGCCGGTCTCGGTCGGCGTGGTGGGCACGCTGCCGACGGGGTCGGACGAGGCGCTGTCGGGCGGCGCTGGCAGCCTCGAGCTGCGCGCGGCCGTCGGCTATCGCGCCGGCAAGGTCGCGGCGACCGGGCAGCTGGGCTATCGCGGGCGCGGCAAGGCCCGGCTGGCCAACCTGGCGGTCGATGACGAGGTCACCTTCGGCGCCGCGGCCAGCTACGAGGTCGGGCCTCGGGTGTGGGCGCTGGCCGAGCTGTATGGCGCGGCGGGGGTGCAGGAGAGCGGCAGCGGGACCAGGCCGATGGAGGCCATCCTGGGCGGGCGCTTCGGTCTCGGCGGCGGGCTGTCGGCGCAGGCCGGGGCAGGTTTCGGGCTGACCAGGGGCTATGGCACCGCCGATGTGCGGGTGGTCGCGGCGCTGAGCTACGGGCTGCAGACGGGCGGCGGCGCGCCGGCCGGTGGCGGTGGCGGCGTGATCGGTGGCGTGGTGGTCGGCGGCGCGGTGGACAGCGACGGCGACGGCGTGGCCGACGCGGCCGATCGCTGCGCCGGGGACAAGGAGGATCGCGACGGCTTCCAGGACGACGATGGCTGCGCCGATCTCGACAACGACGGCGACACCGTGCCCGACGCCGAGGATCGCTGTCCGCTGCAGGCGGGCGCCGGGTCGACGCAGGGCTGCCCCAACGGCGACCAGGATGGTGACGGCATCGCCGACGCCAGCGACAAGTGCCCGGCGGTGGCCGAGGACAAGGACGGCTTCGAGGACGAGGACGGCTGCCCCGAGCTCGACAACGACGCCGATGGGGTCGCTGATGCGGCTGACCGCTGCGCGCGCGAGCCCGAGGACAAGGACGGCTTCGAGGACGAGGACGGCTGCCCCGAGCTCGACAACGACGCCGACGGCGTGCCCGACACCATCGATCCGTGTCCGCGCGAGTCGGAGACCTGGAACGGCAGCAAGGACGAGGACGGCTGCCCCGATCCGGGCGCCGCGCTGGTCACGGTGACGCGCAGCGAGATCCGGCTGGCGCAGGCGCTGAGCTGGAACGGCGCCAAGCTGAACAAGAAGTCGAACGCCGTGCTGGCCATCGTGGCCCGGGTGCTGTTCATCCAGACCAAGATCACCAAGGTCGAGATCCGGGCCCACGTGAAGGGCGGCGGGCTGGTCGAGGTCGGCGCCACGCGGCAGGCCCAGGCGCGCGCCGAGGCGGTGCGGGCGCGGCTGGTCGCCGGCGAGGGCATCGAGCCCGAACGGCTGGTGGCCATCGGGCTGGTCGATGGCGCGAGCGCCCCCGACGAACCCATGCCCGGGGGCGCGGAGCGGGTCGAATTCGTGATCGTGGCCCAGGACCCGTGACTGGAGAGCGACGTGCGCAAGCAGTCCGATGAGGACGCGCCGACCGAGGTCGGCGCGCTCGAGCTGTCCGGAGATGTCGAGTCGTTCCTGTCCGATGGCGACGGCGACGGCGACGGCGACGCCGTGCCCGAGCTGCCGCCGGTCCCGGTCGTGGAGGCCAGGCCGGCGGAGACCCGGCCCAGCAAGAAGACCATCGTGGTCGCGGCGGTGCCCGCGCCGGTGGGGTCGCCGGGCTCGACGGCGGTGACCGCGCCGGTGCTGACGTCGACGGCGGTGCCGCTGGCGGTGCCGACCGGCGTGGCCGGGCCGACCCAGGTGACGCCGGCGGCGGCGCAGGGGACGCCGGCGGCGGGGCAGGGGACGCCGGCGGCGCAGGGGACGCCGGCCAGGCCGATGGCGGCGGCCGAGACCAAGCCAGCCAAGGCGGCGGCGGCCGAGGTCAAGGCGGCGGCGGAGGCCAAGGCGGCGGCGGAGGCCAAGGCGGCGGCGGAGGCCAAGGCGGCGGCGGAGGCCAAGGCGGCGGCCGAGGCCAGGGCGGCGGCGGAGGCCAAGGCGGCGGCCGAGGCCAAGGCGGCGGCCAAGCCGGCCAGGGCGGCCGAGACCAAGCCGGCGAAAGCGGCCGAGACCAAGCCGGCGAAGGCGGCCGAGACGAAGGCGGCGAAGGCGGCCGAGGCCAGGCCAGCTGGGCTGCCCGCGGTGGAGGCCAAGAAGACCTTGATCGGGGTGCCCTCGCTGGGGGTGTCGGTGCCGTCGCCGATCCCGGGCATGGACGTCATCAACCCGGTGCTGCCCGGGGTCGCCGCGGCGGCCGAGGTGCGCACCGCGGCAGGGCAGGCGCGACCGTCGTCGGAGGAGCCCGAGGAGCCGACCGGCGTGCGCCTGTCGATGCCGCTGCAGGCGCCCAGGGAGGCCCCGGCCGAGAAGGCGGCAGCGGCAGCGGCGCCGCCGGTGGCCGCACCACCCGTCCGGCACTCGACCGGCGAAGGCGTGCAGGCGGTCGACCCCGACACCCTCGACGAGTTCGTCGCCGCTGCCCGCGCGCGCCAGAAGCGCACCGCCATCGTCGTCATCGGCGCGGTCGCGGTCGCGGCGGTGGTCGCGGTGTTCTTCCTGTCGCGCAGCAAGAAGAGCAAGCCGATCAACGCCGGCCCCGAGCCGTCCGCGCTGGCCAGCGCGGGAGGTAGCGGCGCCGAGAGCGGCAGCGGCGTGCGGGTGGGCGGCGAGCCGACCTCTCCGGGTGGCGAGCCTGGTGTCGCGCCGTCGCCGGTCTCGGCGGCCGAGCCCAGCAGCAGCCCCGAGCCAGGTGCCAACGCGCTGACGTCGCCCGAACCGGTGGCGTCAGCGTCGCCCGAACCGGTGGCGCCGGCGTCGCCCGAGCCGTCGGCGTCGGCGTCGCCTGCGCCGTCGGCGTCGGCGTCGCCGAGCGCGTCGCCTGCGCCGATGGCGTCGCTGCCGCCGTCGCCAGTGGCGTCGCCTTCACCGGCCGCCTCAGCGCCGCCGTCGCCGACGCCGGTCGCGTCGAAGGAACCCAGACCATCGCCGACCAAGACGCCCAGGCCGTCGCCGACCAAGGAGCCCAGGCCGTCGCCGACCAAGGAGCCCAAGCCGTCACCGGTCGCGTCGGCGGATCCTGACAAGCGTCCACGCGGCGGCACCAGCAGCGCGGGCGACACCAAGGGAGATCTGGTCAAGCAGGGCCAGGCCGCGCTGCGCTCGGGCTCCATGGGCGAGGCCGAGGCCGCCTTCTTCAAGGCCTCGACCAGCAGCGATCGACGCCTCGCCGCCGGCGGCTCGCTCGGTCTGGCCGACATCGCGCTGCGTCGCCAGCAGTACCGCGAGGCCGTCCGTCAGGCCCGCCGCGCCGCCGCCATGGGCGCCAGCGGCGGCCGCGCCTGGACCATCGCCGCCGAGGCCCAGTGCGCTCTCGGCGACGCCGCCGCCGCCAACGAGTCCTACGGCAAGGCGGGCTCGAGCAAGCGTTGTAACTAGCCCCCTCGAAGCGCGCAGCGCTTCGAGGAGGCTATTCCGTCTCCGTCTCCGCTTCCGTCTCCGTCTACTCCAGATCGCGCGAGGTCAGCTGGCGCTCCATCGAGTCGGCCACCGCGGCGACCTCGCGCAGCGCGTGCAGCAGGCGCGCCGAGGCGCCCTCGTGGATCTCGTCGGGCACGAACGACGCCATCACCACCAGCTGGAACTGGTGGTTGTCGAGCATGGCCAGGCGCACGCGGCGGAAGTCCTTGGCGGCCTTGAGCAGACGCAGCAGCAGGCCGGGCTCGGGCGGCACGTCACGCAGCACCATGCTGGTCAGATCGAGGCGCTCACCGAACAGCGGGTCGATCGCCGGCTGCGCGTGCACCATCTGGCGGCGGCCATCGACGGTCGGCACCGTGTAGGCGCGCCGACTCGGGTCGGACGGGTCCGACTGCACCGTGATCTGCTTGCTCGCGGCGCTGGCGTCCAGCAGCGCGAGCGCCTCCTGCACCTTGCCCTGACCTTGGCCTTGGTTCGACATGCCGGCATCCTACACCGGCTCTCGGGATCTGCTAAGGTGCGCCCGCGAACTCGCCATGACGATGACGTCCCGCGCGGCCCCGCTCGTCGCCCTTGCCGTCGCCCTGGTGCTGCCGCCCAGCGCG
>JADYYK010000110.1 GCA_020853705.1 Deltaproteobacteria bacterium
TCGTGCTCGTGCTCGTGCTCGTGCTCGTGCTCGTGCTCGTGCTCGTGCTCGTGCTCGTGCTCGTGCTCGTGCTCGTGCTCGTCTCAGTCCGCCGGTTCGATGAACCTGGCCACGATGGTGCGCTCGCCCTGGCCGGGGAAGTGGATGACCAGGCGCGCGTCCTGGCCGCGGCCGCTGAAGCTCCGGATGGTGCCCTCGCCGAACTTGGAGTGGCGCACGCGGGCGCCGACACGGAACGACTCGTCGTCCTGGTCGTACTCGTAGGTCACCGACGCGGTCGCACCAGCGCCACCAGCGCCACCAGCGCCGCGCAGGCCGGCGCCGCTCAGCGTCGTGCGCGGCTGCGACCGCCCTGCCCCGCCGCCGCCGCCCTCGTCGACGCGCTGATCGAACTCGTCGGCGGCTGCTTCGGAGCCCCGCCGCGGCTGCGGTGCGCCCCGGCCAAAGCCGCCATAGCCCGAACCCGCCGACGCGCGCGCCGCCGCGGCCGGCCGGCGCGCCAGGTGCTCCTGCGGGATCTCGGCCAGGAACACCGACGGCGCATTCCTGCGGATCTCGTCGAACTGCCGGCGCTGGCGCGCGTGGGTCAGGATCAGCCGATCCATCGCGCGCGTCATCGCCACGTAGCACAGGCGGCGCTCCTCGCCTTCGGCGGCCAGGGTGTCCTCGCGGCGCTGCGGGAAGATTCCCTCCTCGAGGCCGGCGATGAACACCACCGGGTACTCCAGCCCCTTGGCGGCGTGCACCGTCATCAAGGTGGCCTCGCCCTTGGCCACGCCGTCGGCGCTGTCGGCGGTCCCGGTCAGCGCCACCGACTCCAGGAACTCGGACAGCACCGCGCCGGGGTGATCGCTCTCGAAGGCGTGGATGGCCGACACCAGCTCGTTCAGGTTGTCGAGACGATCGTGCGACTCCATCGAGCCGTCACCCTCGAGCCAGGCCTTGTAGCCCGACTTCTCGATGGCCAGGATGGCCAGGTCGCCGAGGCGCAGCTTGCCACCCAGCGCCAGCGCGCGCAGCTCCTCGAGCATGGCCACGAAGGCGGCCAGCTTCTTGCGCGCCGCCGCGGCGATGGTCGGCTCGGCGCCGGCCGCGCAGGCCTGCACCGCCTCCAGCAGCGTCATCGCCACCGGCTCCTCGACGGCCGGCAGCAGCGACAGGTTCTCGGCGTCGAGCCGCGGCCGCCCGCCGTCGCCGGCCGCGCGCGCCTCGCGGTAGGCCTTGACGCGGTCGAACGTGGTGTCGCCGATGCCCCGCGGCGGCGTGTTGATGATGCGCTCCAGGTCGAAGGCTCCGCGCGGGTTGGCCATCACGCGCAGGTAGGCCAGGATGTCCTTGACCTCGGAGCGGGCATAGAACGGCTGCCCGCCCACGACCACGTAGGGCACCTTGAGCGCGCGCATGGCCTCTTCGAGCTGGCGCGACATGGCGTGGGTCCGGTACAGCACCGCGAAGTCCGACAGCGTGCGCCGCGAGTCCTCCGCGCACAGCCGCCGGATCGTGCGCGCGATGAAGTCGGCCTCGACGCGGTCGTCGTCGGCGGTCTCGATCACGATGGGCACGCCGCCGTCGCGCGCGGTCCACAGCGTCTTGGGGTGGCGCTGCGGGTTGCGCGCGATGACCGCGTTGGCGGCGCCCAGGATCATGCCGGTCGAACGGTAGTTCTGCTCCAGCTTGACCACGCGCGCGCCGGGGTGGTCGTCGGCGAAGCCGAGGATGTTGCTGACGTCGGCGCCGCGCCAGCCATAGATCGACTGGTCGTCGTCGCCGACGACCGCCAGGTTCTTCCAACCCGACGACAGGTGGTCGACCAGGCGGTACTGCACCCGGTTGGTGTCCTGGAACTCGTCGACCAGGACATAGCGGAACTTCCTGTCGAGCTCCTGCGCGACCTCGGGGTGCTTCTCGAACAGGTCGAGCACGCGCAGCAGGATGTCATTGAAGTCGACCGCGTCCTCTTCGCGCAGGCGCGCCTCGTAGATGGGCCACACCCGGGCCACCACGTCGGCAACCCAGTCGCCCGGCGACAGGCTCTCGGGGCCCTGCCCGGCGTTCTTGCCGCGATCGATCTTGGACAGGATCTCGCGCGCCTGGAAGCGCTCCGACAGCGACAGCGACTTCAGGATCTGCCCGATCAGGCGGCGCTGGTCGTCG
Source organism: Deltaproteobacteria bacterium (assembly GCA_020853705.1). Lineage (GTDB taxonomy): Bacteria > Myxococcota_A > Polyangia > Haliangiales > JADYYK01 > JADYYK01. The sequence goes on from JADYYK010000110.1 coordinate 2,155, forward strand.
TCGTCATAGATGGTGAAGGCCGGCGTCAGGCCGACGCGCTCGGCGTGGCGCCGCAAGATCCGCGCGCAGGTGGCGTGGAACGTCCCCACCCACAGCCCCTCGGCGGCGTCGCCCAGCAGCTTGCGGGTGCGCTCGCGCATCTCGCGCGCCGCCTTGTTGGTGAAGGTGACGGCCAGGATCTCCCAGGGCCGGCACGCGCCCTCCTCGATCAGGCGCGCGACCCGGTGTGTCAGCACGCGGGTCTTGCCCGAGCCGGCCCCCGCCAGCACCAGCAGCGGGCCGTCCCCGTGCAGCACGGCCTCGCGCTGGGGGGGATTGAGGTGGTCCAGGTTCATCTGCGGCGGGTCGGCAGGCTATTGATATGGATCGATCAGCACCGGCGTGCCGGTCTCGTAGTACGAGGTCACGAAGCGGACGAACTGCTTCATGATGTAGACCGACGGGCTGGGCTTGCGGATGGGCGTCGCCAGCTTGGTCACCGGCGGGAACGGGTGCTCGTAGTTCTGCACCGCCTCGCGCTCGAAGAACGAGCCGTGGCTGGCGCTCTTGAAGGTGACCCAGCCCGCGGTGACCTTGCTGCCGTCGCCCGCGGTCACGTTCAGGCTGACCGGCGCCGCCACCGGGGCGCCGAACCTGGCGTACTTGGACAGCGGCGTCGGGCTGTCCCCGTGCGTGATGATGGGCAGGCCGCTGGCCGCCGCCAGGTGCTCGTTGGCCGGGTTGGGCACCGACTCGTCCTCCAGCGCCGACTGCATGACCAGGTGCTTGGCGGGCATGCCGGCGGCCGGGTGCAGCAGCACATAGGGCGCCCACGCCAGCGGATCGCCGCCGTCGAGCAGGCCCTGGAACAGGTGATAGGCAGGGTGGAACTCGGGCGGATCGGTGCGCGGGTCGACCTCGCCCTCGGACAGGCCGGCGGCGCCGTTGACGAAGAGCAGGAAGTACGGGCCGTAGACCGCCGAGTTGACCAGCAGCGGGAACAGCAGGCCGCCGCCGCCGACCGACAGATAGGCGGCGCCGATGTCGGGCTCCGCGGCCAGGGTGATGGCGCCGGTGATCGAGCCGAACGAGATCCCCGAGTAGACCAGGCGATCGGCCTTGAACGAGAACTGCGGCAGGGTCGCCTTGCTGCGCAGCTCGTCGACGTTGCCGCTCTTCAGGAGGTGCACCAGCACCATGTGATCGACGCTGGACTGCAGGAAGTTGGCGCGGATGGCGCGGGCGTCGAACTGCACGTCGCCATCGCCGACGATGTCGGTGAACTTCAGCGACGGCGACAGGCCCTGGTAGTCGGCCAGGCCGTCGGGGCCGGGCACCGCGCCGCCGACCGGCGGGCCGCCGTCGGGATCGCTGGGCGAGGGGAACTGGTCGCGGAAGTTGTGCCGGGTGTCGGTGGCGCCGATGAAGCGCTCGCCGTGGAACGGGAGATCGATGCCCACGGTGGCGATGCCGACGCGGCCGAGCTCGTTGGCCACGCCGATGACGTCGCCATACTGGCCGTTGAGGCCGTGCTGGAAGATGACCACCGGGGTGCTGGCGTAGGTGGCGCCGGCGGCCAGCTTGGGCAGCACCAGCAGCACCGGCACGTCGTCCTCGCCCTTCTGCTTGGGGCCATTGGCGTCGTACTCGAAGAAGCCGGTCACGCCGGGCATGGCGTTGATGAAGTTGGGCGACTTGTACGAGCCGATGATGACGTGACTGATGGCGTCGTGGGCCAGGCCGCGGCCGCCGTCGTTGCCGGGCAGGTTGTCGCGCGGCATGCCCATCAGCTCGTCGAGCTCGGCCTGGGTCGACAGCACGGTCTTGACCTTGAGCGCGGGCGCGGCGGCGGCCCGGATGCGCGCGCGCAGGGTGGCCAGATCCTTGCGGATCGACTTGGTCGTGACCACGGTGGCGCCGGCGATGGTGGCGGGCGCGACGGTCTTGCTGGCGAGCCATGCGCGCAGCGGGGCGTAGGCCAGCGCGGCGCGGCCGGTGCCGGCCTTGCTGATGGCGGCGGTGAAGGCGGCGGTCGCGCTGAGCGGCTTGCCCGACTTGGTGCGCACGCCGGTGGTCAACACGTAGGCGTACTTGGCGTTCTCGCGCAGCACCACGCCATAGCCGTTGTTGAGCACGACCGCGAAGGGATCCAGGCGCACATGGCCGATGACGTCGAGCTTGTCGCCGCTGGCGAGGTCGACCAGGTAGGCGTTGTCGTCGGTCAGCGTGGCCTCGTCGATCTCCTCGCCGGTCCAGAACAGGGCGCCGGTGGTGACCGCCCAGCCGTCGTACTCGCGCAGCGCGGCCTCGGAGTTGGCCTTGAACTTGAGGTCGATGGGCGGCGTCGAGTACTCGTAGACCAGGTCGGGGTGGCCGCTGGCGTCGAGGAAGATGTCGTTGGGATACGGCACCGCGTGCATGCTGATGGCGCCCGACGGCGGCACCGAGAACAGCACGATGGGCCCGCTGGTCGCCGGCGCAGCGTCATCGCCACAGCCAGCGGCCGCAAACGCGAGCAGGGTGGCCGCGAGGCCGAGGCGAAGGCGAAGCTGCAGCTTCTTCATGGCGCGGACTGTAGCATGCGCGCACAGATGTTCAGCCCGGGGAAGCGCCGGGTTCTGGGGTATCAGGGGGTATGGCGTTTCGCGATGATCGAGAGGCGTTGCTGAGCCGCGTGACGGCCCTGGAGAGCGAGCTGGCCGCCGAGCGTGGCGGCGCGAAGACCCAGCAGGTGCTGGCGGCGGAGCTCGACACGCTGCGGGCGCAGGTGCGCGCGGCGACCGGCGAGCTGGAGCAGGACCGCGCGGCGCTGCTGGAGGTCGGGGCGGCGCTGGAGCGGCTGCGCGCGCGGGTGACGCCGGCCCCGGCCGCGGCGCTGGAGCCAGTGCCAACAGCGCGCGAGGAAGCGCCGCCACGGACCGACGCCGGCCTGGCCATGGTGCTGGTCGTGGGCGCCGGGCTGGCGCTGATCGTCGCGCTGGTCTTGCTGCTGGGCGGGCGCAGCCGACGGCCGGTGCACACCGTGTCCCCGGCGCCCGAGGTCGAGGCGGTGGAGCGCGTCGCCGAGCCGTCGGTGGCGCCCGAGGCCAGTGCGCCGCCAGCGCCGGAGCGCTGGAGCTGTGACGTCATGAGCCAGCCCGCGGGTGCCGAGCTGCGCCGGGACGGCGTCGTGCTGGGCAAGACCCCGCTGCGAATCTCGCTGCAGCGGGACGACGACGTCAGCGGCTATGTGCTGCACCGCAACGGCTATCACGACGTCGCGCTCGAGCTGACGCCAGAGCCTGACTGCGAGCTCGAGGTGGTGCTGCAGCAGCAGGGGCCCAAGTAGCGTCGCGCCAGAGCCGGCAAAGCTGGGCAGCCACGCCGTGACCGGGTGCGGCGGTGGTATCACCGGGTATGCCGTTCCGCGATGATCGAGAAGCCTTGCTGGCGCGGATGGCGGCGCTCGAGCTGGCGCTCGCCGAGCAACAGGGGTCGGACGCCCAACGTCGTGCGCTGACCCAGGAGCTCGATGTGCTGGGTGCGCGGGTGCGCGCGGCCACCGGGGAGCTGGAGCAGGATCACGCCGTCATGACCGAGGTCGCGTCCGCACTCGCAGCGCTGCGGACGCGGCTGGCGCCTGCCGCCGCCGCAGCGACGCTGCCGCCCAGGGCGGCGCGCGCGGTGTCGCGACGACGCCTGCTGCTGACCTTCGGGCTGCTGGCGGCGCTGCTGGGCGTCCTGGTCGTACTGCTGACCCGCAAGGGCCCGCCGCGCGACAAGGCGTCGATCCCGCTGTCCGAGCGCCCCACCCTCGACGAACGCCCGCCGCTGAAGTGCCGCATCGACAGCCAGCCCGAGGGGGCCGAGCTCGTGCTCCGTGGCGTGACGATGGCGCGCACCCCCGTCACGCTGGTACTCGGTCGGCACAGTGGACTGGACGGCTACCTGCTCCGGCATCCGGGTTACCGCGACGTCGACCTCGGCGGCATGGCTTCAGCGCGCGACGCCGTGGCCGGCGACGCCCTGGGCCTGCTCTGCCGGATCAGGGTCGAGCTGGAGGCCGAGCCAGACGACGGTGTCCTGCCCCCGGTCTTCGAGTAGCCCAAGACCGGACCGGACCCAGGTTCATTCCCACCATTCCCCAGACCGGACCCACCAGACCGGACCCAGGTTCGTTTGGTGTATCGACCGGGGACCCGCGCGAGACCGGACCGGACCCAGGTTCATTCCCACCATTCCCACCATTCCAGACCACCAGACCGGACCCAGGTTCGTTTGGTGTATCGACCGGGGACCCGCGCGCAAGCCGAGGACCCGTGCGCAGGTGGCTGGCCGGGCTGCCAAGTACACCGTGTCCGGCAGGGCGTACGCTAGACCGCTCACCGGACAGAGCCCGGTAGAGCGATGCGCGCGAATCTCCTGACTTCGAGCGTCCGGCACGGCAACTGCCTTCATCGGAGACATGTCCCTTCCCCGGCGGGTGCTCCCCGGCTCGACTTACCTCGTCACCAGGCGGTGCACGCAGCGCCAGTTCCTGCTGCGCCCCTCGCGCAGCACCAACGGGATCCTGGCCTACTGCCTGGCGCGCGCTGCGCTTCTCTACGGCATCGAGCTACACGCCTACTGCTTCCTCTCCAACCACTACCACCTGGTGCTGACCGACCCCAGCGCGCGGCTTCCCGAGTTCATGCGCTACCTGAACGAACTCGCGGCGCGGGCCCTGAACGCGTCGCTCGGTCGCTGGGAGGGACTCTGGGCGTCGGGAACCTACAGCGCCGTGGAACTGGTCGGACTCGAAGCCGTCGTCGAGAAGATCGCGTACACGCTCGCCAACCCGGTGGCGGCGGGGTTGGTCGAGCGCGCAGAACATTGGCCAGGGCTGTGGAGCCATCCCCGCCGGATAGGCGAGCCAGGTGTCCTGGCGAGCCGACCACTGGGCGGGTTCTTCCGCCCTAACGGGCCCACTCCCGAACAGGCCGTGCTCCACCTGGTGCGCCCGCAAGGCGTGGGCGACTCCAAGGCCTTCGCGGAGGCCGTCACCTCCGCCCTGCGTCGCCACGAGTCCGACGCCATCGCAGCCGCGCGCGCCGCCGGGCGCGCCTTTCTTGGTCGCCGGGGGATCCTGGCCCAGTCGCCAACCGGCAGTCCCGAGACGATCGAGCCGCGCCGCGCCTTGAACCCCCGCGTCGCCACGCGGGACCCGGGCGCTCGCATCCAGGCTCTCCTGCAGCTGCGGGCTTTCATCGAGGCCTACCGCAACGCCCGAGAGGCCTTCTGCGCTGGCATGTCAGGCATCGTGTTTCCGCGCGGCACCTACTGGCTCCGGATCCAGCAGCACGTCCCCTGCGCGCCCAGCTGACCGGCACCGGCTGCCCCGCACGCTTCGACGCCTTGGAGAGCGAGGCCGCACCCGCTGTGCCTGAATCCAGCTGTGCCTGAATCCCGGTCCAGGCAGCTCCGATTTCTGGCCGACGAGTTCGAGCCGTCAGGGGAGGTCTCACAAACCTGGGTGGCCACAGCCGCGCGGCCAGCCTCAGGGCGCCTCGCGAACCTGGGTCAGGCCACGGCGCCAGGGCGCCTCACGAACCTGGGTCAGGCCACAGCCA
>JADYYK010000111.1 GCA_020853705.1 Deltaproteobacteria bacterium
CCTCGGTCGGCAGCTGCGGGTTACTGCGCGCGGTGTCGAGCAGCATGCGCACACGCTGCAGCGCAGCGTCGACCTTGGCGAGAAACTCGGCCTCGTTGTAGCTGTCCATGGGGCCGCGAGTATCGCATGGACGCGCGTCCCCGGGCTGAGACCAGCGCGAGCACCGGCCCTTCGCGCAGCAGCTGGTCGCCCTGCCCCCGTCGGAGTGACCCTCAGCGCGCCCGGTACTCGATGGTGCGGCAGAAGATCCAGCCCTCCATGCCGATTGAGGAGTGCAGCTCCAACCACTTCGCGCCCTGCTGCTTCAGCGTCTCGAGGCGAGCCCGCGTGGTGGCATCATCGCGACCCCAGAAGCGCGGCGAGCCCGATTGTCGCGCGGCGACGTCGAGCTCGGCCCAGTGCGCCAGCACGGCGGTGTCGAAGTCCTCCTCGCGGAACTCGAAGATGATCGTGCCGAAGCAATCGTGACGGAAGGCGTAGGCCTCGACGCCCTCGAAGATGACATCGGTCTTCTCGACGGGGTTCACCTCGCGGAACTCAGTCCGGACGACGATCCTGCGGGCGTCGCAGTCGACGTCGTAGCCGAGCAGGTGGTTGTCGTGAACGCTCGGCATCTCAGCGCAGGATCTGGGAGTTGATGATCATCGCGGGCTCCTTGGCGATGACGTAGAAGCCGAACAGGTTGGGGGTCTCGAAGGTGCCGCGGGGGTTGCCGCGCGTGATCGAGTCGCGGATGGTGATGGCGCCGGTGCGGTTGTTGCTGACGAAGAAGACCGCGCTGCCGCCCTCGTTGGCCCGGTTGTTCTCGATCAGGCTGCTCGAGACGTCGAGGACGATCTCGTTGCCGTCGTTGTAGATCGCCCCGCCGTTGCCGCCCTGGCCGCTGTTGGCGCCGTGGCCGACGGCGGTGTTCTCGGACAGCAGCGTGTTCAGGATGTTCCACGACACGCCGATGCTGCTGAGCGCGCCGCCGTTGGCGCACGAGTTGCCCAGGCCGGGCTTGCCGCCGAAGGTGCTGTCCACGACCCAGGCCGGACGGGCGGGGCCGGCGCCGGGCGCGACCAGGTAGTCGAGCTTGCGGATGGCGCCGCCGCCGACGTCGGAGCCGAGCTCGTCGCACACGTTGTTGAAGAAGCGGGCGTGGACCACCTTGAGGCTGCCGCCCTGCGCATAGATCGCGCCGCCGCCTCCGCCGTTGTTGCCGCCGTCGGCGATCCCCTTGGCGTTGCCGTCGATGAAGGTGATGTTCTGCACCACCAGCTGGACGCCGGGGTTGGTGTTGCAGTCGCCGGGACCCGGCGGGTAGACCTGCGCGCGGTCGCAGGTGCTCATGTAGAGGATGCGGACCTTGCCGCCGCCGCTCAGCGTCACCTTGTTGCCGCCGTCGATCACCAGCTTGCTGCCCTTGTCGTTGAAGACCTTCGCGGTCTCGGTGAGGACGATGGTGGTGGCGGCCGGGCCGCAGTCGAAGGTGATGACGCCGCCCTTGGCGACCGCGGCCACGAAGGCGGCGCCGGTGCAGCTCGCGGGGCTGCCGGTGCCGACCACGGTGGTGGGCGACGAGACGTCCTCGGCGCGCGCCTGCGCGGGGATGACCGCGTGGCCGTCCGGGTAGCCGGCGGGCGGACCGTCGTCGGGGTTGGTCTGTGGCGGTGTCTCGCTGGCGCCGCAGCCGGCCAGGGCGGCCAGCACGAGCAGCGCGGTGACGGTCCTGGAGTGGACGCCCATGGTGCGATGGTATCGCGAATGCGCGACTGGCAGGTCGCCTTGACAGCAGGCGCGCCGCCCGTGAGCATCACGAGATGGCGAGGCGTGTCGCGAGAGTGCTTTGGGTGATGGTGGCGGCGCTGGGGCTGGCGCTGGCGGGGTGCAAGAAGTCGAAGCGGCAAAGCGGTGCGGCGGGTGGCGCAGGCGGGGCAGGGCGGGGCGCAGGCGGGGCGGAGCTTTCGCCGCTGCCCGCGCTGCCCAGCGACACCACCGCGGTGCTCGGGTTCGTGCGCGCGGGGGCCGCGCCGGACGGGGCCGAGATCCGCGCGGCGGTGCAGGCGCTGGTCGGCGAGGACATGTCCGACCCCGAGATCGGCGTGTTCTTCGATGCCTGTGTGGTGCCGATCAGCGCGGCCGCCCGGCGCACCACGCTGGTGTTCCTCGATCGCATCGACCGCGAACGCGTCGTGGTGGTGGCCGACGGTACTGGCCTGCGCGGCGCGTTCGAGGGCTGTCTGGCCACGCTCGGCGCCCAGAAGTCGCGCCCGCCCGAGGCGCCGCGGCAGGACGGCCGCCTGACCATCTATGCGGCGGGCGGTGACGAGGTGGTGGCGGTCTGGACCGGCGACGGCCACGTGGTGCTGGGGATCTCGCGCGCGGACGTCGAGCACGTCGCGGACGTCGCGGGCAAGCCGCCGCTCGCCGACGCCGCCCTGGCCAGGGAGCTCGGCGCCATCGACACCGGCGCGCCGGTCTGGTTCGTGGCCGGCGCCGGGGCGAGCCCTCCGATGGCCAGCATGGCGTCGGTTCGTGCTGCGGTGAAGGGCAGCCACGCCGACATGCGGGTGCTGTTCGAGGTCGACGGTGTGGCCCAGGAGGCTGCGGAGGAGGCGACCCACGAGCTGGCCGGCAGCATGAAGGTGGTCGCGCAGGGCCGCGAGCTGCACCTCGAGGGTGAGCTCGGCGCCCTGCTGCCGAGCCTGAGCCCGCGTGGCAAAGGCGCGCCGCCGCCCTCGCGCCCGAAGCTGGACGACAAGCAGGTGCGCGCGGTGCTGGCGTCGGGGCCGATGATGCTGGCGCTGTTCCTGCTCGCCGAGGGCGGCGGGTCGGAGAAGACCGCCGTGTCAGCGCCGGTGGTGGTGGGGGCGCCAGCGGTGGCCTCTCCGGCCCCGCCGAGCATGCCGGCGCCGCCGCCACCACCGTCACCACCGTCACCACCAGGGCCATAGCGCCCCGCGCGCGCGGGTCGCGGAAAGAGCTGGCAGACTGGCTTCAGAGACGGAGGATCGTGGCCATGGCGGCTTCAGGCATCGAGTACGACATGGCCTACTCGTGTGCGAGCGGGCGGCACACGCGCTACTCGTTCCTGGCGCAGCGCTACCAGGCGGGCGCCGGCTTCCGGCCTGGGCGTGGCGAGTGCTGGATCGCGTGGGTCGAGCCGGATCCCGTGCGGGAATTGAGGTGCACCTTCAAGTGGCTGTACGACGGCTGGTACACGGCGTTGTGGCGTTCGACCCAGGATCGGGTCTGGGTCACCGACTCACAGGGCGCGGTGTTCGAGTTCGCGACGCCCGAGGCCGACTTCAAGAAGCACGAGCTGCCGTCGACGCTGTTCGGGATCTATGGGCTGTCGGACCAGGAGCTCTTCGCCTGGGGCGAGCGCAACGGTCGGCCGGCGCTGTTCCGCTGTGACGGCCGCACGTGGACCGAGATGGCCGCGCCGCCGTTCGCCATCGACTGCATGCATGGGCTGTCGCGCGACGACCTCTGGGTGTCGGGCGCTGGCGGTGGTGTCGCGCAGTGGGACGGCGCGGCCTGGCGCGTGCTGGCGACCGGCACCCAGGAGCGCGTGGTGTCGATCTTCGTCGCCGGCCCCGATGAGCTGTACGGCTGCGGCACCGGCGGCAGCGTGTTCGCGGGTTCGCGCACGGCGTGGGCGCGGATCGGTGGCATCCCCGACACCGAGCCGGGCGACGTCCAGGCGGTGGCCAGCTGGCATGGCGAGCTGTGGGTCGCGTGCAGCCGCCTCGGCCTGTGGCGGCGCATCGGCAGCAGCGACCGGTTCGATCGCTACAAGCCCAAGCTCGATGCCGTCAGCCTCGATGTGCGTGACGGCATCGTGGTCGCGTGCAAGCACAAGGTGTCGTCGTCCGACGACGGCGCGGCCTTCCGGTCGACCGCGGTCGAGCACCTGCTGAAGGACCGCGCCGGCAAGCCGCTGGGCCAGCCCTGACCAGCGGCTACGGGCAGGTCGTGGTGGCCATCATCATCTGGGTCAGCGCGGTGGTGTCCTTCTTGGCGCTGACCAGGGGCAGCGTGGCGACGAGCTTGCCGCCGACCAGGCTGACGGTGACGTTGCCTGACTGCGCGAACCAGTTCTCTTCGACGGTGCTACTGGGGTGGTGGATGATGCGCACCACGACCTCGCCGGCGGGGACGTTGGCGGCGCCGACGATGCTGGTCGCCGCGCGCACCGGGTAGCTGCCGGCCGCGGGCGGGCCGCCGCCGCCGTGGAAGTAGAAGGTGCTGGTGGACGACAGCGGACAGGCGCCCATGCCGATGAGCTGGTAGCCCCCGACCGCGCCGCCGTCGCTGCACAGGGTGATGGTCGCGCTGCACTGGGCGTTGGGCTGCAGCTGCCAGGTCGCGGAGCCAGCGCTGGTCGTCGAGGAGTCGGGCGTGCGCGCCGCGTCCACCGTGGCCGCGGCGTCCGCGATCGCGCCGGAATCGACCGTCGTGCCGTCGTCGTCGTCACCACCACCACAGCTGCTCGCCAGCACCGCCGCCAGCAGGATCCCCGCAAGTCGCTTCATGGTTTCCCCCCCGCCCAGGCAGCATAGCCCAGGGCGAAGCACCCCTGGTAGGGGGGCCCGCGCCACCGCGCGCCGTGGCGGTGCTCCCCGGCGCGCCAGCAGGTGGCATAGAATCGTCGGCGTGGGCGATGAGGCACTGGCGATCGGACGTGGCGCCTTTGCGCGGCGGGCGTGGGGGGATGCCTTCGAGGCGTTCACGCGGGCGCAAACGCGAGGCGCGCTGGCGGCCGACGACGTCGAGCGGCTGGCGCTGGCGGCGGGTCTGACCGGGCACGAGGACGCCTGCATCGAGGCGTTCGAGCGGCTGCACCAGCTGCGGCTGGACGCGGGGCAGGTGCTGGCGGCAGCGCGGGCGGCGTTCTGGGCCGCGATGCGCCTGTTCTCGCTGGGCGAGATGGCGCGCGGCAGCGGCTGGGTCGGGCGCGCGCAGCGGCTGGTCGAACGCGACGGGCAGGACTGTGTCGAGTGCGGCTACCTGCGGCTGCCGCTGGTGTTTCGTGCCACCGCGAGCGGCGACTACGAGGCGGCGCGGGCCGCAGCCGCGGAGGCGGCGGAGATCGGGGATCGGCTGGGCGACCGCGATCTCGGCGCGCTGGGACGCAGCTTCGAGGGGCGCGCGCTGATCCGGCAGGGCCGGTTGACCGAGGGGCTGCGGGTGCTCGACGAGGCGATGGTGGCGGTGGCCAGCGCGGAGCTGTCGCCGCTGGTGACCGGCCTCATCTACTGCGCCGTCATCGCGGCGTGTCAGCAGAGCTATGCGCTGGATCGGGCGCGCGAGTGGACGCGGGCGCTGAGCGGGTGGTGCGAGGGCCAGCCGCAGCTGGTGACGTTCGCGGGCGCCTGCATGATCCACCGCTCGGAGATCCTGCAGCTCGGCGGCGAGTGGCCAGCCGCGCTGGAGGAGGTCCGGCTGGCCTCGAGCCGGCTGGCAAACTCGCGCGACTCGCGGGCGGGCGATGCGCTGTACCAGGAGGGCGAGCTGCAGCGGCTGCGCGGCGAGCTGGACACGGCCGAGCAGAGCTATGCGCGCGCCAGCGAGCGTGGGCGTGATCCGCAGCCTGGCCTGGCGCTGCTCAGGCTGGCGCAGGGGCGCGGCGACCTCGCGGCGGCGGCGACGCGGCGCGCGCTGTCGACCACGGACCCGCTGCAGCGCGCGCGCTTCCTGCCCGCGCACGTGGAGATCCTGCTGGCGGCGGGGGAGTGCGCGGAGGCGCGGCAGGCGGCGGACGAGCTCGGCGCCATCGCCGAGCGCCTCGGGATGGAGATCCTGGGTGCCATCGCCGACCACGCCCGAGGGGCGGTGGCGCTGGCGGAGGGCGACGCCCGGGCCGCGCTGCAGCCGCTCCGGCGGGCGCAGGATCTCTGGCAGCGGGTGGGGGCGCCGTACCTGTGCGCGCGGGTGCGGGTGGTGATGGCGCGGGCGTTTCAGGCGCTGGGAGACCAGGATGGCGCCGGGCTCGAGCTGGAGGCGGCGCGCAAGGTCTTCCTCGCGGTGGGCGCCGGGCCCGACCTGGCGGCGCTCGAGGCCATGGCCGGTCCGGCGGCGGCGCCGGCTGCCACAGGCGCCGCACCCAGCAAGGGCTCACACGGCCTCAGCCCTCGTGAACTCGAGGTGCTGCTGCTGGTCGCGGCGGGCAAGACCAACAAGGTCATCGCGCGCGAGCTGTTCGTCAGCGAGAAGACGGTCGACCGGCACGTCAGCAACATCTTCGCCAAGTTGAACGTGCCGTCGCGCGCAGCGGCGACCGCCTGGGCCTACCAGCACCGCCTGCTTGGGTAGAACTACCCATCCGAGAATCACCCGCGAAATTGGGTAGTCCTCCCGAAGTCGCGCCCGACCGATCTCCGTAGTGTCCCTGCTTGCCGACACCAATCGTCGCGCAAGGAGGGTACCCAGATGAAGCACCTGGTCCAGATCCAGATCACCACGCAGGCTGGCGTCGAGCTCGAGGCGCGTCCCGGCGGTCCCGGCGCCGTCATCGGGCGCATCGTCGATCGCTTCAAGCCCGAGGCGGTCTACATGAGCCCCGCACATCGCGCCATCTACCTGGTGTGTGACCTGACCACGTCCGACATGGCCGAGCTGATGCTGGTGAGCCACCGCTTCGCGGGGCAGAACCCGGTGTTCACCCCGGTGATCGAGGGCAAGGAGTTCGGCGCCATGCTCGGCAAGGCGCTGCCGGCGTCGCGCAAGCTGTTCGAGGGCTGACAGGCGTCCTGCGCTGGAGCCATGAGGAAGACGGGACGGGACAGGACAGGACGGGACAGGAGGGGCACATGAAGAGCAGCAACCAGCTGGTGCAGGGAATCGACGGGCTCATCGAGGAGGGCGAGGCCCTGCGCAGGCTCGGCGCCGAGCGCGCACAGGCCCGACCGCGGGCGCGGGTCCAGGGCGCCCGGGTCTTTCACACCGGCATGGCCGTCGCGTTCCTGCTGACGGCGTTCGCGGGCTTCGCGCCGACGTACTTCCTCAGGGGGCTGTCGCAGCGGCCCGCGCTGGGCCCGCTCCTGCACCTGCACGGCCTGGTGTTCACGGGCTGGCTGGTGCTGCTCATCGTGCAGAGCGCGCTGGTCGCCGGGCGGCGCGTCGCGGTGCACCGCATGCTCGGCATCGCGGGGGCGCTGCTTGCGCTGGCGATGCTGCCGCTCGGGGCCATCGCGGCGCTGGAGGGGGCGCGGCGCGGCATCAGCCGGCCGGGGGCGCAGCCGCTGGTGTTCCTGCTCTTTCCGCTCGGGCAGCTGGTGATGTTCGCCGGCTTCCTGGCGGCGGCGCTGTGGCTGCGGCGCAAGCCCGAGAGCCATCGCCGGCTCATCCTGGTGGCGACCGCGACCCTGATGACCCCGGCGCTCAGCCGGCTGCCCTTCGTCCCTCATCCGATGGTGTCGCTGGGGCTGAGCGCGCTGTTCGTGGTCGCGGGCATGGTGCACGACTGGAAGACCCGCGGCCGGGTGCACCGGGTCTACCTGCTGGGTGCCGCCGTCATCGTGCTGTCGGGCCCGCTGCGGGTGGCCCTCGGGCACACCGCGGCGTGGCAGTCGCTGGCGCGCTGGCTGATCAGCTGACGTCAGCCGACGGGGCGCTTGTCGCTGATCTTGTCGGTGCCGTCCTCGAGCGCCTCGGAGGCGAGGAGGTCGAGCTTCCACACGCCGCCCTCGCGCACCAGGACGCCCCGGGAGGCCTTGCCGGCGGCGTCCGTGGTGTGGACGATGGCCCTGTCGGGCCCCTGCTGCTCGACGTGATCGATCACGGTGCCCGCGACCTTGTCGTGGGTCTCCGCGAGCTGCTTGGTCATGAACTGGCGACGCAGGTCGTCGGTCGACATCGCGGCCAGCTGCTCGGCGCTGACCCCGAGCATCTCGCCAATGCCGTCCATGGTGCGCATCTTGTCCAGCTGCTCGAGCTGCTTGTCCTGGGTGGCCTTGGTCATCATGGCCCACACACCGTCCACGTCGCCGGCGAGCGATGCCTTCTTGTAGGCCTCGAAGAAGGACGTCGGCGTGGCGCCGCCGCCCGGCGTGGTGCCGCCCTTGCCCTTGCTGCCGCCACAGCTGACCAGCGCGAACAGCCCCGCCAGCGCCAGCATCCTCGTCGCGTTGCGTCTCATCGGTGTCCCCCTGACGGCTACTTTACGACGCCGCCGCTGCGCGCGTCGACCGCGCTCGAGAGCAGCTCCATGACCTGGCCCATGGCGACGGGCAGGAAGCCGGCGCCGGGCTTGCCTTCCGACTGGTACAGGTGCAGGCGGGCGTTCTCGAGGCCCTTGGCCAGGGCGGCGGCGACCTCGGGTAGCGCCTGCTGGATGAACAGCCGCTCCAGGCTGGCGCGGCCAGCGCCGCTCTCGGCGGCCAGGCGCGCGCGCAGGGCGGCGGCCTCCTCGTCGTGGGTGAACTGCGCGGCCTCGGCGGCGAGCTGGGCGGCCAGGCGGGTGGTCTCGCCCGCGATGCGCGACTGCTCCTCGGCCTGGCGCGCCTTGAAGAGGGCGAGCTCGCGGGCCTGCTCGACGCGGCGGGTGTCGAGCTTGAACTGCTCGTCGCTGCGGCGCTGCTCGTGGGCCAGCCGGGCCAGCTCGAGGTCACCGGCGCGCTGCGCCTTCTCCAGGGCCAGATCCTGGCGGTCCTTCTCCAGGCTGCGCTCGTGGGCCAGGCGGCTCTCCTCGATGGCGCGCTCGGCCTGCTGCTGCGCCAGCTTGGCCTCGCGGTCCTTCTCGGCCTTGAAGCTGGCTTGCATGGCGCGGAAGACGCCGTCGTCCTGGATGAAGACGTCCTGCACGTCGACGGTGACGACCTCGACGCCCCAGGTCGCGGTGGCGATGGCGCTGATCTCGGTGCGCAGGGCGCCGGCGATCTCCTCCTTGCGGCGCTGGATGCACTCCGACAGCGTCATGTTGGCGACCAGCCACTTGACCGTGGAGCGGCAGATGTCCGCGATCATGCGCGCCAGCTTGGCCTCGGCGTTGGCGCGGTCGGCGAAGTTGATGAGCGGGTAGATCACCAGCGGGGTGGCGATGCGGTAGACCACCATGCCGCGCAGCTTGACGTCGACGTGGTCGCGCGTGATCTGGTTGGCCTGGAAGACGACCTCCTTGAGCGTGGTCGGGATGAGCACGTAGGAGTCGGACGGCCACTTGAAGAAGCGGCCGCCCTGGCCGCACAGGCGCTGGGCCAGCTTGCCGCGGCGGTACACCACCAGGTACTCGCTGGGGCGCGCGCTGACCCAGCCCCAGCGCTTGCCCGGCTCGCTGGGGGTGTTCGAGGTCAGCTCGGTGCCGTCGAGCGTCAGGGCCTCGGTCGTCATCAGCTCCTTCACCATGTCATCGCCTCCTGGACACAAGGTGACGACGCCGCGGCGGGCGCAGTGTGAAGTGCTTCACACTTGGAGATGAATTTCGCGCGCGAGGGCGGCGACGTCGCGGATGACGATGCGACCCCGCCCCACCGTGACCACGCCGGCGCCGCTCCAGGCGCTGAGCTGCTTGTTGACGCTCTCGCGAGAATAGCCAATCAGGTCGCCGAGCTCGCGCTGCGGCAGGTGGAGATCGATGAGCAGGCCGTCAGGGCCGGGGGCGCCGAAGCGCTGGCCCAGCGCGATCAGCTTGCGCGCCAGGCGGTCGGCCAGGCTGGAGGCGTGGCCCTCCTGCACCGACTGGTTGAACTGGCGGATCTTGCGCGCCAGCTCGGTCAGCAGGGCCAGCGCGGCGGCGGGGTGGCGCGCCAGGAAGGCGAGGAAGTTGCGGCGCTCGATGGCCATCAGGCGCGAGGTCACCACCGCGCTGACGGTGGCCGAGCGGTGCACGCCGTCGATCAGGGCCAGCTCCCCGATGACCTTGCCGGGCTCCAGGTAGTCGACCACCAGGGTGTGGCCGGCCAGGGTCGGCATCGAGACCTTGAGGCGGCCGCTGACCAGGACGAAGGCGCTGGTGGGGGGATCGCCCTGGCGGAAGAGCAGCTCGCGCGCGCGCAGGGTGCGCGTGCCGGTGGTCAGCGCGTCGAGCTCGCCATCCGACAGCGACGCGAACAGGGCGACGCGGCGCAGCAGCTGGCGTCGGACCTCCCTGGTGTGCAGCGCTGGCCCGGGCATGGTGGCCTCATGCTACCGCGAGGGCGGGGCGCGATCGTACAATCGGGCCGGTGTTCAGGTGGTCCGATGAGTGACGACGGGCGCATCGCGCTGCTCAGGCTGGTCAGCGAGACCAGCGGGCCGGGGCACCTGCGGCCAGGGCAGGTCGTCGCCGAGCAGTTCACCGTGGCGCGCTACGTCGCGCGCGGCGGCATGGGGCTGATCTACGAGGCGCGCGGGCCGGCCGGCGAGCGCGTCGCCATCAAGACGGTGTCGCAGGCGGTCGACGACCCCGAGGCCCGGGCGCGCTTCGAGCGCGAGGCCGAGGCCATGAGCCGGCTGACCCACGCCGGCATCGTCGGCGTGCACGCCTTCGGTCGGCTGGACGACGGCGCCTACTTCATGGTGATGGAGTACCTGGAGGGCGTGCCGCTGACGCAGATCATCGCGCGCGGGCCGGTGGCGCCGCCGCAGGTCGCGGCCATGCTGCGCCAGGTGCTGTTCGCGCTGGGCTATGCCCACGCCATGGGCGTGATCCACCGCGACCTCAAGCCCGACAACCTGATGGTCGGCGCCGACGGCCAGGCGCGCATGATCGACTTCGGCATCGCCAAGCTGATCGACGACGTGGCGCGCGGCAAGCTGACGCGGCCGGGCATGGTGTTCGGGACGCCGTTCTACATGTCGCCCGAGCAGGCCACCGGGCGCCCGGTCGACGGCCGGGTCGACCAGTACTCGGCGGGCGTCATCCTGTTCCAGGCCTTGACCGGGCGGGTGCCCTTCCTGGCCGACGACATCGCATCGATGCTGCGCATGCACGCGCTGGAGCCGCCGCCGGCGCTGGCGGCGGTGACCGGGTGGGCCTTCGCGCCGGCGCTGGAGGCGGTGGTGGCGCGCGCGCTGGCCAAGCGGGCCGACGACCGCTTCCCCGACATGCGCGCGCTGGCGCTGGCGCTGGACGCGGCCACGCACGAGGCGTGACCGGCAGTGCGCCGGCTGGTTCCGCGCGGCGCGCCTCCGCGCTGACGGGAGGCGCGCGAGCCGGGCCCAGGTCAGTCGCCGACGCGGCGGAAGGTGAAGGGATAGAAGACGTTGATCTTCTGGTTGCTGGCGTTGGCTGCGATGGGGAAGCGCCAGGCCCGGATGGTGCTGGCCACGCAGCTCGAGAGCGCCGGGCTGACGCCGCTGGCGGCCACCTTGGCCAGGGTGCCGGTGCCGGCGTCGATCACCATGGTGACGTTGACGGTGCCCGAGGCGGTGGGCTGGGCCAGCAGGGTGCGGCGGTAGCAGGCCGAGATCTGGGCCATGTTGAAGCGGATGGGGCGGCGGATGATGGCCTTGTCGAGGTCGCCGCTGACGACCGGCGAGCCGATGCTGAGGCCCTTGGGCTTGGGCCTGGCCCTGGCCGCGAGCGCGCGCGCGCTGGCGCGGGTCTCGGCGCGCAGGTCGAGCAGGTTGTCGACGTAGTCCATCAGCGCGCGCTCGTCCTTGTGCGGCCCCAGGGAGAAGTACAGCGTGTAGAGGAAGCTGGCGGCGTCGCCGAGCTCCTCGTTGCGGGTCTTGGCGAACATGTTGTGCGCCAGCAGGGCCATCTCGCGCACGGTGGCGATGAGCTCGTCGCGGTCTTCCCTGGGGAACCCGGCGCCGGCGGCACGCATGCTGTCGACCGCGGCGTCGAGGTAGCGCGCGGCCGGGATGAAGCCGAGGCTGCCGAGGGCGAGGCGGAAGGCGCGGGTGTAGGCCGTGGCGGCGGCGACGGGCTGGGCGTTGGTGGCGATGGCCTGGTACACGGCGGTGGCCTCGGTGGTGCGGCCGAGGTCGGCGTAGCTCTGGCCCAGGCGCAGCATGGTCTGGGTGACGTCCTCCTTGGCGCGATCCGCGAGCAGGCTGAGCGCGGCCATCGCGGTGTCGGGGTTGTCGTCCGAGTAGGCCGCGAACAGCAGGTAGTCGCGGATCAGCAGCGACAGGCGTACGCCGGACTCGTTGGCGGCGCGCAGGAGCAGCGTGGTCGCGGCGCGTGGGTCGCCCGTCCTGAACAGCCGCCAGGCCTCGAAGTAGGGGAAGCGGTAGGCGGCGTCGTCCATCTTGCCGGCCACGAAGTCGTAGTAGGCGGCGCGGAACCTGTAGATCGGCTTGTCGGACATGGCGACCAGCTGCTTGGTCACGGCGGCGGCGCGGTCGCGCTGCCCGAGGTCGTGCTCGACCAGGGCGAGCTGCGCCAGCACCGGCTCGCTGCCGGCCTTGGCCAGGTCACGCAGGATGGTGACGGCGTCGAGCTTGGGGCTGTCGCCACCGTCGGAGGTGTACAGCAGCCCCGCCAGCGTCAGCCCGAGCTTGTCGCGCTCGGCCGGGGTCGTGGCCTTGGCGTAGCGCTCGCGCAGCTCGGACAGCTTCCATGCCAGGTCGGGCTTCTTCCAGATCGGCGCCGGGATGAGGGCCGGGGACGGCAGATCGTCGCCGGCGTCGACCTCGACGTCGTCGCCGCTGAAGTCGTACGACTTCGACGACGGGCCGCCGCCGGTGTCCAGGTTGACGCGGGTGCGGCGCGTCTTGACCTGGACGCAGCAGCCGTGGATGTCGCGCAGCTCGCCAGGTTTGCACTGCTTGGGGCAGGCCTGGGCGGTGACCAGCCGTGGCGACAGCGCGGTGGCGAGCAGTGCCAGCACGGCGAGCGGCTTCATCATCACCTGGCTCCTCGGGCGCAGCGAAAGCCGATGGTGGCCAGCTCGTCGGCGGTGGCGGCGACGCAGGGGCCGGTGGCGCACAGGGCGGCGCGGTGCGCGGCGCCCTCGACCGGGAGGGTCTGGCGCTTGCCCAGCCTGCTGGCCAGCGGCAGGCCGCGCACGGCGCGGTAGCTGGTGTCGCCGTCCTGGACCCAGGACTCGTCGCTGCCCGGCAGGTCCTCGCGCCACAGGTCGGTGGTCCACTCGCGCACGTTGCCGGCGAGATCGTGCACACCGTCGGGGCTGCGATCCTGGTCGCTGGTCATGGCCAGGACCGGGCGCGCGCCGGCGCCCGCGAAGGCGTGGGTGCGCTGCAGATCGATCGGCTCGGCGCCCCACGGGTAGGGCCGGCGGGCGGTGCCGCGCGCGGCGAACTCCCACTCGGCCTCGGTGGGAAGCGCGGCGCCCAGCGTGGCGCAGTACTCTCGCGCGCCCTGCCAGGTCAGCCCGGTCACGGGCAGGCGGTCATCGCTGCCGGCCGGGCGCTGGAGGTCGGGCTGGGGGTGTGTCCGCAGCCAGGGCTCGAGCTCGCCCCAGGTGACCTCGTGCTGCTGGATCTGGTACGCGCGTGCCGGCGAGGTCACGCCGCGCGACGGGCGTAGCCCGAGGACGCTGTCGCCGGCCTGGTCGGAGGCGATCCCGAGGGTGACCGGCGTCGCCGGCGGGGTGATGGCGATCCAGGGGTTGGGCTCGGGGGGCGTGGGCGTGGGCGAGGCGACCATGGCGGGGGCGGGGGGGTTGACCGTGCCGGCGACGGCGGCGTCGGCGCGGACGGTGGCGGGCCGGGTGGCAGGCTGGCGCGGCGTGCGCCGGCTGAGCAGCAAGGCGGTGGTCGCGCCGACAGCGAGCACGGCGGCGCCCGCGAGCATCAGGGTGATGCGGCGCGGCGGGCTGGCGCCGCGTCGGCTGACCTGGCCCGCCGAGCCGCCCATGGTCGTGGTCGGCCCGGGCGTGGGGCTGGATGCGGACGCTGGCGTCGGCATGGCCGTGCCCGCGGTCGGTGCGGTCGGTGCGGGCGGTGCGGTCGGCGCGGTCGGCGTCGGGGTCGCCATGACCCCCGCGGGCAGCGTGCTGTCGAGCGCGACCGCGGGCGCCGACTCTGACGCCGGCGCCGCCCCCGAGGTCCTGGCCATCGCGTCCAGCGTGGTGGCGACCTGCTTCATCGACTGCGGGCGCTCCTCGGGCTGCTTGCCGAGGGTGTGGTGGATCAGCTTCTCCAGCGGCGGCGGCACCCCGGGGTTGAGCGAGCGCACCTGCGGCGGCGCCACGAACTGGTGCGCGCCGAGGATCTCGCCGAGGCCGGTGCCGGTGAAGGGCGGCCGGCTGGTCGCCATCTCGAACAGCACGCAGCCCAGGGCATAGATGTCGGCGCGGTGGTCGACCTCGCCGGAGCCACGGCACTGCTCGGGGGACATGTAGTAGGGCGTGCCCATGACGGCGCCGCTGCGGGTCTTGACCGAGATCGGATCGCTGGCGTTGTCGGCCAGCTTGGCGATGCCGAAGTCGAGCACCTTGACGCGCAGCCCGCCGGCGACCGCCGAGTCGGGACACAGGAAGATGTTGTCGGGCTTGAGATCGCGATGGACGATGCCGGCGCCGTGCGCGGCGCCGAGGATGTCGGCCAGCTGGCGCCCGATCGCCACTTGCTCTGCGGTGCTCGCGCGCCAGCCTGCGCGCAGCCGCCCCGCCAGGCTGTCGCCGTCGAGCATCTCCATCACGAAGTAGGCGCTGCCGTCGCTGTGGGTCCCGAAGTCGAAGATCTGCACGATGCCGGGGTGGCGGATGCGCGTGGCGGCCTTGGCCTCGTTGAAGAAGCGCTTGATGGCGTCCTCGTCACGCGACAGCGCCGGCAGCAGCACCTTGATGGCGACCCGGTTGTCGAGCACCTCGTGGCGCGCCTCGAAGACCTCACCCATGCCGCCAGCGCCGATGCGCCGTGTCACCGTGTAGCTCCCCAGCCGCTCCCCCAGCATCGCCGGCAACGGTACCACCGCGGTCGGGCGGGGGGCTACGGCGCGTTGCTGCGGCACGCGCAGCGGTGGCTGGCGCCCTACGCGCTGCTGTGGTTCGATGGCGAGGGTGTCAGGATGGTGCGATGAGCGAGCCGGGTGACGCGCGGCTGGCCTCCGGCAAGCGGATGGGGCCCTACCGCATCGAGGAGCTGCTCGGGGAGGGGGCGATGGGGCGCGTGTACCGCGCGGTCCACGAGAGCCTGGGTCGTGAGGTCGCGATCAAGGCGCTCAAGCCCGCGGCGGCGGCCGAGCCCACGCTGGTGGAGCGCTTCCTGGCCGAGGCGCGCGCGGTCAACCTGATCCGACACGAGAACATCGTCGAGTGCGAGGGGCTGGTGCAGGACGCTGACGGCGCCTACATCGTGATGGAGCTGCTGGCCGGGCAGACCCTGGGCGCCGCGCTGCACGCGTCGGGCCGCTTCCCGCCCGAGCGCGCGGTGGCCATCGTGCTGCAGATCGCGGATGCGCTGGCCGCGGCGCACGACAAGGGGATCGTGCACCGCGATCTCAAGCCCGAAAACGTGTTCCTGATCCGCCGCGCCGGGTCGGACGACTATGTCAAGGTGCTGGATTTCGGCATCGCGCGGCTGCGTCCTGATCTGGGGCAGATCGCGGCCACCCAGAGCGGCACCCTGGTCGGCACGCCGGCCTACATGGCGCCGGAGCAGGCGCGCGGGGAGCGCGCCAGCGCGCAGAGCGACGTGTACGCCCTCGGGGTCGTGCTGTTCCAGCTGGTGACGGGCCGACTGCCGTTGAGCGGCGCGACCATGCCCCTGATGTTCGTGGCCACCCTGAACCAGCGGCCACCCCGTGCCGACGCGGTGGTGCCGGTGCTCGCGCCCGCGCTGGCCGAGGTCATCGATCGGACCCTGGCCAAGGAGCCCGGGGCGCGCCCGCCGGGCATGGCGGCGCTGCGTCGCGAGCTCGAGACGGCGCTCGGCCTCGCCGCCCAGGGGTCCCAGGCGACGCCACCGAGGCGACCCACCGACTCGGCGGTGGATGGGCTGGCGCCCACGCTGCTGCCGAGCGCGACCGGCGCGCGGTCGCGGGGCCGGCGCCCGCTGGCCTGGGCCGCCGCGGGGGCCGTGGTGGTGGCTGCGCTGGCGGCGCTGATGCTGGGCTGGGGGCGCGCGCGGCGCGGCGGCTCGGGCGGGGTGCCGACGCCGCTGGCCGCAGGCGCCAGCGACGCGACGGTGCCGCGCGATGCCGCGCCGCTCGACGCCACCGCGCTGGATGCCGCGGGGCCCGCGCCGGTGGTCGCTCCATCGGCGGGCGCGGACGACGATGGTCCTGATGCGAGCAACGCGCGCGCGGCCATCCGCGCCCGCTACGTGCAGGGGCTCAACGTGTGCTGGGAGCTGGCCCACAAGCTCGCCCCCAGGCTGCCGCGCCTGGCGCGGGTGACGGTGCGCCTCTCGGTGGGCAGCAGCGGGCGCGTCACGTCACCCCAGGTGCTCCGCATCGCGCTGCCCGCCACGGCCGCCGATGCCTTCACCGAGATGGTCAAGGACGAGGTCACGCTGTGTCTGCGCCGTAGCATGGAGCTCTGGCGTTTCCCGCAACCGGCAGCGCCGTTCGAGGTCGAGACCAGCGCCGACCTGAGGAGCCGGTGAGGGCGCGCCGCGGCGGCTCGGCCGGCCCGCCTCAGGGGCGTTCGAGCGTGATGGCGCCCAGCGTGCCGTCGCGGAACTCCTTCAGCAGCAGCGAGGCGGCGCGCTCGAGGTCGGGGCCGCCGCCGCGCACGACCAGGGCGCGGCGGGTCGCGATGGCGGCGATGAGGCCGGGGCCGTCGAGGGCCGGGGCGTCGGGGCCCGCCGGCAGCGCGCCATAGCGAGCGCTCAGAAGCCCCGGGTAGTCGGCGAGCAGGAGGCGCCCGAGCTCGAACGCGACGCTGGCGTCGTCATAGGCGTTGCGCCCGATGCTGTGGGTGGCGGCCAGCTTGAGGGCGATGTCCTGGGCCACGCCCTTCCACATCATGCCGGGGGTGTCGACCAGCGACATCGTGGGCCCGAGCTCGTAGCGGGTCACGTGCTTGGTGATGGCGGGTTCGTCGCCGACGTCGGCCAGGCGGCGGCCCAGCAGGCTGTTCATCAGGGTCGACTTGCCGACGTTGGGGATGCCGAGGATCATCATGCGCAGCGGCTTGATGCGCGTGGTGCGGGTGGGGGCCAGGGTCAGGGCCTCGGCGGGGATGCGGGCCACGTCAGCGCGCTTCTTCGCCGACAGCGCGATGGCGCGCACGCCGGGCTGCGCGTTGTAGTGCGCCAGCCAGGCCTGGGTGCGCGCGGGATCGGCGACGTCGGCCTTGTTGAGCAGCTTCAGCGCGGGGCGCTGGTTGTGGCGGCGCAGGGCCTCGAACTCGGGGTTGCAGCTCGAGCGCGGCACCCGGGCGTCGAGCACCTCGATGACCACGTCGATCGACCGCAGGGCCTCGGCGGCCTCCTTGCGGGCGGTGACCATGTGACCGGGATACCAGTTGATGGCCATGACGGTGGCAGCCGTAGCACGACTTCGCCGGGGCTTCACCTGCGGGTTGCGTGGACCACGCGGGGCGGGGCGTACCAGGGATCGGTGCGGGACGGGTCGCGGCCGAGGATCTCGGGGCCGTGGGGGATGGCCGTGACCTGGTAGGCGCCCAGGGCGTCGGCCACCGTGGCCTCGAAGGCGGCGTGGCCGAAGTAGGCCTTGTCGTTGCACATGATGACGGCGTGCGCGGGGGCGGCCAGGGCGACGAACTCGAGCAGCTCGGGCCACAGCTTGCGCAGGACGCGGTCGTCACCGCGGCCGACGCCGAACGCGGGTGGATCGATGACCACCAGGTCGAAGTGCTCGGCGGCGGCGCGCTGGTGGCGGCGGCGCCAGCGGCGCAGGAAGACCTGCGCGGTGTCGGGCACCACGCGGAAGTCGACGCCGTTCAGCGCGGCGTTGCGGCGGCCCCAGGTCAGGTAGCCCTTGTCGGGGTCGACGTTGACGACGTCGCGGGCGCCGGCGGCGCGGGCGGCCACGCCGAAGCCGCAGGTGTAGGCGAACAGGTTGAGGACCAGGGCGTCGGCGGCCACGGCGCGGACGCGGGCGCGCGCGGCGCGGCCATCGAGGAAGAGGCCGAAGTCGTGCCGCGGGTCGCTGCGAATCTCGAAGCGCAAGCCATCCTCGCTGGCGACAAGTGACTCCGGCATGGGGCGGCGGCCCCAGTGCAGCGTGGGGCCAGCGCTGGCGGCGCCAGCAGCGCCAGCGCCAGCAGCGCCAGCGCCAGCGGTGCGGCGCGCGCGGACCAGGACGGCGCAGTCCGGGAAGGCGGCCTCGAGCACGGGGAGCACGGCGGCGCCCGGCCCGGCGGGGTCGTAGTCCGAGGCCACCAGCAGGCCGCCGAAGCGGTCGACCACCAGCCCGGGCAGCCCGTCGCCGGCGCCCGCGACCACGCGCACGCAGGCGTCGGGCGCCACCAGCTGGTCGCCCCGGAACGCGACGGCCTCGGCCAGCAGCGCGTCGAGGCGGCGCGGGGCGCTCACGGCGTCACGTCTGCAGAGCCAGCCATGCCATCCCTCGTCGTCGCGCGGCAATCGTAGCATCGCGGCGGGCCGAAGTAGCGGGCGTCGGCGTCGACGCTAGCGCGCCCGCGCGCGGCGTAGCTCGCGGACGCCGCGGCCGAGCTTGCGGCGCAGCAGGGTGCGCAGGGTGACGCCGCTCTGGTAGCCGACCTCGGCGGCGATGCTGTCGACGTCGGCGGAGCTCGACTGCAAGAGGTGGACGGCGCGCTCGACGCGCAGCTCCTGCACGAAGCCGAGCGGGGACTTGCCGAGCACGTCGTGCAGGCGACGCGCCAGGGTGCGCTCGCTGGTGCCGGCGGCGCGCGCGGCGGCGGCCAGCGAGAAGTCGGCCAGGTGGCCGCGGGCCCAGCGCTCGAAGCGCTCGACCATGGGGTCGTCGTGGGCCAGCTGATCGGGGATGGCGAAGGCGGCCTGCGACGGGCGCGCGTCGACCATCAGGTAGCGCGCGGTCTGCGCGGCCAGGGACGGGCTCTTGCGGCGCACCAGCCACAGCGCCAGATCGAGGTGGGCCAGCGCGGCGCCCGCGGTGACACGGCCGCGGGCCTCGACGATCATGCGCGACTCGTCGAGGTCGACGCGCGGGTAGAGCTGGCGAAACAGCGGCACCAGCCACCAGGTCGTGGTCGCCGGGCCGTCGTCGAGCAGGCCGCTGGCGGCCAGCACGAAGGTGCCGGTGCAGGCGGCGGCGAGCAGGGTGCCCTGGCGCGACCAGTCGCGCAGCAGCTCGCCGGCCTCGTGGACGTCCTTGCGTCCCAGCGCGGCGCGCAGCGTGTCGGGCACCTTGCAGCCCAGCGCGGGCACCACCACCACGTCGGGCCGCGCGCCGCCCTGCGCCGGCGTCACCGGCACCGTCAGGCCATGCTGGGTCGCGACGTGGCGTCGCAGCCCGACCATGCGCGGCCGCGGCTGGGCCCGGCCGCCGCCCAGCTGCGCCAGCTCGCCGGCCGTGGTCAGGGTGTCGAGCACCGCCGACAGCCCGAGATCGAAGACCTGGTCGAGCACCAGCACCGCGACGTCCATGGCGAGAATGATACCAATATTGTCAAGTCTGCCAATGGCGAGAGTGCATCCATCTGGCTATGGTTCCGCCACACGCAAGCTCGCGTGAAGGAGGTGTCAGATGGTGCGACTTGGTCTGTATCTGCGCGTCGAGGCCCGTCCCGGCAAGGAGCAGGAGCTGGAGGCCTTCCTGAAGAGTGCGCTGCCCCTGGCGGTCGAGGAGCCGACCACGGTGGCCTGGTTCGCGGTCAAGTTCGGCCCCGGCACGTTCGCCATCTTCGACGTGTTCAACGACGAGGCCGGCCGCAACGCCCACCTCACCGGCCGCATCGCCGCGGCCCTGATGGCCAAGGCGGGCGAGCTCCTGGCGGCGCCGCCCAACATCGAGAAGCACGACGTGCTGGCCGCCAAGCTGCGCTGACGATAGGCTGGCGCCAGGGGGTGCGATGACGCGTCGACACGTGCTGGTGCTCGGGCTGCTGGTCAGTGCTGGTTGTGGCAAGTCGAAGAGTGCTGGCAAGGACCCCGCGGGGGGCGGGGCCGGAGGTGGCACCGGCAAGGTGCCAGCCGGCGTGCAGGCCAGCATCGGCCAGGGCGAGCTCGAGAACGGGGTCTTCCTGACCGTCACGGTCGCCTGCCCCGGGCAGAACGTGTCGGAGCGGTCGCCCGGCACCAGGTATGTCATCAAGGGCGTCCGCGGCGAATACGGCTCGTCGTGGTGCATGTCGGACAAGGCCAAGCTGAGCGTGCAGATCGAGGGCAACGGGGCCGAGGCGCCGATGCCGGTGTTCGAGATCGAGGGCCAGCCCCGCAAGGGCGCCGGCTACACGCTGCAGGTGCCGGTGCTGCCGAGCAAGCAGACCTGGCTCTGGCTGAGCAGCCTGTACACCATCGTCGCGCCCGAGGGCCAGGCGGCGTCGCCCGGCCTCAAGCTGTGGGTGGACCGGTTTGCCGTCGGCGCGGGCCAGCTCGCCGACGGCAAGCTGCGCTTTCAGCTCTCGGTGCCGGCGCTGGGAGGGACCATCACGCTGGACGGCAAGGATATCCCGGGCAAGACCGCGGTCGAGCAGCGCACCTCGCCGGCGCGCGCGGTGGACGGCGGCGCGGTGAAGTTCGACTACAGCGGCGGCTTCAGCAAGCACGCCGTCGAGCTGGCCCTGGACCCGGCGGTCTTCGAGACCGCCATCGAGACCCTCGAGTGGGGCAACCTGCCGCTGCCCAAGTACGCCTTCAAGTTCCATCACGAAGCCGGCGACTTCGAGGGCGAGCTGACCGGCCAGATCATGCTGGCGACCGCGGCGCGGGACGTCGAGAAGGGCCCGCTGTGGTTCGTCACACCAGGCAGCAAACCGGCCAGGAACGGCGTCTACCTGTCGGGCGACGAGCGCAACCCGGGCTTCACCTTCGGCAAGGGCAAGGTCGGCGAGCTCGGCGTGGTCGTGGTCACCACGCCGGCGGACGTCCAGAAGTTCTCCGCCTGCAAGTACCAGGGCGGCTACACCGTCGAGCGCTCGGGCCACAACCTGAACGCCAAGGCCTACGATCCCCGCACCGGCCAGGTGCTGGGCGAGAAGAAGATCTCGGCCAAGGCGCCGAGCTGTCCAGCCGAGATCGGCGTCAGCGCCAGCACCCCCGCGGTGATGGGCTCGGGCAGTGACGTCGACTCCGCGGTGGTCGAGCGCTGGGCGCTGTCGCTGGTGAAGTGACCGGCGCGCGCCACCGCCACCGCCACCGCCGTCTGCGGCGGAGTACACTTCCGCAATGGACTGGATGATCAGGCGAGGAGCGCGCTGTGCCGCGCTCCTCGTCGCCCTTGCTCTCGCCAGCTGCGGTGGCGACGACGCAGATGACGTCCTGCCCGCCGACGCCGGCTCCGGCGGCGACGGCGCGGTGAGCGATGCCGCGCGCGACGCCACCACGCCCGACGCCGCGGCGCCCACCGGCCACGACTTCCTGCTGCCCTGGACCGGCGGGGTCGCCTTCACGGTGACGCAGGGCCACAACACCGGCAGCCATGTCGGGCTGTCGTCGTGGGCGTGGGACTTCGGCATGGCCATCGGGACGCCGGTGCGCGCCGCGCACGACGGCACGGTGCGGCTGGCCCGCGGCGACAGCCGCACCGGCGGCTGTGACAGCGCCTTCTCGGCCGACGCCAACCATGTCGTGGTCGATCGCGGCGACGGACTGGAGTCGGTCTATCTGCACCTCGACAGCACCAGCATGCGCGTCGGTCAGCCGGTGCGGCGCGGCGACATCGTGGGCCTGAGCGGCGAGACCGGCTGGGCCTGCGGCGCGCACTTGCACTTCCAGATCCAGCGCAGCCCGGCCGGCGGCGGCGGCCAGAGCCGCTTCAACCAGACCGTCCCCGAGAGCTTCCACGACACCGGCCAGCCGCTGGATCCCGCGCCCGGCACCCGCCCGGTGTCGGCCAACGCCCGCTGACGTCCACAGCTGCTATCCTGGCGGGTGCTGATGCTGTGGGTGCTTGGAATCGTCGCGGGCGTGGTGGGGCTGGTGCTGCTGGTGCCGGTCACGCGGCGCATGGTGGTGCTGACCTGGGTCTTCGCGCGTCGCCTGGTGCCGGTCCTCGGGCGCAAGCTGCGCCTGGTCGGCAAGGACTACACCACGGCGCGCGCGGTGCGCCTGGCGTTCGAGGATCTCGGCCCCGCGTACATCAAGTTCGGGCAGATGATTGCGTCCAGCCCGACGGCGTTCTCCAAGGCGACCACCGAGGAGTTCGCGCGCTGCCTCGACAACGTGCGCCCCATCCCGCTGGCGCGCGTCAAGCGCATCCTGGCCGAGGAGCTGGGCGAGCGCGCCACCAGCGCCTTCAGCGAGCTGTCGGACACCGCGCTGGCGTCGGCGTCGATCGCCCAGGTGCATGCCGGCAAGCTGCAGGACGGCACGCCCATCGTGGTCAAGGTGCAGCGCCCCGGCATCCGCGGGCGCATCGAGCAGGATCTGGCGCTGATGGGCCTGTGGGCGCGCACCGCGACGCTGCTGAGCAAGGTGCTGCGCCGCGCCAACCTGCGCGGCATCGTCGAGGACTTCCGGCGCACCATCCGCGAGGAGCTCGACTTCCTCAAGGAGGCCGACAACATCGAGAGCTTCAACGCGCTGCTGGCGCGCGAGGAGCTGCACCCGCTGGCGTGCGCGCCGCGCGTGCACCGCGAGCTGACCACGCCGCGCGTCCTGACCATGGAGCGCTTCTTCGGCGTGCGCATCGACGACAAGGCCGGGGTCGACGCCCGCGTCTCTGACACCGTGCAGATGCTGCGCTCGACCAGCGAGGTGTTCTGGAGCAGCGTCTTCCTGGGCGGCTTCTTCCACGGCGACATCCACGCCGGCAACATCATGGTGCTCGACGACGGGCGCCTGGGGTACCTCGACTTCGGCATCTTCGGGCGCTTCTCGGACGATCACCGCGCCGCGCTGGCCAACTGGATCGGCGCCATGGTGTCGGGCGACGGCGAGCAGATGGCGTGCGCCATCAAGGCCATGGGCGCGGTCGGCGAGGCGGTCGACTGGGCCGGCTACGTCAAGGACGTCACCGAGGTCTTCCTGCCGCTGCGCGCGCTGACCGTCGACAAGCCCGAGATGCTGGAGGAGTTCTTCCCCAAGGTCATCGCGATGTCGGCCCGGCATGATCTGCGGCTGCCGTCGCAGTTCGTGCTGATCTTGAAGCAGCTGACCTACTTCGGGCGCTACGTGATGATGCACGCGCCGCACTACAACGAGAACCTGGACCCGCAGTCGCAGCAGACCTTCGTGAAGATCTTCATGAAGTTCAACGCCTGGCGCCAGCAGACCGGCGCCGGCGAGGTGCACATCCGGCCCAGCCAGGGCGCGGCGTGACGGTGCGCGGTCGGGTGCTGGCGGCCTCGGTCGTGCTGGCGGGGCTGGCCGCTTGCGGGCAGGACGGCGGCGCTGACCCGGGCGCCCCGCTGCTGGCGCGCTTCGCGATCACGCCGGTGGCGCCCGGGGCCGAGGCGCAGCGTGACGTGCAGGGCGTGCTGGCGAACGCCTCGCCGATGTGGGTGCAGCGCATCGACTGGACCGCGCCGGCCGGGCTGCACCACTCACGGCTGGACGCGCCGCCCGACGCCAGCACGCACTTCTATCCGGTGATGGCGCTGCCGGTCGGGGTCAGCACCGGGTCGGTGAGGTTCCCGCCCGGCTACGCCCTGGCGCTGGCCGCGCACCAGCGCCTCAACGTGTCGTACCACTTCGTCAACCTGGGCAGCACGGCCATCAGCGGCGAGATCGAGACCCGCTTCACGCCAGCGCCGGCCGGGACCACGCCGATCCCGATCGCGATGCTGGCGCTGATGAACAACGCCATCGAGATCCCGGCGCGCGGCGAGGCCACCGTGGAGACCACCTGTCCGCTGCCTCAGCACGCCATCGCGCTGCACTCGCTGGCGTCGCACATGCACCAGCGCGGCGTCGCCGTGGAGGCCGTGGTGGTCGGCGGCGCGCACGATGGCCAGACGGTGTACTCGACGACCGCGTGGGACGACGCCCCGGTGGTCGGCTTCGACCCGCCGCTGGCGCTGGAGGCCGGCACCCGGCTGCGCTTCGTGTGTCGCTTCGTGAACCCGACCGACGCCGTGGTGCGCTATGGCGCCGGCGCCAGCGACGAGATGTGCGGCGTGTTTGCGCATTTCTCACCGGGGATGGAGCCCTATGGCGCGGTGGTCGCGGCGGCCGGGCAGCCCTGCGTGGCGGCGGTGCGCTGATGGCCAAGGCCAGGGCCAAGGCGGCGGGGCCGGCGCGCAAGCCGGCGACTCCGGCCAGGCAGCTGGAGGCCTTCATCGCGCGCTTCGAGCCCGCCGTGGCCAAGGTCGCGCGCGACGCGGTGGCCAAGTTGCGCAAGCGGCTGCCCGGCGCCAGCGTGCTGGTCTATGACAACTACAATGCGCTGGCGATCGCGTTCGCGTGTAGCGAGGCGCCGGGGGACATCGTGCTGTCGATCGCGGTGTATCCGCGTCATGCGAGCCTGTTCCTGATGGCGGGGCCGGCGCTGCACGATCCCGACGGGCTGCTCGAGGGGAGCGGCACCCGGGTGCGCCACATCAAGCTGCTGGAGGGGGCGCGGGTGCTGGACAGGCCCCCGGTGCGCGCACTGCTGGCGCAGGCGCTGGAGCTGGCGAAGCGACCGATGCCGCGGGGCAAGGGCGCCGTGGTGATCAGGTCGGTGTCGAAGCGGCAGCGGCCGCGGCGGCTGGACGGGTAGGTCACGCCTTGGCGGTTGCGACGAAGGGCTGGCCGAGGTCGTCGCACATGAGCTGAACCACCTGGCGACCGCTGAGGATCGAGGTCGGCACGCCACCGCCCGGTTCGACCCACTGACCGGCCATGTAGAAGCCGCCCAGGCCGGCGAGCGTCTTCTTGACGTGGTTCATCATCGAGTCGCTGCTGGGCATCCAGCCCTCGAAGGCGCCGCGCCAGGCCCGGGTCATGCTCCAGTAGGTCAGCGGGGTGACGAGGTCGGTCATGCGCACCGCGGCGCCCAGACCGGGGAAGTGCGGCTCCAGGGTGGCGACGGTCGCCGCGGCCAGGGCGTCCTTCTCGGCCGGGTAGCGGCTGCCCAGGGTGGCCCACCATTGATAGTCGGTGGGCAGCAGGGCCTGCACCACGCTGTGGCCGGTCGGCGCGAAGCAGGGGTCGTCGTTGCACACGCGCACGCCGACCGTCTCGGTGCTGCGCCCGCCGACCGACAGCGACTTGATGTTGTCGATGGTCAGCAGACTGGGAGCGCTGCCGTACGGCTCGGCGACGCCGAAGCTGACCAGCACGATGGGGTCGAACAGCTTCCAGCGCGCCATGCGCTCGCGCGTCGGCGCGGCGTCATAGCGGCCGCCGAGCAGGTGCAGCACGGTCTCGGGCGCGCTGGAGGTCGACAGCACGAGATCGCCAGCCAGCATGGTGCCATCGGACAGGCGCACGCCGGTGGCGCGGCCGTCGTCGACCAGGATCTCGTCGACCGTGCTGCTCAGCAGGGCCTCGCCGCCGAGGCCCCGGTAGCTCTTCTCGAGGGCGTCACGGAACGCGGCGGTGCCGCCGACCGGGCGCGACAGATAGCCGTGCTCGAGGTAGGCCATCACCATGAGGAGGAACGACGCCGGCGCCGTCTCGGGCAGCATGCGCGTGAAGATGCGGCGCAGGCGCGGGCTCTCCAGGTGCTCGCGGGCCCAGGTGCCGATGGGCTTGCGGAAGTGCAGCAGCGAGGTGACCGCGCCGCGCATGTCCCACAGCGCCCGCAGCCGGTCGATCGCGCTGGTCAGCTCGGGCGGATCGAACGGCGGCTTCATGCTGGCGAAGGCGGCGGCGCCGTGGCGCAGCCGGCCCAGCTCGGCACGGTCCTGCGGGCCGACCTCCCCGAGTCGCGCGATGAGGGCGTCGAGGTTGCGCGTGAACGGGACCTCGAGGCCGTCACGGGCGTCGCGGTAGGTGTTCCAGGTCTCCAGCGTGCGCAGCGGGACCGCGGGCAGGATGCCGAGCTCCTCGTACAGGTGCTGGAAGGGGCCGCCGGTCAGCCAGTGGATGCAACCATCGACCAGGTAGGGGCCGCGCTGCCATGCGGTGCACACGCCGCCGAGGCCGGCGTTGTGCTCGACGATGGTGGTGCGCAGGCCGCTGCGTCGGGCGTAGCAGCCCGCGGACAGGCCTGCGAGTCCGCCGCCGATGATGATGAGATGTCGTTCGCCCATGGCACACCTCGCAACTCCCCCGACGCGGATGCTGCAACCGCTGCGCCACGGGCGGGCGTGACGCGACGCGTGGATGGGGTGGTGTGGGGGGCGGCGCTGCGCAGCGCATGCGCGGCACGGTGCGGGGCCTGCACCTCCTGCGCAGCGCTCCGAGCGCAATCGCGGGGATGACCGGGTATGTCCGATGCAGCGGCAGCGGTCATGCGCAGAGCCACTGGTCTCGTCGTCATCGTCGCGCTGGCCGCCGCGGGGCTGGCGCTGGGTTCATGCATCGAGGAGGCGGAGGAGAAGAGCGCCACCGCCCAGTTCACGGTGTGGTGCCGGGTGCGCGACGCCGCTGGCGCGCCGGTCAACGGGAAGTTCGTCAGCTTCTCGTCGGCCAAGTATGACTACGACGGACTGATCATCGAGCACTCGGTGTTCGAAAGCGGCAAGACCACGACGTCGCTCGACCCGTCGCACCCTGGCGCGGTGTCGTTCCAGGTCGGCTACACGCTGCACCAGAAGGGCGACGAGGCCGAGACGGCGGAGTTCGTCTGCTCGGTGCCCGGCCCTGGCGGTGCCGACATCGAGGCTGGGTTCACCGCGAACTACGAGATCGTGCGGCTGTCGGCGCTCATCGAGCACGAGCTGACCCTGCAGCTGCCCTGAGCTGGCCGGCGTCACCCGGGGGGCACTGGCACCAGCGCATGGCGGCCCGCTGCGGGCGGCTCGTCGAGCATCGAGAGGGGCCAGTCGATGATCGGCGGGTGCGGCGGCACCTCGACGCTGCCGTCGGGCAAAAGGCGCGGCGCGAAGTCCCAGCGCAGGTCGCCGCCGGGGACGGAGTCGTCCGCGAAGTGGCGCGCGGCGAGGATGCTCGCGCAGGCGGGCTGGCCGGTCGGCGCGCTGTGCGCGATGCACACGCGCAGCCAGGTGTGCTCGCTGGTCCAGGGGTAGAGCTCGGACGCGGTGGAGCGGAACACCAGCACCGGCTGGCCGCCGCGCAGGGCGCGCACCTCGAGCTGCTCGACGCGGAAGGCGTAGGGGTCGTCGTTCATGCTGTTCTCGCAGACCGGGCCGTCGAACAGGAAGAAGCCGGCGTCGGTCTCGAGCACCAGCGCGCAGTCGATGAAGTCACCCTGGTTGTCGAGGCCCACCACGCGCGCCGAGCGGAACGGGCCGCGCGGGCGCGCCAGCCGGGCCGGGCCGGTGACCCAGGACGGGCGGGGGTCGAAGATGCGCGGGGCGTCGTTGCCGCCGCGCGCCTCGGCCCAGCGCTGGAGCGCGGCCAGGCTGGGCAGCGGACCGACGTCGGGCGGCATGAGGTCGAGCGTCAGGGACCGCGACGCGGGCACGACTGCGGGCGCGGCGGCGGCGCGCGCGGCGGGGTCGGGGTCGTCACGCTCGATGCGCGAGCAGGCCGCGGCGGACCAGCTGATGAGGGCCAGGATGGACGCAGCGCGCATGCCGCCACAACGTCAGGGCGAGCGCCTCGATTCCAGATCCGTCGGGTTGATATACGACCCAGCTCGGCGCGCGATTCATGCTTGTTTTCGGCCTACATCTCGCCGGGAGTGACCGCCCCGACCGGGCGGCGGAAGTCCCAGCGCGGTGGTCGCAGTGGACTGAAAAGACGTCGTCGCGGGCTGGCCCGCTGGTTGCTGAGGTGGCCCCCCATGAGGCGATCACTCCCATGGACCCTGGTGCTCTGTGCAGTGCTGGCTGGCTGCGGCGACGACGACCCCACCGGCATGGGGGTCGGAGATGGCGGCGCCGATGGCAGCAGCAGCGGCGATGACGGTGGTGGCAGCACGGTCGATGGCGGCGTCGCGCTGGGCACCACCTTCAAGCTGTCGGGCATGGTGACCGACTTCGTGTCCGGCCAGGCGGTGCCCGGGCAGGCCACCGTCAACACCAGCGGCCTTGCGCCGGCGCCGACGGTCTCGGTCACCGGCGCGAGCTACCAGATCACCGGCATCGCGCCCTTCAGCGTGTTCCACGTCCTGGCCGGCGCGGCGCCCACGCATCGCTCGACCTACAACATGGCGTCGACCGTCGACGCAGCCGACGTCACCGGCGTGGTGTCACGCGCGCTCGGCGAGACCACGCTGACGGCGTACCAGACCGCGTTCGCGGTGACCCCGATGGCGGGGCGCGGGATCCTGATCGCGCGCACCCTCGACATGACCGGCAGCGCGCGCGCCGGCATCGCCGCGACGGCGTTCCAGCTGGGCGGGCAGGCGCCGCCGCACACCCCGCTGTTCCTGGACGCCGCGCGCGCCGCCGCGCCGACCGCGACCTCGACCACGGCGTCGGGCTACGTCGTCTTCTATGACGTGATGCCCGGGCTGGTGACCGTCAACGCGACCACGGCCAGCGGCTTCACCTTCAGCGGCCCGCAGGCGCCGGTGGCCGCGGGCACCGTCAGCCTGGTCGACCTCGTGGTCACCGCGGGCGCGGCGCAGCCGCCGACCAACGTGTCGTTCTCCACCCAGGTGTTCCCCATCTTCACGCGGCGCGGCTGCGAGACCTGCCACTCCGGCAACGGCATCGGGCGCGACCTCGGGGGCCTGACCCTGAACGGGTCGACCACGCTGGTGCTGCGCGAGCTGACCCAGGAGCTGTCGCCCAACTACAACATCACGCGCGTCAACAAGGCGATGCCCGAAATGAGCAAGCTCCTGACCATGCCCAGCTTCGAGCAGCCCGCCGACCGCCACCCCAACGTGACCTTCGCCAGCGCGAGCGACCGCGACTACCAGCTCATCCTGGCCTGGATCAAGGAGGGCGCGAAGGACAACTAGCGCTCCTCGAAGCGAAGCTTCGAAGAGCGCTATCCGGTCCGGTCAGCTCGCCGGCGACATCAGGGTGCGCATGTCGTCGTCGAGGGTGTCGCGAATGTGCGCGATGGTGCGGTTGCGCAGGCGGTCCTTGGTGGCGCGGAACGCCATGCTGCCGATGGCCGACAGCCGGGTCGCCTCGGCCAGCGCGCGCGTCACGACCTCGCCGGGGGCGACGACCTCGTCGACATAGCCCGCGGCGAGCGCCTCGGCCGGGCTGTGGATGTGACCGAGCAGGGTGGCCCGGGTCAGCGCGGTGGGCAGCAGGCGGTCGCGCGCCAGCTCCATGGCCAGCACCGGCACGGGCAGGCCGATCGAGACCTCGTTGAGGCCGATGCGGAAGTCGCCCGCGGCGGCGATGCGCAGGTCGCCGGTCAGCACGGTGAGGGCGCCACCCGCGAGGGCGTGGCCGGTGCATGCGATGACCAGCGGCACGCGCGCGCCGTACAGGCGCATCAAGAGCTCCGAGCCGCGCGACAGCAGCGCCTTGGCGGCGTCGGGGCCGCTCATCATGACGCGCAGGTCGAAGCCGGCGCAGAAGCGACCCTCGCGGCCGGCCAGCACCATCGCGCTGGCCTCGGTCTCGGCCCGGGTCAGGGCGGCCGTGACCTGCTCGATCATGGCGTCGGACAGCGCGTTGGCCTTGCCGTCGTCCATCTCGACGACGGCGATCTTGCCTTCCAGGCGATAGCGGGCGAGCTCACTCATGCGGCGCAGCCTACCGCGACCCGCGGGCTATTTCTTGCTGAACTTCAGGCTGGCGGAGTTGATGCAGTAGCGCAGGCCGGTGGGCCTGGGGCCGTCGTCGAAGACGTGGCCGAGGTGGCCGCCGCAGCGTGAACACACGACCTCGACGCGCCGCATGCCGTGCGAGGTGTCGGTGCGCTCTTCGATGCGGCCCTCGGGGGCGCTGGAGAAGCTGGGCCAGCCGCAGCCGGAGTCGAACTTGCTGTCGGACAGGAACAGCTCGGCGCCGCAGCCGGCGCAGGTGTAGCGGCCGGCCTCGTGGTTGTCCCACAGGTCGCCGGTGAAGGCGCGCTCGGTGCCCTGCTTGCGCAGCACGGCGTAGCGGGTGGGGCCGAGCTCGGCCTGCCACTCGGCGTCGGTCTTCTCGACCTCGTACTTCTTGCTCATGGCCGAGCAGGATAGCGCGACGTGCGCGCGGCCGCCGGGTATCCTGTGCCGGCATGGGCCGCGTCCCCGACACCGAGCCTGCGGCCGGGCCGTATCGGCGGGCCGACGCGCTGCCCAGGCTGGCAGAGGCGCCGCGCCGGCTGCCGCGCGGGCTGCGGGCCCGCTTCGCGTTCGGCAACCCGCTCAGCCTGATCGGATGGCCGGTGTTCGGGGTCGGCATGATCCTGGTGTGGGCCGTGGTCCTGAACAGCGAGGTCATGGTGC
Organism: Deltaproteobacteria bacterium; assembly: GCA_020853705.1. GTDB lineage: Bacteria > Myxococcota_A > Polyangia > Haliangiales > JADYYK01 > JADYYK01. The sequence continues at coordinate 30,293 of JADYYK010000111.1, forward strand.
GCGGCTGGGACGGACAGCTCGACCAGGTCACCGGCGAGGTCCTGGTCAGCGAGGTCACCGGCACCAAGCAGGTCGACGAGGGCGGTCCCCACTACGACAGCGAGTGGAAGGTGCACTACCGCTATGTCGCGCACGACGGCAGGCCACGCACCTCGGTGTCGTGGGGCTCGACCCGGCTGCTGGCGCGCGGCGTCCCGGTCGAGGTCGAGGTCCAGCACGCGCACCCGGAGCGCTCGCGCATCAAGGGGCTGCGGGATCGGCGCTTCGCGGGCGGGCTGGTGTGGCTGGTACTGATCCCGCTCGGCGGCCTCGGGCTGGCGGTCGGTGGGCTGTTCTGGGGCGGCCGCGTGCTGACGCTGCTCGGACGGGGAGCCGTCGCGCGCGCGCGCCTGGTCGAGCGCCGCCAGGTCGAGCAGTCGAGGACCGAGGCTGGCACGCCGATCTACACCAACCAGCTGACGTTCGAGTTCCGCGCCGCCGACGGCGAACTCTACCGGCGCACCATCCGCACCCGCAACGTCGACCGGTTCGTCGACGAGGCCGAGGGCGAACAGATCGTGTACCACCCGATGATCCCGAGCTACGCCCGCCTGATGGACGAGCTGCCGGGCCGGCCGCGAATCGGCGAGGACGGGCAGCTGGGTAGTCCTGATCAGTGGGGCTATGTCGTGCTGGTGTTGCCGATCCTGATGGTGTGGTCACACCTCCTGTACTTCGTGTTCTGGTGGCTCAGCTAGGTCGACGCTTCAGCTGAAGCGTTTCGGCGGCGGCGCCCGGATCGGTGGTGATGAGCGTCTGCAGCGCGACCTGGAGCTGTCTCGTGAGGTCGGTCCACGCGTCTGCGCTGTCCTGGCCGGGGCACGGCGCGCACGGGCAGTCGGACGCCAGCGTGCAGCGCTCACAAGTGCGGTCACACCAGTTGTGGGGAGAGCTGAGCTCGAGGTGCTGCATGGCCATCACCAGGTAACCGGTAGCACAGCGGTCTGACATTGCCGCGCAACCAGCGCGGTCGACGCTTCAGCTGAAACGTCGACCGCCCCTTCAGCTGAAACGTCGACCGCGCCTGGCCGGTCAGCGCACCTGGCGGAGGAGCGACTGCAGGATCTGGTAGGTCAACCCCCACACCACCTCGCCCTGGTGGCGGAAGCTGGGGAACCTGCGCGAGAACGGGCCCAGCTGGTACTGGTAGTCGGCGTCGAGCTCGCCGCGGGCGGCGGGGTCGAGCGGGAGCCAGAAGCTGGCCTCGGCCTCGGGGCCGAGCCTGATGGGCTGCGGCGCGGCCAGGTGGAACACGAAGGGGGTGATGGTCATCGGCAGCAGCTTGCCGCGCGCGATGGCGTGCGAGGAGGGCAGGGTGCCGAGCAGCGCCGCGGTGGCGAGATCGATGCCGAGCTCCTCGCGGGTCTCGCGGATGGCGGTGCTGACGAGGTCGGCGTCGGCGGCCTCCTCGCGACCGCCGGGCAGCGAGACCTGGCCCGACCAGCGATCGCCGGCGCGCTCGGCGCGGCGCATCAGCAGCAGCTCGGCGGCGTCACGGTCGAAGCGCAGCACCGCGGCGACCGCCGCGCGGCGCTGGCCCAGCCGCCGCGCCGGCGGCGGGCTGACGCTGAGGCGGCTGGTGAAGCGCTGCAGGGAGAGCTCGCTCACCGGGGCATGGTCGGCTGTCGCGAGGGGCGGGGCAAGCCTGGGTCACTGACCCTTGGTGTCACCCAGGGTGTGCACCGGGTCGATGCCCAGCTCCAGCGCGGGTGGCGCTGACGGTCGAGGCCGCGTGGCCTTCGGCGGCTTCTTGCCGGGTGCGGGCTCGCCGGGCGCCGCGGCCGCGGCCGGCGCAGGCGGGGTCGCCGGAGCTGCCAGCAGCGCCGGAGCCAGGGCTGGCCCGGACCGTGTGGTGGCCGGCGCCGCAGCGTCGAGGGCGGCGCGCAGCTCCGCCAGCTGGGCGTGGGCAGCGCGGGCGCGGCGCTCGGCGGCGCTGGCGCGCTGGTGAAGGCCCACCGCCACCACGAGCGCGGCGACGGCGAGCGTGGACGTCATGGCGAGGCCGAGCCAGCGCACGCGCGGGCGGACCTGGCCAGGGGCGAGTCCCGCCTCTGGCGTCGCCGCAGACGTCGGCGTGACGGCAGCGGCGGCCGCGCGCGCACGGACCTCGGCGGTGCGCAGCTCGGCTTCGGCGGCCGCGCGGCGGGCCTCGGCGGCGGCCAGCCGGGTGGCCTCGCGATGGCGCTCCTCCTCGCGTGCGGCGGCCGCCTCGCGGGCGCGCTGCTCGACGGCGGCCTCGCGGGCGCGCTGCTCGACGGCGGCCTCGCGGGCGCGCTGCTCCTCGCGCGCGCTGCGCTCGGCGGCGAGGCGGGCGTGCTCCAGCTGGCGCAGCTCGCCGAGCGAGGTGGTGACCGAGTTCTCGTTGCGTGCGTTCATGTGCCTCACTTGCCCTGGACGCCTCCCATGGCGTTGTTCCGGTCGACCTCGAGGTCGATGGTGTCTCGTTCGTGCTTGGTCCTGGTCGCTCCATCGCGCAGCCTGGCGGCTGCAGCCCGGGCGCGATCCGCGTTGGCGCGCAGCTGCGCCTGCTGCAGCTGGAGCTGGAGGCGCAGCCGGTCGCGCTCGGCGGCGCTGGCTGCATCCAGGAGCTGCCCCTGAACCGATGCGATCTCCCTGTTGATCCGGTCCGCCTCCTGCTTCAGCCCGCGCAGGTCGGCAGCCGCCGCATCGCTGATGCGGCGCAACTCGAGCTGGTGGGCGGCACGCTCGCGCGCCGCCTGCCTGCGCTGCACGACGATGCCGACGACCAGGGCCGCCGCCGCCACGACACAGGCCACCGCGGTGGGCGCCAGCCACCTCCGCCGCGACCGCCGCTCCGCCGCGACCGCTGCCACGCGCGCCGCGAACCCCGCCGGCGGGCTCGCGCCCGGCCAGTTCGCCATCACCAGCTCTCGCGCGCTGGCGTCGAGGTCAGTGTCGTCAGTGTCATCCGCCATGCTTCACCTCGACCAGCGCGGCGCGCAGCGCGCTGCGCGCGCGGGCGATGCGGGACTTCACGGTGCCGAGGTCGATCGACAGCACCTCGGCGATCTCTCCGTACTCCAGCCCGTGGTGCTCGCGCAGCAGGAACGCGGCGCGCTGCTCGGGCGTCAGCGCCTCGACCGCGCGCGCGATGGCGCCTCCCAGCGCCCGTCGCTCGGCGTCGGCGTCGGTGCGGGTGTCAGCCGCCAGATCCCCCGGCAGCTGGGTCGCCACCGGGGCGCGACGCTTGAGCTCGTCGAGCGCCAGCCGGGTCGCGATGGTCAGGATCCAGGTGCCCACACGCGCCGGCCCTGCGGGGTCGAAGCGGTGCAGCGCCGTGAAGACCCGCAGGAAGGTCTCCTGCGCCAGGTCCTCGACCAGCGCCCGGCGGCCCAGCAACATGCGCCCCAGCAGGGCAAACACCTGGACCTCGTGCCGCTCGACAAGCTCCCGAAATGCATCGCGATCCCCACGCCGGGCCCGCGCCAGGGTGAGGTCGTCGAGCTCGGCGCTGGTGGGGACACGCGCGACCATGGGCAGCGAGACGCTCACCCATGGTTACACGAGCGGGGCGCACAAATGTTCCACCGCTGGCGTCACGCACCCTGGCTGGCCAGCGCCGCGCTGACGATGGCGCGGGCCTCGTCCTGGATGCGCACCAGATGCTCGGCGCCGCGGAAGCTCTCGGCGTAGATCTTGTAGACGTCCTCGGTGCCCGAGGGGCGGGCGGCGAACCAGCCGCTGTCGGTGGTCACCTTGAGGCCACCGATGGCCTCGTCGTTGCCGGCGGCGCGGGTCAGCTTGGCGGTGATGGCGTCGCCGGCCAGGGTTGTCGCGCTGACCTGTGCGGGTGACAGCTGCTTCAGGATGGTCTTCTGCGCCGGCGTGGCGGGGGCGTCCAGGCGCTGGTAGATCGGCTCGCCCAGCTCGGCGGTCAGCGTGCGGTACAGCTCGCCGAGGTCGCGCCCGGTGACGGCGCGGATCTCGGCCGCCAGCAGGTCCAGCAGCAGGCCGTCCTTGTCGGTGGTCCACACCCCGCCGCCGCGACGCAGGAACGACGCGCCCGCGCTCTCCTCGCCGCCGAAGCCCAGGCTGCCGTCGAGCAGGCCGGGCACGAACCACTTGAAGCCGACCGGGACCTCGATGAGGCGCCGGCCCAGCCGCGCCGCGACCCGATCGATCAGGCTGCTCGACACCAGGGTCTTGCCCACCGCGGCCTCGGCGCGCCAGCCGGGCCGGTGTCGGTACAGGTAGTCGATGGCCACCGCCAGGTAGTGGTTCGGGTTCATGAGGCCCATCGAGGGCACCACGATGCCGTGGCGATCGCTGTCGGCGTCGTTGCCGAACGAGACGTCATACTTGCCGGCCAGCTCGACCAGCCCGGCCATCGCCGACGGTGACGAGCAGTCCATCCGGATGCGCCCGTCGCCATCCACGCGCATGAAGGCGAAGGTCGGGTCCACGGTGTCGTCGACCACGGTGAGGTCGAGGCCATAGCGCGCCGCGATGGGCCCGAAATAGGCCACGCTGGCGCCCCCCAGCGGCGCCGCGCCCAGGCGCAGGCCGCCCGCGCGCACGGCGTCCATGTCGATGGCGTCACCGAGGTCGTCGACGTAGGCGCGCACATAGTCGTGACGATGCGTGGTCGCCGCCGCCAGCGCGCGCGCGACCGGCACCCGGCGCACGCCGGCCAGTTCGGCGGCCAGGAGCTCGTTGGCGGTGCGCTCGATCCAGCCGGTGGCGCCGGTGTCGGCGGGGCCGCCGTGGGGCGGGTTGTACTTGATGCCGCCGTCCTCGGGCGGGTTGTGCGACGGCGTGATGATGAGGCCGTCGGCCAGGCCGCTCTCGCGTCCGCGGTTGTGGCACAGGATGGCGTGGGACACCGCGGGCGTCGGGGTGTAGCCGCCCTGGGCGTCGAGCATGACGTCGACCCCGTGCGCGGCCAGCACCTCGAGCGCGCTGAGGCGGGCCGGCTCCGACAGCGCGTGGGTGTCCTTGCCCAGGAACAGCGGGCCCGTGATGCCCTCGCGCGCGCGGTAGCGGCACACCGCCTCGGTGATGGCCAGGATGTGCGCCTCGTTGAAGGCCGCCGCCAGCGCCGAGCCGCGGTGGCCCGAGGTGCCGAACGCCACCCGCTGCGCCGGCACCGCGACGTCGGGGCGCGTGGTGTAGTAGGCCGCGATCAGCGCCGGCACATCGACCAGCAGCGAGCGCGGCGCCGGCCGCCCGGCCAGTGGTGACTTGCCGGCCATCAGATGTCGAGCACTGCGATGGCGATGCCGAGGGGTCCGAAGGGCTGCACGGGGCGACGATATCACACCACGCCACGCACTCTGGTCTCCCCCACGTCGGGGGATTTCCCTGCGCCGCGCGCGCGGGTATCACTGACCTCACAGCCGAGTCATCGCCGCCGAGATGCGGGAGCGCGCCTTGATGCGCAGCTTGCGCGCGAGGTCGTCGAAGCGGGCGTGGCCGCACTTGAGGAGGATGTTCTTCACATGGGTCTTGAGCGTCTCCATGCTGATGTCGAGGACCTCGCAGATCTCGTCGCGGTCGGAGTCGAGCACTGCCATGGTCAGCACCTCGAGCTCGCGCGGACTCAGCCCCTTGCCGCCGCTGTACTTGTCGAGATAGCCCACGATCTCCTGGCGGTGAGTCGCGGCCACGTCGAGGAAGCGCTGCCGGAGCATCGCCAGCACCTCGGGCAGGTCGGTCTTGAGCAGGTACTCGGAGCGCAGCGCCCAGACCCGGTTGACCAGGAAGGCCGAGTGATCGCCGGTCATCACGATGACCGGACGCAGCGCCGCGCGCGCGCGGACGGCCTCGACGATGCGCAGCCCCGAGCCGTCGGGCAGGTGCACATCCACGATCGCCGCCGAGAACGACTGTCCAGACTCGATCCATGCCAGTGCGCCATGCATCGTGGACTCGATCTGCATGGTCCACGGTCCGTGCAGGCCGTGCCGCAGCATGCCCACGAACTGTGGATCATCGTCGACCACCAAAATACAGGGCTTCATCGACCCCCGAATACTCCCATCCCCGCAAACATCGTAGAGATGATAACCATGTTCCTCGAGCAAGGAGAGTCATCTTGAAACTGGTGGAGTCCGAAGCTGCGGCGCGTTTGCAGGCGCTGGCCCATGGCACCTGTGTCCGCCTGGGCCGCCTCGCGGGCGTCGCGCTGGCCGACTCGGAGCGCATCGACCTCGTGATGTCGACCCTGACCGAGGTCACCTCGGCGCTGGGCGCCAGCGTCGGCGCCATCGTGCTGGGTGGCAACACGCCGGCGCTGCAGGTGACCATCGGGGAGGCCACGCTCGCCGCGCCCGGCACGCTGACGTCGCGGCGCTGGCCTGGCTGGGTGGCGGCCGCCGCACAAGGCGGCGTCGACCATGGCCTGCTGTTCAGGTGGCAGGGTGCCGAGACGCCGCCTCGGCTGCCACCACCCGAGCTGGCGGCGATGGCCGACCTGCTGGTGGCGCTGCTGGGGAGCCGGCCGCTGCCGCACGCGGCGTCGTCCGAGCTGCAGCGCGCGCTGAGCACCCTCCTCGGCGGCGTCCTGCACGAACTCAGCAATCCGCTGAGTTACATCATTGGCAATCTCGACGCACTCACCACGTCGGAGATGAAGGACGCCAATGCGCCGCAGCTGCTGGCCGACGTGGTGACCGGGGTGCAGCGCCTGACCGCCGTGGTCGCCGACCTGCGCGTGGTGGCCACGCGCTGGAGCGACGTCGGGGCTGGCGCCGGGGCCGACCTCGAGCAGGCCATCGACGGCGCCATGCAGGCGGTCATGCCGCGATTCGGCGCCGGGACCCGGATCTCGCGGGCACGCAGCGAGCTGCCCTGGGTGGCGGGCGAGCCCGCGCGCCTGGAGCAGCTGTTCACCCACCTCGTGACCTTCGCCTGTCGCTCCGCGGCGCGGGTGGCCGGCGGCGCGGTCCGGGTCGAGACCCAGGTCGGCGACGACCACCGCATCCAGGCCAGCATCGGGTTCGACGGCGAGCGCCTGAGCGCCGACGGGGTGCGCCGCCTGCTCGATCCGTTCAACCTGGAGCGCCCGCTGGGGGCGGCCAGCGGCCTCGGCCTGTGGGTGTGCGAGCGCATCGTGGCCCAGCTCGGGGGCCAGCTGTCCGTCGAGGTGTTGCCCGACACCACGACCCGCCTGCTGGTGGCGCTGCCGCACGCGCGCGGCCCGCGCCCCGAGCTGCCGGCCAGCGTGACGCGCCGGCTCGAGGTGCTGCTGGTCGACGACGAGGAGGCGCTGCTGCGCTCGATGGCGCGCTGGCTGGCCGACGACCATGTGGTGCTGACCGCGCGCAGCGGCGGCGAGGCGCTGGCGGTCCTGGCCGAGCATCCGGACGTCGACCTGGTGCTGTCGGATCTGATGATGCCGGGGGGCAACGGCGCCGAGCTGTACCAGCAGATCGCGCGCTACGCCCCGGCCCTGGAGCCGCGGGTGCGCTTCATGACCGGGGGCGGGCTGCCGCCCACGCTGGCGGCGTTCGCGGAGCGCATGGCGGCGCGCCTGCACTGGAAGCCGCTCGGCCTCCCGGAGCTGTCGCGCATGCTGGCCGACGCCGCCGCGCGCGCGCTGCCACGCTGAGGCCGGCGCAACCTCGGCGACGACGATCGCGCGATCGCGTAGGATGAGGTATGGCGGTTCGCATTCGCGGCTGGCACCTGACGGACGTGGGGCGGGTGCGCGAGCTCAACGAAGACTCGGGCTACGCCGATCCGCGCGGGCGCTTCTTCATCTGCTCCGATGGCATGGGTGGGCACGCGGCCGGTGATGTGGCCAGCCAGATGGCGGTGTGGGAGATCGGCAGTCGCCTCGACGTCTGGCCGTCGGAGTTCGACGCCTTCGCGGCCACGCACTCGCACACCGACCAGCGCGAGGCGCTGAGCGTGATCGAGATCGCGATGCGCATGGCCAACGCCATCATCCACGAGCGCGGCCAGGCCGAGGTCGAGAAGCGCGGCATGGGCTGCACCGCCGACGTGGTGGTCATCGCGGGCGATCACGCGCTGTGCGGCCACGTCGGCGACTCGCGCGTGTACCTCATCCGGGGCGGCGACATCCAGCAGCTGACGGTCGATCACTCGCAGGCGCCGCCGACCGCGCCCGGCGAGCCGCCGGCCAAGGGGCGCCTGACCTCGGCGCTGGGGCCGCGCGCGGCGTGCCGGGTCGACACCTTCGCGGTGCCGCTGCAGCCCGACGATCGCATCCTGATGTGCACCGACGGTCTGGCCGACTACTTCCCCGACGCGCGCGAGCTGGCCTCGGTGCTGCGCGCGCGCGGCGACGAGGTCGGCCCCGCGGCGCTGATCGAGCTGGCCAAGGAGCGCGGCGGCGCCGACAACATCACGGTGCTGATGCTGCGGGTCGAGCCGCCGCTGATCGATCTGCCGTTGCCGCTGCCGGTGCCGGTGCCGACCCTGGCCTGGCAGCTGGCGCCGGAGCCCGTGGCCACGGCGGTCGCGGCCGCCCCGGCGCTGGCGCCCATCCTGGAGGCGGTGCCCGAGGTGGCGGCGGCGCGCGCGGTGGCGGCGCTGTCGACCCCGGTGACCACCAAGGCCGCGACGCCGACGCCCGAGCCGGTCCATGAGCCCGAGCCGGCCGAGGACATCGAGTTCGTGTCGCCCGACGGGCGCAAGCGCATGGCGGTGCTGACCGGGAGCCCGCTGTTCCAGGGCATCCCCCCGGCGGCCATCGCGCAGCTCTTGGCCGGCCTGGCCGAGGTCGTGCTGCCGCGCCAGCAGGCGGCGCCGCTGACCCTGGACGGCGAGGACGTGGCCTGGCTGATCCTGGACGGCGCGCGCAACGGCCATGTCGTGCACCCCGACGCCCTGCTGGGGCGCAAGCCGGTCAAGGTGCAGCCGTTCTCACCGTTCTCCAACGTGGCCGCGCTGCCGCTGACGCAGGCGCGCTTCGACGCCTACTGCGACGCCCACCCCGAGCACGCCGCACGCCTGGTCATCAACGTCGAGCACCTCATCGAGAGCGAGCACAGCCGGCTGCGCCCGGCCCCGAAGAAGTAGCGCGCCGCTACGACACCTTGATCAGCAGCTTGCCGGTGTTCTTGCCGTCGAACAGCATGTTGAGCGCCTCGGGCGCCTGCTCGAGGCCGTCGACGATGGTGTCGTGGTGGCGCAGCTTGCCGGCCATCATCCACTGCGAGAGCTGCATGACCCCCTCCATGGCGCGCGGCAGGTAGTCGAGGATGATGAAGCCCTCGACGCGCAGCCGCTTCATCAGGATGGTGTCGAAGGGGCCGGTGGGGCGCTGGTCCGAGTTGTAGCCCGAGATGAGGCCGCACAGCACGACGCGGCCGTGCAGGTTCATGCGCGCCATCACGGTGTTCATGATGTCGCCGCCGACGTTCTCGAAGTCGATGTCGATGCCGCGCGGGCACGCGGCGGCCAGGGCGGCCTTCCAGCCCTCGGCTTTGTAGTCGATGGCGGCGTCGAAGCCGAGCTCGCGCAGGAAGGCGCACTTTTCGGGGCCGCCCGCGATGCCGACCACGTGGCAGCCCTGCAGCTTGGCGATCTGGCCGACCACGCTGCCGACCGCGCCGGCGGCGGCCGAGACCACGACGGTCTCGCCTGCCCTGGGCTTGCCGAGCTCCATCAGGCCGAAGTAGGCGGTCAGGCCGGTCATGCCGAGCGCGCCCAGCATGGCGGGCAGCGGCACCGGCAGGCCGCTGGGCAGCTGGATCCAGCCCGGGGCCTTGGGCACGACGGCGATGTAGTCCTGCCAGCCCACCAGGCCACTGAAGAGATCGCCGACCTTGTGGTCAGGCGACGCCGAGGCCACGACCTCGCCGATGCCGAGGCCGCGCATGACCTCGCCGATGGCCACCGGCGGCATGTACTGCTCGACGTCGGTCATCCAGATCCGGTTGGTCGGATCCAGGCTGAGGTAGCGCGTGCGCAGCACGACCTCGCCGGGGGCGGGCGTGGGCACCGGCTGCTCGGACAGCTCGAAGTCGCTGCGCTTGACGCGGCCTTCGGGGCGGGTGCGCAGCAGGAAGCGGCGATTGGTGGGCTCGGCCATGGCCCGGTTGTACTTCAGCGCGGACGTTTCAGCGGAAACGTTTCGGGGCCACCCAGGCCAGCAGCGCCAGGACCGCGAGCAGCAGCAGCGGGCCCGCGGGTGCGTCGCCCCGGGGCGCTGCGGCGGTGCCGACGTCGCAGCCGCCACCTCCGCCGCCACCGGGCGGTCGGGTGCCGGCGTCGGGGCCGGGGACGGCGGCGTCGACCTCGAGGCCGCCATCGGGCGGCGGCGGCCCGATGCACTGGCCGGTGCCGCAGCTGGCCATGACGCCGTAGACGTGATCCTCGTGGGCGCGCTGGTTCTGGAAGTGGAACGACACCTGGCGCTGCCAGAACGCCGCGCTGTGGCCGCCACCCCTGGACGCCAGCACCGGGCGGCCGAAGCCGGGCGCCGCCTGCAACATCGCCGCGGGATAGATCAGGCCTCCCGCAGGGGTCATGCGCAGCGCGCGCAGGTCGCCAGCGTCGCGCGCCATCCAGGTCATGAACCAGTTGTCGCCGTCCCACACCACGGAGGGGCGCAGCACCTCGCTGAACAGCCCGGTGATGTCGATCGGCGCGGCGTCCCTGGCCATCGCGTTCTGGTCCAGGCGCCGCGCATACATCCTGCCGGCGTCGGGTGTCGAGGACGGCAGGACGTACACCAGCAGCAGGTTGCGACCGTCGCTGGCCAGCGCGGGGTCGAGATCGCCCATGAAGTTGCCGCTGCCGATGGAGATGTCGGCGGCGTCGAGGTGGGCGCCGGTCGGTCCCAGGCGGGCGCCGAAGGTGCGGTTGTAGCCCATCTTGCCGTCGGTCCACACCACCAGGTGCAGGGTGCCGGTCCAGGCCACCACTGGATCGCGCGTGATGTTGCTGGTCGAGCGCGAGATCGCCAGCGGCGGCGTATCCAGCACCTGGCCCTGCGGGCTGACACGGGCGCCCTCGATGCCGCCCGTGCCGGTCCACACCACCAGCCAGCTGCTGCCGTTCCACGCGATCGACGGGCGCGGCCGGTCGGCGAAGAACACGCCGGGGCTGAGCTGCATCGGGGTGGGGTCGAGCACGGTGCCGTCGGCGGCGATGCGCGTCGCCTCCAGGGTCATGGCGCCCATCGGCGGGCGGCGCTGCCAGACGCACAGGTACATGCCATCGCCCCAGCTGACGGTGGCGCCATAGCGATCGGCGTCGCGCGTCTCGGGGCTGAGCAGGCGCCCGCTGCCGTCCAGGGCGTTGCCAGCGTCGTCCATGCGGGTGCCATAGATCGTCTTCCAGCCGTGACGGGTGTCGGTCCAGGTCAGGAGATACCGGGTGCCGTCCGTGGCCAGGCCGGGTTCGCTCTCGGACGACGCCACGCCACCGATGACCAGGTCGGGACCGGCGACGCCGGTGCCGGGGAGCCGGCGCTCCAGCGTGGTCTCGGTCGGCATGCGCGCGTTGTCGACCCAGACCAGCAGCAGGGCCCCGGGCACGCCGGCCAGCTCGGGGCGGCTGGTCGCGGTCGGGATGAGGAGGCTGGCGCCGGCCGGATCGGGCACACCGGCGGCGTTGACCCGGATGGTGTGCACGCCGGAGGGGGCGCGCCAGGCCGCCAGGTAGTCGGTGCCGTTCCAGCCCAGGGTCGGGCCATCAACACCCGCAGTGGTGGCCAGGCGCACGCCGCCGGGTGCGGCCACGCTGGCGCCGGGGCTGATGCGGGTGCTCCACAGCTCGTTGCTGGCGCCGCTGCGGCTGTCGAGCCAGGCCGCCAGGATCTCGCTGCCGGCGCTGGTCAGCGCGACCTCCGACTCGGTGCCAGGCGCGGTCGAGACCGGAAAGCCGGTGGCATCACGCACGGTGCCGCTGGTGGTCACCCGGGTGGCATAGACGTCGCCGCCGTCGGGGCGGCGGATGTCGCGCCACACCACCAGGTAGTCGGTGCCGTCGAAGGCGATGGCGGGTTCGTGCTGGTCGGAGGCCGCGCTGGTCACCGGGAAGGCGGTCTGGACGACGGCGCCGGCGGCGACGCGCGCCAGCCAGACCCGGTGGCCGACCGTGTTCTGGAAGGTCCACCAGGCGACCAGACACTCGGTCGGCGAGCACGCCAGCGAGGGCCAGCGCGCGCCGACCGGCGTGGTGCTGATGGCGAACATCGGGGGCGCGGGGCCGCTGGGCGGGACCAGGCGGCCCTGGACCTGACCACCCGCGAGCCAGACCACCAGGTAGTCCGAGCCGGTCCAGGCCGCCTGCATGCGGGTGGCGTAGGTCGGGCCTGGGTCATTGGGGGTGCCGTACGAGACCGCGCTGGGGCCGAGCTCCAGCGCGATCGGATCGAGCACGTTGCCGGCGGCGTCGATGCGCACCGCCGACACGATGGAGCCGGCGTTGGTCGGCAGCGGGGTCGCGGTGTGGTAGACGACCAGGCGCGCGCCCGAGGGCGCGGCCGCGATGATCGGGCTGCGGTGGCGCCATGGATCGGGCTGTGCGGCCGGGCGTGGGGCGGGCAGCTCGGACGAGATGGTCTGGGCGTCGGCGCGGCCGAGGCTGGCCATGGCGAGGGCCAGCGTCAGCGCCGGGGCCAGCGCCGGGGCCAGCGCCAGCGTCAGCGCCGGCGTCGCGGTGGCGAGGCGCCTCAGCGACACGTGTGGGTGATGGTGCATTCCGGCCCCTTGCTGCAGGTGCACGAGGTGCAGCTGGCCTCGGGCGAGCAGCTACGGATGCAGCTGCTGGCTGCCTGCGAGCTGGGGTTGCTGGTGCTGCAACCGATCGAGGTGGTGTAGGTCGACGTGGCGCCCTGGCAGCGCTTGGTGCAGGAGCACGAGTAGGTGTTGCCGGTCTTGTCGAGGCATTCGCAGCCGGCGGCGACCAGCGACAGGGCCAGGACGGCGGTGATCACCAGCAGGAGGCTCCGGAGTCGGCCCATGGCTCGCACCAGACGCAACCGCGTGCGCAGCCCGATGGTACCACCGATTGGAGGTGGCCGGCTCAGGGCCAGATCGAGTGCCAGACGAGGACGTCGATGGGGCGGCCGTCGGGGCGGGTGATGATCGAGCGCTCGACCTCTTCGCGACCGGTGCAGCGCCAGGTCCTGGAGCGCTCGATGGTCCGCAGCGCGGGCAGCGCGGGTGACTCGACCAGGATGGCGAGCAGGGCGGCCACGCTGTCGTCGGGGACCTCGCCGAGATCGATGCTCTGTACGGCGGGGTAGGGGCCGCCCGCGAGCAGGTCGGTCAGCGCGGCGGGCGACAGGGCGGGGTCGCCGAGGTTGGCGCGGCCGAAGCGGGGCAGCGCGAGGGCGGCGCGGCCGCTCGAGGGCGGAGGCGCGGGCGGGGGCGGCAGCAGCCTCGGGATGGTGACGCCGGCGGCGCGCGCGAAGTCGCCCAGGATGGCGCGCGCGGCGGCGTCGATGGGGCCCCAGGACAGGTCGAGGTGACGCAGGCCGTGCAGCGGGCGCAGCGCGAGCACCAGGCGGGTGGCGAGGGCGGCGTCGAGCTGCAGGCTGGACAGCTCCAGGCTGGGCAGGGCGGTGAGGTGCGGCGAGGCCAGGATGAGGAAGACGTCGTCGAGGGGCATCGTGGGCAGGCGCAGGCGCGGCAGCTCGGCCAGCGCGGGGCAGGCGGCCAGGACGGCGCCCTGGCGATGGCAGTCGAGGATGCTCACCGCGGACAGCGGCGCGGCGCGCACCAGCTCGGCGCCGTGAGCGGCGAAGTGTGCGGGGCGCCACTCGACCTCGTCGATGAAGCCGCGGCGGCGCGAGTAGCCGGTGTTCCAGGGTGGCGTCTCGATGTAGTAGGTGAAGCGGGGCAGCGCGGCGGCGCGCGCGACCAGGGCCGCGCGCGCGGGGTCGCCCAGCTCGAAGTACTCCAGCGCGCACTCGAGGCGGATGTTGTCGCCGCGGGCGTCGCCGCGGGCGGTCAGGAAGTCGGCCAGCGCCAGGCGTGGGGCGTCGGCGGCGCGCTCGGCGTGGATGGCCGCGAAGAAGTCGCCGAGCTGGGCGCGATCGATGAGGGACACCACGACATGGTACCCGCTACAATGTGCGCCGCATGCGCGCGTTCGCGGTGGCACTCGTGATGATGACGGCGGGGGTGGCGCGCGCGGAGCTGCCGCCGCTCCTCCGCATCGAGGATCCTGCGGGTGCCATGAAGCGCTTCCGCCAGGCGCTGGCCAAGGTCAAGGCCGGCAAGCCGGGCGCGCTGCTCCGCGTGGTCAACTATGGCGACTCGTTCACCTCGGACGACGCCATCACGCGGCGCGCGCGCGAGCGGCTGCAGGAGCTGCACGGGGACGGCGGCGCCGGCTGGGTGCCGTTCGCGCTGCCGTCACCCAGCTTCCGCCACATGACCGTCAAGCGCACCCACAGCGGCTGGAAGGTCAAGAACGTGACCTTCAAGCGCATCCCCGATGGGCGCTATGGCATCGGAGGCTCGGCGTTCGAGGGCACCTCGGGCGCGCAGAGCACCTTCATGACCATGGCCAAGGGCACCCTGGGCACCAAGGTGTCGCGCTACGAGCTGCAGTACCTGGTGCAGCCCGGCGGCGGCACCCTGGAGCTGACGCTGGACGGGCAGCCGCACGGCACGGTGGACACCGCGGGGCCCGAGGTCAGCAGCGGCTTTCACGCCTTCGACGTGCCCGACGGGGCGCACACCCTGAAGGTGCGGGTGACGCGCGGGCGGGTGCGCGTGTTCGGCGTGGTGATGGAGCGCCCGGGGCCCGGCGTGACCTACGACAACCTGGGGCTGGCGTCGAACTCGGCGCGGGCGCTGCGCGGCATGAACCCCGAGCAGCTGCGCCAGCAGCACGCGCACCGGGACGTCGACCTGGTGGTGGTGCACCTGGGCGGCAACGGCGTCGACTGGTTCGCGCCCACCGCGAAGTCGATGGCGCGCTACCAGGAGGTCAACCTGGAGTTCTTCCAGATGGTGCGCGCGGCCGCGCCGCAGGCGTCGTGTCTGGTCATGGCGCCGACCGACTCGGGCTTCTGGGCACGCGGCGTGGTGACGACCAAGCCGGGCATCCCGGGGGCGGTCGAGGCGCAGCGGCGCGCGGCGCACCAGGCCGGGTGTGCGTTCTGGGACACCTTCACCTGGATGGGCGGCAAGGGTGCGCTCAGGAAGTGGCTGAAGGAGGGCAACTGGACGACGGGGCTGAACCACCCGAACTCGGCGGGTGCGGAGCGCATCGGGCTCGGGCTGGTGGAGGCGCTGGAGGCGGACTTCGCGGAGGCGCGGGCGAAGTAGCGTGACCGCGCCTGGCTGCGGCTGCGGCTGCGGCTACGGCGTCAGGGCCTCGAGCGCGCGCATGCGCTGGTACAGGGCGGCGTAGGTGTAGTCGGAGATCCACTCCTCGTCGCAGTAGCCCATGAAGTCGGTCGCGGTGGGCGCGATGAAGGTGCCGCTGCGCGAGTCGAAGCCCCACACGCCGGTGACGCCGTTCAGGTACGGGTAGCTGGCGTCGAACGAGGACACGCCGCAGGGTGCGTGTGAGCGGCCGTGGATGTGGCCGACCTCGTGCACCATGGTCCAGGCCGAGCGCTCGCCTGTGAAGCCGAGGCCGGAGCCGACGCGGGTGCTGGAGTTGCTCGGCGTGGTGATGACGTAGCTCTGGCCGCTGACGCAGCCCGAGCCGCAGTAGGTGCCGAAGTTCACCGCGGGGGCGACCAGGCCGTAGTAGTAGGTCGCGCGCGGCGCGCTCTCGGCGGCGCGCAGCTCGATGAGGGCATCATTGACGCTGCCGAAGCGGACGTCGCCCGAGAGGTTGAGGCTGGTCGACCAGGGCAGCGGGGCGTGCACGGTGAGTTCGACGGTGGACAGCGGGTACAGCGCGGTCAGCAGGGCGCGGTAGCGCTCGAGCTGGGTCGGGCTGGTGTCGGGCAGGCGGCCCGAGCCGTCGGTGTCATAGCGCAGCGGCACCAGCACGAGGCGCAGCGTGGTCGGCGCGGCGACCCCGAGGTCGAGATCGCTGCCGTCGCGCGGGTAGCGGGCGTCGCTGGCGGTGCCGGTCGGCACCGCGACGCCGTCGGCCGCGGTCAGGCGGACCGACCAGCGCGCGCCGGCGCTGAAGGCGTCGGGGGTGATGGGGATCGACAGCACGGAGGCTGCGACGGCGTCGGACGAGGCAGCCGACAGCGTGCCGGTCGAGGTGAAGCTCTTGCCGCCGAGGGTCAGCTCGGCGGTGACGGTGCGCGGGGCGGGCAGGGCGTCGACATAGATCCGCATGGCACCGCCGCGGCCGGGCAGCACCGGCACCGCGGGGGTCGCGGCGGGCTGGCCGGCGGTCACCAGCGGCTGCTTGACGGACTGGAACAGGGCGATGTCCCGGATGCGTACGCCGTCGGCCAGCAGCGGCGCGGCAGGGGCAGCGTCGGGGGGGATGATGACGCCGCCGTCGTCCCGGAGCACGGGGCCGGCGTCGCTGTCGTCGTCGCCCGCGGCCGGGTCGCTGCTGCAGGCGCCGACGCCGAGGAGCAGGGCGGCCAGGGCCGAGGAGGTCAGGACGGTCAGTGCTGCGCGCATCGCCGCGACGTTTACCACGACTGGGGGCGACTGGAAGCCCGAAACAGGGGTGGACGGCGCGCGCGCCGAGGGCTATGGAGTGCGCCATGCGCTTGGTGGCGAGCTGGCTGGCTGTGGGGGTGATCTGCGGCCTGGCCGCGGGATGTGGTGGGGGTGGTGGTGATGATGGGGATGGCGGTGGTGGTGGTGGTGACGGCGGGGTGGCTGGTGGTGACGGCGGGGTGGCGGGCGATGGCGGAGCCGGGGATGCGATGGTGGGGCCGGCAGCGACGGTGCTGAGGATCCACTATCCCGCGGGGGCCGAGGTGGTGACCGTGCGTGGGGCGGGGCTGCCGGGTGGCTGGACGGTGGGTACGCCGACGACGGCGGGCGGCGCGGGCGGCGCGGACGTGTGGACGTACTCGACCACGACGCTGGCGGCGCCGACGGAGTGGAAGCCGCTGCTGGGCGACGTGTGGTCGCTGGGCGCGAACTATCACGTGACGCCAGGCCAGACCGTCGACGTGTACCCTCACTTCAAGACGGCGCGTGGGCAGGTCATGCAGTTCGCGTCGCCGTTCGGGTCGACGGTGCTGGGCAACTCGCGTGTAGTGTGGGCCTACCTGCCGCCGGTGTACCTGGAGAACAGCACGGTGCGGCTGCCGGTGGTGTACATGCACGACGGCCAGAACCTGTTCGATGCGGCGCGCGCCTTCGGTGGCGTCGAGTGGCAGGTCGACGAGACCCTGGACGCGGCGGCGGCGGGCGGGCGGTGCCAGGATGCGGGCGCCAAGGCCTGCATGAGTGACGGCGACTGCAACCCGGGCGGTGGCGGCGCTGCCGGCGCTGCCGGCGCGGTGGTGCGCTGCGAGAGCTTCCGCGAGGCCATCGTGATCGCACCCGAGAACGCTGGTGCGGCGCGGATCTACGAGTACACCCCGAGCTTCGACGCGTCATATGACCCCAGCGGCGGCGCCGACAAGTTCCTGCAGATGCTGCGCACCGAGCTCAAGCCGCGCGTCGATTCCATGCTGCGCACGCTGCCCGGACCTGCCGACACCGGCGTGGTGGGCTCCTCGCTGGGCGGGCTGCTGTCGGCGTATGCCGGCGTGACGCAGCCGGGCACCTTCGGTCTGGTCGGCGCGATGTCCCCGTCCACCTGGTGGGACGGACGCGTCATCATCGCCCGCGTGATGACGACGCCGACCGCAGGCGCGGGTGTGCGGCCGCTGCGGGTGTATGTCGACAGCGGCGACGCCGGGTCGTCGATGGACGGTGTGACCGACACCCGCGCGCTGGCGCAGGCCTATCTGGCGCGGGGCTACCTCATGGGGCAGGACTTCCTGCATGTGGTGGCCCCCGGCCATCAGCACAGCGAGGGCTACTGGGCGCAGCGGCTGCCAGGCGCGCTCGGGTTCCTGCTGGGGCCGCGGGAGCGGTAGCGCTTCGGCGGAGGCGGCGCGGGGGCGTTTCAGCGGAGGCGTCGCGGGGGCGTTTCGGCGGAGGCGGCGCGGGGGCGTTTCAGCGGAGGCGGCGCGGGGGCGTTTCAGCGGAGGCGGCGCGGGGGCGTTTCAGCGGAGGCGGCGCGGGGGCGTTTCAGCGGAGGCGTCGCGGGGGGAGCAGCTGAGGCGGCGCGGGGGCGTTTCAGCGGAGGCGGCGCGGGGGGGGCAGCTGAGGCGGCGCGGGGGCGTTTCAGCGGAGGCGGCGCGGAGGCGTTTCAGCGGAGGCGTCGCGGAGGCGTTTCAGCGGAGGCGTCACGGGGGCGTTTCAGCGGAGGCGTCGCGGAGGCGTTTCAGCGGAGGCGTCGCGGAGGCGTTTCAGCGGAGGCGTCGCGGAGGCGTTTCAGCGGAGGCGTC